>AP026679.1 GCA_025999155.1 Candidatus Dojkabacteria bacterium
TTCACTCAGACCTTCTAGTTTAGTCAAAGTGCTATCATCAGTTGAATAGCCTGTTTTTGTTTTTTTTATAACTGGTAATTTTGAAGTACTTCAAAGAGTATATGACCTAACTCTTTTGTCGATGCAGGATTAAATTCGTGCCCTACAAAATCGAAAATTTGTTTTTTTATGAGATCGATTTGTGTTTGATAATCTATTGCGAGTTGACTAAGATAAGTTCTGTCGCAATGTATACCTTCAAATTCCATTAATGCAAGTACTATTTGTAGTTTTTTTTTCTATTTCAAAAAGATTTACTAGTTCATTTTTCTGAATTTGTTCTAAAGTATGGTGATATACAGCCACATATGAGGTTAGCTGTAGATATTTACAAAGTTCGTTTATGTGATCAAATGTTAATGTATTTTTGATTAAGTGCCATGCTAGTTTCAAATCGATAAACTCGAAGTTCTCTATATGATGAATACCGGATTTGATTAATAGTTTAATGAAATCTTTTAGATTGAAACCGATAAATTTACGTATTTGTTTTAAAATGACAAAATTGTAAATTTCTGTCTGATCTATTTCTATAAATTCTTTTCCATTGCCAAGTCTTAGATGATGATCAGAAGTTTTGATGACATAGGCTGTGTTTTGTTCAAAATTAATATAATCTACTATAGTATATTCGAGTTCTAGACTTTTATACTTTATATTTTCAGTATCAAAAATATCGAATCCATGATATTTTTTCTCGAATTTATCGATAAACTTTGCTATTTTTGTACTGAGCGATTTGAACTCATATTCATCCAAAATTTGGCGAAGAGCTGTGATGTTCATTCTTTTTACTTTTAAATCTTCAGGCGTGAGATCAATTTCAAGATCACATTTAATTTTTGATAAATCATAGTATTTCTTTAAAAGATATTGGTTTTCTGATATTGCTTCGGCTATACGAGGAGGTAATTCGTCTAGATTTGCAAGAATTGCTTCGACTGAATGAAACTTTTTGACTATTTCAGTGGCGCTTTTTGGACCTATGCCTGGAACGCCTTTGATATTGTCAGAACTATCTCCAATCAATGATTTATATAGTACATAATCAGAAACTTGGATTCCGAATTTTTCAGAAAATGTAATTTCATTAAACTCGATGAGATCAGAGAATTTTTTTCCTGGCATAAAAATTCTAATTTTAGGAGAGATAAGCTGCAAAAGATCACGATCCCCAGTTATAATTTCTATTGAATCAAATTTATTTTGATTTTGTACGGCAAAACTACCAATCACGTCATCTGCTTCATATCCGTTTTTTTGCAGCACTTTAATATTGAGTCTACTTATTAAGTTAATAATCTCAGGAATTTGTACTTTTAATTCAGTATCAACTTCTTTACGATTAGCTTTATAATTACTATCTATTTCATGTCTAAATGTTGGTGTTTCGGACTCAAGACTACAGACTATAAAATCCGGAGCGAATTTCTCGATACAGTTCAAGAGCATCTGCGTAAAACCAAAAATTGCATTTGTAGGTCTACCATCAGAGGTTGTAAGCAATGGATATGCATGATAAGCACGAAATATTAGCCCATATGTGTCAATTATTAAAAGTTTCGCCATAAATAATGATACTACTGATTTGACGAAGTACATAATTTAACTGGGTATTGATAACTGAATGCAAATTTTTTATCTTGTAATGTACATATGTTTTATTTGAAGTCAAAAAAGCTTGATATTTCCTTTGGACAAAAGCGAGTCGTATTTATCAATTCAAAAACTGCAATTGACGAAGGTATTACTGCAGGTATGCGGCTTGAAGCTGTTTCTCCGGTCAATCATAGTCGTCATATCGTACATGTTGAAATTTCAGATAAATTAGTTGAACCATTGGAAGTTGGGGTAGATGAAGTACTTTGGGAGGAGTTTGAATTGGAAAATAATGATTTACTCGCTTTGGATTGGATGCCAAGGCCAAAGTCTTTGGAAGCCATACGAAAAAAACTGTTGGGTGGAACTCTCAAAGAATCAGAAATTAGATCTGTCATTGAAGATATTGTCAATGGTTATCTTGGAGATATTGAAGCTACATACTTCGCTGCATGCGGTTTTAATCCAGGATTTACTGATAATGAGTTATATTATTTAACCAAGTCGATGGCTGATTCAGGAGTTAAGCTGAAGTGGCCATACGAAAAGGTAGTCGATAAGCATAGCATTGGAGGTCTTGCAGGTAAGGGTATAACACCTATTATAGTTAGCATCATTTCGTCACTTGGCCTAGTGATTCCAAATACTTCGACTCGTGCTATTACAGCGCCAGCAGGAACTACAGATGTGATGGAAGCTTTTTGTCACATGGAATTTACTACTTCCGAAATAGAAGATCTTGTGAGAAAAAACAATGCATGTATTGTGTGGGGTGGGGGATTAGATTTAGCTCCTGCTGATGAAGCTTTAATAGAGATAGAAAAGCCGCTAGGTATCGAATTATACGATAAATTTATTGTCAGTATTCTTGCGAAGAAGGTTGCTATGGGGCTTACGCATTTTGTTTTGGACCTTCCATATGGTCCAGATACAAAAGTTGAGAATCCTGATGATGTGCCTTTTATTCAATATAAATTTGAAACAATAGCTGCAAAATTTGGTATTCGGATCAAAGTTTGTACACGGCAGGCCTTAGGTCCGGACGGTAGAGGTATCGGTCCAAATTTAGAAGCTATCGATACATTAAAAGTTTTAATGCAAGATGATGATAGATACTTGCCTTTAGAGTATACTGCTCTGACTCTTGCTGGTGAATTACTTGAGCTAGCAGAAGAAGCGAAGCCAGGCAAAGGTTATGAAATCGCAAGAAAAGAACTAGTATCAGGTAGAGCGTATAAACAGTTCAAAAAGCTAATACAAGCCCAAGGAGGTAACCCAGATATTAGACCTAATGATATTCCTTTAGGAGATATAAGGTATGATGTTGTAGCATGGAAGGATGGTATGGTAAAGGATATTCAAAATGTCCTTGTAAAAGAGGTCTCACATGCGCTCGGTACTCCTAGTATACGTCAGGCTGGCATATATTTACATAAACAAATTGGGGAAAACGTCACAAAAGGTGAGGTATTATACACGCTATATACTACTTCAAAATCTAGATTAGAGCTTGCGCAACAAATTTTAGGGATGGATCAAATTGTCATTTATTAAAATATGACAGAAAAAGAGTTAGAAAAAATAATAAGATCAATTAAAGATCTTAAAATACAGGGTAATACAAATATTGCTAAAGTTTCTGCAAAAGCGGTTTTGGATTATATTACTAATCTTAAAGTAGCGGATTACAATGAGTTTCTTGCAAGAGTAAAGCACTATTGTTTAGAGTTTGCAAATGCCAGACCAAATGAGCCTCTTACTTATAATGCAATGTCGTTTATTCTTAATGATTTAGATGAATGTCAAAATCAGCAACAAGCTAGAATTAAAGTCATTGAACGTATCGAAAGTTTTTTTTCTTATATAGATGCATCTTATGAAATTATTCGATTAAATGCTGTGAGTCTATTGAAAGGTTATAAAGTCTTCATGACTCATTGTCATTCCTCACTAGCTAGGGATGTATTGATTCGTATTGGCGAGATCAGTGCTGATATTGAGGTGATTAATACTGAAACAAGACCCTTATATCAAGGTAGAATTACTGCAGCTAAGTTAGCTGAAGTTGGTGTCAAAGTAACTCACATAGTAGATTCTGCTGCGGCATCTTTTATTCTTGATAAACGATATACCAATCCAGAAGTTATATTGGTTGGTAGTGATGGTATAACGATTGAAGGAGACTTAATTAATAAAGTAGGTACTCTTAATTTAGCTATTGCTGCTAAAGCCGCTAATATACCTTTCTATGTAGTAACTCAATCTATGAAATTAGACTTACGGGCTTCAAAACCCGAGTTACTTGAAATCGAGCAAAGAGATCCTATAGAAGTTTGGAAGGATGCTCCTGCTCGAGTCAGAGTAGTAAATCCGGCATTTGATTTCGTTCCTGCTAAGTATATAACGGGAGGATATATTACAGAAAAAGGGCTTATTTCCCCTAAAGAGTTTAAAAATTTAGTGAATATAAATGCTAGCTACGGAGCTTAAAAATATCTCGAAAAAAATATTTAAGAAGTATGTTACGCATCTAATTTTATACTAGATATCTACAAACTAACTTCATCAAAATCTTATTGATACTTCAATTGTTGTAAGTCATCATAAAAAATGTTTAATCTTTCACAAGACTATCCAGAGTCCCTTAACAGGTCACAATAAATGTTAATTTTGATACTTCGATATTAAGGCCTGGACATCAGCAAAGTTTGCTGATTGTGCTTGTTCTACATTTACATATATAGTAGGAGTACCGGAGACAGACCATTGATTTGCAAGTGCCATATCTTTATTGAGCTGTTCTTTATATTTCCCTGATTTGACGCATTGATTAATAAATTCTGGATCTACAATATCCTTAATATAATCAGATAATATATTGACTTTATTCACATCGTTACGAACCTCATATTCGACTTTGTTGTAGCCATCACCGACCATTAGTTTATTATGTACTTCCCAAAATACCCCTTTTTCATATGCACAATAAAATACTTGGGCAGCTACTTCACCATTGCCATGTGTTGGAAGATATACCCACGCATAGCTAGCTTTACCATCTTTAACTAATTTTTCAATTTCAGGTATGGGAGGAGTGTATCCAGGATATGAAGCTAGTTTAGCCGGATCTCCTGAAGCAAGACTACAAAACGGGCAGCTTGGATCTGCAAATTCTGTAAAGTGTATTTTACTATTTCGGTCCCCTAGAAATAATACGTGAGTAGATTTGAGATTATTGAGCGTATCTTCACTGACTGTTACTGGTTGTGAAGGTGCTTGGACGGTTGGTTGTGGTGCTATGTTGGCTTGATTTTTACTCAGTTCTTCCTGCAGGACTTTTCTTAGTGTAGTTTTTGTTACTAACTGATCTCTTTCTAATATAACGTTTGCGGAATATAGAATCGAAGCTGTAATCAAAACACCTGCAAGAACAATGCTAATTGGAACTAGCAATATATTTAATATTTCATCTTGCTGATTCAGTTTGGCTTGGTTATTTTTAGACTTTGACATATAAGATAACGAGTAAATATATCATTTAATTCTTAAAATTACACGTTCCCTCTCTATATTAATAGAAAATTCGGTAGAGTCAATAGATCTTATTGGTTCCGTGTCATCATCTAAGTAAATTGATAAAGCTTCAAAATTGAAATTTTTGAACTCAATGTTTGAGACATACTCGAATTCTCTTGATTCATTGGTTGGAATAATGAACTCATCAAAGATTTTCTTACCATCAAAAGCAATGAGAATTTTTTGCTCAAATTGCGAATTATTTTTTATACGAATACTCTTTTTTTCTTGTGTTTTTTGAGGAGGATGGTATATGAGATCAAGCGAGTATTCGGTTCTCTTTTGAAATTGGTTTTCTGCAATGATATTAAATCTTTTCAATCCGGGCTGATTGAATCTTGCATTTACTATAAAACGTCCTGTTGCATCAATATATTCTGCAATTACTCCATCTACTATAACTTTGACTTGCGGGCTATTTGTATATCCTTCTATGGTAAATGTTTCCTGTCTTATGACTTCATTGTTTTTCGGCGAGATAATGACTATGGAGGGAGGCGCATTAACCGATAATAAAATTGAATAAAAAAAATAACCTATGAGAATAACCGTCGTTCCAATGACTAATCTTAGTATATTTTTAGAATTGAAAATATAATCAGCAAGAGGAATCAGAGTTTTTAATTTTATACGCGTCGGGTAGTTATCGTTAATCTTGAGCTTATTTAGTTCTCTGTCTCTTCTGTATAAGGCTAAAACTTTTTCTTCATTCAGACATAGGTACTTGGCATATGTACGGAGAAAACTTTTTGCATGTGTTTCACTTGTAAAGACATGATAATGACCGTTCTCCAATGCATGAATTAAAGCTTCTCGAATTTTTGTTGCTTCAGAAACCTCCGTTACGCTTATGCCTTTTCGCTCTCGAGTTGTTCGGAATAAATCACCTAGGGTCTGCATAGTATTTCATATTTCTAATCAAATGTTATTTAATTTAAATAATATTTTAGAATAAGTTGCATTTAGTTAGTATCCTCATATGATAGACTTTCGGTTATTGATATATTCTATTTATCCATATCTGCTAAAGTGAATTTAGCTAAATCTAATTTAGTCGTTGTTGTATTTGTTATGTGTATTTGTGATAAGTTATCTTTCAGTTTTGATGCACTATTTAAGACTTGATTATAACTCTGCATACTGGCATTTAAATTTTTGCCTAACCTATAAATATCTTCATCGAATTTTACAAGAAAACGTGAGTTGTCATTAATTAAGCTCATAATCTTGTCTAAATTATCTGCAATGTGAATTGTGTTTAAAGCAAGCAGAATCGTTTGTAAATAGGCAAAAAGCGATGTTGGAGATACTAAGAGAACTTTTTTTGAGTATGCATAGTTAATTAAGTTAGATAGAGAGTCGTGAGAGGACGAACTGATTGATATGATATCATGATACATGGTATCTGAAGGAATGAACATTAAAGCGAGATTGAATGTATTTTCATGAGGTTTGACATAGGTAGATGTTTCATCAATTCTTTTTTTGATATCTTGTATAAATTCTTTCATGTACTGTTGCTTTTTGTCTTTGGTTTTTTCACCAATCATTCGTTTATAGTTTTCTGTAGAAAATTTCGAATCGACCGGAATTATTTTTTTGTTCAAAAACACAACAGCATCGACAATGTCTCCATCTGTAAAGCGATATTGAAGCTGATATACAGGCTTAGGTAATACATTACTAAGAATAATTTCTAATAGATTTTCCCCTATTATGCCTCTGTGTTTAGGATTTGTGAAAATGTTTTGAAAATCTTGTAATTGCTGTGTAAAATTCAAAATTTGTTGGTTTGTACTATTAAGTTCTGTTACTTTAGAAACAATATTATCAATCAATTGTTTATTTTCCTCATAAATTTCTTGTAATAGTTTCGTGTTATATTGATAGTTATTGAAAAATTGTTCATTGATGTTCTTATTGTTCATTTCAAGCCTCTGGTCTATTGTTTTTGTGAGGGAGTCTATCTTATTTTCTAAGATTTGTATGAAATATGCTGTGTCACTTTGTGGTTTCAATGATTTGATTCTTATTAACACATAAATAAGAAAAATAAGAATAAGGATAAATAATGTTATAAGTATTATAAGTATACTGTTATTCATGATTAAATTAGACTATTTACACGCACGTAGAAATATTCAAGACTTGTTCTGAGATTGAGTATAAAGTATAACAGACAATTTTTACAAAACACATTTCTAACTTACTTTTATTTGTTAATAAAGTAGAGATTGTTAGCGTTTCATCTCTGCAATAAACTTGTGTAATTCTCTTGATATAAAAGCACCTTTCCATCCAGCTCCTGCATTTTCCATGAAAATAGACATTGCTATTTTCGGATCATCAGATGGTGAAAAGCTGATTTCCCAACCATGTACTATAGGTTGATTATCCTTATGTTTTCCTGTTTCTGCCGAACCTGTCTTACTGGCGATTTTAGGATACTCAGTGGATTTCAGTCCAAGTGCCCTATTTGTAGAATTTGCTGCACATTCCATGCCAGCGCGAATAGTGGAAAACGCATCCTTATCTATATTTAGGTCTGTAAAATTAATATTTCGTCGATTTTCATCTAATACGATGGTTTGTGGTACTACTTTACCTCCAGATGCTATTGTACTAACCATTTTAGCAGATGCTATTGGTGTAATTTTGACATCTCCTTGACCGATTGAAGCATTAAGTAAATCTCCGGTGTACCAAATTCCACCTCTTGCTTGTTTTGTTTGGGGTGTAGGGAAATAGCCAATAGCTTCAGTTCCGATATTTATACCTGATGATGCATTTAATCCAATCTTATCAAATAATTCATAAATGAGTGTTGCTCCTTGCCCTTGTGTCTTTGTATCCATGTCTAAAGCTAGCTTCATATGATAGATATTACTTGAAACACATAATGCTTGAGTCATATTGACGGTCCCAAAATTTATTCTGTTTATATCTACAAAATCTGTACCACCATAATTGAATACTCCTCCGGTGTAGTAAGTAGTATCTCTGTTTGCCAAATTGTGTTGTAAAGCAGCAAGTTGGGTTAAGACTTTAAAGGTCGAGCCCGGTGGTTGTGCATATTGTGTAGCCTTATTGATTAAAGGTTTTCCGGGATTTTCGAGGTATTTCTTGTAGTCTTCATCTGAGATACCTTCTATGAACTTATTAGAGTCAAACGAAGGGTAGCTTGCCAGTGCTAATATCTCACCAGTCTTGACATCCTCTACAACAATGCCAAGTGATCGAGTTGTGGAAAACTCCGGCCTGCGGATAGCTTTTTCTATGAGTTCGTATAGTTTTGTTTGTATTTCTAAATCGATAGTGAGATATAAATCGTCACCGTTGACTTTAGTCTTCATTGTAGTTTCAATACGTTTTGCCCCATTATCATAAAAGTCTATTCTTCTTAGTCCATTTTGTCCTCGTAGTAATGTGTCAAACCCTTTCTCGATGCCATCTTTACCAACTTCATCACCATAATCGTATTTGCCACTAGTATATTCTTCATACGAAATTTCGCCCACATATCCTAGTATATGTGATGTTATATTGGGATATAGATACTTTCTCTGTAGATACTTTTCTATTCTTACAAAGGGGTATTTTTGAGGATTTGCCTCTATTTGGAATACATATGGCAAATACTCTAGATTATCAAACAATTTAATCTCGGTTATATTTGGATAATTCCCTATTTTCTCTTTTTCTTTGTCAAAGATTATTTTCACATCTGTTTTGAAGAGTTGTGAGAGGTTATTAAGAGTTGATTCGAGCTGGTCATTATATTCTACATCTTTTTGAAGGTAGAGTTTGAATTTGGGGACATTATCGACTAGTCTTACACCATTTCGATCGTAAATAATCCCCCTTACAGCACGATCAATGTTGAAAGATGATGATACATTTTTGGACCGAAAGTAAAGTTCATTACCTTTGATAACTTGTAAGTGGAACAGGTTAAATATCAGCACAATTACTAATACATAACATACCAAAGATAAGAAAATACTGTTGCGGATAGGTAATTGATTATTTGTATGCATACTTGAAAGCAGATAACATTCATTCTTGCATTATAAACATCAACTCGCTACGTTTAGGTTGCATAATTAGATTGGGTAGTTCACCTATAAATTTTGACGTACTGCCAAAAAGTAAAGTAAAAAGATCCGGATCAATTTGATATTCGACTACGTCGACTGCTTCTGTGTCTATGTATGTATCTCTGACAGTATTAAGCACATCTTCATATTCAGCAAGGTGATCCACTAGCCCAATTTGTGCCGCTTGTTTACCCGAGAAAACACTCCCATCTGCATATTTGCGTAATTCCGATTCTGTAATGAAAGATCCGGCACGCTTTCTGCCGGACAACACCGTCTGGAAGAAATAATCAAATGTCTCATCTAGTATTGATTGAAGCCTTTTGTATGCTGCTGAATCAGGATTTGTTAAATCTCCTCCGGTTTTTTGAGTTCCAGAGGAATTAGTAACGACATAATATTTTGCTCCCAAATTTGTTAAGATGCCAGTGTAATCAATTGCTGCATAAACCACACCAATACTACCAGTCAGCGCATCAGGACGAGAATAAATGCTACGAGTACAATTTGCGAGCAGATAACCTAGCGATGCCCCTAAATTATCTATAAAAGCAATTACAGGTTTATTCTGATCTATAGCCTTGATTTGGCGACATAGGGGTTCGGCTGCTCCGACTGCTCCTCCAGGAGTATTAAATCTAAGAATAATTGCTTTTACATATGGATCTTCTTGTGCTTTATGTAATTGTGCTGCTATTGTGTAATTACTAAGTATCGTAATATCTGGTTTCGTTGTATAGGAAATGACTTCGTCTATATTGATAACTGCAATTTTGTCAACTGAACCTACGCTTCCTTCAAAAATAGGGCGCGACCCCTCAAAAGAATATACTAACTGTTCGCTAATATAAACATTTTGATAATACGACCCTCTGTCTTTCCATCCTGGGCTCTTATGAAGCCCAAACCCACTAGCACCGGCAGCAAATATCAAAACAGACGCTATACATGCCATGACGGAAAGAAAAAATAGTACTGAGCAAGATAAAACACCAATATGTCTTGGTAATCGTCTTTTGGGTGTCGTATGATCCTCATGCGAGGTCATCACAGGGACATACCTGTAAGTATTATCTGTTATCTGTTGTGTATTCTGATCGTTCATTTTCGATTACATCTCTAATTATGAGACTAAATTAAATCATCAGTAATCTTCTGTTCTACGAATTGATTATATTTGCATTTGACAACTATATCAATTGGTCACCCATCTATTACACTAATCTATCAAAAAGTACTCTGTTGGGTGATATGCTACTGTTTATGATTTGTAATTTTTGTAGTGCAATATATAAATATAATGTAAAATAGCGTGAAGAATTAGCAACACAAAAAAATTCTTTAATGAGGTTTTTAAACAACAAAAAAGTGACAGCTATTGCGACAAAATAAACAAATAATTTGCCACAAATTTAGTAGTATTATGACATCAGGAGAATTAAAAAAACAGTTTATCAAATTTTTTGTTGAACGGGGTCATAAACGTATTCCAAATAGTTCGTTAATTCCCGAGAACGATCCTTCGGCCTTGTTTATTAACTCTGGTATGCATCCGCTTGTGAGGTTCTTATTGGGCGAGCCTCATCCGTTAGGACGAAGGCTTGTTAATTACCAGAGAGCTGTACGTACAGGTGATATTGACGAGGTGGGTGAGAAGAATTCGCGCCATTTGACTTTTTTTGAGATGTTAGGGGAATGGTCTTTGGGGGATTATGGTAAGAAAGAGTCTTTGACTTGGACCTTCGAATTTCTTACACAGGTTTTAAATCTTGATCCTTACCGGTTGTATGTCACTGTGTATAAGGGGGATGACGTGATTCCAAAAGATGATGAGTCGATCAAAATATGGCAGGATATTTTTAGTAAATTTGGAATTGAAGCTAAAGTCGGGGAGTCTTTTACGGTAGGCCCAGATGCTCCTCGCATTATTCTTTTAGGAGAGGATAATTTTTGGGCAGTCGGCAATGTCGGACCTTGTGGTCCTACAAGTGAAGTTTTTTATGATAAGGGGTATGGTGAAAATCCTGATAATCGGTTTTTAGAACTTGTAAATAATGTGTTCATGTATTACAACCGCACCAAAGAAGGTAGACTTGAGGAATTAAATCAAAAAAATATAGATGTCGGTTGGGGTCTAGAGCGTATTTTATCGATAATTCATAATTTAGATCAAAATGGTAATGTTTTAGATGTGAATTCAGTTTTTGAGACCGATGTTTTTATAGATCAGAGAAACTGGCTTATTAATAAATGGGGAAAGTCGGAATTTGAATACTTAAATGATGGAAGCGTTAGAAAAGCAATAAGAGTAGTACTAGATCATATTCGTGCTTCTGTAATGATTATTTCTGATGGGGTCGAACCTTCTAATAAAGATCAAGGGTATGTGCTACGTCGGTTAATAAGACGGGCTGTGACTTATGGATGGAAATTTTCCGCAGGATCTTCGGATTATTTAATTGATTTAGGATCGATGTGTATTGATAGACTAGCTCAGGATGAAGAATATACCTTTATATTGAATAATAAGCATCGGACCTTATCTGTCTTAGAAAATGAAGTTAACAAATTTGAAAAAGTTCTAAGCCAGGGTGTAAGAGAGTTAAACAAAGTAAACGATAATATTATTTCTGGAGAATTAGCTTTTCGTCTTAAAGAATCGTTGGGATTACCTATAGAAATTACACTTGAAATAGCTGCATCGCAGGGAAAGGAAGTAGACATTGAAAAATATAATCTTCTGATGCAGGAGCATCAGATTAAATCTAAGATCGGCGCAGAGAAGAAGTTTGCTGGAGGCTTAGGAGATTATTCGGATATATCCATATGCTATCATACTTGTGCACATTTGCTATTAGCTGGATCAAAGATGTTGCTGAGAAAAGATGTGCATCAAAAGGGGCAAAATATAACATCAGAACGTTTAAGGTATGACATTGGTTATCCTGATAAGTTGACTGAAGAGCAAATCCATTTGCTTGAAGATTGGGTAAATGAACAAATAGTAAGAGATTTGAAGGTTGATTTTATCGAGACTACTTTTGCAAAGGCTAAAGAGTATGGTGTTGAAGGTATGTTTATAGATAAATACGAAGCTTTGGAGATTGTAAAAATTTATAGAATTTATCCAAAAGAGCTTAATGTGCACCCTACCGATCTTGTTTTTGAGGATAAAGACAAGTATGTGTCTTTAGAATTTTGCGGCGGACCTCATGTAAATCATACTTCCGAAATTAGTAAGTTTGGACGTTTTAAGATAATAAAAGAAGAAAGTGCGGGGCAAGGAGTCCGACGAATTAAAGCTGTTTTGGTGTAGACTTGTTATGAGTGTATGTTGCGATTCAATAATTGTAGCTGTTATTTTGTATATTAGGAAAAATTAAGCGTTTTCTAGCTTTGTTTTAGTTTGAATTTCGAAGTAGAATTTTGTGTTGTGTAGTTTTTAGTTAATTTTCTATACCGTTAGGACAATAGAGACTTTTATGTTTATTCGTATCCATAATTTATCAAAACATTTCGCAGACAATACTGTTTTATCAGGTGTAAATTTAATGATTACAGCACCACACAAATATGGTCTTATAGGAAGCAATGGATCCGGAAAGACTACATTTTTGAAGATTTTGGCCGGTTTAGAAAAGCAAGACAGAGGTACAATTGAAATCGATCCTCCGAGATCAAAAATAAATTACATTGCCCAAGCCTTATATATCGATAATTTACTTGAGAATTTGTCATTTAGCAATCAAGATGTTACAGCATTTATATATTTGCTTGCTAGTCATCGTGAGTATTTCGATTTATGGAAATCTATTTATTCCTCTACATTTAATCAGGATGATATCAGAGTATGGGACAAATATATGGAAATAGGCGGCTATGAACTTGAAAGCAAAATATTCCAATTGTGTAAGAGATACCATATTGAACCTGATGAAAAAGTTGCGAATTTATCTGGTGGACAAAAAACGCGATTACAACTAATTAAACTTCATTTATTTGAAAGCGATGTTTTATTGCTAGATGAGCCTACAAACAACTTGGACCAAGATGGCATAGACGAATTTTACAATTTCATTAAGGAATTCGAAGGTATTGTAATAATGGCATCTCATGATCGAAATTTACTTAATAGTTGTGTTGATAAAATACTTTTAATCGAAAGTAAATCAATTTTTGAGTATACCGGTAATTATGATAAGTATTATCAACAAAAGACATTGGAAAGGTTACAGGCTGAAAAACGTCTAAAAGAAAATGAAAAAAAAATTGCCAATCTGAATTTTGCGGCGAAAAGGCTTGAACGAATAGTTTCGAAACATATGGAGAGAAAACAGCAGCTTAAAAAAGCCTTATCAAAAGCTGCAACGCTTGATAGAAAGACCAAAGCATTAAAAACAAGGTTTATAAAACAAAAATTGAAACTATATCGTGATAATGATCGAATGCAGGCTAACTATTTGCTTGAACGACAGAGCAAAAAATTACGACAGAATAGACAATCAATTCTTAATAAAGCCCAGCAATTAGCCGCAAAATTTGAGATATCCAAATTTGGATGGACTATGAAGCTAGATTTTGGTACTCAAAAAGTTGAAGGTGATTTTGTCTTGGAGGTTCAGGATCTTGTTTGTGGTTATGGTGATCGAAAAATTATTGAAAATTTTAATTTAACAATAAGACCCTCAGATAAGATAGCATTAATTGGACAAAACGGTGTTGGTAAATCAACTTTATTAAAAACACTAGCAGGTATTATCAAGCCTATCTCTGGTACTATAGACATCGCTCCTACCTGTAAAATCGGCTATTTAGATCAAGAAAATATGTTGTTAGATTCAAGATCTACGGTGATAGAGGAGTTTCTAAAAGATGCTCGAAATATGAATGAACAAGAAGCTAGATCATTTTTACATTTTTTCTTGTTTGCTGGAGACATGCCTTTAAGAAAAGTTGGTACATTGTCAGAAGGAGAAAAAGTTAAATTAAAACTCGCAAAGTTACTTTATTCTAAAGCAAATTTTTTACTTCTTGATGAACCAACTAACCATCTGGATATACCTTCTCAGGAAGTTGTGGAAAAAGCTTTAAAGGATTTTGATGGAGCAATGATATTGGTTACTCATGATAAGACTTTATTACAAAATCTCGGCATTCAAAAGTATATAAAACTTGAGAGAGTAAGATGATTTAGTTATATTTTAGTGCTATGAATTTGGATAGTTTGCAAAAAAGCCATTTAAAGTTAGAAGCTTCACAGAGAAATATTTCTTCTCATCCCGTTGATAAGGGTAATAATTTTGAAATTTTATCTAAACAAATAAATATAAGTCCCATTGTACGAAAATATGGTTATTTTTTACTTGTAGGTATTTTAATAGTGACTCTAATAATAGTTTTTGGAATATACCGGACTTGGGAGTTTGGAATTCATGAAGATATTCAACAAAGTACCGGAATAGAGGTATCTCAGTTACATCTGACAAATTCAACTCCAGTACCCACACCTGTGTTTGTTCCTAACCCCATCAATGGTATGTTGATGCCAGACAATGAATACAATTTAATCAAGGATAAACCTTTTTTAGCCGTTATTATCCAAAATAATGTAGTTGCAAGGCCACCTTCTGGTTTAAATGAAGCAGATATCGTTTATGAAACACTTGTTGAAGGTAATATTACTCGTTTTCTTGCAATATTCTGGTCAAAAGATGCTGATCGTATTCAAAGTATTCGGAGTGCTAGACATTATTTCGTTAACTTATTAGGTGATTATAATAATCCTGCTTTCATGCATATCGGGTATGCCTATTGCACGGCAGGGGATAATTGTGATTCGCGAACAGATAGTCTTGTCTTGATGCAGCGATATGGAATACGTAGGTTAAGTGATGCAGTAGATAGTATTACAAAAGAATTATCTTTTTCTCGAGATAAAAATTGTGAAATGATAAAACCTAGTGAGCACTGTGCTTACTCCTCCACACAGAGGCTATGGTCAATTGCAGAACAAAAAGGTTGGAAGAACGATTTATCTCAGTACCGTAGCTGGCTATTTACAGATGGTACAACAGAAGGCGGCAATGAATTAAGAAGCTTTTTAGTACATTTCAATGGGTACAACAATGTTCATGATACAAAATACTCGGTCATATGGAAGTACAATGCAGAAAAGAATACCTATGAAAGGTATAATTTTGACAATTCAGCCTACATTGACTCGAATAACGAACAGGTTTCTGCCAACGTTATAATATACCAACAAATTACTAGCATCCCAACAGGAGATAGTAAGGCACACCAATATCAAGAAGTGATAGGCAATGGGACAGGCTACGTAATGCAAAGTGGGAAAGTTTATCCTATCAAGTGGTCAAAACCGGATTTTAATACAAAAACGATTTTTACAGATGCGACTACTGGCAAGGAATTTGTTTTTAATAGAGGTAAGATATGGGTGATGCTAGTACCTAAAGGTTATGATTATATTAGTTTAGATGCTGATGAATAGGACATAACCAACACTTGCAGGGTACCTATAGCATTATGGTATAATCCTGTGTGAGGATTATACTGAAAACGTCTGTATTAATTGTTTTTGCTGTCATTTCGTTTTTAGTGCTTGTCGTGCATCCTAATTTCTATGGTTCTAACTTGATGTTACGCCAACCTTTCGGATTTCTAAGATACATGTTCTGGGCTAAGGTCAATGGACAAATTGTTTGTAGAGAAAATGTTTCTGACGTGGAGAAACAAAAATTTTATGATAGTTTGGATACATACGTACAAGTGCAGATAGACGTTTTATATTTGACTGAAGTGGATGTTGTATCATGTGCATCTTTTATTCCAGCGATTGCTACCAAATTGCATGAGAAAGGGATACTACTAGCCATGAACATAGATAGTAATATTGATAAAAATGCTTTATTTGGCAATGATCTTAGTAGTGTGAAATTAGGGTATTTTGATAATAAATTACAAAACATAAAAGATAAGGAGTTAGATCGTTGGGTTAGTTATTTTGTAGTTACAAATAGTATGAATTTATTGACATATCAAGAAAGACGGGTAGTATTACTGAAATTACGTGAGTTTTTTACGTCCTCTTTTATCGGTTTTGAGTTTGTAGATGATGTTGTACCGACACCTGCGAATACTCATCCTTTGCGTGAAAACACTAGTTGGCAAGATTTCTTACCTCAAGAAGATGAAGGAGACTTTATTATCACTAAAATACCTGTAAATGGTTTAAAACGAACATTTGTAGTTGCAGATAATGTTTATTCTACACAAACAGATGGTATATTGCTGGATTTAAACGCTAGATTATAATAGGTTTCCAAGCATTTGTTTTCTTATTATATTCAAGTACTTGATCTACGAGACCGTATTCTACTGCTTCTTTGCTACTTAACCAATAATCTCTTTCTATATCATTTCTAATTCTTTCCTGCTTTTGACCAGTGAATTGGGACAAATACTTGATAATAAGTTCTTTTGTTTTTCTAAATGTTTCTGCCGAAATTAGAATATCTGTAGTTTGTCCTTCTATACCCCCACCTATATTATGAGGTTGATGAATCATCGCCCTTGCATTTGGCAACATGTATCTTTTACCTTTTGTTCCAGCTGCTAACAAGAATGCTCCCATTGAAGCACATAGACCCATTCCTATAGTTACAACGTCACAAGATATACTATTCATAACGTCAAATATAGCCATGCCCTCAGATACACTACCCCCTGGCGAGTCTATATAGAGATAAATGTCTTTTTTGGGGTCCTCCTTTTCAAGAAATAATAACTGTGCAATTATTAACCCCGCAAGGCCATGTTCTATAGGATCATGCAATACGATTATTCGGTCTTTAAGTAAGCGCGAATAAATATCATATGCTCTTTCTCCTCGATTTGTGTTTTCAATTACAGTTGGCACCAAGGTCGATTGTATTTTTTTAAGCCGTTTAGTCATATTTTATCTTTTAATAAATTCATATATTGGCAATGATACATTATTATTGCCAATGAGTAAATTGTTTAAATATGTCTTAGAATCTATAATGTTATCGTGATCATTGATCTTAGCCAAATTTTGGGGTTTTTAGTATCAATTATATTTTTATGGATTATTATTATTACAATACTGAAACCAATAGTATTACGATTTGCCTTTTTTAATTTAATTAGGCAAAAAATAGTTGCACTACTAATACTGTTTTGTTTAGTAATTGTTAGTACAGCTTTATCTTTTATTTTAATTTTTAGTTATTCATATAATTCATCTATTCAAGAAACTATCGATAAACGACTCGGTAATGTACAAGCCATAATTTATTCACACAACAAAAGATATTCACTTTCTGGAATTAACGAGATTTATAACCAAATATCCCCTTATTTTGATAAATATTTACCTGTATCTTTAGAGCCAGCCAAATATGGCGATATCGATGTATTAATTACATATTTTGATCCGTCTATTGCAGAATTCTTTGAGCCTCGGATTAAAGCAGATAAATTCCCGGACTTAAAGTCTAACGAGGTCGTGATACCAAAGACTTTAGCGGATAAAGAAAATCTTTTAGTAGAAGATAAAATTGATCTTATAATCAATGAAAAACACTACGAATTAGTAGTACGTGATATTATTGATGATAATGGACTAATTGGTTTCACGAAGCCCGTGACCTCTAACTTAAGAACCTTTGATTCAAATATCATTGTTGCGGAAAGTTTTATTAAGCAACTTTACGAAGATTCTATTTACAATACTGTATTATTAGGATTGGGTACATTTTCATTGGCTGACATTGATTTAATTGATCGTAAGATTCAAAAATTTGACTCTGATCTAATTTTCGAAGAATTATCACAAAGTTATTTACAAAGTTTGAGTGGTGGCAGCTGGGGGCTCAGTTTAAGTCAATTAATGTTGCTTGCCGTATTACCAATAATGTTAATGTGCTTAGGGGTAAGCTTACTGATGTTTAATTGGAAATTAAATAAAAATATCAAGGAATTTGCTATTTTAAGATCTTTTGGAGTTTCCTCAAACGATATTATCTCTATCATATTTATTGAAATTTGTATTTATTCAGTCATATCTTCTATATCTGGGTTGTTAATCAGCTATTTAAGTTTTGATGTTCTCAAAGCAATTCTGGTTAATATACTAAATATCGAAAGTCAATTCATATTAAATTTGAGTCCCAAATTTGATTTGAGTAACTTACTAATAATCTTGTTTGCTTCAATTGGAGCTTTCGTGCTGGTACTGTTCTTTGGTGTTGTTAATTTACCAAAGGTTTTGACTCAATTTGATCTCACGAAAAATTATCAATTTGTGCCAGAAAAACCATTTAAATTAAAAGACAATTCTCTCATTTTTATCGGATTGCTTATATGTTTTTTAGCAGCTTATTATGTATTTATAGGATATATATCTGATAAAGAGCTATCAAAGTTCATAATATTTCTAGTATTTCAAATAGCTCTGTGGCTTATATCGCTTATATTCGTAAAAATTATTAAACGGTGGACTTTTTCTGTACTATCGGCAATTACAATTATTAATGTCATTGTCAATTCAGTATTTTTTGAGTTATCATTTTTTCAAGATATTCAGCAGAAATATCCTATTTTCGCTATTATTCCAGCAATTATTTTGACTCTGACTGTAGCAATTTTTCTCCCTCATCTAATAGGCAAAATATCAGTAAAACGGCTTACGCTTGATGCGGCATTGAAACTCATATATAAAAATATGGTTTTCGCTGTTTTGACTATATGGATTGTGAATGTTATTTTTGTTCTCAGTAGCCTTACAGAAGCTTTCCGAGAGCAGACTCTCCAATCTTTTAAAGATGTTGGTGTGAATTATGATCTAGTAGCTACTGACGAATATGGGTTGGCAAATTCGTATGATGTTTTAGATCAATTGAAAAAGATACCTGATGTCCGTGATGTAACACTTATCAATTCTGCAGATGTTGATTTGATGGATACGACATACGCAGGATTTGGTTTGAAAGAGTTTGCTTATGAGAATAATATGGATCCTCAAGAGGAAATCAGAGGAATATTATCTGTTGTAGATTTTAAGCAGATTAATACAGAAATAGTATGGGATACTAAATTTCCAGATCCGATTGACGAGTTTTTTAAAAGTACTAGTTATGTCGTACTGGGGTATAATTTCTTACGAGATGATCAAAATAATTCATCTTTTAATATTGGTGATAAGATAAGAATTCGGTTTCAAAACGGTAAAATTATTGAGCGAATAGTAATTGGTTATGTGCCGACTGATACAAAACGTCCTTTCAATGAATTATTTATTTCACCTGTTGATTATAATTTCCTGAGAGATGCTAGTCCGAAGGTAAGATTTTCTGCATTTTACGGCATTAAAGTTCATACATCGACTGATATAAATAATTTTGAAAGATTATTGAGACAAAAATTCGTAGATTCTTTTAATCGAGTGTTTCGTCCTGCTCAGAGTGTGTCTGATGTATCTGCGGTTATATTGCAACTGATAGAATATATGAAAGTGTATTTCAGAGGAACGATTTTTATTATATTAACCGTATTTGTCATAGCTTCTTATTTACCGATATTCACTGAAAGTAAGTTTAATTCGTTTCGTCGAGATTATTTCATTTACATAACTTTGTGGTCACAGTTAATATTATTGTTTATATCAACAGTGTTAGCTATTATTAGCCACTCTTATATAATCAGTAAATTTTCAACTTTATGGAATATAAGCGTTAAGTATGATTTCGGTTATAATGGGCTTTTACACTATATCTTGATACTGGCTCTATTTTTAGTCATAGTTGCAGTATTGATTTGGGTAGTTGATTATTTAATATATGAAAAAAAACAAAAGGCAAAATTTATCTTTAAATAAAGAGTTTTTAGATGTTCGTAATATATCTAAATCATATTTAATAAGAGGTCAGAGGCGTAGTGTACTAATGAATATACGTTTTGGAGTTGCTAAAGATGAATTTATATCGATCATAGGTCCGTCAGGTAGTGGAAAGTCTACTTTGTTTAATTGTCTTATCGGTCTAGAGAATGTAGATGATGGCACAATTTTTTATGGTGATCAAAACTTCACCGATTTAACAGAGAATGATAAATTTGATTTTATAAACAAACACGTTGGATTTGTTTGTAGTCAAAATAATTTACTAGATTTTTTAACACCTTCAGAAAATATCCTTTTACAAATGCAGACAAGTAAAGTATCTAACCATACAAAAACTATGGCCGACTTGATTAACTTTTTAGAGCTTGATTCTATAGCAAATATAGTATGTGAGAAATTAGATTTTTACGAGCAGACGATTGTTGCCATAGCAAAAGCACTGTCTAAGGATACACAAATCCTAATTCTCGATGAACCAGATGCTCGACTTAACTCTTTACAAAAAGAAAAACTCGTAAGTCTTTTAAAAAAAATACACAAAGAATTACGTATACCAGTACTAATTTTTTCTGCTGATCCTATAATACCTATGGCTTCAGGTCGAGTGATTCGCATTAAAGATGGTAAAATAAATTAGTATGCATCGATTTATTTTGCGAAACAAGCACATTCGCAATAAAACCATAGTGTTTAACGAAGAGCAATCTCATAAAATAAGTAAAGTTTTGCGTATGGCTGTCGGAGATATTGTTGAAGTATTTGATAATAGTGGTTGGGTTTATGAAGTAGAATTATTCAAATTAACAAATGAAATTGCTCTCGGTAAAATTGTCTCACAAAAATTAATTGAGAAAACTTCTCATATTACATTGTTTCAGTCTTTGATTAAGTTAACGAAAATTGATTTTATAATTGAAAAAAGTGTGGAATTAGGGGTTGATAAAATAGTGTTTTTTCGTTCCGAGTATTCGCAAATTAATACAAAATGGATTCATCACAAACATTTATCTAGATGGCAAAGAATTGCTGAGTCCGCGGCCGAACAAAGTGGTCGTGTTTTCGTACCTCAAATTATGGTTGATGTAAGAAAGTTCGATGATATTATGTCCGAATCAGCAGATACCGGTGCATTTATTTTGGATCCGGATGGTGAGGTATTAAGTTCGAAGCTTCTCAAGCATTCGCTTCACATTTGTTTTTTTGTAGGACCCGAGGGAGGTTTTTCTCATCAGGAAATAAATATTGCAGAAAAGCTAGGTATTCGGAAAATCAAGCTGTCAAACAATATCTTAAGAAGTGAAACAGCTTCTCTTGCTTTTCTTTCACAAATTTTTCTTTTTATTAATTAGGTTTACCTCGGGCTAAGCATAATCCGTAAATTTTAGTATTTGGATAGAATTTCTTTATCGTTTTTGCACATTCATTTAAAGTTGCGCCTGTAGAACATATATCATCAATAATTAAAATTGAGTTCACATCTAGATCTTTTGTTAAGTTAGGATTGATTGAAAAAGCGTTTTCTAGGTTTGTTAGTCGTTTTTGTCGGTCTAGGTCAGCTTGATTTTTTGTTGATCTATGTTTCTCTAAAATGTCAATACAAGGAATATTCAACCTCCGAGATAATTCTTGAGCTAATAATTGCGAATGATTAAATCCTCGTGAGGCTGCTTTATCCTTATGCAGTGGAACAAAGGTGATAAGTTGTATATCGGCAAAATTTATGTTTTGAAATTCTTTCGATTGAAGTATTAAGTCAATAACATATTTTATTAGTTGTTTGCGACCTTCGTACTTGATTTCTGTAATTAATGAATGAATAACGTGATTGTAATAATAAAAATAATACACTTTTTCTAAATAGGTCATTGATTTTAATGTATCTTCGATTTCCCAATCTTTTGAGGGTTTTCGAGAGATAAAAGATTCAGGCGTAATATTTTCTAGAGATGCTCGACATTCATTACAAATAAACCCTTGTTTGTAGATTTTACATGCTACACATTGTGTGGGAAAAGCAAATTCGATACATAATTCAAACAATTTCTTTAGATGTTCTACTAGAAATGCTGTCTTACTATGAAAATGATTTCTAGAATAATGTTTTTCCATACTGTTGCAAGAGTTTTGTAAAAATATTATATTTGAATGGTGATAAATGGTGAAATCTGGTGGATATGCTAATCGGTGAATTTGAAACGAAGATTACAGATAATAACCGAGTAGCAGTACCAAAAAAGTTTAGAGGAGAATTAGGAGATGATCTGATAATTTTAAACGGGTATGAAGGGTGTTTGATCATTGTCGATGAGCAAAAGTTTTTAGCTCTTACAAAAGATATTGTTGAAGGAAGATTCATCAATGACGCTGTACGAGATATGACAAGGTTTCTAGTGGGATCTGCGCAAGAAATTCATTTGGATAATCAGGGGAGATTTGTACTGCCTCAATCTCTTCGTGATTATGCGTGTCTTGAGTCAGAGTGTATTTTTTTAGGTTTATTTAATTGGATTGAATTATGGAGTAAGTCCCGGTGGATGGAACGCAAGAAATTTGTGAAGAGGAATGCTGCAGAGATAGCAAGTAAGTTAGCAAGAACTCTTGATGGTAGGGATTTTTAAAGAGCACGAAAGACACAGCCCCGTCATGCTGGGAGATGTGTTGGATGAGTTTGAGAAAGTAAGTAAGAGATTATCTAGTTTAGTTGCAATTGATTGTACTCTGGGGCAAGCTGGACACTCAATCGAAATTTTTAAAAACCTTAAACGAGGAGTTTTACTATCAATTGACAAATCTAAATGTAGTATCGATTGGGTGTCTAGATATTATTGTTTTACAGAAAAGAAGTTAGTACAAGACAATAAAGTTTGGGAGATTATTCATGATGATTTTGCTAATTTGAATGAAATTTTAGAAAGTCGTGGTTTGAAGTATTTTGATTTTTTAATTGCAGATTTAGGTTTTTCAAATTTACAACTTCAACAAAATATCGGGATTTCGTACAGCAATCAAAGCCAAAAGTTAGATATGCGGTATGGAGATGAAGGTATAGATGCTGCGACTTTTTTAAATACTGTGACGAAGAGTGAGTTGGAACAAATCCTACTTAATTGTGTACAAATGCAAAAGTCTTTGGTGGGTCCCGTTGCCCAGGCAATTGTCACTTTTCGACAAAAACGAAAGTTTGTATATGTAAAAGATTTGGTTAATGCTATAGGTAAATTTGGTGATAGAGTGAAAATGAAAGTCTTTCATGGTATTCGGGTACACATCAACCAAGAAATCACGAAATTATACAAGCTCCTTGAAGTTATTAAACAGAGGCAATCTGAACTGGGTCTTTCTTTAATAATATCTTTTAACAGTATAGAAGAGCAAGTAATCACAAGTTGCTTAGGAGTTCACGAGATACGAGAACCAAACATAACTGAAATAGTTTCAAATGTACAGGCGAGAAGTGCAAAGTTACATATTTATAAGAAACAAATTAGTTGAACACAAAAAAATAGGCCCCATAAAAATTGTCGTTGGACTTACTGGTTTTTTAGCTATTATTACCGTGCTTGTTCATTTGTTTGTCATGAGCGAGTATGCTACGAAAGGGGATGAAATAGCAATATTACAAGCACGTAAAGAGGAATTGATGAAGGAAAATTTAATGTTGCAAGAACAGATAGCAGCTGCGAATAACTTGGACATTTTACGAAAGAAAGCAGAAGAATCAGGATATGTGGCTCTGAATCAGGATCAACTGAGATATATCAAAATAGACTGATTTCTGACTGTAATCAATATTTGTAATTAATAATAGATATCTGATCTTTGACTAATCAGAAATGATGACAGCATATTTGCAACGCACTAGGTTCATAAAATTTCTTTTTTTGTTTTTTGTTTGTATTCTGATTTTCCAGTTATTTCGTTTGCAAATTCTAGAACATGAGCGCTGGACTATTCGAGCAGAGCAGAAACAAACATTTCGTACAATTTACAAGCCAACCAGGGGAAGTGTGTATTTTGCTGATGGTAGCATTTTAGCTATTAGTAAGCTGGCTTATAATGTTTATGCTTTACCAAGGGAATTTGAGAAAAAACCAGCAAAGCAAGCTAATGTAAATATAGAGCAATTTGTCTATGATTTCTCTGAATTAAGTGGGGTGAAAAAAGATGCCGTGATGTCAAGAATGAATTCGGGTGCTTCATACGTACTTATAGGGAAGCGTTTGGAGCCTTCCGTTATACAAAAATTAGAGGAAAGATACCCGCGAAGTTTAAATGTTTGGAATATTGAGACTCAATATGTTCGTTTTTATCCGAATCGCGAGCTTGGAGCTAAAATTATTGGATTTGTAAGAGAAAATGATAGAGGTGAGGAAATGGGTCAATACGGTGTCGAGCAATATTTTGATGGTCTTTTAAGAGGTGCGGAGGGATTATTCAAAGGTATCAGGGATAAATCTAGGCTTGTGATTGCAAATCAGGATTATGAAGTAGTTGCATCGCGTAATGGAGTCGATATAACTTTGACTATAGATAGAGGTATACAAGCTTTAGTGGAAGAATATGCTAAAAAATATACTGATATTTTTAAGGCAAAGGAAGCTACCATAGTTATTATCGAACCAAATACGGGGAGGCTTTTAGCTGTTGCAAATTATCCTACATACGATCCAAATGTATACTGGGAAGGAGAATTAATAGACTGTAATCTTGAATATTATAAGGTGTTACATGAGGATTGTAATAAAAAAAATTTAACTACATCGAGCCCTTCTCAAGAAAGCAATACTAATAATGAAATTGTTTATCCTGATGGTTATCTAGAAAGACTAAGAGAGTTGGAAGAATTACAACGTAAGCTTGAGGAAGAAAAAAAGAAATTAGAATCCGAACTGCAAAATAACAACGGAGAAAGTTTAACTGCAGCAGAAAAAGAAAAATTATCAAAATATCCAGAATCCGTTAGGGAAATATTTCGTAAAAAAAGCTTACCTGTCTCAGAAATATATCGTAATTCCGCAAATTCTGTACTTTATGAACCAGGATCAGTCATGAAAGTTATTACTCTTGCTATAGCTTATAATGCAAAAACCATTCCTCAAGATATTAATTATTCCCTTGGTGGACATTCTGGATGTGAAAAAGTTATTGATGCTACGCTGTGTACAATAACTAAACTCCCTGTCTCGTCTTTAAACATTAAAGATATGCTGATTGATTCAGATAATGTTGGGGCTTTGAGAGTTGCTCTATCTGTTCCTATCAAGGATTTTATTGATACTTATGAAAAATTTGGGCTTGGTAGGAAGAGTGGTGTGGAATTAGCTGACGAAGCAGTATTTTCGATTAAAGATCCTTCAGAATGGACAAAGGTAGATGTCGCAACTTCTTCGTATGGGCAAGGTAGTATTGCTTTTACTCCTATACAACTTGCCGCAGCTTGGAATGTACTAGCTTCTGGAGGTAAATATTATGCTCCAACAATAGTCAAATCCATGAATGACAATGGACGTCAAAAGGACTTCGAACCGGTTCCTGTCCGCGATGTAATCTCAGAAGATGCTGCGAAAGCAACATTGTATGCTAGCGGAGTTTCTACCTCCGAAGGACATCCAAAAGCTAGGGCTTTTTATAAGAAATATCCATATGCTGGGAAAACAGGAACAGCAGATATTTCGAAAACAAGTTCTGTTGGTTATAGGGAAAATGTTGTAAACACAAGTTACGTTGGCATTGCTCCTCTTGATAATCCTCGTTTTACCATGCTTGTTTGGTTCCGTGAGCCACGTATAGGCATAGACGGTGGTAATCCTACTTCTGGTAATACAGCTCTTCATGCTTGGCTTGATTTGGCTGAACAATTAATGATAAAACTGAATATATCTCCTAAAGATGTTGAATAAAGCACGAAAACTTAGTCTTCTATGGTTTCAAGTACTAATATTTTTTTGTGTGTTTGCTTCGGTAATTATCGCATTATCAAATACTGTTATTTTTAATTCAGGCACAGATGTCAGTCTGAGTGTGCGTGATGTGTTATCCGAAAGAATAGATGATAATCAACCTGATATTTTACAATATAATTCATTTAAAACCGTACAGTATCTCACTCCGATACCTACTCCGATACAATCTACCGGTGGGGTAAAAATTATTAATACAAGAGAATATATTTATTATCCATTGTCTAAACAAAATCCTATCGGTAATGTACAACCAAATGATTTAGTCGAACTCCCAAAATCGTATACCACACGAAAGATATTGGTATCACAATTAATAGTCAGTGACCTTATAAAATTAATCAAGGCTGCAAAACAAGATAATCTAGAATTACGGGTTGTTTCAGGTTATAGATCTTTTCAGGAACAACAAAATTTGTTTAGCTATTATAAGGCTGAAGAGAAAAAGAAAAATCCTTCGCTTGATGATATGCAGATTGAACTATTAGTAAACACCTATTCTGCAAAGCCAGGCTATAGCGAACATCACTTAGGTACTGTAGTAGATATATTGTCTGCCGAGAATAACTATCAATTTGATTCTGATCCTAACTTAAAATACGTCCAATGGCTTGAAAATAATGCTTATAAATACAACTTTCGAATAAGCTATTATAAAGGTAATCCTGAGTATATATATGAGCCTTGGCATATCAGGTGGTGGCCTTAAGAAATAGCTTCCCGAAGAATTTGCCTATCTTTCCAGATTATTTTATTAGTTACAACACGGCGATGTGACTTTATTGCTAGAATAAGGAAAAGTGTCATTTTCACAGGGTAAAAAATTAAATTAAAAATAAGAGATCTTTTAAACATTAAACTTAAAAATATCGTTTGTATGAAAATTGTGATAATTGGAATGTAGAATTTTGTATCTTTAATTACTAATATTGGCGGAATGGTATAAGCAAGAAATACTGTTGTCACAAAGAGATAAAATGTAAATGCCTTCATTTTTGCACCAGCGTAGAAATTATTTGCAAAGCCATGAAAAGCAGTTTTAAAATTTCTGTACATTCTACAAAATACCAAATTATCGGTTAGATATAGGTGTACTTTGTAATGATTCCTCTTCAGGGTTCTAGTAATTTCTAGTTCCCCTGCTATATTTTTACCTACGCATGCATGGCCATCTATTGCATGATAAGCATTTTTTCTAAAAAACATATATTGTCCACAGGCAGCAGATAAACTAGGAATATAAAGAGCATTTGCTATACGAATAGGAAGAAATACAGCTAATAGCCACTCCATGAATGTAGATACTAAGATTTTTTCACCAAGAGTTTTGGTAACTTGAGAAGGAACCACCGTAAGCAAATCAAGGTTATATTTTTGCATAATATCCATGCTTGAAGAGACGGCACATTTATTTAATACAACATCTGCATCTATAAAAAGTAGGAAGTCACCATTCGCATATTTTGCCAGATTGTAGCAAGCCCATGATTTACCATTCCATCCATCAGGTAGATCAGTCCCCGAATACAGTTTGATCCTTTTATTAGGGTACTTTTGAATAATACGTTCTACAATGTTTGCAGTATTATCCGTAGATTGATCATCAAGGACGATTATTTCGACATTCTTATAAGTCTGATTGATTGCAGAGAGTAGGGCTTTGGCTATATTACCTTCCTCATTACGGGCTGGGATAAGGATAGAAACTAATTTCTGATCTAATTCCCCTGTATATTTCGATGTCAATTTCTTCAATTTAGGAGCTGTTAAAAAATTGAAAATCGTGATTATTGTAAGTATAGTTACAACGAAAGTTACAAAGATAAATAGTATGTAAAAAATAACTCCCATAGTTATATTTTATCATCAAAATATTTATCTTAGCTACCGTGACAACTAGAGAGTAATTTTATTCGATTTACACCAGGACTTTTCTTAAGTAATGTCCGGTCCAACTTTGTGTTGAATTGATGATGTCTTGTACTGTACCAGTGGCTACTACATACCCACCAGCATCACCTCCTTCAGGACCTAGATCAATAATCCAATCTGCCGTTTTTATTACATCTAGGTTATGCTCTATGATAATCATTGTATTACCTTTTTCGACTAGCTTGTGTAATACCTCCAAAAGTTTATCTGTATCAGCAAAGTGTAGTCCAATAGTGGGCTCATCAAGAATGTATAAAGTCTTGCCTGTTGATTTTTTTGCTAGTTCCGTAGCAAGTTTAATTCTTTGTGCCTCTCCTCCAGATAAAGTTGTTGATGGTTGACCGATTTTTATATATCCGAGACCTACTTCCTGTAGTAATTTTAAATGTTTATATATTGCGGGAATATTATTAAAGAACTCTACTGCTTCATCTACAGTCATCTCCAATACGTCATGAATATTTTTTCCTTTGTATTGTACTTCGAGAGTTTCTCTATTATATCTTTTGCCTTTACATACCTCGCAAGGTACATAGACGTCAGGTAGAAATTGCATCTCAATCTTGATGACACCGTCACCTTTACAGGATTCGCAACGTCCGCCTTTAACATTAAATGAAAAACGACCAGCAGTGTAGCCCCGTAATTTTGCTTCATTTGTATTAGCAAATACATTACGTATTTCATCAAAAAAACCTGTATATGTAGCAGGATTAGATCTCGGAGTCTTTCCAATAGGTGACTGATCGATCCTGATGACTTTATCAATATTTTCAATACCTTCAATGTTGTCGTGTTCTCCTACAGGGTACCTTGTTTTATAAAAGTGATTGTGTAGGGCTGTGTATAAAATACTATTAACAAGAGTAGATTTGCCTGATCCACTTACTCCTGTTACACATATAAGTTTGCCAAGAGGAAACTCTATATCTATGTTTTTAAGATTATTTTGACGTGCTCCTTTGATTACTATTTTCTTACCTGATAGAATTCTTTTTTTTGCTTTTGAATCAAGATATTTTGAGCCGACGATTTTGGATTTATTTAGAAATGGCCCTGTGACGGAGAATTGGTCTTTTTTGATTTCTTCAGGAGTGCCTTGGGCTACTATATTTCCTCCATTAATTCCTGCACCTTCTCCCATATCGATTATCCAATCTGCTTCATTCATAGTTTCTTCACTGTGTTCTACCACAATAACTGTGTTACCAATATCGCGTAAATGTTTTAATGTATTAATAAGGCGAGAATTATCTCTCTGATGTAGTCCTATGGATGGTTCATCTAATACGTATAATACTCCCGAAAGTCCAGATCCAATTTGTGATGCTAGTCGGATTCTTTGGGCTTCACCTCCTGATAATGTACTTGCATTACGGTCTAATGTAAGATAACCGAGCCCTACATCCATCAAAAATTTTAAACGAGTCGAGATTTCTTTTAATATTGTTTTCGCTATTTCATATTTTGGTTCTGATAAGGTGAGTTCTTCTTCATATTCCTCATCGTATATGACGAGTTTACGGTATAAAATTCCATTTTTTTGGAAAGTTGTATTTGCTGGGTATAATTCGGGTTTGATATGTGTAAGACTGTCTATCCATTGCAATCCTTGTTCTATATTCATTTTAGTTACTTCTACAATGTTTTTTCCACATACTCTTATCGATAAAGCTTCTGGTCTTAGTCGTGTACCGTCACATACTGGACAGGTTTTGGTGACCATATATTTTTCTATTTCTGATCGTATGTGTTCTGAATCTGTTTCACGATAACGTCTTTCAAGATTAGGAATAACTCCTTCAAACTTTGTTTCAAATTGTCCAGTGAATCGATTTCCTTCAAGTTCTAAAGTGATCGTCGTTTTAGATCCATAAAGGATTTCATCCAGAATATTTTTTGGTAAATCCTTCATTTTTGTTTTGAGGCTGAAATTTAGTTTTTTCGCTAAAGCATCGAGTTGTCGCATGTACCAGCTATTTGGATCTACAGATCTAGACCAAGGAAATATAGCTCCTTCAGCTATGGTCAGATTAGGGTTGTATATCAGTTGTGGGTCTATAGTTTTGATATAACCTAAACCTGAACAATGAGGACATGCTCCATGTGGTGAATTAAATGAAAATGTGTGAGGCTCTATTTGTGGATACGATATTTTATCGTGCTTACAGACTAGATTTTCAGAAAATAATATATCTTTTGCCTCATCGTAGAGATTGATTATTAATTCACCCTCACCATATCTCAAACATGTTTCTACAGAATCTGTCACTCTTTGTTTAAACGCGAGGAATTCTTGCTCATTTTCAAAACCTATAGATTTATAATCTATAGAATTAGAATCTTTGTCGTTCAATAACTCCGGAGAGATATTAGCCGGTATGCTGAGTCTATCTACTACAATTTCAATTTTATGTTTTGTTGTTTTTTTTAGCGTAATATCATCCTCTAGGTTCTTAATTTCACCATCAACTCTTACTCTTGCAAAACCTTTATTTAATAGATTGATAAATAAGTCTTCATAAGATCCCTTACGATCTTTCACTATTGGCGCAAGCAATAATATCCGAAGGGAAGTTTTGTTATGTTTTTTAGGTAATTCGAAAATTGAGTCCACGATTTCTTGGACGGTTTGGGATTCAATTGGTCTACCACATTTATAACAGAATGGTTTGCCAACTCTTGCGAACAATAACCTAAGATAATCGTAAATTTCTGTTATTGTCCCCACCGTTGAACGGGGATTTGATGATGTCGATTTCTGATCAATAGCAATGGCAGGGCTTAATCCCTCTATATAATCTACATCAGGCTTTTCCATCATGCCAAGAAATTGTCTAGCGTAAGATGATAAGCTCTCCACGTACCTTCTTTGTCCTTCCGCATATATAGTGTCAAATGCTAATGACGACTTGCCTGATCCAGAAAGGCCTGTGATTACAACTAACTTGTTTTTAGGGATTGATACGTCTATGTTTTTGAGGTTATGGACTCTTGCTCCTTTTACCTTAATAAATTGGTCTGCCATAATGAAGGGTTATCCTCGTATTTTATATTTAAAGTCTTATTTACTCAAATATCTATCATATGTATCAAAGAAAAGGATTTTTCAGATTCATGATATCATGCTAATATAATTCGATGTCTTTAGTCATTAAAAAATATTCTTTGGGTATTGCTGAATTAGGTAAGCAAATTCTTGATTACGCGGATTTGGATATTGGACCTGGTAAAATTGTGGTATTGGTCGGGGAGAATGGATCTGGCAAAAGTTCCTTTGCTATGTCGCTTCTAGGAATTCCTGGGTATGAGCGGTCTGGTAGTGTCAAAATAGATGGTAAAGAGACTGTTGGTCTTGAGATCGACGAAATTGCTCGTCTTGGGCTTTTTGTATCTTTCCAAAGCCCTCCAGAAATTGAGGGAGTGACTTTATTTGATTTTCTTAATGCAAGTTACAGATCTATATATGGTAGCGGGGGGCTTTCTAGTTTTAAGTTACGTAAAAAAATTATCGATGCAGTAGAAAGAGTTGGTCTTAACGTGAGTTTTCTGGAGCGCCCTATTAATCAGGGTTTTTCTGGAGGTGAACGTCGCAAATCTGAGGTATTACAAATGTTGGTTCTTGAGCCGAAAGTTGCGGTTTTGGATGAAGTGGATTCTGGTTTAGATATTCGTTCAACGATAAATGTTGCTAATTTGTTAAGAGAAACTGCTTCTCATAAGAAGTGTGCTCTTTTAGTTATATCACATAGTATTGAGTTTATACGTAAATTACACCCTGATAAAATTTTTCAGCTTAAAAATAAAAAATTTATAGAAGTAACTCTTGAAGAAATCGAAAGTTCAGGGTTAATTCAAGAAAGTAATTAGGATTTGCATACTTTTATTTAATGATTTTAATGCAAAATAGAATAGTAGTTTGCATAGAGACAATGTTTATGCATATTTGTTAAGCTAGCTTTATTATGAGCAAAAACGGATCAGAAAAGATAATAATCTCAGAATATAAGTATGGTTTTAAGAAGCCAGAAGAATACGTATTCAAGACGGACGTAGGGTTGAACGAGGATGTCATAAGACAAATCTCCTCCATGAAAAATGAACCTAAATGGATGTTGGATTTTCGGATCAAGGCCTATCGAATATTTGTAAATAAACCCATGCCAACATGGGGAGTTGATTTATCCGAAATTGATTTTAATAATATTGTTTATTATTTAAAGCCTACGGATACACAGAAGAAAACTTGGGACGAATTACCTGAATCTATCAAGGATACTTACGACAAATTAGGTATTCCTGAAGCAGAGAGGAACTTTCTTGCAGGTGTAACCGCGCAATACGAAAGTGAAGTGGTGTACCATAGTCTCATAAAGGAATTAGAAGAAAAAGGGGTTGTGTTTACCGATATGGATACAGGTCTACGAGAATATGAAGATCTGGTAAAGAAGTATTTTGGTACTTTAGTGCCGCCTACAGATAACAAGTTTGCAGCATTAAATTCAGCTGTTTGGTCTGGAGGTAGTTTTATTTACGTGCCAAAAGGGGTCAGGGTAGCAATTCCTTTGCAGGCGTATTTTCGGATAAATGCTAAAAACATGGGTCAATTTGAAAGAACTTTGATTATTGCTGATGAAGGTAGCTTTGTGCACTATATCGAAGGATGTACTGCACCAGTGTATTCTACCTATTCTTTGCATAGTGCAGTAGTTGAAATTTTTTGTTTGCCCGGGTCGCGTGTACGTTATACTACTGTACAGAACTGGGCACCTAATGTTTATAACTTAGTAACAAAAAGAGCTGTTGCCTATGAAAATGCGATTATGGAGTGGATTGACGGTAACATTGGTAGCAAGAAAACTATGAAATATCCGAGTATTTTATTAAAGGGCAAAAATGCAAAAGGGATTGTTGTTTCAGCGGCATATGCGGGTAAGAATCAAGAGCAGGATACTGGTACAAAGATTTTTCATTTAGCACCAAATACATCTTCAGAGATTACATCAAAGTCCGTTAGCCAATATAACGGTAAAACTACCTATCGGGGAATTATCTCTATAGCTCCTAATGCTTATAACTCTAAAGTCTCGGTGAAATGTGATGCTCTGCTTTTGGATGAAGAATCTCAGACAGGTACGATTCCAGTAAATATAGTATCAAATCAGGAGAACGTTGAAATTGCTCATGAAGCAACTGTATCACGAATGAAAGAGATTCAATTACATTACCTTAGATCGAGGGGTTTATCAGAAGAAGAGGCTAGTTCTATGATAGTAAATGGTTTTATTGATGTATTTACTAAAGAATTACCTATGGAATACGCGGTAGAGTTGAACCGGCTAATTGCTTTGAATATGGAGGGTAGTGTAGGGTAAAATTTTCTATTTAGAAGAAGTAATGTAAATGTCAAAACTTTGTCTTTTTTAAATTCATGATATTTAATTATGTTTTTATTTAATCCGTGATTGAAATTTATTGGCTGAGCTGAGTGTAAATTTGAGCTTCTAATAATTCTACCGATGCTACTATGATGCTAGTACTCTAGCATTGGCCTCTAATAATGTATTTTTCAACTTTAATGTTATGTTCATCTAAAGTCCTAGAGTAATGAATTTGTCCGCATGGGTCATGTAAATAATATAGATACTCTGTTTGTGTCGGATTTAGTACTGCAATAATCGCATCTAAACCAGGATTAGATATTGGAGTAGGGGGTAATCCTAAATTTTTACGTGTATTATAAGGATTATCCTGTTCAATGGCTTGCAGTAATTCATCTCCTGTTACCCACCAAGTCTTTTGGTTAGGAGAATAGCCATATCCGTATTGTGAAGTAGCATCAATACCTAAGGCTTTACCCATTTTCAGTCTAGCATCAATGATCCATGCTATTATTTTACGTTCGTCATTGTTGTAAGCCTCTCTTTCAACTATAGATGCTTTAATTATGACTTCGTTTAAAGTTTGATTTGTACGAATAAGATCTGGTAAAATTTGTTTATAAACCTTTTGCTCAAAATTTTTTAATAACTTTTCTACTATTTGGCGAGCCGAAACATCTACACAAAAAAAGTAAGTATCAGGAAATAAGTAACCTTCAAGATTAGTAGGTAGAGTAAAATCAAAATTTAGTTGATCATCAAGTTGAAAATTACGTGCTAGATTGATGAATTCGTCCTTTTTGTAGTTTATTTCCGTTACATCAGTTGCTTGTTCGAGTTGTTCTTGAATTGCGTCGGCAATTTCTTCGATTCTGAGTCCTTCTTTAATTCTAATAGAGACTTGTTTGCATGCTGTAGGTGTGAACAAAGTGTGTAACTCTTTCACCGGAGTATGCGGAGCAATCTCATATGTACCGGGTTGGATTTTGTTTGTGTCAAATTGATTGAGTTTGAGATACAGCTGATAGCTTGGGATAAAGATTATTTGATTATTCGGAAGTAAACCTTGTTGTACTAATCGACTATAGATATGGTATAGAGTGTCGTTTTCGGCAATAGTAACATTAACGACATTCTCATTAAGAGTTTTTGAATTTATAAATGAAGAATATTGGTTTACTTGCAGAATGCCGTATATCACAACTGATATAGTAGTCATTAATGCCGTTAATATCACAAAGCGAGATTTTGAGTATTTTCCTTTTTGTTGGTTTAATTTATTACGATAACGGGGATGTAGAGGATATTCTCTTTTTATAAACCGTACCTGTTGTGTAAACATCTAGCTATAATAAAAAATTTAGATTAAATTTGCATAATGTCTCAACAAGTTTTGAATCCTGTATAATTAAAAATATGACTATCAAACAATTACAAGAATTGAGTGATACGAAAACTATTTTTTATCACTTGAAGATCCTTTTGTATGATGCAATTAAAAAGTGTTTTGGTATTGAAGTTGATATAAATAACATTGAAGTCGATTATCCTAAGTCTAGAATTTTTGGACATTTAACATCAAACATTATTTTACAAATAGCTAAGCTTGTAGGAAAAGCTCCAAGGGAGGCTGCTCAACAAATATTGCCTTATATTCGTCATGAAGATATTGAAAGGGTGGAGATTGCAGGCCCTGGTTTTTTGAATTTTTACTTGAATAAGAAGTTTTTCCTCAAACATCTTGGACGAATATTAGAAGAGAAAGATGGCTATGGAAGTTGGAATTTAGGTCAAAATAGAGTAGTTTTAATGGAATTCGGTTCACCAAATGCTTTCAAGTCTTTAAGTGTAGGTCATTTAAGAAATGCTATTACAGGACTGAGTTTAAGTAGATTACTCACTTTTTTAGGCTATCGTGTCGTTAACTTAAATTATTATTCAGATATAGGTTTACATGTGGCAAAGAGTATATATATGTTTTTACGAAGGCCTTTACCTAATGATTTTGAAGCTCGCACTACACATGAAAAAATGAATTATATAGTCGATTGTTATGTTGAAGCTAATCAACTTTTTGAAACTAATCCCGATGTGAAATCAGAAATTCAGGAAATCAATCTGAAAATCTTTTCCGGAGAAGATAGTATCATAAATGAAACTTATAAAAAATTATTACAATGGAGTTTGGATCATCAGCACTACGACTTTTTCGAACGTATAGGCGTCAAATTCGATCGTGAGTATTCCGAGTCTCAAATGTCTGATGCTGCTGTGAGACTATCAACAGAGCTAGAGGGGAAAGTATTGATTCGTGACGACAATGCTTTAGTATTTCCAGGAGAACAGTACAATGTCAATCGTTATGTATTTTTATCAAAATATGGTACACCTACTTATTCTGCTAAGGACATGGCTCTTGCCCTAAAAAAACGTGAAGATTATCCTAATTATCACTTTTCAATAGTTTTAACATCTGTTGAACAAAACGATTATTTTAAAAGTTTAATCACTGCTTTATGTGTCTTTGATAATTCATTTAAGGACAAGTATTATCATTTGGGCTATGGCTGGCTTCTAGGTATGGATGGTAAAAAGGCTTCTACACGAAAAGGTAATATTGTTGATGCTGTTGATTACCTTAATGAAGCAAAAGAAATTGCAAAAGAGCGTATAAAAGAGGATAAAAATTACTTACCACAAGATATAGATAACATTGCAGAAAAAATCGGGATTAGTGGATTGAAATTTTTATTTTTATCTCATGAGTTGCACAAAGATATTGTTTATAATCCTACCGTCTTTTTAGATCCACAGGGTTATTCTGGCCCTTATATTTTATATGCTTATGTGCGAGCGAAAAGTATACTAAGGGAAGCAAATATTGATAAATTTGACTTTGATTCATCCGGCCTCAATACAGATTATTCAGTGAGTGACTGTGAGGAAGAGTTATTAGAAATATTATCAAAGTTTGAGAATATTACATTTATGGCAGGCACACAGCTTGCACCACATATTATTGCTAATTATTTATTTGATCTAGCCCAATCATTCAACAAATTTTATAAAGAACATAAAGTGTTAGTTGATAATGAATTTGTACGTAATTTCCGTTTGTCTCTAACGCTAGCTACGGCTACAGTTTTGGCAAATGGTCTATACCTTCTAGGAATCGAAACTATAGACCATATGTAATCTCGCGCACTTTACTTTGTTCTTTGTGATTGTCAATACGATTCTTGGATATATTTAGTGCTAAACCCATGGCTCCCATTAATGAAACCATTGAGCTACCGCCAAGTGATATAAAAGGTAAGGTTTGGCCTGTCATTGGTAAGATACCTAGATTTGCTCCTACATGCACAAAAGTTTGAAAACCTATCCATGCAGCGATAGAAACTAATGTCAAGTAATATACCGTATTGTGTGTTAGCAAATTGGCAGTATTTAACAATCTTCGAATGAGGTTAAAATACAAGAGTAAGATGCCTGTTGTCATTATGAAACCGAGTTCTTCCGCCATTACTCCGAAAATTGAATCGTCTCCTGCGGAAGTTTTGGGTAAATAATATTTGCCTACAGATTTACCTAAACCTAAACCTATAAGACCTCCGCTGCCCACCGATGTCAAGACCTGGTCTAATTGATATGATTTACCTTCGCGTGTTTGTACGCCGTTGTCATCAGTGTATAAAGTGTCATTCGTTTTTAAATAATTGATCCATACTTGTATTCTGTCCATACGGTAAGATTCAGTCACTGTGAATATTATACCGCCGAGGACGATTAAAACCATGAGTATGACAAATCCGAGGTGTTGAAACCGTGTTTTTGCAGATGTCCAAAAAGTTAATAAACCGATGAACCCTATGACTAGTGCTGTTCCTAAATTTCGAGTAAGTAAAATCATCCCTATGACAATAAAAAACAGTATAATAAACACCAAAAATAGTTTGATATTATTTTTTAAATTTGTTTCCTTATCTACAAATTTTTCGCTGAGTTTTGCTAGAAACGGTGCAAGAAAGATGATAAAACCTAATTTGACAAATTCGGAAGGTTGAAATTGTAATGATCCTATATTAAGCCACCGTGTAGCACCATCTATTGCCTCTATTTGTTGTGTAAAGCTTAAATAAAGCAAATATCCAAGTATTAAGATACAAAAAATATAAGCAAACTTCCAAAACCGCATGATCAATTCAACTTTTAAGAAATAAAATATAAAAAATACTATAAATCCTATCGCGATAAGTCTGAGGTGGTTTTGAAGATAAAAGTATTTATTATTGTTTTCCGAATAGTAATATGCAAAAGGGATTGTTGCTGAAAATATCGCAATGACACCAATGGCTAGTATGCTGAGAAAATAATATAGTAATGGCTTGTCATGATTCAGCCGGAAGTCGAATATTTCGTGTAGAGAAGATTTGTTTGCAGATTTTTGCTGTTTTCTATTGATTTTGGAAGTTAAAGTACTTTTCTTTTTACTTTTTTGGGGAAATAGCCCTGTCAAAGAAAAACGCGCAAAATTCCTTTTCACTGGTTTTTTCGAATGTACTAATCCAAGAGACATTATGATGAGTATTTAATTCTTAAGTACAGGTTCTAAAAGATTACGGCTTAGACTCATAGGAACTGGTATCGGTAGTCCAAGAAGTCGCAGTAATGTCGGAGCAATATCCGATATTGAGCCCATGGGTAGTTCGATGGGTTTAGCTTGTGGGCCGACATATATGAAAGGTACAGGATTTGTAGTATGTTCTGTATGAGGTTTACCTGTCTCCAAATCTATCATCACATCAGCATTTCCATGATCAGCCGTCACTAATAAAGCTCCACCGACAGCTAGTGTATTTAGTATGATTCTATCTAGGTTTCTATCTACCGCTTCTATTGCTTTTACTGCCGCATCATAATTTCCTGTATGTCCAACCATATCTGGGCATGCAATATTCATTATGATTACATCATAAATTTGTAGCCTAATTTTATTTATTAAGACTTGGGTCAATTCGTATGTGCTCATTTCCGGTTTCATGTCGTAAGTCGGCACTTTAGGAGAAGGGACTAAGATTCGATCTTCTTTATCAAAAACTAGCTCACGTCCACCATTAAAGAAAAAAGTTACATGCGCAAACTTTTCTGTTTCAGCCAGACGCAATTGTCTCATTCCTGCCTCTGAAATTACTCTTCCTACGGGTACTTGTACATTTTCCGGTTCAAATACTAAATGCATTTTAGTATTTAGTGCTTTTTCATATTGAGTCATACCTACGTAAAACAAGTTTTTGAATTTAACTCTTTCAAATTCATTAAAGTTATCATCAATAAGAGCTCGCGAAATCTGTATCGCCCTATCAGCTCTATAATTAAAGAAAAATAAAGCATCCCCGTCTTGTAATTTTGGATAATTTCCATTTTCATCTACTATCACCGTTGGCTCTACAAATTCATCCGTAATTTCTTTCGAATAAGAGGTAGAAATGGCTTCATCTACACTGGTAAATTTTTCTCCTATACCATGTACAATAAGGTCATATGCTTTTTTAGTTCGATCCCACTTATTATTTCTATCCATTGCAAAGTATCTGCCGATAATTGACACTATTCTGCCTATTCCAAGACGTTGGCATTCTTGGTTCACTTTTTCAAGGAAATTTCTTCCTGCTTTAGGATCAGTATCGCGCCCATCAGTAAAAGCATGAATAAAAACTCTTTTACCATGAAAGTTGTGCCTTTGAATGAATTGTAATGTAGCGAACAGGTGCTCAAGTGAAGAGTGTACTTGGCCAGTAGATACACAACCCATGATATGAAAGTTCGAATTGTTTGCTTTACAGTGATCTAAAGCCTTAATTAATGTTGGATTATCATAAAAAGCTCCGTTAGCTATAGCCATATTAATGCGTGGTAGTGTCTGAAAAACTACCCTACCTGCTCCTAGAGTCAAATGTCCAACTTCACTATTACCAGCCACACCATGAGGTAGACCCACAGCAGATCCTGAGGCGTTTAAAAGACAATGGGGAAATGACCTCATTATACGGTCAAAAGCTGGTTTCCGTGCGTTTGCGACAGCATTACCGGGATGAGGAGGTGCTATACCGAATCCATCAAGGATTAATAAAATAACTGGTTTTGGTCGTCTAGTTAGTAGAGACATATGATTTCACGCATTCAATATAACATATTTAAAATTAATGTGTTCAGTTGAAACAATAAATAATAGGATATAAAAAACACTTCTATAAGATTCATGGTTGATATGGCTGATGTCAAGTCCCTTTTTAAAACATACAATTTTCAATCATATAATACCGCCGTACATTACAAAATCTTCATCTGTACCAATAATCATCGATCTTGGCAGAACTAATGCTGAATAGATGATCAGGTCCTTTCTTTTCTTAGCTATTTCAAGTTCTTTTGCTGAAAATATTCTGTAGTGTAATTTTCTTTTCTCAACTTCTTCCGAGTCTCGTATTATTCTTTCGAGAACAATGCGATTGACTTCGCCTACTACAATAAGATCAGGATTATTTTCTTCTGAATCTTCTCGATTAAGATAGGTATGAGTCAGTATAGCAAAGATGACATCTCCTAATTCTTTACGGTGCAAAAACACATAATAACCCAAGCCGTATGTTTTGACAAAAATAGATCGTATTTCATTGAACAATGGAAAGGACGCATTTAGTGAATAAAATTTTTTGATTCCGTATTGCTGTGAAGTTAGCAATCCTGCTTTTTCCAGGCTGATTAATTCTCGTCTTACTGCGTTGATTTGTTCTCCTGTAATACGGGAAATTTGGCGCATATGAAAAGAATCTCGAGGATTTGTAAAAAATAGTGAAATCAATTTGACCCTAACTCTTGAAGTAAATAGTCCTAATACGATTTTTTGTAAATCATTTTTGAGCATACGAGTGTATTTTACTATCGATTATGAATAAAATTAAACGAAGTATAATAAGGTTATACAATTTCTGTAAAAATTTTTAAAATATGTTGCGGTTATTATTTTTATATACTCTTTGCAAATGAAATATTCTCTAATCATTATAGCCTGGAACGAGCCGCAAACTGTAAGCTCTAACCTCGAAGCTGTCCTAGATCAACAGTACGATAATTTATTACCTGACTTTGAAATTATTCTCGTCTGTCCTGATCAAGAAACCTATAATGCAGCAAAAGCAGTTATTATGAAATACAGATTTAATAAATTTACATATATCCGCGATCCACGGAAGGGGAAACCGTATGCTTTCAATTTAGCTTTTGAAAAAGCAAGAGGTGACATCATAATTTGTACCGATGGGGATGTTGTGATCGATAGTGGAGCTTTGAAAAATTTAGTCGAGCTTTTTGCTCGCAATCCTAAAATCGGTATTGTATCCGGCAGACCCGTGTCAAAGGATGACAAGTCTTCTTTATTTGGATATTGGGGAAATTTGCTTGCGGATGCTGCCCATTGCAAGAGATTAAAAGAATTTAGTTACAGTAAAAATTATTTTGTGAGCGGTTATCTGTTTGCAATGCGTCGAGAAGCTGACATTAGATTACCAGAAGATATAATGTCTGACGATGCATGGATTTCGATTAAAATGATTTTAAAGGGATATTTAATAGGTTATGCACCTTCTGCTCGTGTTTATGTAAAATATCCTACTAATTTACGCGATTGGTTTCGTCAGAAAAGAAGATCTGCAGGTGGCTATGTACAACTGAAAAAGTTTTTTGAAAAGGGTTGTTTGAACACTGTATTACCAAAGCGAAATTTCTTTGAGGAATTAAAGTTTTTCTTTTTTCCTTTGTTTTATGCTAAAAATTTAAGACAATTTTTATATTCTTTAGCTTTGTACCCAGTAAGGCTAATTTTATGGATGATTATTTTTTATGACAAAATCAAAAATAATCAGACGGCAAGTCGGCTATGGATTAGAATAGAGAGTACAAAGTAGTGTAAACTAATTAAATATATACAAATTTTATGCTTGACAGGCAAGAAAAATTTATTCAGAACTTCCCTGAAATTTGTCGGTATTCGTGTTCAAAAAATAATGAAGTTCGAAACTTTAATTTATTTAGGGAAGAATATTTTCTTACTATCAAAAACTTTAAAATCAAACTTATCGAATTTGTACTTATAGAATGTCAATACTGTAGATGGAAAAGAAGACTTCCTGGCTCATTTGCTCGGAAAGTGTTTAAAAAAGGATTGAAGGCTAGTACTTTAATAGCTTATTCAGCAGATAAAATTTTGTCTAACTATTTTTTAAATTTGTATGCAAGTTTATGGATGGTTTTTTCATTGGTATTTTTATTTTCAGTCATTTTAGTGATCTATAAGTTTTATACTGAACCAATACTACTAGCTGATCCTGAGGAAGTAACTGTGAACGATCTTAAAAATAGTAAATATCTAGGTAAAATTGTCAAATTTAAAGGTTTCGTCAATTATCCTTTGGCCTTTACTTTAGATCAATTACAGGAGAGGCGTAATGGCAGCGTGAATTTAGTATCCCGAGAGGTGTATTTACCTATTTTTAACGATAAAGATCCAACGCACTATATATTGCTTAGAGGTGGAAAGGTTGATGTGGATAAAGTACTTTCAAAACAAGGAATAAACGATATAGCCTTATTGGAGAATCAAGAGTACGAAGTGATCGGAAAGGTCGAAAATATTGCATTATTGACTCATCCAGATTTACGGAAATTTTATCTTGAGGAATTACCTGCAGCAAAGTCACTGACACCAGCAAGCATTTTAGTTGTATCAGTAGGCCTTAAAGACTTAGATACCTTTCTTCTTGAAAATATTAATTATTTAGGAATTGTGTTTTGTATTTTTTTTACATCTATGGCCCTACAAATTTATATTGATAGGAAAATTGCTTATAAGCATTAGCATTATCAAGTTTATATGGATTATGCTTCCCAACAAAAGGTCAGAAGTCTTTTGTGATTGACACTTGCTCATATTGAAATTAGAGAGAAAGATCATCTTTATGATTTATTTTGTGAATATATTATCATTATGTTGTAGCGGCTGACATGATGGATGGTATCTTGTTGATTAGAACTGTCTTTTACTGCTTGTAAGTATAAGAATGAAATGATGTAACCTCCATCATATCAATTGTTTTCGTATTAACAAATTTAATATGTATCCGAAAATTTATATTGTGCTATTAAACTATAACGGATGGGTAGATACTATAGAATGTTTAGAAAGTATTTTTAAAATAGATTATCCAAATTATAAAGTGATTGTTGTAGATAATAATTCTCCAAATGACTCGATTCGCTACATTAAGGCATGGGCGGACGACAAACTCAATGTATGGCGAAGTCCTCAGTCTCCTTTACGACACTATTCTTATTTACCTGTACAAAAACCCATTTCCTATAAGCTATACAATAATCTTTTTGAGTTAGAAAATAGACAAGATACGCATCATATAGATTCTAACGAAGATCCTTTAGTATTGATTCAAACCGGGTCTAACGGGGGTTTTGCATTTGGCAATAATGCAGCTATTAAATATGCATTAAGTGAAAAAGATGTTGATTATGTTTTACTTTTAAACAATGACACGGTTGTCGAAAAAGATTTTTTAGCCAAGATGTTACAAACTGCTATATCTAGTCCAAATATAGGAATAACCGGATGCAAGATTTATTATTATGATTGGCCCGATAAAATATGGTTTAATGGGGCTATTTTTAATGAGTGGACAGGTACGACAATTCATTGTCAAAGTGATATTGATGCTACTTGGTCACAATCAACTTTTATTACAGGCTGTAGTATGTTAATTCGAAAAGATGTCTTTAGAAAAGTAGGCTTATTAGATGAGAGTTACTTTATGTATATTGAAGATTTAGATTTCAGCTATAGGACTAGGCATGCAGGTTATGACTTGGCTGTAGCTCATACTGCCGAGATATGGCATAAAGTGGGAGCAAGCAGTGATGGTGAATTCTCAGTATTTTCTACATATTGGATTCTTAGAAATAGAGTTAGATTTATCTTGAAGCATATGCCTCTTCTTAAGAGGATAACCGCTATCGGTTTTATAATAAGTACACGTTTTTTTAAATGGACGGAGTATTTTTTTTATGGTAAAACAGATCTAATTTTAGCTCAATTAAAAGGCATCAAAGATGGCATATTGATTCGATAAGCAGACTTCGTCGCTATTTACAAATGTGAAATCCTCTTATAATTGTTGGATTTAGATGACTTTATATTTATCATTTATTAAATTTACATTATTCTTTTTTATGTTTTAGATTTATTACATAAATATTCGTGCCTTAAGTAAGTTTAGATGTCAATTTATCCTAAAAAAATACTTTTCATCACTCCTCAGCTTCCTTATCCACCCATTAGTGGTGGTACTATTGTTTCTTTCAAAACACTGCAATTACTTGCTTCCAAATATGAAGTGCATTTAGTTAATCTGTTAAAGAATGATGAGGATGTTCTAAATGAGCCCATTTTAAAAGAAAAATTTCAAGCGAGTTTAGAATCATACAAATCTTTTATTTTGGAAAAAAAATTCTTTGCTAAAAATCCTATGAATTTACTAAAAAGCTACGTTGTTCGACAGCCTTTCAGTGTTTATCGTAATTCAAATAGGTCTTTGAAAGAATACGTCGAAACAATTACAAAAAATTTCTCTATCGATATCATCTTTCTGGATCATTTTTTGACTTTTCAATTTATAGAAGATGTTATTGATACGATCAAGTCAAAGAAAATAAAAATTTTACTACAAGAACACAATTCAGAGTATTTGATTTTTCAGAGATACGCAGAACAAGAAAAAAACATTCTGAAAAAAGTTTTTGCATACATTGAAGCATACAGGGTAAGAGAATACGAAAAAAAAATTTCTACATTGGTTGATTATGTATTATGTGTGTCATCTCATGATATCGATAAACTTGTCGATATAGGTATTGATAGACACAAGTTAAAACTAGTTACGTTGGTTGGAGACGAGTCTCTATTACATAAAGAAGATTTAGTCTTTGATGATACAGAGGACAGTCTTTTGTTCGTAGGGACTCTTTCTTGGGAGCCAAATGTAGATGGTTTAATGTGGTTTATCAAAAATGCATGGGATAAGCTAAAAAATAAGCGAAAAAATCTTAAGTTTTACGTAGTTGGTAGAAATCCACCAGAACGGCTTATAGAAGTAGTCGCACAACATAAAGATATAGTGTTGACCGGATATGTGGAAGATCTTGAAGAATATTATAGGAAATGTAGGGTTTTCGTGTCTCCATTAAGGTTTGGTAGCGGTATAAAAATAAAAAATATAAACGCGTTGTATAGAGGTATTCCTGTTGTGACGACATCTGTTGGGGTAGAAGGAATAGACGGAGATGATAGCGAACATTTTTTCATAGCGGATGATATAGATACTTTCATGTATAAAATCGAATTGGTGCTAGAAAATAAAGAAATCTGGCAACGCTTATCTAGAAATGCAAGAGAATTCATGAAAAGAAAACATTCTTTGGATAAAACAGTAAGTGTATTGGATGAAATCATGACCTTGGCTTAAGTCGGTTTTGAGATTATGATTGGTATAGATTGGTGTGTTATTACAACATATTTTCAGAATATGTTTGTAAAGACGGAATATTAGGTCGGTATTGATTTTTTATTCTGTTGTGGTAGCTTAAGGCATGGCACGAGTAACTCTCAATCCGACGGTGGATTTAGGTTTAACTGATCAAGATACTGATCAAGATTCTGTAATTACAAATCCAGATTTGCATGCTCTTAAGGAACTGGACTTAGGTGTTAATTCCGCTAATGGTCTCAAAAACAATGATGCTGACATTCCTGTAAATGCTTGGTCTAATGTTGCAGGTGTGCCTGTACCTCCAAATGTGATGGGGAGCTTGTCGGATCAACAACGCAGTAACGTGTATACTAATACTCCACACAATGAACTGCGTGCATCCATTGTTTTCGTCGTTTCGTTGATAGCTTTTCTTATAGCTCTTGGAGTCTTTGTGTTTTTTCTTCTTCAGTACCTTGGTGTATTTTGATTCTTCTATCTAAACACTTTGCCTATTATCTATTATAATTGACCTCAGAATATGTCACATGCTACACGTTCCATAAATTTTACACAGTCTTATAATGCTGAATCTTTTGAGGAAGAAATCGTTTTTACGATTACTAAAGAAGATTTTCAGAAGTATTTTGAAAATGCTCTTCAGGAGATTACAAAACGACTGAAAATTCCTGGCTTTCGTAAAGGCAAAGCACCAAAAAGTTTTATCTTGTCGAGATATTACCTAGACGTTTTTGATAGAGCTGTCGAGATTGCTGTGAAAACCTATGTGTCGCGTATCGATAATTTCGATCCAAAGCCTATTAGTCCTTTTATAATTAAAAATGTCAAGCAATCTGATAATGAGAATAATGGAGATATAGAGGTTATGGTTGCTTACTTGCCAATGCCTTCTGTTATTTTGGGAGATGTTGATAAGTTAGTGGTCGACAGACCAGACATTCGTAAGGCATCGGAGGAAGAAGTGGATAATGAGTTAAGAAATGTATGGTACGTTTACGCAAAAAAACTTGATGGGAATGTAAAAAAAGAAGATTTTTCTAGGGAAAAGATAGATAAAGAATTCCTGGAAAATACTGGTATTACAAAGGATAATCCTGAAATTAAATCCTACGATGATTTAAGAAATTTGATAGAACAATACATTAATGAAACTTACAAGACAAATTATGAATTAGAATACGAAAAAGCCATTGTATCAGAGTTGATTCGTGCATGTACTTATGTCAAACTTGAAGGCCTTGTCAATTATGAAGTGGAACAGAGGATTGAAGACTATATATCTAGGTTGAGAAATCTAGGTGTTAATGTACAAAATCACTTACAAGGTTCTGATATAGATATAGGTTCATTACGTGCTGCATGGTGGAAAGAAATTGAGGAATCGATGAAATTAGAACTGCTTTTACAAGAATATGTGCGACAGCATAGGGTTGAGGTTTCCAATGAGGATATCGAGACAGAGCTTAATACGATGGATAACAACTTGAAGAAAAGGTACAACTTTGATAATGGTAGATTGAGAAGTATCGCTGTATACCGGCTAACTAACCGCAAGGCATATGAACTATTAATCAACAGTATTAAGAGTAGATCATGAGAGCTGATTTTATTGCAGTAGTACAAATTATAATTTCTGTATTGCTAATTTTCGCTGTTTTAATGCAGCAAAGAGGTAGTGGAACCGGATCTTTGCTAGGAGGATCAAGTGTCATTAGCGGGGGCGAGTATTATAGAGCTCGACGTGGTTTAGAAAAATTTTTATTTTATGCGACCATCGTATTGGGAAGTTTACTTGTGATCACGAGTTTTTTGTATTTATTGATCTAGCTCATACAATTTCCTCTTACACATGAACGTGCGTAATATTTTAAAGATGCGAAATTACACGATTGTCTTTCTTCTTGTCTGTTACATTGTAGCGTCTTTTGTCTTAGTTAACTATTTTGATCGCATAATATTTTTTGAAACCAATAAAGAGAAAAAAAACATAGTTGAAGCTGTACTCAAGCCAAGAACCGATATTCCAACAAATTTAATTCTGAATGTCGATCCCTTTTTGACATCTTCTGATGATCCAAAAATTAGGGAGATACGAAAAAAACTGTCTGCCTTAGTATTTTCTTCTTTATTTATTGAGTCCCCGAATGGCGATGTAATTGGCGATTTGGTAGATTCTTTTACTTTTAATAATGCTCAGAATCTTGAAATCACATTAAAATCTAATGTTAAGTGGCATGATGGTACAGATTTAAATGCAAAAGATGTTAAATTTTCTTTTGACGTATTAAGGTCTTTAGGTAACAAGTCATTGTACTCTGCAGCCACAAATGGAGGAAATCTCAGAATTGATATCATTGATGATTATAAATTGATAATTAACTTAATGAATGACAAGAGCGATCCCGTAAAAAATTCTTCATACTTGCATACTTTAACTTTCCCAATCTTACCTGCACATCTTCTAGCTGAAAATTTTTATAGTAATACCTATGTTAATATCGTGGAAACATCTTTCGGTTCCGCACCTATTGGGACTGGTCCTTTAAGATATTTAAAAAAGAATACTAATGAGGTCGAGTTAGAAAGTTTTGAGCAATATTTTCGTGGTGATGTATCGTTAAACAAATATATAATACGACTTTATGAAAGTGTTGAAGACATCATGTATGATTATAAATTAAAAAATGTTGATCTATTTATACGTGGAGATACCGGTAAAATAGACTCGATATCACAAAGTCTGATAGACGTAGGGTTCAATTTAAGATATGCAACTATATTGAGTCGTCGGTATGTTTTATATTTCAATATAGGCAACAAAACAGATGATGTGAATTCTTTTATAAAATCGACTTTACTAAGAAGAGGGTTATTGAGTCTTATAAATCGAGATAAATTAATAGAAAGATTAGGTGTTGGGCGTCAAATACTAGGTCCTGTGGACCAAAGCTCTAGTTATTTTTATCAGGATATATTATCAAAATTTGAGTACAATACAGAAGCATTTATTAGATTAGTTGAGAGCTTAGGATATCGAAAAGAAAATGATGGATTCTACTATAAAGACGGCAAGCCATTATTTTTAGAGTTGACATATTTAGAAGGGGGAGATAGAGATGTAATAGTAGACTATTTAATAGATGAACTGTCTGTTGTCGGTGTTCGTGTCGAGGCAGTAAGATTGAGTAGTAAAAAAGATATAGATAAAAAAGGGTCTGCAAAAAATGATTTTCTGGATACTATAAACAATCGTAAGTATCAAGTATTATTAACAGTTGTCACCAACTATACTGACTATGATCCTTTTATTGAATGGCATAGCACAAATATTCCTGCACCAGGTTTGAATCTATCTAATTATTCTTCTAAAGTTCTAGATAAAAACCTTATAGATATTAGAGTTTCAGCTAATGCTGAAGAGAAAAAGCAAGCATTTCTAAACTTTCAAAAAATATTTTTTGAGGAATCACCGGCCATTTATCTTATCAATCCTGGTATACAAATTTTTTCTTCCAACAAATTATTCGTGCCTCAAGATCTGACTGTTGTCGATGATCATTACATTTATTTCGACATACTAAATTGGGTTCAGCAGCTTAGTCAAAATGAAACCAAGAGGATAGAACCCGTTTTATTGGATTGGTAGCTTTTTCTGTACCTTCTGCAAATGGGTCTGGTATGATGTAGACTTGTTGTTCGGGTTGTGTTTGTTTTTGTGTGTGTATTTGTGTGGGTACTGTTGGGTTATTAGTAGCGGCTTCTCCGTATTGAGAAGTCGGATTTGATGTTTCTGAATCACTTATCCGTTGGCTGTTTACTGGTGTTGTTGAGTAAGATGTTTGCAAAACGCTTTTGTAACTTTGTATGATCAGCGTCAAATTCTCATTAAGTTGTTTTAAATGTTGGTTTTCTTCTTGGAGCTTTTTTAGCTGTTGGGTGAGGTCATTTAGTTTAGCAAGCATCTCAATAACATCTTTTGCTTTCATCAACAAATCAGCGTGTTCCGTTGATTCGTACATATCTTTTGCTATTTGATGTTCAGGAATAAAGCTATTTCGTAAATAATAATCTAAACCGACATCATCTGGTTCTCTGCCAAGTATTGTACGATATAGTCTTCTTATCAATTCGAATCGGGCCTTTTGCGAATCCTGGTTAATAGGATCTGATGAGTGATAAATTTGCGTCAAATTCGATGTTTGGGAGCCGGGAGATGACGGAATTTGCCCCCATTGTAAAGTCTTAATCCAATGATTTGTCGTATCTTGTCCATTCATATCATTATTTTATCATAAATTTGACGGTTATTCTATAGGTCTTATATCTTGCAGATTGTCACGTATATGGATAATATGTCCAAATGAGGAAAATTGTATTGATCGTACTAATCCTTGTCTTTGTTATAAAAGCCGAGAATCTGCATTTCGTATATGCACGGACAGTCACTTTTCCTGATAATACATTTACCTTTAATCAAGAGGGAGAAAGACCAAAAAAACTGATCTTAATACCTGTAAAAAAATATTCTTTCTTTAATATCTCAAATGAAAAGTATGTACAAGAGTTAATATATTATTTTATGAAATATGCCTTTCTATCACCTCCTATACACTATGTGGTCTTTGAAGATGGTAGCTATTATGTGTTGAATGATAATTTTGCTGGTTCCAGTGTGATCTCGAATTTGGATACAACCATAATATGCGTTTTACTCGTTTATGCAGAAAGCTTTCAATTAAGTAATTTTAAGTTGGGACTGGAGTCACTAATTTGGAATGGCCTACATACGCAAATTATGAATTCAGATATTCAGTCAACTAGTGATATTGAAGTCCGGGAGTTGAGAGTAGATGATGTAAAAAATACTTTAATTTTCTCTGAACCCTATTATAATTCTTACCAGATTGCTAATATATTTGACAATGTAGATTATAAAACAAAAATCCTTTACAGTCCTACTGTAAGGATGACTTCGATTCCCCAAAAATTACCTCCAGATTCTCTGGTCGAGGTGAATTTTGCAATACAAAATAACACCACATTACAGTTTTTATTTGGAGAAACTAGCCAGTTAAAGGGCGTTTTTGAAAAAGACTCTATTTTTTACACCAGTCAGGACTGGCTAAATACACGTACTATATTCATAATCAAAAATGGTAGTATTAAACCTAATCATGTAAAGAATGTAGTTGTCAAGTTTAGGACTCCACTACTACCAGGGGAATATTCCGAAACATTAAATATTTACATGAATAATGAAAAAATTGACGCCTTCCCAGTTTTGCTTAATGTCGATGATGTTGGTCAAAAAGTATTAATGATAAAACGAATCAATCAATGGTCTCTTGCTGTTCGAGCTGCTCCGAAATATGATAGTCAGGAAATCGCACGTGTTGCACCAGGGGCAATGTTTCTTTATACCGATCAACAAAATGATTTTTATAAAATCAGAGTGTCTGGCAAAGACGGTTGGATCCCCTCAGGATTTGTAGAAATAGTCAAATCTCAATAAAAGGTTAGAAAGTAAATATCTCTTGCATATTTAAACTGTTCGAGTAATATAAACTAGAGTACGAATATGCGCAACACCCTGTATAACATCTTTGATGTAATGCTTGTTCTATCTTTTACTTTATTGGTACCTACAAATATTTTATGGTATTTTGGGTTCGGTAGCAGAAAAGAAACGCCTGATATCGGTTTAAGTGGTATTTATACTTATTCAATTCTGGGGATACGAGACGGTGATGACACAAAATTAATCGGAGTGGACATATCGAACGCCCTTATAGCGTCTTATATTTTACTGGGTTTTATAGTCATTATTCTGATTTATACAATCGGAAAACGAAAAACGAAAGATGTCTTTAGATACAAATAAAAATAGATCTTTAGGTCGTGGATTAGCGTCTCTTTTACCACAAAATGTGGCAAACGATATTGTTGACGATAATAATCAAGAAGGGTTTAGATATTTAGAAATTAAGAAGATTATTCCTAATCCATATCAGCCCAGGCAAAGTATTCCTATTGCTTCGATATTGGAGCTTTCCGAGTCTATTAAAGAAAAGGGGGTCATGGTACCAATTACTGTTGTGCCGAAAAATGACGGTACGGACACCTATATTTTAGTAGCTGGGGAAAGGCGATTCAGTGCAGCAAAACTGGCAGGTTTAGACAAAATCCCTGCTGTCGTGACACAAATGACAGAAAGCGAAATGGCGGAGGCTGCCCTTATAGAGAACATACATAGAAAAGATTTAAATCCTATTGAAGAAGCTTATGCTTTCTTACGTCTTGTGCATGAGTTTGGTATGACAACAGATGATATTGCCCGCAAGATAAGTAAAAATAAAACCTATGTTGAAAGCAAAATTAAGTTGACTGAGTTACCCAAGATAGTACAAAATTCTATTGCTGTTGGTGAAATATCAGAGAATCATGGAAAAGTTCTTTTAACATTAAATGACGAAAAAGCTATTATAGCCGCATTAAAGATTGTTATACGAAATAATTTGAGTGTACGAAAAACAGAGGAGCTAGTAAGAGAAATAAAACTAGAAACAGGCAAACAGACTAAGTATTTGTGGAGTAATAAATATGCTGAGTGGTTTGAAAGGTATTCATATGTTAAAGATGGTTTAAGTGAGATTACTGGGTGTGAAATAAAGCTAAAACGTAATCGTAGAAATGGAGGTGCCATTTTGATACACTTCAATAATGATGAAGAGCTTGATACTATTTACCGAAAACTTGTCAGAAAAGAATAGTAATAGGCTCTCTTACATATTTGAACATGTATTATTAAATAAACGTAAAAATTTACGAATTGTTAGGCCGTATCAGTATTTTGGGGTTTGGATGGCTTATATTCTAAATGATTTGGAAAACATTCCTGTCTACATAAAATTAGCTAAAGAACAAGAGCGAACATTATTAGAATCAGCTCTATCGTATGTAAAGGATTATCCGAACGCTAAATCGAAAGCCAAATTGTTTTTTTGGTATCTGAAGGGGAAATTGAGGAAAACTAGTAAAACACAATCTAAAACTAAATCTCGCAAAAAAAACGAATGTGAGCTGGTGTTATGTCCAAACAAAAAAGTACGCATTGTGCCTAATAATGTGAGAGATATCTCCCTGAAAACTATTACAAGGTCTTCAGTAAAAAGAACGACGGAATATAAAGATAAAGCTTTATCTGTTGTAAAATGGGAAAAAGATGTGTGTTTTGGTGTCTATAAATTAGATTATTATTGTCGTACAAATAAAATCGGTATTGACTTAGTTGAGAACTCGGTGCATAAGTCATTGTCAGCAACAACATATATAACCAAAAAGCGGTCATTTTTAGAGTCGTTGGGTATTAAATATTTGCGTATTGATAAAGAAAATATTGCGGGCGATGTAGAGAAATATTTAATACATATGGTTAATTCTTTTTAATAGTTGGGATTTCATTGAGTTTGTATGTCTGTTGTTATTTGTATTTTGTATATTTTTTTTATTGATTTAAATCTTGTTTATTTTGAATTTTTCGAAAACATTCAACGGAAAGCATAACACACTTTCGTCTTGTTGGGTTTACATCTATACCTATTAGTTTCTTGATAAAGTCGTAATCAAGTTTTTTTACTTGGTCTATATGCATACCTACTAATTCCTCTGTTAGCATAGATGCTGTTGCTTGTGACAATGCACAACCTTCTCCTTCGAACGAAAGTTTTTGGATTTGACCTTTTGAATCAAGTTTGAAATAGAATTTTAGAGCGTCACCACAAAGCGTATTGACTTCGTATACTATTATATTAGCATCATCCAATTTACCTTTATTTCTAGGGTTTTTATAATGATCTATGATATTTTGCTTGTATATATCCATATGTTTTGCCTGAAAATACATTAAATCTGTCTTAACTTCAATATAATTTATGATTATTTACTTTATTTAGATTGATCTTGTTTATAATTTATGAGACATGTTTTTAAGATAAAGATAGATGTCTTATTAATTTTTTACAAAACTCATGTCATTCAAAAATTTTCATTTGCAATTTTGAACATCATTGCTATCAATCGAATATATTGTATTTACGATGATAATTGATATATAATGGAGCAATGGATATTTTAGAAATTATTTCGTCTGATTTCCGCTTGATGTCGGTTATTTGTCCTAATTTGATTTTTGTATTGACAATATTAGGTTTTTTAGCGTGGATTTTAGTATCTAACCAAAAAACAAAAGCTACTTCCATTTCTCAGAATAACGCTATAGTCATTCGTGATTGGCTTTTAGAACAAAAGGCTAAAGGCCTTAGTGATATTGACCAATTGATTGGTGTTATTTCCGAAGAATCGGGTACATTTAAAGATTCTTTACAACAGCCTAGTTTGAATACAGTTACTGCTATGCCTTCAGACACTCCGGTGTCTACACCTGAGCTAGTAGTGAAAAATAACTGGATGGATACAAATGAGAAAAAGGCTACTTTTCTTTTGTATTTTGGATCATTTCTTGTTACTGTGTCTCTTTTTGTACTGGTTGTTTTGAGTTGGCAAAATTTAAATGATATAGTCAAGAATTTAATTCTTCTTTGTGCTATTTTTGGTTTTTACGCATTAGGTATTTTTGCTTATTACATACTAAATTTAAAGGATGCTGCCCATACTTTCTATGCTACAGGATCTATCATTTTAGGACTTTCTGGTATCGGTTTTTGGAACTTCGGTATTAAGTATACAGGTGCGGATATCAAATTATATGCTACGATTTATTCTGCTATTATTTTATTGGTTAATGGAGCCTTGTTTGCTTTTATTGAGAGGAAGAGGTTTCTATATCTGTCTCTCTTATCTCTTTATATCTTTGTGATTTCCTTTGCGTTTTTATTAACACAAAAAGATTTGTATAGGTATTTTTTGATAGTTTTAGCAAATACCGGTATTTATGTTGCTTCAGTGAAGTTCGCAAAGATAAAAAAAGAAACTTATTTATTTTCTAGTATCGTTAATTGGTTGTTAATTATATTTATCTATACTTGGTTATTGATCAGTCCTTCTCTTAGTAGACAAAATACTAACTGGTTTGATTCTCTAGTTATCTGGTTGTTATGTCTAATGCCGACGGTTCACATTTTAATTAGCTATTTTCGAAATAATGCAAGGATTAGTTTGTTAATAGACTCGGTACTGATTTACTTTAAGCTAATAATTATATCGGATTATTTTCGTTTTGATTCGAATACGATACTAATAATCTTGTCGATAGCAAATATTCTCATGGTATATTTTTACAAACTCTTTGTATTTGCTAGTATTTTGAGTAATTTAGGCTTGTTGATAGGTATATTTTCACAGACACTGCTCAACTATATTGCTATATTTGGTTTGTTCTTTGATGAATCAGCTTTGACATATCTTGATAAATTTACATTTATACTATTTGCTACTGCAACATCATTTATTTATCTATTCCCTTGGCTATTGAATCGTAGTAAAGTCATCTTAGGTTTTGGATTACTATATGTGATTTTCATTACTTTAAGAGCATTATTTTTCTACTTCCATTATATTGATCCTTGGGTTTTGATGTCTTTGATAGGAATTATTGTATTAGGTTTGACATCTATTGTCTGCTGGTACAAATACAAAAATTCTTTAAATATGCAAGTGATGAATATAGTACTCGTGGGCTTAAGCTTGCTTTATACACTTCTATCACTATTTATTGAAGATAATTTAATCACATCTGTTAATTTCGTTATTATAACTTTGAGCTTAGTAGGTTTATCTTCTTTCTTCAATAATTTGTTGACACGAGTTATTTCCGTAGTTACATTTAATGTCAGTCTACTTTATTTATTAGTACACTATGCTGTACCCGTACATCAATTAATTATTTATTTATCCGTGGTGAATGCTGTACTTAGCTTCTCTGAGTGGCTTAGTATTGGTAAGATCAAGGAATTTTGTATTCATCATTATGGTTTAATTGCCAAATTATTTGTGCTTGTCTATATGTTTATTTATACTTCCTACCTTTTTGGGCATGCAAAAGACTTCTCTCCATATTATCTTTTGGCTATAGCACCTGTTTTTCTGATATCGAAATTTCCATTTAGTAACAGACTTTTTGGTTTACCACTTCTGTTTTTCTCATGGTACTATATAAACGAATATCACTTGTCTTCACAGCTTTACTATCTATCTACAACTTTATATTTATTATCATTAAGTCTTGTTGAGTTCTTCACTAAGCATTCTACTAGATCTATAGTTTTTGAATCGGTTGCTTATTTCATACAATTTTTTGCATTGTTCATGGACTCATTAAATTATCACAATAACTTAAACACTAATTCGTATTTGTCAGTACCTGTCGGTACTTTATATGCATTTTTATTGTTGTTGCTTTCTGCTTCTGTAATCGTGTTAGGTTATATAAGGGATAAAAAGCCTATATGGATTATAGGAGCAATATTTCTAACCTTAGCTTTATTGAGGCTTATTGCTTTGACCGTTTTCTTCTTATGGTGGCTTTATCTTGCAATTTTCGGGTTTATAATAATCGGTATAGCTGTATTTTGGTTATTCAAACTCTCTCGTCAATAGATTTAAAATATCTCTATTATTTCATACTCAAGTTGTTTGGTGTTGTTCCATGTAGTTATTGTAAAATGTCCTAATACATTGATATGTTGTCCTACTTGTATATGGGAATATTTTTGTGATCCGTTAAAGCTTTTTGCCGTAATTTTTCCATGCCCGTGTCTAATGAAAAACATAATATGATTATAGTCTTTACCGAAAGTTTTAATGTCTTCAATATAGGCGTCAAATAGGACAAAAGTCGGTTTAGGATTACCAAGTCCGAATGGTTCAAGTAACTTTAGTTCTTCAATATCGTCTATAGTTATTGTTCCTAAATCAGAGATTTCTACATCTGCTTTCATACTTCTTGAAAAATCCTTTGCTTTAGTGTTTTTTTCTATATATTCTAAAATAGTATCTTCAAAACCATTAAAAATACTGATTTGACTAGCAAAACCGGCTGCTTGCTTATGTCCACCATATCGTAATAAGTGTTGTTTTGCCGCCTCTAAGACTTGATTTAAGTGTAATTTTTCAAGTGGAGATCGTGATGAGCCTGTGATTTTACCTTTACGATCAACTGTCGCTATAAATGTAGGACGAAAATACTTTTCGGCTATTTTACTAGCTATTAATCCCAAAATACCTTCGGGCCATTCGCTACCTTTTATTACTATGGCTTTATCTATAGTATTAATTTGGCTTTCTGCCATCTGTATAAACTGTTCTGTCAATTGTTGGCGCTTGGTGTTGAGTTCGTTCAATTCTACGGCGAGTTCTTTTGCTTGTTTAATATTGCGAGTGGCTAGCAGCCGCATTGCTTTTATTGCGTCATTCAGTATACGACCTGGAGCATTTAATCTTGGACCCAAAACAAAACCAAAATGGTAAGTTTGTATATACACGGGATCTATTGCAGCAATATTCATCAGTTCTTGCAGTCCTATACGCTTATTTTCCTTGATTTTTTCGATACCTCTTAAAACAAACTTACGGTTTTCTGTAGTGAGCGGAATAATATCACATATTGTCGATATAACAACTAAATCAAGATAGTCTGTTGTATCTATATAAGGCCCGTTTTTTTTGGTTGCTTCAATTGCACGTACTAGTTGCCATGCTGTCGCAGCTCCAGAAATCATTGTTGAAAATTGTGATTCAGGATGAGCAGAGTGTACCACGGCTTTTGCATCTGGTAGTATGATTTGTCCACTTTCATCTGTAAGAAATTGATGATGATCAGTAATGATGAAGTCTATCTGATGTTTGAATCTATCGACTAAATCTCTATCTTTAATACCAGAATCAACAGTAATTATTAAATCGGCATTTAAATTAATAGCTTTTTGTATAGTTTTTTCACTAAGTCCATAGCCCTCATCCACACGATTCGGAATAATAGGTAGTGCGTCAGCCCTTCTTGTGAAATATAGATAGTCCCATAATATTGTAGATGCACATACCCCATCTACATCAAAGTCACCGTGAATAATAATCTTTTTCCCTTTTTCTATGTAATCGTTAATCAAGAGTGCTGCTTTTGTGATTCCAAATATGCGAAAAGGATCTTCAAAATCTTGTTGATGTATCGTAATAAAATTATACGCTTCTTCTTCGTTCAAACCGAGAGAGTAGAGAAGAGTTTTGGTTAGATTTCGGATTTTTAGCTTGGGATAATAATCTTTGATTTCTTTAATTTTGATTTCGATATTATTCATTATAAGCTTTCAGCGGTGAGATGATTATGCAATTCATAATATAAATTTCAAGGTGAATAAATAAATAGGGTCCTGCGTATTATTAAATTTTTGATTTATAGAATCATGCGTTAGAATATTTCTGTTGGCAGACAATTAAGGCTCTTGCTAATTTTTGAATTTTATGTAAAATTCGTGTTGATAAATGCTATGTCAAGGATAATAGGAATAGATTTAGGAACAACAAACTCCTGCATGGCTGTTAACCAAACAGTCGGCGGTCCAAAAGTTATACCAAATGCCGAAGGAGCTAATACAACTCCTTCAGTCGTTGCTTGGAGCAATGGAGAACGTATAGTCGGTATTGCAGCAAAAAATCAAAGTGTATTAAATCCGAAAAATACTCTGTATTCTGTAAAAAGACTAATAGGAAGAAAATACAGTGATCCGGAGGTTCAAAGGGATATCAAATTACTTCCATACGATATCAGAGAAGCAAAAAATGGTGGTGTGGAAGTAAAATTTGGTGAAGAGTGGCTTCCTCCTGAAGCTATATCTGCTATGGTTCTACAAAAGTTGAAAGCTGATGCAGAGAAGTTTTTAGGAGAGCCTGTGACAAGGGCTGTAATTACAGTTCCAGCTTACTTCGATGATGCTCAGAGACAAGCTACAAAGAATGCAGGGAAAATTGCAGGTCTTGAAGTTGAAAGAATTATTAATGAGCCTACGGCTGCGGCATTAGCTTATGGTCTGGATAAGAAAAAAGATGAGACTATTGTTGTGTACGATCTTGGAGGAGGTACTTTTGATGTGACTGTATTAGAAATTGGCGATGGAGTTTTTGAAGTTAAGGCTACAAATGGTGATACTCATCTGGGAGGGGATGATTTTGATCAAAGGATCATTAATTATTTAAATGAAGAATTTAAGAAAGCAAATGGTATTGATTTGAAGGAAGATACAGCAGCTTTACAGAGGCTGAAAGAAGCTGCAGAAAAAGCAAAAATAGAATTGTCAACATTGACGCAAACCCAAGTCAACATTCCTTATATTACTGCAGACAAAACTGGTCCAAAACATTTAAATGTTACATTAACAAGAGCAAAACTTGAGGAGCTTGTAAGCGATTTACTAGAAGCAACTCTTGAACCAGTGCGTAAGGCACTAGCTGATGCAGGTAAGAGCGTAGCGGATATAGATGAAGTGGTGCTTGTTGGTGGTATGACCAGAATGCCTAAAGTCCAACAAATAGTCAAAGAATTCTTTGGAAAGGAGCCTCATGCTGGAGTAAATCCTGACGAGGTTGTCGCTATTGGTGCTGCTATTCAAGCTGGTGTGTTACAAGGAGATGTGCACGATATTACATTGTTAGATGTCACACCGTTGTCTTTAGGTGTTGAGACAGAGGGAGGTATTATGACTAAGATTATCGAGCGAAATACAACCATACCTGTAGAAAAGAAGCAGATTTTTTCCACTGCAGCAGATAATCAGCCAAGCGTAGAGATTGTGATACTCCAAGGCGAAAGGCCAATGGCTGCAGATAACAAGGTCTTAGGAAGATTTATATTAGATGGTATTAGGCCGGCTCCGCGAGGAGTTCCTAGAATTGAAGTGACTTTTGATATTGATGCAAATGGTATATTGAAGGTGACTGCAAAAGATTTAGATACCGGGAAAGAGTTAAGTCAAACTGTTAAAGCAACAACAAATTTGACGGAAGATGAAATTGATAAAATGATAAAAGAGGCAGAAAAGTATGCAGAAGAAGATAAAAAGAAAAAAGAGCTTGCAGAAGCTCGCAATGATGCAGAATCTGCTATATCTGCCATTGAGAGATTAAAAAGTGAAAATAAAGACAAGCTCACAGAAGAACATAGTAAAGAGTTAGATACACATGTACAAAAATTGAAAGATCTATTGTCGCACTCTGCTCCAAGTATTGCTGATTTGAAGAGCGCTGCTGAGGATGCTCAGAAAACGGCTTATAACATTGCTGCCCAGCTCGCGTCTCAAAGCAGCCCACAAACAGATAAAGCAAATGGATCCGAATCGAAGACAGATGGGTCTGATCAAAATAACGAAGTAAAAGAAGGTGAAGTAGTAAAGTAAAAAAAGATATTCGCCAGTAGCAAAATTTTAGAAAATCAGGGGCATGTACCCCTGATTTTTTGTATCTAATGTATAATTTAATATAATTGAATACAACGATGAATCATAATAAGGCAATCAAATTTCTATTTTGGCCTTTAGAAGTATAGTAGCTTTGTTGATCCTTGTTAATGGATATTTTATTTTTAATACCAATTACGATGCAATATGGTTTTATCAATATGGCATGAAGCTAGGGATGGCATGAAGCTAGGGGTCGCTTCTTTTGTGTGTTTTACAGTCGCTATTTTGCCAGGTATGTTAGTACGTTATGGGATCAAATCGAAGTTAGTACCGATTCTATACCTGTACCGACGGGAATTCGGTAAGCTAATGTTCTTGTTTGCATTAAATCACTATTTGACTATAAAAGTATTCCCAACGATACAGGCTCAAAGTACAGTAACATTTCCTTTTTATCAATTTATAGGTTTTGTTGCTTTGTTTTTATCATTGTTTTTGTTTTTAACATCTAATGATTGGGCAGTTAAAAAACTAGGTAAGCTATGGCAGAAATTACATAAATTAGTATATGTAATAGTATGGCTTATATTTTTACATGTAGCGATTGCTCAAGGTTTTTCGCCCTTGTCTACCTTAATCTTTATCGTGGCCATTGCTGAAACTATGTCGCTTGTGAATTTTTATCTAACAAAGCTAAACTTGGATAAATAAGTATGTTAGTATTAGCAAAATTTATTGATTTTTTGGTAGAATTCCGTGATGAATGCTTTATTGACTGCAGCCGAGATTCTAAATAGGCTTGATTCACTTAAGGTTGCTTTAAAATTTGATGAAAAAGTACAAAAAATTCACTCGTTGAAACAATTAACCGAACATCCAAATTTCTGGGACGATAAATCTGAAGCTCAGCGAGTCACTATTGAATTAGCTTCATTAACTGATGAAGTAGAAGAAATTAATAGATTAGAATTGAAAGCTAAGTCATTATCCGAACTAGAAGAAATTGAGCATGAATTGGATAAGGATATTCTTGATTCCTTAAAGCAGGAGATTCAAGAATTGAATAAACATTTTTATGAATTAGAGCTTCGAGTATATTTGAGTGGTAAGTACGATAAATCCAATGCTTTGTTATCAATTCATGCTGGCCAGGGGGGTACAGAGGCTTGTGATTGGACGGAGATGCTTCTCAGAATGTATACGATGTATTGTCAAAAACGAGGGTGGAGTGTTGAAATAGTCGATATAGTTAAAGGAACTGAGGCAGGTGTATCAAAAGTTACTTTGGAAATCACGGGTGAATATGCATACGGGTATTTAAAAAATGAATCAGGAGTCCACAGACTTGTTCGTATATCCCCTTTTAACGCACAGGGATTAAGACAGACTTCTTTTGCAGGAGTAGAAGTTTTACCTGTTATTAATACAGATATAGAACTTAATCTCAAACCTGAAGATATTGAATTTTCAACTGCCAGATCAGGTGGTGCGGGAGGACAAAACGTCAATAAAGTTAATACAAAAGTAATTCTTGTACATAGGCCAACAGGTATTCAGGTACAGTGTTCAGCAGAAAGATCTCAGGCACAAAATCGAGAGAAAGCTTTAAAAATACTTAGAGCAAAACTTTATCAGATAGAACTTGAAAAACAACTGGAAGAAAAAGCAAAGTTAAAGGGTGAGCATAAGATATTTGGTTGGGGTAATCAAATTCGTAACTACGTATTACATCCATATAAATTAGTTAAAGATTTACGAACAGATGTCGAATCGAATCAGCCTGAATTAATACTTGATGGTGAGCTTGATGAGTTTATTGAGGCAGAACTTAAATTAAGTTATAACTAATGCAGGTAGTATTTGGTTTTATTTGCTTTGAAATGTTTTGGTGATTATAATTATTTTGCCGCCGATATAGCTCAGGCAGTCAGAGCGAAGGATTCATAACCCTTAGGTCGCAGGTGCAAGTCCTGCTATCGGCACCATTTTTGCGGTACGATAAGATCTATTTATATACTATGAAATGTTTTTTAGGCCTTATTGACTTGGATGGTCTTTGGGATAATAATCCTATATGAATCTTTCTTTAGGTATAGTTGGGTTACCCAATGTTGGAAAATCAACACTTTTCAATGCACTTACTAAATTAAATGCCTTAGCTGCTAATTATCCTTTTGCTACTATAGAACCTAATATTGGCATTGTGCCGGTACGTGATGGAAGACTGTATCAGCTTGCTCAATCATCTAATTCTAAAGAAATTATTCCTGCCGTTGTGAAATTTGTGGATATTGCTGGATTAGTAAAGGGAGCATCAGAAGGTTTAGGGCTTGGGAACAAATTTCTAGGCCACATCAAAGAAGTTGGAGCAATATTGCATCTTGTACGTTTATTCCAAGATAAAAGTGTGATACATGTAGAGAACCGTATAGACCCCAAATCAGATATTCAAATTATCAATACGGAATTAATACTCAAAGATATTGAGACAATCGATAAAAGGCTAAACGAAGTAAAGACGAAATTGAAAGCAAAATCAGACAAACTTCTGCAGGAGTATTTGGAATTATTAGAAGCCTTACAGGATTTCATGAACCAAGAACATTTAGCGAATCAATTTCATTTTCAGAGTGATGATCAAAAAGCAAGTCTTGCAGACTTGAATTTAATCACTTTAAAACCAATGATTTATGTAGCAAATGTTGATGAATCGCATGTGAAAATATCTCAAGATGCATTAAGATCAATGATGGGATTAAGCCAAGAAGATATTGTTATCCCAATCTGTGTAAAAATGGAAGCAGAACTTGTCGTGCTGTCAGATGAAGAACAAAATGAATATTTACAATCTTTAGGATTAAGTGAATCTGGTTTGGATAAAATCGTACGTTTAGGTTATAAAGTCCTTGGACTAATAAATTTCTTTACAACAGGGGAAAAAGAAACACGTGCCTGGACTATAACTGCTGGTACCAAAGCAGCTTCAGCATCTGGCGTAATTCATTCTGATTTTGAACGTCATTTTATCGCTTTAGAAGTTGTCAGTTATGATGATTTCATTACTTGTGGTTCGTGGAGTAGAGCGAGGGAATTAGGTAAAGTCCGTCTTGAAGGGCGAGAATATAGAATACAAGATGGTGATGTTGTTATCGTCCGGCACAATTGTTAGGCCTAATATTGACAATAATAAGTTAGCATTTCAATCAATTAAGAGTTTAGTGTAGACAAAAACATCTCTTTTATTTACAATGAGACGCTATGGTAATTTTAACAAGTGATAATTTTAGAAACTCAATTGCAAGTGGTGTTGTCGTTGTAGATATGTACGCCGATTGGTGTGGCCCTTGCAGAGCTTTATCTCCAATCTTAGAAGAATTGTCGCAGAAGGTAGATGGAGTAACATTTGCAAAGTTAAATGTTGATGATTCTAGCGATATTGCAATGGAATATGGAGTAATGAGTATTCCAACGGTTATCATCTTCAAGGACGGAAAAGAACAAAAAAGGATTATTGGCTTGTATCCTAGAGATTACTACATCGAGGTTATAAATGATGCTAAGAATTCTTAGTTTTCTTGTTAACTAGAGTTATAAGCGGGTGTAGTTCAATTGGCTAGAATGTCTCCCTTCCAAGGAGAAGGTTGTCGGTTCGAGCCCGATCACCCGCTCCATTTCTTTCGATATAACTAGTTTTCCTTTAGTATTACTAACTCAGTAAGAGATAAGAGTATCCTAGTTTTCTGGACGGTTCTTTGTTCTCTAATATTATAGTGTTTGTTAGGAATAGTTAGCTGATTGATTTATTCTCAGAAGAAAGGCTATTTACAAAGAAGTAAACACTTAAAAGATATTAGATTACGTATTAATATTCAGTAAATGTTTTCCGGATATAAATTTAATTGATTTCACGAATATTTCGAGATCTAATATAACTCTCTTCAGAACAGACTTATTCCATCTAATGGATGCTGAGCTGTAGAAGAGCTTTCAACGACATCAAATGATAATTCCAATTTTATTTTATTCCCGATGCCGTCAGTATAATAACAGTATCCATGTTTTCTGATATATTCATATAGCTCCTTAGTAAGTTTTACATCCATATCACAATATTCTTTTAATTTATCCAGTTTACCTTCCTTATAGAATCTTACAGCATCGGTACCATGTGCTATTTTTGATAAATTAAAAGTAGTAGAACTAAGATTATCTAGCTTTAAGGCCAGTCCATATCTATTATATACTTCTTTAAATATATCGATTATCTGTTTATTGCGTAAATCTAGCTTATAATACCTTTCTAGGACCGGAATATCATATCTGATTATATTGTATCCTACTATAGTATGTGCTTGTTTGATTATTTCTTGGAATTTATGTAAATCAGATTCAAAAACCCCATTATACTCATCAGTATCTGATCGGTAGTAACCAAGATAAGATATTCCATTATCTAAAAAGTTATTAGCAATCGTCTTGGCTTCATGATCAAAAACAACATACATGATCGAATAGTATACTAAAAATTAATTATATAAACAAACAAAATTGTTATTAGACCTAGTATAAAAAGTAAGCAGCCAACTGATTTAAATACAAAACTAATCATTCCCCCAAGACATCCTCTGTGTTTTTCTTTGTAAATAATTTTTGTTTGAGTGGGAGCTATAGGCTCTGTGGTTGTGGATATGGGTGTCGGGGGTACGGGTGGGAAGTAGTTTGTAGAAGGATGTGATTGCGCAGGAGTTTGTGAAATATTAAACGAAGGGGTACTAGGAAATGCATTTTTCAAATAACTAGAACTATTTATAGATCCATTTTGAATAGTGTCAGAAAAATTTCCTTTTGCCGAATTTATTAGTTCATAAGCACTCTGTGGATTGATATGAGTTCCTCCTTTTTTTTTATGCAGCTCGGCCAGATTTATAGAATGAGGGGGTTGTGCAGGCATATCTAAAGAGTCGATAGTATCAGCAGTGACCAAATGGTCATTGTTAGCGATATGATCAACCTGTGTCCGAATATCGAGATTATGTAGTACTTGATTTTCTCCTTCTCTTGATAGGAATTGGGGTGTATTTGGTTTTTTATCATCTTGCCTATTGTCCATGGCATGTGAACATTTCTTTGAAGTAATGGCCTGTTTCGATTAAATTACGAATGCCTTGTTGTATGGTACTCGAATCGTTGTTATTTACGAGCTTTAATGTGATCAGGGTGATACGCTTTGGCGTATTTTCAGGGACATCTGGAGCAATGGCCAAGTACAGTCTGGATTGAGTGATCGGAGTGTTGCATGTCGTTGTTCTAATGAAGAGTGAGTTAAACTTGAGATCAAACATTCCTAATTTTAGTAATGGAAAGTTTTGGTTCAGTGAATTGATAAAATCATTTATAGATCCATATTCATAATAATACGAATTTGTCTTTAGATAATTTCTCAGTTCAGTAAATAAGTCGTTAGATTGATCGGTCGTATATATGTCACAGTATTCTATATTAATCTTGGTATACATACCGACATAATTTGCTATTGTATCAATATTTTTAGCAAGGTTTTGTATTTGATCCAGCGGCAGGTTTAGTTCTAGCTGTGAATTTAGATCTTGAATTGAATCTAAATCATTTGATGAATATTCTAGTATATGTGGTATACAGGAATGGAGGTCTTTTAGATCAAGGGTTTTTTGGACTGTCTTTTGTAGCGGAAATATAGCAAAACTCACAAGTGTAATGCCTAGCATATAACCCAATATTGCTATTAAGGATATAAAAAAGCGAAACATATACTTTAGAATCTTATAAAAAATCTAAAAAACTTTTTCAAGTATGAAAACTACCGTCAAATACTTTATTAATAATATCTAGGAATTCCTTCACTGATGCTTCAATGTCTTCTTGCATCCTCATATAAAAATTTGCAAGATGTCTTCGTCGTCTTTCTTCTGTAGCAAATTTTAATCTAAATTGAAACATTTTTTCGTTAGTTATTTCCGGACTATTTTTTAATTGCTTTATAAGAAATTCTGTATCTCTTACGTCAATAAAGATACTTTTTGCATAAGGATAGTATCGAGCAAAAACCGGTACATTAACTATATTAACTACAGTAACAATAATCTTATCTGGATGTGCTTCTAAAAGTTGTTGGAATTCTTTTTTTGCCTTACCATATCGATAATTATTACTTACTAACTTCTGCCATTCTATAAACTTTTCTTCTTCTATCATTCGTGTGAATTTGTCTGCAGATATGAAATAAAAATCCTCGCCATCAATTTCATCAGGACGTTGCGGCCTATCCGTATACGACACTGATTTAACTAACCTTTTATCGCTTTTCAGTGCCAATTTAATGATTGAACTTTTATCAAAACCTGAAGGACCGGTTACTACAAGTATTTTGGGATTCATATTTTTAATTTCTGTTTATACGTTTGAGACATCTATCTATACCAAGCATCACCATTGATTCAAATAGAGGAGGCGAATACCTGGAACCAACGATCATTAATCTCAATGCCATAAAAAGGTCGGCATGCCTCCAGCCTATCGAATCAGCGGCTTCTCTGATTTTGGACTCCCATTCACGATGAGTCCATGGATGCTGTAAAGATTGAATTACATTGTACAATTTCTCTCTTGCTATTTCAAATTCTTCCCTGGTATGACCTGTTGGAGTGATATCAACTTGATTGAAGTCTGTATCATTAAATAGAAAACCTAGATAGGAAAATATATCAGATAATTTTGTGATGCGTTCTTTGACTAGCATTAATCCTTCTTGAAGTAAAGATCTATCGGTTAAAAATTTTGATGGTAGACTAGAGTCAAAGTCTTGGTAATACTCATGTAGTTGTGGCGCATGATTTTCAAGCCAATATATTGTTCTTTTAATGTAATCTTGATTTGATAATCTACGAACATGTTGACCATTAAACCAGTCCAATTTTGATGAATTAAACTTCGCATTTGTTTTCAATATATTTTGATAATCAATAGCCTCAATAATTTGATCCATGTCCATAATTTCCTCGTGCTTATCCTTAAAATGAAAAGAGCATGAAATATATACCACATAATTAATAATAGCTTCTGGTAAATACCCTTCAGCACGAAATTGAGCTATTGATTTAGCGCCATATCTTTTTGATAGTTTTCCTGGTTGGTTTTCGTTTTGAATATCTGAAAAATGTGCGAATCGTGGAACTTGCCAGTTAAAAATATTGTAAATCAGAACTTGCTTTGATGTATTGCTTAAATGGCCAAAACCTCTTACCACATCGGTGACTCGCATTTCGTGATCGTCGATTACTACAGCAAAGTTATACATAGGTGTGCCATCAGATTTTTGTATGACTATATCTCCTATTTGATTAGTATTCACACTTATTTCACCAAAGACTTCGTCTTTAAACGTTATAATTTGGTTTTTTGGTACACGTAACCGAATTACAGGTTTACGTCCTTGTGCTGCAAACTTTTTTCTTTCTTCTTCTGTCAAATTTGCATGATGACCTAGATAAACTGCTGGTTGCCCTTTAGATCTTTGCTGTTTTATTTGCTCTTTTCGTTCTTCAGGAGTTTCATAAGCAGGGTATGCTTTGTCTTCAGCGAGTAACTGATTTATATATTTTTCATATATAGACAAACGTTGTGATTGGAAGTATTCGTTTTTCTCGGTTGGATTTTCAGGACCTAGATCGTATGTAATCCCAAGCCATTGTAAATCCTCGAGAAGCATAGCCACAGAATCAGCTTTGTTCCTTTTTTGATCTGTATCTTCGATTCGTAAGATAAATTTGCCATTGAATTTTTTAGCGAGAATGTAGGGAATTAAAGCTGCCTTTACTTGTCCTAAATGTATTCGTCCTGTTGGACTTGGAGCATAACGAAAAATCCTCGACATACTTCAATGATAACTCATTTTTATGTTTATATTCAATAATAATTGATCGTATAGTTCTGTATTGATAAAATCACACCAGTGCATTCTAAAGTTATAAAGGTAAAATTAGTCTTGGACGCTTTAAAAAAGGTAGTTGATCCAGAGATCGGAATGAATATCATTGACGTAGGTCTTATTTATGGAATTGAAATCGATCAAAGTAATTCTGTTTACATCAAAATGACATTGACTACACCAGGATGTCCTTTGAAAGACTATTTCATATCCGAAATTGAAACCGTTTTAATGGATGTTGATTTTGTAACTGACGTACAGGTAGAATTTGTATGGTCTCCTCCATGGGATCTTAGTATGATGGATGAAGACGCAAAATTAAACCTTTTTCAATTTATGCGAGGGTAGTGCGGATATGTAAAAGTGACATTTATAAGTATATATAAGCATACATCATGGTGTTTTCTTGGAAAAATCTAGACTATCCTGTTGTACTTTGTCCGCCGATGGATGGAATTACGGATAACGCTTTTCGGGAATTAATTGCTAGTTTTGGTGGTAGTAGCGTTTTGTATTGTGAGTTTGTGAACGTAAAAGGGTTGATATATCAAAATAGTAAAACATTATTCGAATTGCGTTATACCGAAAATCAGAGACCAATAATAGCTCAGCTTTTTGGTAATGATCCTAATGATTTTTTCAATGCTGCCCAAATTATAGTAAAACTCGGATTTGATGGAATAGATATAAATATGGGTTGTCCTGCTCATAAAGTTGCCTCAAAAGGTAGTGGTTGTGCATTGATGAACAAAACTGATATTGCAAGAGAAATAGTAAGAGCAAGTATTGAAGGTGCGAAGATCGCAGCAAAAGAACTTAAGTTGGCACATGACTTTGAAGTGTCTTGCAAAATGCGTTTAGGAGTTGATGATAAAAATAAGGTATTAGAACATGGTATTGCAATGATAGAAGCTGGCGCTAAAGCTATTGCTATACATGGTCGTACTTTAAAGCAAATGTATTCTGGACATGCAGATTGGGATGTAATTAGAACCTTTGTACAACTAAAGCAACATAAGTATGGCGATAAAGTCCCAGTTTTTGGATCAGGTGATGTAAAAAGTCTATATGATGCATTTGTACGGATACTAACGACCGGTGTTGATGGTGTCATGATTGGGCGAGGATCTTTTGGTAAGCCATGGATATTCGATAGAAGCAAGGTTGATTTATTAAGATATTATGTACATCTTGTTGAACAAAAATTAGATAAAAAATCTGGCTATATTACTTTGGAAGAAATAGAGCAACTTGATAACATAAATGAAATAAAGTTGGCTTTAGAAAACCCTAGTATGAGCTTCGATGACATAAAATCGATTGTTATCAGGCATGCGAGACTTATGTATGATGAAAAAGGAGATACAGGTATTTTACAAATGAGAAAGCATTTGGGTTGGTATTTTCATGGGTTCGAAGGAGCAAAATCTTTACGCAGTAGGCTAGTACGAGTTAAAACTTTAGAAGAAGTAGAAAATGCATTAGACTCATATTCTTCTAATTTGCAAGACGAGTAGAAACTACCACAGCCATATGCTAAATTATATTATATAGATATGGCGTACGTCAGACAAGTTCCACAAAATATTATGACCGTTGAACTAAAGATTTTTGACTTCATGACACTCAAGCAATTTGGTATATCGGTTACGCTTATTCTAATTTCATTTCTGATTTACTTCATATTCAGTGCCTTTTCGCCATGGAATATTGTTATCCCTGCTTTGATCGTTATCGTTGGAGCTATAGTTATGTTTGTCCCCTTCAACGGAGAGCCATTCCAAGAGTTTATATCCAATTATTTGGAGGCCATGATTTCTCCTCAAAGGCGAATTTGGCATAAAAAAGGAATTATCCTTAAAACAGCGGCCGATAAGGCCCGGATTTACCAATATGGTACGGAAGGTGTTGCAAGTAGACCTCTGATTTCCAATATGCAACTAGCTCAAGATCAGCAGCAACAAAGTCCTGAGCAATCGATGCTAGACAAAGCCGAAAGTGAGTTTTTACAGAACTCTGCTAATGTTAATATCGATCAATCCGTACAAATACAGAATGGCAGTTATACCCCTCCTATGCAAAAAAAACTTGCTTCCAACAGTAATGTGGTCCGAGGGGGAGGCAATCATTCTTTGCATGAAAATCAAGCTAATATTTCAAAAAAAACCTTATTTAATTCGGTAAATGTATCCGCTAATAATCAGAATACAGTTTCCTCACCGTCTACGACACAGGTCGCTTCGAATTTACAGCAAAAGCATCAAAATCAAAGACTAAATGACGAAGCAGCAGTGAAAAATTATATTTTTGGTAGTATAGAGGATTACGATAACAAACCTGTATCAAACGCTGTTGTATATATCAAAATGTCGGATGATCAAAATGTTCTTGAGTTTTTATATACAAATGATGCGGGTGAGTTCAAAACGAATTATGAATATGAAAAAGGCTCATATGTGATACAAGTTGTATTTGATGACAGTATTTTTAATACTGTCACCATTGAACATGAACCAATAGATCCGCATCCTGTATTGATTCATCCTGCAGATTATGAGCAATATCAATTTAACAAAGCTAAGGAAGAGAGTTCTCTTTCTAAAGAGGTTCACATGTTAGCCGAAAACGGAGTATTTGCAGGTAATTATGATGCCTCTTTATTTTCTCTTGGCAGCGAATACGAGGAGTCTAATTCTTTCACGACATCGAATCAAAAATCCGTGTCGATAAATCGGGATACTGATATAGATATCGATAGACAAAATAACTTACCGCAAGGACCAGCCGCACGCACTTTTTCATCTGGAGGATACTACAATGCTGCAAATAATTTGTTTGATGAGTTTAATTCACATCGTGTAGTTAATAATTATAAAGATACAACACCGAATACTCCCCCTTCCACTAATACATCCAATCCTCCATTACAGAATCTACACTATTTTGATTTTAATAAAATGCCAAATGTAAATTTAGCTCTTGATCCCTCTGTAAATTTACCTAACTCAATTAATGGTATTATAGTAGGACCAAATAAACAAGGATTGGCAGGTATTTTAATACAAGTGTTTGATAAAAATGGTGGATTGGTGACTTCTACAATCACTGATGCCAATGGTGTATTTCACTCTTTTTCACCTTTACCAAATGGTGATTATGTTTTATATCTCAGCAAGAATAACCAATTTTTAGTTGCATTTACTTTAAAAACATTTGGATCCGTAATACCTCCGAAATTAATTCAATTTATATAATATGTCAGGTACATCTCAAAGTCTGAATCATACACAATCTCGTTATCCAAGTGCTCAAAATGTTCAATCACCAGCCACACCTGGTAGTACTGAATCTACAGGAAACGTCGTAGCAGATACTTTTCACATGCTCATAAACTTCTTTACCGCCGATCCGAACAAGCAGAAAGTTTTAGCCTCCACACAAGATCATTTAGATATCTATGACATTCGTGACGATCTAGTACTACTTAAAAACGGTGACGTAGCGCTGGTGATCGAAACGACTGCCGTGAATTTTCAATTGCTTTCAGCATATGAACAAGATATAAAAATTAATGCTTTTAAGGATTTGATAAACTCTCTAACGTATGAAGTTCAAATAGTCATTCATACTGAACCTATCGATATGCGTCGTTATCTCAACTATTTAGAAGAAAATTATCATGCTTTGACTAATCCGCATCTTAAAAAACAAATGAGGATATATATTGACTTTGTAAAAGATCTTGTTGTACAAAATAACATACTACAAAAACGTTTTTTTGTCGTAATCCCTCATAGGTCTGGCATACTTACAGCAGAACAACTAAACCCATTCCAAAAAGCTATTGACGTGATTCTTGGTAGAAAAAGGTTTACTGAATTAAAGGATGCTGACAAAATTATTGAAAAGGCTAACATTGCCTTAATACCAAAACGTGATGCGCTGATGAAGCTCTTGGCTGCTATGGGCATTGGTTCCAAACAATTAACCACTCAAGAATTGATTAATTTGTTTTATAGTTATTATAATCCGGTAAGTAATTTTTAAATTTCAAATCTTATTGTACAACTAAGCATGAAACAACTTTTTTATATAACACTAGATCCAGAGAGAGCTTTGGGAGTCGAAGATCTTCTCCCTTCATACCACATTTTGTATTCTGAATTAAATCAGTTAACGATTCCAATAGCTGATAAGGGAATCAATATAAAGAATATAGTTCCCAGTGCTGAAAATAAGATTCGCTGTACGGCTGATATTTTAAGACATCCTGCTACTCATACGTATGTGAAGGAAGTTGCACATGGGCAACCCAATATACTGGTATTTAAAAATGATGGAAATATCGCAAAGCTTGCTCATACGTATAACTATACGCTTTTAAACCCGCCTTACGAATTAAATAGCAAATTTGAAAATAAGATCGAATTTGCTAATTATCTAAAGGCCCGCAATATTTCACAACCGGATTATGTGATTTATGATAAATTTGGGGATGTTGACTATCAAACTATCGCCAGTAGGTTTGGAAGAGAGTTTGTTGTGCAGTTTATGTTTGGCTACTCTGGCAATAGTACTTTTTTTATCAGTGATGAAAGTCAGCTCAAAGCATTACAAGCACAATACCCTCTACGCAAGTGTAAAGTCTCACGAAAAATTAATGGACCTACATATACTGTAAATGCATGTGTAATACGGTTGGGAGTAGTAGTAGGTGGTATATCAGAACAAATCACAGGAATTCCTGAATTAACCTCATCTGCAGGCGGTACAGTCGGCAATGATTTCAGTCAGAGGCATTTAAATGATACACTGAGATCGTATCTTGTAGATCAGACTATGTTATTTGGTGAGTTATTGCGTAAAGAGGGCTATCGAGGCATGTTTGGTCTAGATTTTATTTTAGACATGCAAACACAGTCTTTTTATTTGATAGAAGCTAATATCCGTCAAGTCGCGTCAGCAACTTATGTAAGTTATTTACAGAGAATACATCAGGTAGTGCCGATCATGCTATGGCACATTCTTGAACTTTTGGATGTGGATTATTCGACGCACTTAGATTTGTTGGATCAAGAAGCAGAGGAATGGATCAATAATGGTATTTCGGTTTTTCGTCTGAGTAATGATAGATTTGGATGGAATCTCCATAATAATCAACCCATGCAAGCCTCACAAATATTATTTCGTAACATAAAGGATTATACCGTTCAGGTAATCGAACAATTTCCTACAGGCATCTATCGAATGCGAGGAAGACATCCGGAGGATGCTTCTTTATTAGAAAATGATGACCAATATATGGCAGTGTATAGATTGAGGGAAGATGGATGGTCTACGCTCTGCTTACTAGCGCGAGGTTACAATATTATACAGGCACGTAATTTGAACGGGTTTTTAGTTCTAACTAAACCCGAAAAAGCTATTGTAGAGCCCTTAGGTGAAATAGGTAGAATACAAGTGCTAGAGCCAGCATTTGGCTCGGTGACAGATAAATACCCATCTGGTTGGATCATGGATGTTATTCGGTGCATTTATGAAAATATGCGATTTATGAAATTTATGGAAGCATGAACAGTAGCGTGGATTGTGATATTCTCATAATATATGATAGTTGTTTTTGCAAATCAAAAAGGGGGAGTAGGAAAAACTACTACAACCGCAAGTATAGCATCAATACTTGCAAAACAAGGTAAGAAAGTCCTAGCTATAGATATTGATCCCCAAAGTAATCTGACTTCCGGTTTTGGCTTTGATAAGTCTCGTGATTATTTGAGTATATATGAGGTTCTCGTACACAATATAGATGTAGCGGAAGTATTCGTTGTATCCGATATTAATGAAAATCTACATCTTATTCCTTCTAAAATTGATTTAGCTGGTGCGGAAATAGAACTCGTATCTAGATTTTCACGTGAAAAAATTCTGAAAGAAAAATTAGAAAGTGTAAAAAATGTTTACGATTATATCCTCATAGATAGTCCACCATCACTAGGGCTGCTAACATTAAATGCATTGGTTGCTTCTGACGGGGTAGTAATACCGGTACAATGTGAATATTACGCATTAGAAGGAATTTCGCAACTTGTTAAAACTGTAGATTTGGTCAAAAAATCAATTAATAATGATTTAGAGATATTTGGTGTAGTTATGACCATGTTTGATGCACGAACTAGATTATCATCGGAAGTTGTTATAGAAGTAAAAAATTTTTTTGGCACTAAAGTATTTGATACAATTATTCCTAGAAATGTCAGGATTTCAGAATCCCCATCATATGGAAAACCCATCGACTTATATGATCCTGCTTCCATTGGTGCCAAAGCTTATGAGAAACTTACTCAGGAATTCATCGAACGAATGAGCAAATATGGACGAATGAGCAACTATGGAGAGAAATAAACAGCCAAAAGTGGTCAATACCTTAGAACTACGTAAAATCAAAAAGGCTCAAGACGCAAAGATTATAAAAACTCTAATTGGCTTAGGTGTTGCCTTGCTTTTATTGTTTTTATTGGTGTTAGTGGCTGTTATTTGGCGGAATGACTTTAGACAAATACCTTATCTGGATCAGATCGGAACTCAGAAGTCTACAGATAAAATAGTCGATTCCGAAGATATACCTTCAACACCCACAAATGTGCCTACAGAAGCCTCCATCAATGTAACTCTGAGGCCTTTAGAAGAACAAATACTTGATAGAAATTTTAATGATCTAGTTTTCTATCCTGAGGGATTTATATACAACATTAAAATTCGCAAAGATACCGTTTTGACTCTGATTAATAATACGGGTGCTCCATTAGGTCTCGAGTTCTCGGACGGTAGAACCGTTAGTCTACATGTCGCCGAACGGAAATCTATGATATTTTCACAATCCGGTACTTATTCTTTTTATGAAATAGGCACTAATACTGCTCAAGCTATAGAGGGCACCATAATTGTAGTACCCTAGTAAATATTATGAGAAGGAATCTTTTTCTACATCATGGAGAATGTGAATACTTGGTTTTTAAAGCTTGCAAAGAATTCAAACAAAAGTCAAAAGACAATGGCTATGAAATTCGTGAAATTCTCGGTCATAAAAATTTAGATGCGAATGTAATTATAGAAGCTATAAATTCAGCATCATTATTTGGAGAGAATTTTGTTGTGGTTTTACGTGATCTTGGAGAAGGAAATTCGCTTTTTGATTTTGTTGATGATTTAGTTGAATTTTTGCAGCAACATGACAATTTTTATCCTTTACATATTTTTCATCAAGGGAAAATATCCAAAAATACAAAAATTTATAAGCTATTTGAGAAACTTGGGAAAATAGACGAATATTCTATCCCTACGCATCCAGAAATGGTAAAGATGGTGAAAAAAAGTTTGCCAATTGATAACGAAGCAGCTGAACTTGTAGTAAGAAATGTCAATAGAGATTTATTTGCATTACGTAATGAAGTGAAAAAACTATCTACTTTAAATCGTTATATAACTTTTTCTGATGTAGAAACGTTCGGTTTTCGTTTCATTGAAACTCAGGAAATTTGGTCTATAGGAAAGGATTTGATTAACTATTTAAGAAATCACAATATACAAAATAAACTTAATTTGCTCTTTGGGATTGAAGAATTTTTAGTCAGAGATGTAGATCCTATGCTAATTCTGTATAGTATGTATAGTTACATAATCAGGTTTATCAAACTACAAGAGCTTGTTTTACAAGGAAAAACATTTAAAGAATGTCTTTCTCTGGGATACTATTTTGTTAAGGAGAATTTCGATAATGTCGGCAAAATTTCAAATTCTGAGTTATACAAACTAAATTCTGATTTACTTGATTATGAATTTGCTGTTAAAAACGGTGATTTAGACCCTACTTTGGGTATTAGGCTATTTGTGTTGAAATTATAATACTTCCGGTTTTTATACTCGTTTCATTGTTCGTATTCTGATGGCTTTGAAAATTTTTTGTAATATAATCCTACAATTATGCTAATTCTTGGTATTGACACTTCATGTGATGACACTTCTGCTGCAGTTGTTTATAAAGATAATGTTTTGTCGAATATCATATCATCTCAAGTTCATGTACATAAAGATTGGGGTGGTGTTGTCCCTAGTTTAGCTAAACGCAAGCATGAAGAATTGATAGATCACATTATTGAATTGGCATTAACGAGATCTCGCAAAAAAATAACGGATGTTGAGGCAATAGCAATCACAATTGGTCCTGGGCTTGCTATAGCTTTAGAAGTGGGGATTAAAAAAGCTAAAGAATTGGCATTGCTCTATAACAAACCCATAATACCTATAAATCACATGGAAGGCCATGTTTATTCAGCTTTAGCAAAAAATTCAAAAGGAAAGCCTGATATAGAGTATCAACTTCCAATGCTTGCCGTCCTCGTTTCAGGTGGCCATACAGAAATAGTCTTAATGAGAAATCATGGTGAGTACGAGATTTTAGGGCAAACCTTAGATGATGCTATTGGTGAAAGTTTTGACAAGGTTGGTCGAATTTTAAACATGGGCTATCCTGCAGGCCCTGTGCTTGAGAAAATTGCAGAATCAGGTGATGAAAATACCTACTCTCTACCCATTCCTATGCAACACTCAAAAGATTTAAATTTAAGCTACTCGGGATTAAAAACGGCCACTATGCGTATTATAAACGAAGAAATTGGAGCATTAAATTCATTTGGTATGAAATTTGCTAAATCTCTTAAAGCTTTGTCTTACTTGGATAAGCAAACTCACAATCAGGAATTAGAAAAAAAGAACATCTCGCATATCATTGCAAATATTTCTGCATCTTTCCAAAAGGCATCGATTGAACAGGTAATACTTAAGGTGTCACAGGCCTTAGATATTCTTAGAGGTCAAGGCATTGATATACAGGATATGATTATTGCTGGGGGTGTTGCACAAAATAAATATTTGAGAAAAAAGTTTCGTCGTGTGTTTTCTTATCTGCGTATACATTATCCGACTAGTAAAAAATTGTTCACGGATAATGCTGCAATGATTGCTGTTGCTGGTTATTTCAACTATTTAAATAATAAAATATTAACAAAATTAGATGAGATAAATAAAATCGATAGACTGCCGAATTGGAAATTAAATGAGATTTAATTTACATACTGGAAATAGCCTTGTCGTTTTGATTGATTCTTATATAAAAAGCAGAATAACACTATAAGACTATTGACTTACACAACTCTTTATTTTACTATCACTTTGGCAGAGTAAAGTATTATCTGCTAGCAGTTAGTTAAGTAGTTTGAAAAGGCTATGGCAGACAAAATAAAATTCAAACCAATCGGGGACAGAGTCCTGGTAAAACCAGACGAACCCGAAACAAAAACAAAAAGTGGTATTATTTTAACCGAAAACAGTGTAGAAAAACCAAAAAGTGGTATAGTTCTTGCTCTCGGGACAGGTATTATGTCCGATGGTAAAGAGTATAAATTTACTGTAAAAGAAGGTGCTCGTGTTTATTGGGGGTATGGAGGTAATGAAATGGAAATTGATGGTGAAAAATATTTAGTTATATCCGAGGGCCAATTACTAGGCTACGATGAAGAATAATTTTTATATTATTTGGTTTCAAAATAACCATGGCAAAGAAAGTATACGTTGGTGAGAAAGCAAAAAAGGGAATTCGCAAGGGGGTAGACCTTATTGCGAAGGCCGTCAGAGTAACTCTTGGGCCAAGAGGTCGATATGTTGGTATACATAAGACCTACGGTGCCCAACATATGACAAAAGATGGGGTGACTGTTGCAAAAGAAATTGAGTCAGCCCATCCGTTAGTTGATTTCGCAATAAAAACAATACGGGAGGCATCTTCAAAAACAGCTGACCAAGCTGGTGATGGTACTACGACCGCAACAGTTTTGGCTCAGGCAATTTATAACTATGGACAAAAATATATTACTGCCGGTGCTAATGCTGTTAGTATTCAAAGAGGTTTGCATAAAGTTGCAGAGGCTATCAAAGATTATCTTGCTGAAAAAGCTATACAGATAACAGATCAAGATATTGAACAATTGACAAGGGTAGCAACTATTTCTGCCAATAACGATAAGGAAATGGGGGAGAAAATCGCAGAAGTAATTTCAAAAGTTGGTAAAGAAGGAGTGGTAACTGTGGAAGAATATCAAGGTACTGGATTAGTCATAGAATATGTTGAAGGAATGCAAATAGACAGAGGTTATATTTCTCCTTATTTTGTAACAGATTCAGCTCGCATGGAGGCTGTGATCGACAACCCGTACATCCTTGTAACTGACCAAAAGATTTCTTCTATTAAAACCATTCTTCCAATTATTGAAAAAATAATGGAAGCCGGTTCGAAAGATTTAGTTATAGTTGCAGAAGATGTAGATGGAGAGGGTTTGACGAATTTAGTAGTCAATAAATTAAGGGGTGTAATCAACGTTTGTGCTGTGAAAGCTCCCGGCTTTGGAGATAGAAAGAAAGAATTATTACAAGACATAGCTGTCTTAACTGGAGCAAACGTAATTTCTGAGGAATTGGGTCGGAAATTAGATGATAGTGTTGGATTAGAAGATTTGGGACGAGTACGAAGATTTGTTGCAAATAAAGATAATTCGACATTTGTTGAGGGTAAAGGTCGAAAAGAAGCTATAGAAGACAGGATAAGTCAAATCAAGAGTGCTTTGGAGGTTACCACTTCTGATTATGATCGGGAAAAATTACAAGAAAGGCTTGCAAAATTGACCGGGGGTGTTGCTGTGGTCAAAGTGGGAGCACCAACTGAAGTTGAGATGAAGGAGATCAAAGACAGGTTAGATGACGCAATTCAAGCTACTAAAGCAGCACTAGATGGTGGTATAGTACCAGGTGGTGGTGTTGCTTATGCTAATGCTGTCGCAGTTTTAGATAATATTGAATTAAACGATGACGAACTATTCGCCCGGGATATTATGCGAAAAGCATTGAGAGAGCCAATGCTTCAGATTTTAAGAAATGCTGGATATGAAAGTCCAGAAAAGATGTTGGCTGATTGTGAAGAAAAGGGTGAAGGGTATGGATGTAATGCACTCACTCGTGAGAATGTGATCAATATGGTTGAAGCTGGTATCATTGATCCTGCTAAAGTGGTGCGTGAAGCCGTAGAAAATGCTGTTTCTGTTGCAGGACAGTTGCTCGCTACTGAGGTTGTAATCGTTGATGTTCCGGATAAGGAAAATAAAGCAAGAGGAGGTAGTGCAGAAGACGACCTTGATATGATGTAATACATGATGATTGGATAAATGTTATAGAAAAACCAAAAAAGGCCGATAACTTAGTTATCGGCCTTTTTTTATCAAACAATTGAATCGTGATAAAATTAAACTATGAAAATTTACTTTATCGCTATATGTGGTAAGGGGTCAGGTAACCTTGCTGTGTTTTTAAAGCAACAGGGACATGAAGTTTACGGTTCTGAATATTCAGAGAAGACTTTTTATCCTCCTATTGCAGATTTGATAAGAGAAAACCGTATTCCAGTAGATTTCGGCTTTGATCCTGATAAAATTACTCCTGATATTGATTTAGTAATTCTTGGTGGCGCAGCTTTGATACATGACAAGAATAATCCTCAAGTAAAAAGAGCCAAGGAGCTTGGTATCGAGGTTATAACTACTGCTAGAGGGATTGGTCGTTTTATTTCAAAAGACAATCATATTTCTGTTGTCGGTAACCATGGTAAGACTACTACCACTGCGCTTATCGCAAAGACTCTAATGTCATGCAATGAAGATGTTTCGTATTTCATAGGAGAGGCACCCTTTGAGTTTGCTAATTCAATTTATTCGGGGACATCATCATGGTCAGTAGCAGAGGGGGATGAGCATCCATCTCTTGGGCAAGAGGAAGGAGGCAAGTTTTTATATCATAAGCCTAAGCACGTAGTTTTTATTTCTGCCGATTGGGATCATAAGAACGTTTATCGGACATTGCAATCATACTTGGATGCGTATATTCAACTTATGAGGATTCTGCCTTCTGATGGCAGGGTCATAGCTTGTTTGGACGGTATGAACGTCTGTGAGGTTTTACAACAATCTGGTATCTCAAATCTTATGACTTTCTATACCATCAGTGAACTAAAGAATATGGTAGGTGGTATAGAACCAAGCGTATTAGAGCATAATATAGAAATACTCGTGGAAGAGTACAAAAACCGTTTTCCGGATCTTTTTATGCAGGCGGATTACGTATATTATATCGGCGAAGTCGATTATAGATGGATGCCTGATTCTATACGTTTCCTAGTCAAAAGATATGACCTTAATACAAGAAATAAAGAAAAAATAGGCTACTTTGAAACTCATCTAATTGGACAAATTGGACTAGAAAATTCATTAGCTACCATTGCGACTCTTTTAACACTAGGTTTTGATACTGAATGTGTTAAAAAAGGTGTAGGCGAGTTTAAGGGAGTGAGGAGAAGATTAGAAATGATTTATGACAGGGAGTATAAAGTGATAAATGATTTTGCTCATTCACCTATAAAAATCAAAAGGACACTTCAATCAGTACGTACGAAATTTTACGATAGAAAAATATTCGTGATTTTTCAGGTTGGCCAATCTGCTCTGAAAGAAAAACGTACTTTTTACGAGTTGAAAAATGTGTTTAATCTTGCTGACTATGTAATCATTCCTCGAGTTATGCCTGATGTAAATTCTCCAGAACAATTTTTTGGGAAGGATTACCGAGATCTCATAAAAGAGGGAGCTTCAGAAGAGCAAATTTTTTTAAAGCCTCAAAACGTATTTTATACACCGCTTGCTACACACTTGAAAAGTGTGTTAGAAAATAACTTGGAACACAATGATGTTATAGTGATAATGAGTAGCACTGATAATACTGAAATCATTGAGTTAGTTAAGGGGTTGCAAGTTAAATCACTACCGATAAATTAAAGACATGATATAATTTTACGAAATTATTTAAATTATGCTAACTTTTAACTTTGACCCTTATCTTCAAGTTTTACCTAATTTTATTATTGCTTTTTTTATGGGTCTACTTTTGACTCCTATTTTGCGGTTTATTGGGCTAAAATTCGGGTTTGCTACCTTGCCTGCTTCTCAATCGCGTCCAGATGAAAGAGGCAACAATGTCAAGCTGCATAAAATTACGATTTCAAGACTGGGTGAATTTGCAATGGTCATTCCCTTGATTATTCTCATGTGGCGTGATCTTAATTTTGATTCTCCTCAAATTTTCGGTATTACCCTTTCAATTATTTTCATAGCAGTTATCGGAGCACTTGACTCAAAATATGATCTATCTGAGTTTGTAAAGCTTTTTGCTTTATTTTTTTCATCTGTGATATTAGTTTTTACTGGAACAATCATAGATATACATTCGATTATCGATTTGAGACAGTATGATATTCTTATTAATAATCCTATTACCTTAGAAAAACTATCGATAATATCAGCTTTTGCGACAATACTATGGATATGTATTGTTTCTACAGCATTAAGTTATGTTGGGGGAGTTGATGGGCTTTCTGAAGGAACTTCTGCAATAGCCATTTTAATGCTGACTCTGATCGGAATTAGAAATGGAGATACAGTCACAATCGTAATAGGCTCTTTGTGTCTAGGGGGGCTGTGTGGTCTGATACCTTACAACTTTTACCCAAAAACTATAATGTCGGAACATTTGATTTATGGGTTGGTGATCGCTATTTTAGCTATCATTACAAAAGGCAAAATTGCAACGAGTTTGCTGATAATAACTATTCCCCTAATTGATTTTATTTTTGTATTTGTTGATCGTAGTATTAGATACTTCAAATCGAACCAAAATACAATTAGCATCAAAGCATATTTGCATGCTTTGGGAACACCAGAAAAAAACCATTTGCATCATAAATTATTACAATTAGGTCTGAGCCACCCGCAAATAGCTATATTACAATATGTTGCTTACGGCATACTAGGCTTTATTGCACTGGCTTTTTCTGGACTACATTTGACCATGGCAATACTTGGCAGTTGCGCAGTTATTGTGCTAATATATTATTATATACATCGTAGACTAAAAGAAAATGTCAAATAATAAATTCGATTATAACGATCATACTACTCCCAATCAATGGCAGGATTCAGAGAATGAAAATATAAAAAATGAGATAATGAAGACCTGGGGCCGGTATTGTCCTGCATGTGGTTCGCAGAAGGACAAATCTAGCTTGAAGCTAATAGGGAAGAGTGGGGCTGCGTATCAATATATTTCAGAATGCCATGTTTGTGGACTAAAAACAATCCTCAATCTTGTGCCTAATTTAGGAATGCAAGTGACTCAATTACGTACGGATGTTTCTGTTCAAGAAATGAACCTATTCAATCAGCCATTAACTTCCCTTGACTTTCTGGAATTCTATGCACGCATTAAGAAAGTCGTTACTACAAAAGATCTTAGATCTTTATTTAACAATTAAATGATAAATTTGTTTCCATTGGTCTAGGGTGATTTCAGAGGGTCTTTTAATAGGGTTTATGCCAATTACTTCGAGCATATCGCTTGTTATGCTGTATTTTTTTAGATTATTGAGAATAGTTTTTCTAGGAAAGTGAAAGCATGATTTTATAAAGTTTGATAGGCATAAATTGTCCTCAATAGAGCCCTCTTGTTTATTTGTAAATGTCACTGCTGCAGAATAAACTTTTGGTATAGGATAAAAACATTCAGGTTTGATCACAAATTCCAGCTTTACATTGCTATAAATACTCGCAAAAATACCGAGAAAATGTGCTTGAGGAGGTTGACTTGTATAGTGCTCGGCAACTTCCTTCTGTAGTATAAAGGTACTTTTTCGCCAATCTAGATTTGAATTAAACAGGTTATAGATTATTTTCTTCGATAGGTTATAAGGTAGTGAGCCGATTACATACACATTCTTCAAATGACCGAAATACTTAGCATAATCTATTACTGATGCATCTTCAATAATGATTTCATAGTTTGTAAAGTTTTCTAAGACTTTTTTTAGGGCTTTTTCTTTTTCTCTATCTAGTTCAATTAAATATAACTTTCTCACTTTCTGACATAAAGTATAAGAAATAGTACCAATTCCTGGTCCAATTTCAATCACAATATCATCTTTTGTAAGATCTAATAGATTAATAAATTTTAGCAATATTTTTTGATTAACCAGAAAATTTTGACCGAGGGACTTTTTAACTCCCCCTCCCAGAGATTGAACTATATGCCTTGTAACCGGCAAATTTGCCAGAGTCGTTTGTTTAGATTGTAACATTTTTATTAGTCAAACTTTCCCATAATCCCGCACCAATGGTCATAATGAAAAAAAGACTGGTAGACAGATAATAGGCGTTCAAAAGATCATTTATATGGTTATCAGCTTGAATATATAACACAATCTGACTAATTATAGCTAGTATTGGTATCACTATATGAAAAAGTTTTTTTTGTGATAAGAGCCAATTTGACAGTAAGTAGGAGGATGACATGAGGGTAGTAAAAAAGAGGAATGAGATCAGTTGCAAAGAGTCAATTAAATTTAAATTATTATTCAGTATGATTAGCAATACGTCTTTACCAAGGTATAATACTATACTACTTACAAAACCTATGATAAAACTAGAAACTGCAGTATAAAAAAATGTAAATCGCTTACCGTGTTTATTTTTGCCACCGATTGCTAAAATCAGACCTGAACTTATAAAGATCCCATAGAAAATAATTTTACGAAAAATCTGTAAAATATTGTATTGAGTCTGAGCATTAAGATCATATTGCAGAACATGCATTGAGTAAACTATGTCAAAGTTTGAGAAAAATTCTATGCAGGCTGTTACAATAAGTGAAGATATGAATGCCTTCGAGAATCTGTAAGGTTCTATATTTGCATTTATACCCTTTAATTCAATACTTCTAAATTCGAATACTGGTACCACACTTACAATCATGGATATAATAGCACCAAACAAGACTCCGTTAATACCCCATCCAAAAATAAAACCAAAAATGTATACAAGTAACAATCTACCCCCGGTTTCAATATTTAAAGAAATAATTGTTGGCAGAAAGTTTTCTTCATGTTGTTTTAAACCTCGAAATGCATACGCAACGAATGTAGTGATAGCTAGAATCACGAGCATGAAAGCAGTAAAAAAGCTACGGTCAAAAGTCATTTGTTGAATAATGAAAGTTAATGGTATTAAAGCTAGTAATATACAAATTAGGAATACGTGTGAGGATATCTGATGTCTGGTATAAAAACTTCGTAATCTAACTATAATACTGTGTCCATATACTGTAAGCATTCGCATCACAACTAATGCAGGTACACCGAGAATTAGTACAATGCCGTTATAAGCAATATACATATTTGCTATGAGAGGATCTAATCTCAATAACAACATATGAATAAGAAAGCTAAATACATTACCCAAATTCCCCCCAATGAGCAGTAATAAATTATCCTTTATCACCTTGCTTCTTGACATTAATTAACTTTTTGAGATTGTCCAACCAACAAATAAGTTGATCATTGCAATAAGAAATGCTGCAAATAAAACCACTATAGATGATTTCATTTCAATAGTCGGGATGGCAATAAATGAAGTGATATAAGGACCTATCGTCCCATCAGATATTATTATACCGGGCATAGTAAGGTTCACGAAGTATAGAATTAAAGAAATAAGAAAAAAATGAAAGAGAAAAACGCTTAAATTATTGTAGGGTATAGTGAAAAAAAGTATTATCGTCTTACTGCTTATTTGTATCAAAGCAAATAAAGCTGCTAGCATTAGATATGCTAGAATGTGTTTTATTTCGAATCCAGATACTATTTCGCTGGTAACCGTCATAGCCGCTATAAAAGTTATTGTTCTTAAAAAAAATTCTTTCATACAGAGAATGATACACTAAATCCGATATCAATAAAATGAACATTGATATTTTAGATCATTGTTTTATATTAGATTAGGTGAAACTTGAAGATGGATGAAAAAAAGATAAAACCTTTTAATCTACTATATAAAAGTGATGTGCAGTTAACTTTTATAGATAAGTTGTACGATATAGTTTTAGGTCCGGTAAGGTTGGTTGTATTACTGGTGATGTCTGTAATACTTGGAGTATTTGCATGGAGGTTTAGTCTTGATGCTCGATTAAATGATTTAATAAAAGACAGTCGGATATTATCAAATCGTTGGCAAACAACAGTTGCCCCAAACCTTACAACATATATGGAAACACAAAACATAGTGAGTTCATTACGTAATTATATTGAACTATACAGGTCAGAAGAGGTAGCTATCACACAGGATGTGAGTAAAAATGTTGATAGCAACAAGTTAGTAAAATCAGGTAGTATACTTACAGAAATAAAACAAGTAGAAAATAACTTTGCAAACAGGGTGACGGTAGCAAATTATACAATTATAATTGACAGTGAACCTAAAGTACGCTTGACTGGGGGAGCTAGTACTTTTACAGATATTGATAATTTTGTGACAGATTTAAAGAATATGGAATTTGTCAGAGATGTAATTATTCCTAGCCAGACAGCAGATAAAGGGGATATACCCAGATTTACAATAGAAATTTTACTTAGGTGAGATTTAGTTTAATTTGTTATGACACTAGAACCATCAGAGAAAACTGTTAGTACAACAAAAATTTCCTTGTATGACTTGTTTTATGCATCCAAGACTCAAAAAACTTACACCAATTTAGGGGTTGCTCTGACTCTTACGATTCTCTTACTTGTTTTCGCTTTGGTTCCCACTATTCAGAAACTTGATACAGTGAGAGAGCAAATTGATTTGTATGAAAGGTTGAATAGTGATGTGAAACAAAAAATTGAGACTGCGCAGATCCTAGAAAATCAAATAGCTCGTACTTCCGTTGACATTCCTTCTGGCATGAAAGATGAAATAGAATACGGCCGGAAAGCATTTTTATCCCCAAGGAGCATTGACATTTTGTTTTTTAATCTGTACAAAAGAGCAAGCGATAATAATGTGCAGATTACTAGTTTTACGCCAAAAATCAATGATGAAACTTTATTACAAAATGAAACATTAAAATTTAGTCCCACCACAACATATTTTGAAGTCAATTTGACTGCTAATGCGCAAAGTTACACAGACTTAGTAAATTTTATTAACTCACTTGAAGGTTATAAAAATATGCCGATAGTGTCACGAGTAAAAGACTTAAGTATCACAGATGTTGTAGCATCCAATCAACTCGCAAATCAGCAAAAACGACAAGAAAATAATGATGAGACAACTAGTTCTGCTACGAATACAGCGGATACACAACCCCAATTCACATTAAACATATCTTTAGCTTTTTACACTTTGAAGCTTTAAATTATTAATACCAAGTTTAATTATGTTGGATCACTACGATAATTGAGCTTAATCGATTTTGTTTGTCTGTAAGAGGACTTTACGATGCTTGGCGTATGGAATTCTACTTATAATAAGATATCTACCCATACAATGCTTTCTTGTGGTGGCAGATTAGCACCGATTTTATGCTTTTGCTAAAATATGAACGTATGAGTAACGACTATTACGAAATATTAGGAGTTTCAAGAAATGCTACACAAGAGGAAATTAAAAAAGCATTTCGCAAGAAATTATTAGAATATCATCCGGATCGGAACAAGAGTCCGGATGCAACAGAGAAATTCAAAAAAATCAATGAAGCATATCAAGTATTATCTGATCCGCGTAAGCGTCAATTATATGATAATTATGGCCAAAGCGCCTTTACAAATAATGCAGCTGCTGGTGCAAATTATACGGAACAAATACAATTTGACTTCTCTGATATCTTTGGTGAATCATTTGATTCAATCTTTCAAAATGTCTTTTTCGATGGTAAAACTCCTTTTGATGAAATTTTTGGGAGAAATAAAACTAGAACAAAGAATAAGGGTCGTGATATTGAATTAAACCTTGATGTTACCTTAGTAGAGGTGATAAAAGGAAGTGAAAGAAACATTGTATACAAAAGGTATGAATCCTGTCCAGTCTGTCATGGCTCGGGAGCATCTAAATTAGAAAAGTGTTCTTACTGTAACGGTAGTGGTCACGTTTCACAGATAAAAAGAACTATTTTTGGTAATGTGCAAGTTATACAAGATTGTCAGAAATGCAACGGTACAGGACATATCGTCGTCGAAAAATGTCCTCATTGTAAAGGAGAAACACGCATATTAGTTGATCACACATTGAATATAAAAATACCTGCAGGTATAGAAGATGGTCTGACTTTGAGATTTAGTGGAGAGGGTGATGTGGCTCGAAACGCCGGAATATATGGTGATTTATATATTAAGTTAAGAGTTTTAGAGGATAAACACTTTATCAGGCAAGGTAAAAATCTAATAACTAAAATTACTGTTCCTTTTTATACTTTTATTTTGGGTGGAGAAGTAAGAGTAAATACTTTTGATGGGGAACAAATAGTGCATGTCAAAAAACTAACCAAAGTTGACACCGAATTTGTGTTAAAGGGATATGGTATACCCGAGCTATATAATAAGAAGAGGGGCGACATTATAGTTAAACTGGTTCCTGAAGTCCCGGACTCAATCTCTCAATTAGAATTAGACTTGTATCAAAGATTAAAGGACATTGATGCAAACAAGTAATTATAAACGTCGACACACAAAAGTCTCTATACGAAGGAATTTCGTTAAATATGTATTAGATATAACGGTGTTATTGCTGATTTCTATAGTTCTGTTCATCTCCTATCGACTTATTGTTTATACAAATAATGGAATTATAATTCGTGGTAATAAAAATGTCCTTTCAAGTGAAATACATAAAATAATATACGAAGATATCAAATTTCAACCAATGATAAAGATAACAACGGATGAAATAGAAGAAAAACTCACAGAGAGTTTTCCAATTTTCAAAAAAGTGAGGGTAAGTAAGAGCATTATTTATGGTTATGTAGTTGACATCAAAGAATTTGAACCTGTCGGCTTGATAATTCTGCAAAATGGAGAGATGTATATGTTGACAGATAATAAAGTTCTCATATTGTTACAACAAAAAATTCCAAGATTTCCAGTAGCTGTGTATACCGGTAATCCCTCTGATGAACAATTTATACACAATGCAAATAAGGTTTTTAAATTATATGAATCTTTAAGCCCCATCATTAGTGGCGATTATACCTTTGATAATTTTGGTAATTTATTTATACTAGTCTCAGATGAAAAAGTAATCAGATTTGATTTAAATGAACGATTCTTTAAACTAGATGAACAAGTCAAAATTTTAGAGAGTGTTTTAAACCAAAATATTGACTATAAAGAAATAGATGTTAGGTTTAATTATTTATTGGTTAAATGACAGTTTATTAACATGGCCAGACAAGTAATAACAGCAATAGATCTAGGATCGTCGAAAATATGCGCGGTAATTGCTGCAATAGACGAAGAAACTCTTGAACCCAGTGTGATTGGCTCTGGGGTCGCAAATTCGCGAGGAATACGCAAAGGGGTTGTTGTCAATATAGGTGAGGCTGTGAGTGCAATTAATGAAGCTCTTTTAGCTGCAGAAAAAATGGCTGGACTAACAATCTCACAGGCAATAGTGTCCATAAATGGAAAGAATATATTTTCTAATAACACTCGTGGTATTGTAGCTGTGACAGGAGATGAAATTACTTATGATGACGTACAAAGGGCGATTGAAAGCGCTAAAACAGTGGCTATACCTCAGCAAATACGGAAAATAGTGCATGTTATCCCGAGAGAGTACGTTGTTGATTCTCAGGGAGGCATTCGTGAACCTATTGGAATGTCCGGATCAAGATTAGAAGTCGATGCTCATATCATTTCTGCTTTGACAACAACTGTTCATAATGTGGAAAAAGCATTTCAACAACTAAGTGTAAAGGCAACTCCTGTCTTTGGAGGACTGGCTAGTGCCCAAGGAGTACTGACAAAAACGGAAAAAGAATTAGGAGTGATGGTATTGGATATAGGTTACAGTACGACGACGATAACGATTTATCAGGATGATGCTATTACATACAGTGGATGTGTGATCTTAGGTGGGCACTCGATCACAAGTGATTTAGCAGTAGGGCTACAAATTCAAAGCGAAGATGCCGAAAAATTGAAAACAAGTATAGGGAAATTTCTCGGCAATAATCAAAATAGGATTAATTCAATGAATCTAAATGTCCCCTCGTATTTGCGTGCTGATATGCATCAGGCTGACGTCTCAAATGCTGATGAGGACTTAATAGATATATCAAGTCTTCAAATTCCTAATCTACCTAGACTATCAAGAAGAATGTACGAGGAAATAGTTGGATTTAGGCTTGATGAACTATTTGAAATAGTATCAGAACAGGTTTCGATGGCAGGATTTTCAGTAAAACAACCGGCGGGAGTCATATTAACGGGCGGAGGTGCTAATTTGTATGGTATCGAGAAAATCGCATCCAGGTTTTTTGGGACCACATCGCGAGTAGGTTACCCGCAAGGTCTCGGTGGTCCTCTCATCGACGAAATCACGGGGCCTGAATTCGCCTGTGTACAAGGTCTTATTCTGAGTGGCATGGAGATGTATACTACAAATGGAGTATGGGGTTATGAGAATAACGATGATACACCTAACGTAAACTTTGTAAGTAAATTTTTTGATATATTTAAAAAATTTATGCCATAACTATGTTGATAAAACCACAAAACCAAAATCTAAGCGCACGAATTATAATATGTGGCGTAGGCGGCGCAGGCTGCAATGCTGTAAACTCCATGATTCAATCTGGCGAGATCCAGGGAGTTGAATTTATTGCGGTGAATACCGATGCACAGGTTTTAGAGCGTTCGTTAGCGTCGATAACGGTTACTATAGGAGGAGAATTGACAAAGGGACTCGGTGCTGGCGGCAATCCACAAATAGGTAAACAAGCAGCAGAAGATAGTGTAGATCAATTAAACGAGCTTCTTGCTGGTGCAGATATGGTGTTTGTGACTGCAGGTATGGGTGGTGGTACAGGTACAGGGGCAGCTCCGGTGATTGCAGGAATAGCAAAGGGTCTTGGTGCTCTAACGGTAGGAGTTGTTACCAAACCGTTTGCTTTTGAGGGTCCGCGCAAAATGGAATTCGCATTAAAGGGGATTGAGGAACTAAGAAGTAAAGTAGATGCTCTAATAGTAATTCCTAATCAAAAAATATTAGATATTGTTGATCGTAGTGTGAGCTTTGCTGAGGCAATGCAGAAATCGGATGAAGTACTGAAAAATGCAATCAAAAGTATATCCGATATTATAACCCAAACAGGACAAATTAACGTTGACTTTGCTGATGTTAAGGCTATAATGCAGAATGCTGGTACTGCCCTTATGGGTATTGGAGAATCTAGCAATCCTGACACAAGAGCAATCGATGCTGCTAGAGCAGCAATTCAATCACCATTACTAGACTATAGTATTGAAGGAGCGAAAGGTGTATTGATAACTATTCGAGGATCGTATAACTTATCAATGGTAGAAGTATCGGAGGCTGTAGAAGTTGTCAAACAGTATGTTGATCCCCACGCTCAAATCAAAATGGGTGTTATTATCGAAGATAAGATTAATGATAAAGATAAGGATAAGATTAGTGTGACTGTTTTAGCAACAGGTTTCCCTCATGAACCGAGATCTCAGGTTCTATTTTCTGCGCATGCTGCAGAGTCTGATAAATCCACATCTCAAAAAGATAATCAATCTCCCGTCTCCAATGAAAATTATCATGGTGTAACGTCGCCACTAAAAGGTCCTGACGAAGATGACACATACCTTGATACTCCGGCTTTCATGAGACGTAGACAAAGTCTGTAGGCTATGAATGATATTTCTGAATTATTAACAAGCCTAGGAATTAAAACACAGAATCTTGAATTATATAGATTAGCGCTTACGCATCGTTCTGCAAGTAAGCATCATAATGAAAGGTTGGAATTTTTGGGAGATGCTGTTTTAGAGCTGATTATTACCGAAAAGTTATTCACAGATTATGCAAATGAGAAAGAGGGTAATCTCACTAGTTTTCGATCCGCTATCGTTAAAGCAGAAAGTTTAGCGCAAGAAGCGCTGAGACTAGAACTTGGTCGATATATTCGGATGTCGTATGGAGAAGAAGCTACAGGAGGACGTTCTCGTCTGTATATTCTAGCCAACACATTTGAAGCTTTGATTGGAGCAATGTATCTAGACCAGGGATATGAAGCTACTAAAGAATTTGTGGTTCGAAATTTATACTATAAGATAAGAGAGGTCGTAGATAATCGTCTTGATATAGATGCTAAATCCAAACTTCAAGAGATGATTCAGGAAAAATATAAGATTACTCCATACTACATTGTCGTTCAAGAAGAAGGTCCTGATCACGACAAGACATTCACGGTGGTAACCATGATAGGGGATAAAACATACGCAAAAGGTAGTGGGAAATCGAAACAAACTGCAGAACAAAACGCAGCAAGAAACACTTTGATTCAATTAGGTTATATTGAAGACAACGTGGACAAAACAGGCAAATCTGAATAATGTATTCAAAAAACTACTTGTCCTAGTACTTGTGCTTGTTTTTAGTTTCGCATACAAAAACCCTATCATATACATTCATCATTTTGAGAACAGTGGCTAGCAGACAGTGGAGAACATCAACATATAGAACAGTAAGATACAGAAATGGTGAGGCGTATTGGGCTCGAACCAATGACACGCGGCTTAAAAGGCCGCTGCTCTACCAACTGAGCTAACGCCCCACACAGAACCGTGCCATATCATACACAGAAATTAGCATATTTGCAACATGTGGGGACATATGTAATTATTTGAATATTGGGTGCATATTGTAATATATACACAGACTATGTTTGATAGTAATAACGCTAAGATTGGCAAGAACATCCAAAAAATTCGACAAAAAAAAGGATTGACGCAAGCAGAACTTGCAAAAAAACTTGGCCTTGTTCGTCCCACATTAAGCCTCTACGAGTCAGGAAAATTAAACTTTTCTATCGATTTTTTAGTTTTAATAGCAAAAACCTTAGAAGTGCAATTTTTAGATATACTTCCAGATCAATTAAAACAACAATCCAAACAAACGGATGTCCAACATATAAGTTATGATTTAGACAGTGATATTGAATTCACATTGCAATTGAGCTTGAAGCAATATTTATTACGACATAAAGTAGAAAAAACATCAATTGAGACTATCATCTCTGAAATATTAACCTTTATAGACAAACGACTACAGAGACAATAAATACATATTGACAAATCAATTTATAAATTTTACCCTTTCGAAAGTTTGTGATGAAAACTAATAACACAAAAAATACCGACGGAGACGAGGATCTGCTCACAGAGCAAGATGATCATTTGAGTTCAGCGGTACATGGTATTGAAACAGATAATTTTGATACAACATTCTTAGATAGCAATACTGAAGAATTACCAATCGAACAATTACTGAAGGAACCCTTACAAGACGATCTAGAATCAGATACAGAGGAAGAATATGCTGCTTGGTGCCCAGTATGTAACGACTATACGATATTTGTGGATGGGACATGTACTGGTTGCGGTTTCACTAAAAATACACGTAAAGAACAGAATCAAGATGAGGAAAACGAAGGAGATGAAGGACTCTTTGACACTTTTGCTCCCCATCAGGGTGAAGGGATCGTGGATTTAGATCTATATAATTATAATGATGACTTTTACACTGAAGATGGTGAATGAATCGAGTAGTTAGTTAACTTATTGTATTTTTTGTAATATAATTACATAAATGTAAGATGGCAATTGCAGGCTTATAATTGCGGAAGGTCGCGTAGCTCAATGGATAGAGCAACTCCCTTCTAAGGAGTAGGTTAAAGGTTCGAGTCCTTTCGCGATCGCCATTGATTGTTGTTATTATATAAAAATAAATAGGGTAAAAGTCTTACTATGAAAACGAATATTCATCCAGATTATAATAAGAAAGTCAAATATGTATGTGCCTCTTGTGGTAGTGAGTTTGTTTTAGGATCTACATTATCACAAAGTGAAGTTGTAGTACCAGTGTGCAAAAACTGTCACCCTGCTTATACGGGGCAGCAACAAATTATTATCGATACAGCAAACAAGATTCGTGCTTTTCAGAAAAGACAAGCAAAGACAGAACAGTTAAAAAGAAGAATGCAGGAAATAGAAGAAGCACGTCAAGCAAGGGAGAAATCTCGGGTCGGTGTGATTGCCTCAAAATCACAACAGACGACCCTTAAAGATTTGCTATTGAAAAAAAACATAAAGTCAGTGAGTTAGTTTCCTATTCTATAAAAGTGGAGGCTCCTTTGCTGGGTATCTTATTTCTTGTTTACCTGCTGTGGCAATGATGGAAATAAACGCGATAAAACAAGAGTTACTGGATATAAGCACAAAAATTGAAGATGCACAGCGTACTGGATCAGGACAATTAGCGACACTATTCGCTCGACAAGCAGAATTACAAGAAATACTGGATTTGTATAATGATATTACGATTTTAAACCAAAAATTGGAACAAGCTAAATCTCTTATTCTCTCAGAAGATATGGAGATAGTAGAATTAGCGCAGGAAGAAGTTAGAAATATTGAGATTCAACTCAGTCAGAAAAAACAACAACTCGCAATTAAACTTATTCCTTCAGATCCCAACGATAGTAAAAACGTCATAATCGAGATCAGAGCTGCTACTGGCGGAGAAGAGGCATCTTTATTTGCAAGGGACTTATTCCGAATGTATACCAGATATGCAAATACTAAAAACTGGGCAATTCAAGTTTATTCAGTATTTGAATCAGAAATCAAAGGTATAAAAGAGGTAATTTTTAAAATTTCAGGAAGAGAAGTGTACAAACATCTAAAATATGAATCTGGAGTGCATAGAGTTCAAAGAGTACCAATTACCGAGCGTTCAGGCCGCATTCATACTTCAGCAGCAAGCGTAGTTGTCATACCAGCAATTGATAATATTAATATAGAAATAGAGCCAAAAGATATTCGTATTGACGTATTTAGATCACGTGGACCCGGAGGTCAGAGTGTCAACACCACCGATTCTGCGGTTCGCATCACGCATCTGCCTTCTGGCATTATAGTTACATGTCAGGACACAAAGGACCAACAAAAAAACAAAGCGTCAGCGCTGTCAGTTTTAAAATCTAAATTATATCAGTTAGAGTTGGGAAAAAGACAGGCCTCACTTACACAAATACGAAGGAATAGCATCAAGACAGGAGATAGATCTGACAAGATCAAGACTTATAATTTCCCTCAAGATAGATTAACAGACCATCGCATACATAAAAGTTGGTATGGATTGGATAAAATATTAGATGGAGAAATCGATCAAATTATAGAAGAAACAACAATTCTCTTTCATACAGAAAATCAAAATAGAACAGAATTCGCTTAATCTAGTATATAAAAGAAAAAACTTAAAATAGAAAACTCCTCGATTTCTCGAGGAGCTTTACTATCAATTGACATGCGATTCTGTCGCATCTACGTACACTACTTGGCTTTTGACACCAAATCCTTCAGAGTCTTACCTGCTTTGAATGCAGGTATAATGGACTCGGGCAAGTCTATTTTCTCTAGGGTCTGTGGATTCACACCCTTTCTTGCCCTTCTTTTACGTACAACAAAAGAACCGAACCCGGTAATTAACACTTTGTCACCAGCAGCAAGAGCTTTAGAAATGGTATTAAACACTGCATTTACGACCTCTTCTGCGGCTTTAAGTGTAAGTCCGGTCTGAGACTGGACTTTGCGTACTAAGTCTGATTTTAGCATTCTACTCACCTCCTTTCTTTTTAGGATACTAAATATTAGATAAATTCTTACTTTTATGCAATATATAGATATAAATTCCTCAAGGCTTATAAACATTTAAATTCGTATAATCAAAATAATATAATCAGATAATGCTTACCAAACAAAAAGGCAAACAAGGAGAAAAAATTGCTATAGACTACCTTCTCAAGAGAGGTCATCTCCTTCTGGCCAAAAATTTCCGATCACAGTTTGGTGAAATAGATATCATCACCACTTATCAGGGCAACATCTATATATATGAAGTAAAACTACGCAAAACTATGAGATATGGGTTTGGAGATCTAGCAATTAATGAATCTAAAATACAAAAGATTATCAATACGTTCGAAAGATGGATTGAGCGAAATGTCCATTATACAAACTATCCTAAATATATAAATGCCCTAATAATTGATCCTGATGGCGGAATTAACGAATTTGAAATCAGATAATTAAAATCCTAATATAGAAAGATCTTGTAATTTTGAGAGAATTCGAAAATCATGGAAAGAGAAAACTTACACAATAGTTTTAGGAATATAATAGACGAAGCCAAATTAGTCTTTCCCGGAACTCAAACATTATTCGGCTTTCAATTAGTGGTAGTATTTTCTGAATACTTTCAAAAAAATCTCACTGAAACAGATAAACTAATACATTTATTTGCTATATTTTTAACTATCGTTGCGTTTGCGATGATTCTAATGGTTGCGGCATATCATAGACATATCCATTATTCTCTTATCACCAAAGATCTCGTTCTTCTCGCTAATAAACTACTCAAACTAGGGATGATACCTCTAGCTTTAGCTGTGTCTGCAGAATTTTATTTATTGAGTTATACTATTTTACAAAATCGAGTCACTGCCCTTTTTGCGGGAATAATCTGTTTGGGGACATTATGGTTTATGTGGTTTTTCTTGCCAAAGAGAAGACTTCAAGAGACTTTGTCGAAAAATCCCTGACTTAATAAAATAGCCAACTATTCCAGCGCAGGTAGCGACATTTAGTGAATTTTTTCTACCGTACATTGGGATTCTCAATATGTAGTCGGCAATTCCAATGATAGGATTTCCAACACCGTTTATCTCATGCCCTAATACAATGAATATATTCGCGTATCCTTGTAAATCGATAAAATCAGGAATATCAAATATAGAAATTGTTTTTTCCGTATCATAATTTTCAACCACTAAAATTAATTTATTTATATTTTGAATATACTGGATCCAATCATCATGTGAACGAAAATATAAATTGTCTACGTAATCTAAAGATTTTAAAGAAGTTTTTTCTAACTTTTTATCTTGTCCTGGTATTGGCGTAATTCCGATTAGGTGGATATTGAAACCTAAACCATCTGCAGTACGGAATACAGCTCCTACGTTAAATGCCGACCGCACATTATCTAAAACAAAAGTCACCTTCATAAATGGCATTTTAATTTATTTCACTAATTAATTTAACAACAGGGCTTAACAGTTAGAATCGTATTTAATATACTTAGGAAATGGAAGGTCATAATACTAACAATCATTCGGAGGAAATCATAAATGAAATGTCGGAATCAACAACAAATACAACAAATAAAAATGATCAAAATCGCTTTAAAAATATTTCTTCTTCTCTGAAAATTGGGGTTGGTATCCTTGGAGTTATATTAGTGATAGTACTAATTATAAGCTTTTTGAACGTATGGAATGTATATACAAATGCTAGTAAATACAAAAGGGTTTACGACCAGATACGAGAAGAAGTCAGATACTGTAAGGAAATACAAAATACTGCGCAGCCACGTGATAACTTCGTTTATTGTGATAGAATTCTAGAAAAATTTAAAGAGTTAACAAATTAAAAGGGGCATGGCTCTTATTAGAACAAAAACAGTTAAAGAAACGAAAAAATTAGCATACCTTTCGAATGTTTACAAAACAATAGATCAGATAAATAAAGTAAAGACAGTAAAAAAAAAGAAAACTGCTTCGGCTAAAATAAAAACAAATAATGTTACTATAAGTAAACAAGAAATTATTAAAGACGCTCTTTCGTTTAGCTTTACACTAGCTTTTGCAGCATTAGGATATATACTTGCAAAGCTAATACAGTGAATTTTTAATGCAAAATATCAATAAAAACTTAAATATCCTTATCGTTTTTGGTTCTACATTAGGAAAAACTAAACATCTTGCAGAATTAAGTGGGCGTACTTTAGAGAAAATGGGATTTAATGTCATTGTAAAAGACGTATTTTCTACTCAAATAGAAGAATTATTTCATTTTGATCTAATAATTCTCGGTTGTAGTACCTGGGACGATGGGATGCTACAATACGACTTCCGTGATTTTTTCAGCAAGTTTGTTCACTATAAATTCCACAGATACAAATTTGCTGTATTTGGAGTAGGGAGTAGACACTATCCTCATTTTTGTGCCTCTGCTGATATTATTAGTGGTGCTGTGGACTCTGTTGGTGGGAAGCTTGTCTGTGAACCATTGAAAATAGATCTGGATCATGACGAGCCGATCGACAAATGCGATCATGAAATGGTTGAATGGACAAAGTCTTTGGCATCAAATCTAGTATGATCGGCTAAGACTTAGATAAAAATTGAGTCAAATATTCCGCTATTATTTTTACATTTTCGGGAGAATTTGTTTTATTTCGGTAGGGCTCTGGTGACAAAAACGGGCTATCGGTTTCCAAACCAAATAAATCATTTAATGTAGATCCGGAATAATAATCTACCAACTTTTTGACCGTGTCTCTTAAGTCAGCACCGCTTTTATAGGTAATAATTCCGCCTATACCTAATTTAAAATTATTTTCAATCAAAGCTTGACCGTGTTCGAATGATCCTGTAAAACAGTGTAAAAATCCATTAAACGTATTTTTATCAAATCCTACAGATCGTATAATATCTATTATTTCTTGAAACGATCCTCTAGCATGAATGGACATTGGTTTTTGTAATTGTTTAGCTAATTTACAGAATTCTTGAAAAACTAGGATTTGCAGATCTTTGTATTGCTCGGCATTAGTATATTTAAAGTCAATCCCAATTTCACCTATATAATCAATAATATCGATGTTTTGAATAATTTGATGAATAATCCTTTCTAACTCGTACGTAGCAAGTGTACCCAAATTTATTACTTCTTCCGGATGCAAACCTAATCCAATTTTAAAAAAACCATTACTAATTTTTTGCTTAAGAATAAGAAGCTCTTGATTCGTCAAGAAATCGGTGCCTAGAGATACTATATATTTTAGATCGGATTCTTGTAGGTCGTATATTTTTGCTTCAGGATCTTTATAATATTTTGACAAGAGATGACAATGATTATCAGCTAGCTGTATCGTTGACATACAAAACCGTATATTGTTAGTTTACAGAAAAGTAATAAAGATGAATATGTGTTTATATTCACAGAATTATATGGCATAATAAACAGATGACAAAGTATGTAGATAAAGAAGCGCTTATTCTTTTGTTTGGCGTATTAGGATTATATGTTTTCGTAGCTTGGGGACTTCCTAAACTACAAACTTATCTCTTTGATCATAATTTTTTTTATCAAATAGGTCGAAACATAGGCGTTGATTCTTTACGTAATAATCCTTCTCCGTCTACAGTTAACCAAAACAATCAACAAAACTATAAACCTCAACTTATTCAACTAGAATCGAACAAAGATTATAGAGCTATTGTTAAAACATCTGAAGGATCGTTTACAATAGACTTATATGAAAGTAATGCTCCTGAAAACGTGGCAAATTTCATAACTAACATTAGTAAGTATAATAATGCAGAATTTGTTATACAAAGGGATTACTTGCTGCGCGTACGAAATAATGAAAACTTAAGTTACACCATCCAGGATGAAATAAATGCGGACTATTTGTTATTAGACACAATAAAGGTGAAAGACGCATCCTACTTAAGTAAACTTTATAATCAAAATGATCCTAGCACGGCCCCCTTCGAACCAAATAACCTACGAAAATATGCTGATTTCTCGTTAAAAGAGTTTTACACAGAAGTTTTAGGCTATAAATACTTATCTAACGTTTCTACACAAAAGGCAGTGAAATACGTCGTGTACATGGTTAATACAGGTCCAAATACAAATAAATTAGATTTCTTCATCTTAATGGCTGGAGCTGCGCCCGAACTAGACGGTAGATATACACCAATCGGAAGAGTGATCGAAGGGTTTACAACTTTAGACAGTATCAATAAATCACAAAATAAGAAAATATCTATAGAGTCTATCACTGTACAATAAACACATGTGAAGAAAAGGTGTCATTTGCAGTAGCCCTTAAAAAAGGATTGTACAAATTAATCACCCAACAGGTATACAATAATTAAACTCACACGAAATACAGGATTGTTCTTTAAATCAATAAAAACAAGCAAATAATTAATCTATCTATATATGTAAATCAAAGCTAATTTATTCTAAAGGTTCCAGTCGCACCATAATATATTGATCATTGATTTCTACGCTATGACTATCTGTATCGTTTAAGGCAGTATTAAAATCAATTCCATCGATATAACATTCTCCACATAATTTATCACTTAACTCCTTTATAGTATTTTCTAGTTCTTTATCACTAATATTACAATATAATTTTGCCTTCTGTCCTATTTGTAAACCCGAAGCCTTACGTAAATTTTGTACTTTTCTTCTTAGCTCTGAATATATGCCATCTTTAAGTAAATCAGGGGTAATTTCAGAATCCATTTCTACAATTATATCTTCATCCTGATCCGCATGTATAGTCAAGCCAATTTCTCTTACATTCAATTCTTCTTTTATTAAATCAACTAACTCGTGATCACTAACCTTGTCTAAAAGGCTCTCTTTCAAATATACATACACCGAATTTAGTGGTTGCCTGACTTTAATACCTTTTTCAAATCTTATGGAATGACCCTTACTACAAATCTCTCTGACTATAGTCATCTTATCTAAAAGAGTAGTATTTATACTGTCACTTTGAATCACTGGATAATCTTCAAGATGCACAGACTCTTTTGAATTAGGCAACACATCCCTCACAATATTCTGATAAATCTCCTCTGTAATAAATACCATCTGCGGTGCAAAACCTTTCACAACTAGTACTAATGCGGCATAAAGATTCTGAAGTGCATTTCTATCTCCTTCAACAAATCTTTCTCTTGATCTTCGAATCCACCATGACGATATACCATCGATAGTTGGACGAATAACCCTGACAGACTCAGGAATATTATATTTTTCCAAAGCTTGCGAATATTCTAGGACAGCTTTTTTGACGTATGCCTCAAGCCACATGTCTAACACATTTTCAGCAAGAAACTCAGCATTCTCGGGCACCCAATTATGTAAATCTGCATATATCGTAAAATATTTATAAATATTCCATAACGGCAATAATATGTTTTTCACCTGATCGTTTAATACCTCATCTGACCAATTCATATTTTCACCAACCATCAGCGGCGATCCCATAAGGTACAGCCTTACTGCCTCTCCACCAATATTTTGCAAAACATCTTTAGGATCGGGATAATTGCCAAAAGATTTACTCATTTTACGCCCATCATTTCCTGCTAACACACCAGTACACACTACATTCGTAAAAGCCCTTTTATCGAATATAATCGTAGATATACGGTGTAAAACATTAAACCATGCCCGCACCTGCGGTATGTATTCTACAATATAGTCAGCAGGGAAGTTCTGTTCAAAAACTTCTTTATTTTCAAATGGATAATGCAACTCTGCAAACGGCACCGAACCAGAGTCCATCCAGCAGTCTAGCACTTCCGGAATTCGATAATAACTCTTGCCATTCTTCTTTAATACTATCTTATCTGCAACATCTCTATGCAGATCTAGAGGCTTGCCTTCAAACTCATACCTAACGACTCCATTTTCCTCAATTTTTGTTATCTGATCGGATAATTGATAGAGTTCTTCGTAAGATCCAATTACAATCTCATCACCATCTTCGCTTCTCCATATTGGCATGATAGTAGCCCAATATCTGTTACGAGAAATAGCCCAATCTGGAGAATTTTCGAGAGTATATTTCCACAGCCCATTTTTAATATGGCCAGGTACCCAATTGATATCTTCCCCTAGTTCCAACATCTTTTGCTTTATTTTTTGTATATTAATAAAGTACGACTCATGAGCCATATAAATCAATGGGTTTGTTCCACGATAGAATGGCAAATAATGCTTATACATCTCTGATCGAAGCAAATTACCCTTTTCCCTTAGGTCTTCTGCAATTGATTCGACAGCATCACGTAAATATACACCATGCCACCTACCTACAATCATATTTCCTTGTTCATCTATATCAGCAAAATCGCTTAGACCATATTTCTTACCTAACTCAAAGTCTTCTTCGCCAAAAGCAGGGGCAATATGCAAAACACCAGTACCCTGATCGCTTTTTACTACATCATATAGATAGACTTTAAAGTCATTTTCATTGGTCTTATCAAGAAAGAAATCATATATAGGTTTATATCGAGTATTTTGTAAAACAGACCCATAGAACTCATATAAAACCTTTACTAACTTGTCAGACGATGAACCTATATTTTCTGCAGTAGTCTGGAAAGTGTACTCTAACCTATCTTTGGCAAGAATGAAATACTCTCCTTCAAAATTAACTAGAGCATATTCTATATTAGGGTTAACTGCTAATGCAAAATTTGAAGGTATAGTCCATGGGGTAGTGGTCCATGCAACCAGATACACAGGCTTATCAGAATCTAAATGATCTATTATATTTTTATCTAATGTTCTTTTTTCAGCCTCAAACTTGACAAAGATCGCTAAATCTTCTACTTCCCGATAATTATCAGCATCCATTGCAACCTCAAAATGAGAGACAGGAGTCGAAGTATCAGTAGAGAATAGAGACACTCTCTTGCCCTTATAAATATACCCTTTCTCATATATCTGTTTAAATGCCCAAATAACGGACTCCATGAATTCAGGACTCATAGTAGTATAAGCATTATCCATATCGGCCCATCGACCTACTTTTTCGATATACCATCTCCATTCATTGGCACAACTTTGAACCCAAGCCCTACATTCATGAATATAACGATCTATACCCATTTCTTCCTCTAATTGACGACTGGACAATATCCCGTACTTCTTATTGACCTTTTCTTCTATAGGAAGTCCATGACAATCCCAACCCCATACGCGTCTCACCCTTTTTCCGCGCATCGTCCAGTATCGAGGGATAACATCCTTAGCGATAGATGGTATTAGGGAACCATAGTGAGGAATTCCTGTTACAAAAGGCGGCCCATCGACGAATACATACCTATTTTTTGGATCACGACTCTCAATAGATTTCTCAAAAATCTTATATTTTTTCCAGAATTCATTGATTTGATCTTCTAAATTAGGAAAATTTGGAGATCCTGTGACTTTATTGATTCTAGATTTTGACATATCTTAAAGATTATTGGAACATTTTAAATTGTGTCGTAAAAATGTCAATAACAGCTTTATACTGAATAAAACAAACTGATTAAAAGTTTAGATCTTATAACTAAACTGACATTACGAAAATAAAAGAATGAAGAAAATGCACATTCAGAAGAATCAATGTGAGTTATATAATGTCGTTTACGGAACAGCGTGTACTATGTATCGGACATAATAAACGAATAATTACACGATACACCACATAAATAACGCACAGTTACTCTAATAATCAAAATTCCAAGCAATAAAACGTAGATCGACCCGTAGTTCAAATCATAAAAATCATAAAAATCATAAAAATCATAAAACAAACATGAAGTACGCCTAAAAGTAAAACATGTATAACTGATTGTTTATGAGGCAACTTGTTGCTCAGTAGCGTCAATTACTGTCTCCTCTGGCTCAGCTGTTTCTTCTTGTGTTGCAGGAGCTGTTGTAACTACGACTTGATTCAAATACTCAGAATCAGTATGTACGAGGACCACGCCACTAGGTAATTGTATATCCTTGATATGTATGGTGTCACCAGCGCCTAAATGACTGACATCAATAGTAATTTCGGAAGGCATTTTGGTTGGCAGCCCGCGCAATTCTACATCGGGCATCGCTAAAATGATTATATGTTTATGTTCTTTTTCTGCTGGTGAATTGTCTGCACCCACCAAAACAAAAGGAATCGAAGCTGTGATTGCTTCTTTTAAACTAACTTCTCTGAATGAAACATGTAAAACAGCTCTGGATGCAGGATTTACCTGTACTTCACTAATGTATGCGTGGTGAACTTTCCCATTTAATTCAACGTCCACAACTTTGGTATTACCTACAACTTCATATAGATGTACAAATTCTTTTTCAGGTAATTGTATATTGAATTCACCATTGTATCCGTAGATAGCTGCAGGAATTAATCCGGCTTTTCTTAACCTTTTTACTTTCTTTTTAGTAATATCTCGCGCGAAAGCTTGAATTTTGTATTGTTCCATAATCGCTAAATTCTCTAACTATTTAAACTTATACAATTTATTCTGCTAATATTAACATCTGTCGCAAAAAATAGGAAGATTCGGACGAAAAAAACCGTTACTATTAATAGATTCGCGAAAACCTTTATATACGTAATTCTCATCCTCTTTTGGTATATCAATCCAATTAGCACTTTTGAGACTTTGTGTTTTATCAAAAATTATTTCCCCTCTGCGGACACCATGACGTTTGTATTCTCTAGCTGAGTGTACAAAACTTATTTTTTCAACGAAATTATCATATTTAGAAACTTCTACCACGAATAAAACGTGCCTGCCACCACGAGTACGAATTAGATCTCCTGGTAAAACCTCATTGATACTGATACTTTTAGAAAATGGTGGAGAAGTAAATTCATCCGCACTAACAGAATTCTGTGGTTTAAAAAGCCTCGAAAAATATTTACGAATATTCCAAAATGGTACTTGCGGTAAATAATCTCCCAATGATTCTACTCCATTGGACTGAACTTTAATCCAATAATCATAAATGTTATAAACAAATCCAGAACAATCGATACCGATATTTTTTTGGACCATCAAATCCCATATTTCTTCTTCAGTAATATCATCCCATATATATTTTGAAACTTCGTATTGTATATCTTGAGGCGTGCCCTTACCGGCCAACACTGGAGGTCTTAAAACGCCAATTTCATTGATATAATAAGGGCATTTGATTTTATAACCTGCTATATTCAATTCAAAATAGTTATCAATAAACGTTTTCACGTATTCTGGCAATGTATTCATAACAGCTTACGATCTTTAAGTTAATTAGTTAATTAATTAATTAATTAATTATAAAATTATAGTATCAGCCAGTAAAAACTAATAAAGCATTATCTACTTTAAATTTTTGCCAAGCTGCAAAAGCAATGGCGCTGTCATAACTAACATCCCAATCATATTTTTCAAGCAAGAATTTTTTTGCTGTTTTTGCCTCCGACACACTTATAGCCCAACCTTTTCCGTTTGATTCTGTAATCATCTTTTCTATAGATGGCCTCCTATGACCAATAAAATCTACAATCGACTCAGCCGGGTGAGTTTGCTCAATTATTGGAATCTTAGTCACATTTTTTATCAGTGAAAACACTCTAGTTGTTTGAACAATGTGCATTGCAGGCTTGATATTATGACGTAAAAAACCATTATAGATTCCTAAAGCAGTCGATCCACTTGATGACGGCACATATACCGAATGTATTGGCATATTAGTCTGTTCCAGTACTTCATCGGCTAAAGATTCAAAACCAATCAATGCTTTATCATCAATAGATCCTCTTAAATTAACATATCCCTTTTTTGATAATTTAAAAGCTTCCAATCTAGGATCCTGTGTCAGTTCCATACGGAGTTTTGATGAGTAGTACCCTTTAATTCGTAGCTCATTGATATCTATTGGTAAATTCAATATCGAAATATATTTTTGCAGTTTTATATCTGAGATAGTATCTGCAAGCAATACAAGTAATTCTTCAATTTCATTTGAGTATAAAGCGCAAAAAGCTGCCACAACTCCAGAATTTCCCGAACTAGGTATAACAAACTTTCTAAAATTTGCATGGATATACTCACTGATCCAATACGGAATACTGCGTTGTTTGCTGCATTTTAGATAATTTAAATCATCTCTCTTTACTAAAACAGTTTGTCCGTCAATTTTAACTTTTTGTAAAGGAGACGCATCTATAGGGATATTGTATTTTTGCATTACTGAACGAAAAGTAGCCCGAAAATCCATACTGCTCATCTATTAAATTATTTTGTATATTTTATATGAAAATGATATATTAGAGTATGGACAATAGAAAAGTAACAGTAAAATGTCCAGTATGCGACAACGATTTCGAGCTAGACATAAATGGAATCCAAGTAGGGGACATCATAGAATGTCCTGTTTGTGGAGCGACTCTTGAAGTTTTAAGTCTAGATCCTATTAAATTAGAGGCTGTTGTGAGGGGAAAATAGTTGAATATGGTTGATTGTGTTCCCGTAAATTACAATATGTCTCTGAATAATTTAAATATATTGACACATAGAAATTGAATGCTATAATTTCGGGAGTTTTATGTCATCCGTATACGGGACAATGATGGGGCGTTGTTTTAGCCTATTTGTTTTGGTGCTAGTGGGTCGGTTATTGTTACTTAGTTCTTTTACTATTAAAAATAAAGTATTAATGAAGTGAAGGCAACTCTAGAAGTTGCCTTTTTTCTATTTTAGTTACATGAAATATAAATATGACAAGACGAAAATCTTCTGCAACAGTCAAAACCAATCAGTTTGTTCGGACTGACATGAGCAGCCAATCAAACACGAATAGAATCTATTTAACCAAAAATAAATTGTTTTATCCTATTCCTAATTTAGCTCAAGCTCAAAGGGACTCATACAGACGCTTTATCGAAGAAGATATTATAAAAATATTTGATTTAATTAATCCGATTACCGATAATACAGGTAAGCTGTGGTCTCTAGAATTTATTAAACCAGAGTTGAGAAATCCTGAACGCAAAGAGCAGGAATGCCTAAGAAATGGCTTAACTTACGAGGCTCCTTTGTATTGGCAAGTGCGACTTGTTAACCTTACCACTGGAGAAGCTAAAGAACAAACTGTGTTCATGGGCAATATTCCATTAATGACACCACGCGGTACTTTTATTATTAATGGAGATGAAAGAGTTATTGTACACCAAATTATCCGCTCTGAAGGTGTTATGTTTCTCCGAAACGAATTGTACTCTAACAATAGACCCTTGCACCTAGCAAAAATCATACCCACAAGGGGAGCTTGGTTTACGATTGACACTTCAAAAACTGGCGTTATCTCAATAAAATTTGGCCCAAGAAGACCAAGAATTAATATATGTACATTTTTGAGGGCAATGGGGTACAGCTCGGATGCCGAAATTATCAAATTATTTGCAGATGTCCCCCACAATAATGAACTGCCGAACTTCATTGAAGTATCACTTGCAAAAGACCCAACTACTAACACAGCAGCGGCAATATTTGACATATACAGAGTTCTCAGACCGGATGTAACCGCCAGTCTTGAAAATGCAAAAGCATATATAGATTCGCTTTTGTTCGATCCAAGAAAGCTTTACTTGGGGGATGTTGGCAGATACCAGCTCAACAAGAAATTGGCTACAAAATACCACAGAGAACTAACAGAAGAAAATTACTCCTTACACTTGAGTGACATAATCGGGGTAATCGAACACTTACTTAAGGTAAATTATGGTTATGAGACAATGGATGATGTTGATCATCTTGGAAACCGTCGTATCCGAAGCGTTAACGAATTATTAGGAGAAGTCGTAATAAATGCAGTTAAAAAAATCGAAAAGAACACAAAGGACAAAATGAGTTTACACTCTACCGATGAATTATTGACTGCTAATGATGTAATGAGCTCTAGGCCACTGGTTACCGCATTAAAGGACTTTTTCGGAACAAGTCAGATTTCTAGATTTATGTCCCAGAAAAATGTTCTTGCAGAACTATCAAACCTCAGACACGTAACAGCTGGTGGACCAGGAGGACTAACAAAAGAAAGAGCTACTTTTTCTGTTCGCGACGTGCATCATTCTCAGTATGGAAGACTATGTGTGGTGCAAACGCCCGAAGGGACAAGTATTGGTGTAGTGAACCACTTAGCTTTATTCGCCAAAGTTAATAGATTTGGCTTTATAGAGGTTCCATATCGTAAGGTGGCTAAAAAGGCAAATTTAGAGAATGCACTTAATCGAATTGTTGACGAGGATATCAAGCAAAAAAATAAAGTCGTGGTCAAAGCTGGAACCTTCATTACAGAAGAAATAGTTGAAACCCTCAAATCACTAAATATTACGGAAGTAAATGTCAAACCTTACTTGACGGGTGAGATTGAATACCTAGATGCAGATACCGAAGACAAGTTCAAAATTTCTCATGCTTTAGTTGACGTCGACCAATTTTATAACATCCTCTCCGAAAAAATCCCAGTAAGACATGGAAATGAATACTACAACGGAAGTGTCTATGAAATAGATTATGTTGATGTTGATCCTGCGGTTTCTGCCGGGGTAAACTTTGCTCTCACACCATTTGGTAATCATACCGTAGTCGACCGAAACCTCATTGAAGCATCTAATATGAATCAAGCTGTACCCCTTGTAAATCCTGAACCTCCAATTGTGGGTACAGGCCTGGAAAGTGAAATAGCAAGGAAATCTGGTAGATCCCTCTATGCAACACGCCCTGGTATAGTTGAATATGTAGACGCCTCAAAAGTGGTAATACGTACTACTAATAATGTAAAAGATATATATGAACTGATTAAATTTCAGGCTTCTAATGACAACACGCTTATTCACCATATTCCACGAGTGAATGTTGGACAAGTATTAAATGAGGGAGATTTGATAGCTGATGGAGCATCTGCAAAAGATGGCGAGTTAGCAATAGGTACAAACCTACTTACCGCATGTATGTTTTTTGATGGTGGTACTTTCGAAGACGGCTTTGCAATTTCTGAAAGAGTATTAAAAAGAAATTCCTTAACTGGAGTTTTAATTAAAACATATACACGAGATATAAGAGAAACCAAATTAGGTCCAGAAATATTAACAGCCGATATTCCCGGTGTGAGTGAGTCAATGCTTGCGAAGTTAGATGAAAATGGGGTAGTACGTAAAGGTACAAAAGTCAAAACCGGAGATATTCTAGCAGGCATAGTCGCCCCTAAAGGAGATATAGACAATACTCCAGAAGAAAAATTGCTAAGGTCTATATTTGGCAAAAGTGCGAGTGATGTCAAAAATGTATCTCTTACGATGCCCAATGGAGAGGAAGGTATTGTGATTGACACTCAAATCCTTGATCAAGACACTACGGAATTAGGTACTGGCGTCATAAAACAAGTCAAGATCTGGGTCGCAAAACTTCATAATATTAATATAGGAGATAAATTATGTGATTTAGCTGGACAAAAAGGGGTTATTGCAAAAATAATACCAGAAGCAGACATGCCTTACCTACCAGATGGAACGCCGGTAGATATAATATTTGGGCCTTTGTTTTTGAAACGCATGAATGTATCATTACTGCGAGAAATGCACTTAGGTATGAAATGCAAGATTGCGGGTGTAAATGTTGCTGTACCATTATTTTCCCAAATTGATGAGTCTATAATAGATGAAATGATTAAAAATGCAGATGTACCGTACCAGGAAAAATACGACCTTTACGATGGAAGGACCGGTGAGAAATTTGATCAAAAGGTAGCAGTTGGATATAAATACATCTTGAAAATCACTCATATAGCAGAAGAAAAAATCCACGCACGTTCTACAGGGCCTTATGCTGTTATTACACAACAGCCATTAGGTGGTAAAGCTCAATTTGGAGGACAAAGGTTTGGAGAAATGGAAGTATGGGCTTTAGAAGCGCATGGAGCCGGACATATACTAAAAGAAATGCTTACTATTAAATCTGACGATATTGAAGGTAGATCTAAGGCATATGAGGCGATTATCCATGGTCAACCTATAGTTATGGAAGGAACACCTGAATCTTTTAAAGTATTGATTAGTGAATTAAGAGCCTTAGGGCTTAACATACGGCTAATGAAAGCTAACGGAGAAGAAATATCTATAGATAATTAAAATATCTGATAAGCTATGAAAACATTAAATTTTGATTATTTACAAATACAGTTAGCATCCCCTGAAGAAATTCTCAAATGGTCAAGGGGAGAAGTAAAAAAAGCTGAAACTATTAATTATCGAACACATCGGCCCGAACCTGATGGGCTTATGTGTGAAAAGATTTTTGGGCCAACAAAAGATTATGAGTGTTATTGTGGCAAATACAAAAAATACAAATATAAAGGAGTCATTTGTGATAAATGTGGAGTTGAAGTAACAAGCAAATCTGTAAGACGTGAACGTATGGGGCATATTAGGCTTGCCTCTCCTGTTGCCCATGTCTGGTATGCTAATGGAATACCAAATAAATTATCAATACTGCTAGATATTCCTCACAAAAAACTTCAATCTGTCATCTACTTTTCTAGATATCTCGTTGTTGAATCGGATGAAGACGGTAAGGCTTTAGCTATTGAGCAATTAGAATCAATAAGAAAGGATAGACTACACGAAATTGATGATAATGTCGGTAATAAAATCAAAGCCCTAGAGACAAAGCTTGCTGAAGATATTGAAAAGTTAAAACAGCAAAACGGCCGTACAGAAAATGAAGAGTTTGAACTAGAAATTGAAAATCTCGAGCATAAAGCAAGGCAATCTATAGCGAAAGTAAGGGAAGAAGCAGTAAAACAGAAAGAACAAGTCGAATCACAAATAAACTTTCTGAAGGAACTTGTCGAAAAAATACAAGTCGGAGAAACCATTACAGAGGAAGAGAAAGTATTATTAATGGAGTATGATATCTCCTTTTTTAGTCTGAAAATGGGAGCTGAGGCGGTTCAATATCTCTTACAGAAATTAGATTTAGAAGCACTAAAATCTGATCTACTGAAAGATATCAAATCTTCAAATTTACAAAAAAGACTGAAGGCGACTGTGCGCCTGAGATTAGTTAATGCTTTAATCTTAAACAAGATAAAACCCGAATGGATGGTCCTAGATGTAATTCCTGTCCTTCCGCCAGAATTAAGACCTATAGTGCAGATATCGGGAGGGCGATTTGCTACTGCCGACTTAAATGATTTATATAGGCGTGTCATTAACCGTAATAATCGATTAAAAAGATTAATTGATTTAGGTGCTCCAGAAGTTATCTTGAGAAATGAAAAACGGATGCTTCAAGAGGCTGTAGATGCCTTGTTAGATAACGAACACCGTATTGGAGCCCCCGTCGTTAATAAGAAAAAAATCCCATTAAAATCAATATCTGCTTCACTAAGAGGAAAACAAGGTCGATTTAGACAAAATCTTCTTGGAAAAAGAGTTGATTATTCAGGTCGTGCAGTAATCGTAAGTGCTGGTAGAGATTTGAAGATTACACAAGTAGGTGTGCCAAAACACATGGCATTAGAACTATTCAAACCTTTCGTGATACACCAACTCATAGAAAGGGGTCTGGCAGCAAATGCGCGCAGTGCAAGACTCATGATAGAAGAACAAGATAAGTCAGATGAAGTTTGGAATGTACTCGAAGAAGTAATAAAAGGACACCCAGTACTCATTAACCGTGCTCCTACGTTACATAAACAGAGTATACAAGCATATTTCCCGGTGCTTGTAGAAGGAGACGCTATCAGAATACACCCTCTCATTGTAGATGGATTTAATGCTGACTTCGATGGAGACCAAATGGGAATTCACGTGCCTATTACAAAAGAGGCAATCGATGAAGCAATAAACCTTATGATGACAGATTCCAATCTATTGAAGGCGTCCAGTGGAGAATTCATAATGAATCCAGGTAAAGACTTGATTCAAGCGCTTTTCTATTTGACAACTCTTCAGAAAAATCCTGAACACGATAAGCCTTTGTATTTTGCGGCACCTATTTACGCAGAACAGGCATATCAAAATTATCAAATAACTTTACGTGAGCCTATTTTTGCTTATATCAATGATGAGTTGATAGAAACTTCTGTTGGGAGAATAATCTTTAACCAGATGTTCCCACCACAAATGCAATTTGTGAATCAAACTGTTGATAAAAAAGTACTAAAGAAGATACTCTTAAAGCTATATGAGAATTTCTCTACAAATGAAGTGCTTGCAACTTTGGACAAGATTAATGATATTGGATTTAAATACTCTACAATGTCTGGCTTTTCAATGGGTATATCCGACCTAGTTTCAATACCAGAACTAGATCAAATTATTGAAGAAGCTGTACGGAAAAATGAGGAAATTGAGGAATACTATCGACTTGGTTTACTGACTCCTAAAGATAAATCTGAACAATTTCGAAAACTTTGGATCGAACAAGTTGTGCCAACCGTAGAAAAAAGAACAAAAGATTTTTTGCCAGAAGGTAATGCTCTAAAAGAAGTTGCTGAATCTGGCTCACGTTTTTCGTATGATGTCATCAACCAAATAGTCGGTTTAAAAGGGCCTATTACAGATGCTACGCAAAGATTAGTAGAGCTGCCAATTACCTCAAACTATCTAAAAGGGTTTGGTCCTTTTGAATACTTTATATCAGCAAAAGGTTCTCGCAAAGGATTGGTTGATAAAGCTTTACGTACTGCTGATTCAGGTTACCTGACACGCAGGCTTTGTGAAGTGTCGCAAGACTGCCTTGTTCGCGAAGAAGATTGTGGCGGTGAGAAAGGAATAAAAGTGAGCGTAGAACAAGATGAATATAGAATGCTTAAATTTAAAGAAAGAATTACTGGTAGAACAACATCCAAAGATGTCATAAATGATAAAGGAGAGGTAATAGTCCCATCACACACCTTAATTACCCCACAACTCGCAGAAACTATAGTAGCAGCGGGCATTACAGAAATTGAAATTCGTTCACCACTGACATGTAAAACAAAATTCGGTGTATGTCAAAAATGTTATGGTATTGACCACTCTACAAATAAGTTAGTGAAAATTGGCAAAGCCGTAGGTATACTTGCAGCTCAATCCTTAGGGGAACCAGCAACTCAGCTTGTGCTTAGAACATTCTACAAAGCAGGTGCAGGCACGGATATCACTCAAGGTATGCCAAGATTGCAAGAATTATTTGAAGCAAGAATACCAAAGGGTAAGGCAGTGATAGCTGAAATACCTGGTCGAGTTGAAATTAGCGACGATGGAAAAGGCTACTATATTGTCAAAATAAAAAATAACATAACCGATACAGTAGAGTACCCCTATACAGAGGAGGATAAATTAATGATTAAACAAAAAGTTAGAAGTGTTAAACCAGGCGATTTGTTATTTGTCAGACCTGACGGCACAGAAATTACTTCATCTCGAAAAGGTAAAGTTATACTAAAACCAAATAAAATTATTATCGAAAGCCAAACCCATGAAGAGGTAGAATACAGAATCTCTAAAGAACAAGAACTACTAGTATCTGGTAACGATGAAATTGAGGCTGGTGTTCAAATCACAAGGGGTAATATTGATCCAAGACAATTACTGCAGACCAAAGGATTACTTGAGGCTCAGATGTATTTGATTGATGAAATCCAAAAAGTGTATATATCTGAAGGTGTATCTTTAGGAGATAAACATATTGAAATCATTGTATCTCAAATGGGTAGATATGTGAAAATCGAAGATCCTGGAGATACAGAAATGGTAGCTGGCGAAATAAGAGATAAATATGTGATTGAAGAAATCAACGAATTATTGAAAGAACGTGGAGGGAAACAAGTCAAGACTTCACCATTACTACTGGGTATCACATTGGCTACATTAAAGACGGAGTCTTTCCTAGCTGCAGCTTCATTCCAGGAGCAAGTCCGTGTACTCTCTGATGCAGCTCTAATGGGTAAGAAAGACCCACTACGTGGCTTGAAGGAAAATATTATAATCGGCAAATTAATCCCAGTAGGAGAAAATGCAAGATTAAAACCAGAACTTGAACGAATGCTATCTGAATCAGAAATTAAAGTATCAAATGCTGATATGAAAAAATCAGACGAAAATTAAAAATCTGATATAATACAAAAATTATGGCAAGAATAAGTCAATTAATAAGAAAACCAAGAAAACCAAAAAAGAAAAAGGACAAATTAGCTATTCTGCATACAAACCTGAACCACAATACCCTAAAAAAGACGTATGCAAACAATCCTTTCAAACGGGGTGTATGCATCAGTGTCAGGACTACAACTCCTAAAAAACCAAACTCAGCTCTCCGCAAGATTGCAAAAGTCAGGTTGTCTAATAAAGAAACAATAACTGCTTATATCCCAGGTATAGGGCATAATCTGCAGGAGCATTCGGTAGTATTAGTCAGAGGGGGGAGAGTTAAAGACCTCATTGGAGTTAAGTACACTATCGTACGAGGAGTGCTTGATACTGCAGGAGTCGAAAACCGTCAGACATCAAGATCTCAATACGGAGTCAAGAAACCAAAGAATTAGTTTTTATATTAATTAATTGAGTAAAAGGATAGATAATTGGAGGGGAAAGTCTAGCAGGCTTTCCCATTTTTATTTGTGCTTTCACTCATAGAAATCAACAATTTTATATTTCATGTACTTCAAACACTTTGCGTTTGAGATCATATATACCAATTGTAAAAATTTCATTATTACGTTTTTTAAAAGGAATCGAGTAAGATAGAGCCCCAGGGTTGAGAACTTTCGTATTCCTAATAAAATCCTCACTAGGTTTGTGTGTATGACCGACAAACAAAGCTTCCAATCTGTGTGTTTGTAAAATCTCATCAAGTTTAATTTTTTTATGACCGTGGTAAATACCAAACTCTCGATCTTTCACTTTAAATATAATATACTCATCACCTTTTTTAGGTAGATCCACGGGTGCCGCAAGCGTCGAATTAATTGCATAAAATTCATCTGTGTATTTAATATCATTATTCCCTAAAACACCACATAATCGAATTTTTCTCTGTTGAGCCTCTGATGCAATAAAAAGGAAAGTCTCTGGTGTCACCCAATCACCGCAATGTAAAACAATGAATATTGATTTTTCTAAAAAAATATCTAAAGCTTCTATTGTTTTTTCTATATTGTCATGAGTATCAGAAATTACTCCTAACTGCATACGGAATTGATTATATAAAAATTAAATAAAAAGAGATAACTAAATAGATCTATATATAAAGCAAATGTTTTAGTGTACAATGTAACATGACTAAATTAGTCGGATTTATATTTGGGCCTAATGGATCAGGCAAAGGTACATTAGCGGATAAACTGACAGAAAAGGGATACATACATATTGGAGGAGGTAATCTGATTCGCCAGTGGGCACAAAAACATAATAGAACAGATATTATCGATAAAATTTCACAGGGTAACTTTATTGATAATGATCTACTGTCATCCATATTAGAAGAAAAATTATCTGAAGTGAGTTCTTCTCATAAATTACTGTTTGAAGGTATTCCGAGGAAAAAATCACAAATTACAATTGTTAAAAACTTACTGCACGATTATGGCTATAAGCCAGCATGGATCATTGTTCTACACGCGCCGTTAGAAGTACTTATCGAAAGAGTAAGCAACAGAGTTTTTGGACCCGATGGCAAAGTATACCATATGACATTAAATCCACCACCAGCTCATTTTAAAATGTCCCAACTTAAAATGAGACCTGACGATAGATCAGAAATAGCCAAAAAAAGATATGAATATTATATCACTCATACTCTAGAATGTGTTTCTGATGAATTTTTTCTCGACACTCCCGTCAAAACTATAGATGCCACGCAATCGATAGATAAAGTGTACTCGGAAAGTATTGAATTTATAAGTCAAATTGTCGGATAAACTTGCTACAAGAGGACAACTTGTTATCCCAAATTTCAATCTCGAACTCACTTTGTATGGAGGACAAGCTTTTAATTGGATACGTATTGGTAACAAGCATTTCGGAGTTTTCCAAGATAAAGTTATCAAGTTGATGTATAAAGACCCAATTCTGTATTGGCATAGTAGCAAACCAATAGAAGAAAATATAATACTTGAATATTTTGACTACTTTACTGATTATCAATGTATTTATGGACAGATTCTGCAAGACGAGAGCTTATCTAAATTACAACATGCCTATTCAGGCATACGATTACTAAAACAAAACTTATGGCAGACAATAGTGTCGTTTGTTGTATCACAAAACAATAATATTCCTAAGATAAAGACAAGTTTAGATAAATTAGCAAAGCTAAATAAACGTGTAATCCACTTCGACAATAGATCTTTTTACGCTTTTCCTACAATAGACGAACTTTTAAAAATGTCAGAGCAAGAATTACAAGCCTGTTCACTAGGGTATCGATCAAAATATCTTTATTTAGTAACACAATCCGTGGCTAAAACAGAACTACTCTATCAAACAAATATAAGTTACAAGACATTGCGTAAATCTCTTTTAGACATGTATGGTATTGGAGAAAAAGTAGCTGATTGCATACTAGTTTTTGGTTATGGAGTACGAAATCTTGCCCCCATTGACATTTGGGTTAGACGTGGTGCTATTGAAACTTTCAACCTCTCTCCTAGATCAACTTATAAACAAATCCAACATTATCTAGTTTCTAAATTTGGCGAATATACAGCGTATGCTGCACAGATTCTATTTGAATCTTTTAGATTAAAAGCTAAACAAAAGACTACTTGAATCGTAAGCAGGAAAGTATATATAATCTGGCATGTCAGGTTTACTTTTTTTGGTAATATGTTTTGGTCTTATCTTGCTTGGTTTGATAGCATCAAGCGTAAAGATAGTCAATCAACAGTCTGTGATGGTAGTAGAGACTTTTGGTAAATTCAGCCGGGTATTATATCCTGGCATCAACTTTATCATACCGGTAATACAGCAAGTACGCGCGGTACTCAATCTGTATTTACAAAATTTAGATGTGAAAATAGTGGCTATTACGTCCGACAAAGTTACTGTTGTACTTGATGCTACTCTTGTATACAAAATTAGAGAAGATAAAGTTGCGGAAGCGTATTATGCTGTGGGGGACCCTATTGCGGTTATGAAGTCAACGATAGAAAATAGTATTAGAAGTTATGTGGCAAATCAAACTCACGAGGAAATTCTACAGAAAAGGGACGAGTTAACACAATACCTGACAGATCATCTGAAGGACAGATTCGAGGAGTGGGGACGTATGATCTACGCGTTCCAAATTAAAGATGTTTCGTTGCCTGAAGAGATCACGTCTGCAATGAGTAAAGTCATAGCATCCAAAAGACTTCAGGAAGCCGCTGAATTTGAAGCTAATGCTAATAAAATTTTGAAAATAAAGGCTGCCGAAGCGGATAGAGAAGCAAGAAGGCTGTCAGGATTAGGAGTGGCAGAAGAAAGATCAGCTATAATCGATGGCCTTAAGTCTAGTGTGGAAAACATGCAAAATGCAACAGGAGCGGATATAAGTCAAGTGATGAATATTGTTATGTTGACCCAATATATGGATACTCTTAAAACACTTGGAAATTCACAGAATAGTAAAATTATTTTTGTAAATGCGAATCCAGGATCAATAGATGAAATCATGCAAAATATCTACTCTTATATCAACAGCGCAAATAAAAGTCATAGGGTGACCACGCTTTGATTAATGGTATTCATTATTTGAGCATATTTATTAGATTTGAGGGATGGGTTGTATTTTTATCGGCTTGAGGTGAAAGGCAGATTGAGGTTTACTGATTGATTTTAGGGAATATCATAGAGCATGTTTAAGGTTTTATAACTTTGCCAGGTATATTAAAATTTTCCATCAGCCAATTTGGAACATTATGAGCGAAAAAATTGTTGTTTATATAGAAAAAATAGTGCTCGAAGGTAAAGGCTTTGGTGTCTACCACGGTATACCAGTCTATGTAATAGGAGCTTTACCAGAAGAAACTGTAGAGGCAGAAGTATTTCGTGCTAAAAAAGACTTTAAAGAAGCGATATTGAGTCGTGTGATCCAGCCAAGTCCATATCGCATATTGCCACAAGAAGATCATTATCTATCATGTTCACCATGGCAAACAATGGATTATTTGTTCCAAATTAAGCAGAAAGAAAATATTATTCGTACATGCTTTAAACGCTTTGCGGACTTAGAGTTACCTAATTTTGAATTAGTTCCAAGTCCAGATAAATTTCATTATCGGAATAAGATAGAATTTAGTTTTGGCGAAGATGGAAACGGTGTATTTTTAGCATACCATCGAAGGGGCTCGCATAAAAATATGTGTAAATTAAATAATGGATGTGTACTCGCACATCCGTCAATTAATGAGAAAGCTCGGATTATATTTGAATTGATAAAACAAAGCGGAGTCCAAGAATTCGATCTTAAAAGTCTTATAGTGCGCAGCTCAAAATTTGAACAAAAATCTATTGCTATCTTACTTGTAAAAAATGAAAAAGAGAGAGTGCAAAGACTTATTGAAATAGCTAAATCTTATCCCATTGACGATTTTGGTATTGCTTTATCTTCATATAAAAATCCAACTCCAACTATTGACAAAATTCTTTATCGAAAAGGATCATTAACTCTCAAAGAAAAGGTTAATCATTTAATTTTGGAGTATTCGATAGACAGCTTTTTCCAGAATCATATACCTTTATTTGAAATAGCTTTAAATGATATTGCTGTAAATATAAAGCCAAACCAAGCAATTTTAGAATTATACTCTGGAGTAGGAAGCATAGGCTTATTTTTAGCGGATAAATCTACGAAAGTAACTGGTGTAGAAAGTGTGAAAAATGCAGTGCACCATGCATACCAAAATGCTCAAAGTAACAAGATTACCAATTATTACGTCATCTCATCTCTAGCAGAAAAAGTTGATAGAAAAGAATTTATCAATATATCAACTCTTATAGTGGATCCTCCACGTACAGGATTACACAAAAAAGTCCGTAAATTAATTTTAGAATCAAAACCAGAACAAATCGTATATTTATCTTGCAATCCTATCACTCAAGCAAATGATTACAATAATCTGAAGGAGTTTTATGATTTGACTTTTATTAAAGCTTACGATTTTTATCCTCAGACTCCACACATAGAAAGTCTTATAATATTAAAACGAAAATGAATGACGACATAATACTAGTAAATAAACCGAAAGGTTTGACTTCATTTGATGTAATTCGAATATTACGCAAAAAGCTCGGAATTAAGAAGATGGGCCATGCGGGAACTCTTGATCCTTTGGCTACAGGTTTAATGATTATAGGAGTAGGGAAAGGCACCAAAAAACTCGCACAATATTTAAAAATGGATAAAACTTACGAAGCAGAAATTCTTATAGGAGTAGCTACTGATACATACGATATTGACGGGAAAATAATTGAAGAAAAAGAAGTCTTAAACCTGAATGAAGAATTTGTAAAAGAAAAATTAAAATTATTGGAAGGTGTACATGAATTCGAGGTACCAAAGTTCTCTGCAGTGAAAATAAACGGCCAAAAACTATACGAATTAGCTCGACAATCTGTGGATTTTATACCACCCAAACGTAAAATGCGTGTATATAAAGCTGAATTTATGGCGTTAAGACAACATCACGAATATTACATACTTGAGGCTCGATTTGATGTGGCATCAGGTACATACATTCGTACCCTAGCAGTAGAGTTTGGAAAATTGATAGGCTACCCAGCTACGGTATATAGTATCAAACGCACTAGGATTGGAAATTGTTATCTCGATGATGTCCCTGAGCCAAACTTACTAGAGAAGTCAGAATAAACGTTATGCAAAATTTGGCATATAACTTCCGGCATCTGTGCTTGTCTAATTCCTTGCAACACTGTATCAAGGCTTGGTCTCTGACCATGATAGTTTCTAGCATCAAACAATCGTGCATCGTATATATCTACGGCGTTTATTATTAAAGAAAAAATCGCACATGTTAAAGCTAGATTATTTGTATAATCCCCCCTTAATCGACCCACAGTAGCTAAGAAATTGTCTGTTTGCAAGTCAGGCTTCAATGGTCCCTCTGGTGTAGTCTTAAACTCCTGTATAAAGCCACAGACTTGCCGAACAAAACTGACAAAATCATTAATCCTAACCCCTGATACAGATACTTTTATACCTTGAAAATGTCTTTGAATATCGTCAAACTGCGGATAAGGTTGTTGATGATCTATAAGATGATGTAATAAAGCTGCGCTTACACAGACTAATTGTTCCTGTAAGCTTATGTCCTTTTTATCCCCAATCAACACTTCTGCTCCCTCTATCACATGACCCAACAAAAACCTTTGCAATATATTTCCGCTATTTGGACCATCAAATTTCTGGCCTGTATAAAAGAGTTGTAGAGTACGTTGAGTCGTACTAGACAACAAAAACTTCCCTACATCATGTAATTTCGCTGCAAGACGTAAAACCTCCGTGACCTGATCAGGTCTCTTGCTACCAAGTGTCTTTCCCACAAATTGCCGTATATCTCCGGGCAAATCACTCCAGACCCTCACAGCCATTTCACTCATACGCCCACTATGAGCAATAACATTTCGTAGACCGATTTTTAGTCCTTCAGAATTATCTCCCCTTCTAATCTCTTGTGGTCTCAGATCTAAATTTCTATCGAGCTTACCAACACCACTTTGCCCAACAGAGTTTGGAACACATAAACCATAAGTACCTGAATTGTGTAACTCTTCGATACTAGCACTCTCGACCAAAGCTAACAGTTCAGAGAGTACTGTATGCGTTGTTGGACAAAATACTCTTCCTCTAAAAAGAAGCCCCGAGATAGCATGGCGGACATTTTCTCCAACTCTAATTTGTTCTCCTTCTATTCTTCTTAAACCACCGGGACCCGATGAATGACCATAATCGTCTCTTGTACTATCTGGTCTTTGTATACCCTCAGGACTCATGGTATAAACACCCAACAATCTACATAGTGTGTATTATAAGAATAAAAATAAAAAAAATCAATTATGATGATGCTACATCTTTTCGATGAAAGTCACGATTTACATTCGTAACTTATTTTTGAAACTCATGATCAAATTTCATATAAGACTAAAATAATCCAATGTGATATAATGTCACCGCTATGGCTATGGAAGAAAATAGTACTTTGATGATAGTTTTAGGGCTTTGTTTAGTATTAGGAATTGCGTGTGCCATTTTTCTTTTTTCAAAACGTGTTAGTGCCATACCGTATACGGTTCTTCTGACTCTTACGGGAATGGGGTTTGCATATATCAATCCTGCATTTATTGAGGCAATTAAGCTTAATCCAGAATCGTTATTTTTGATTTTCTTGCCAATTCTGTTATTTGAATCTGCTTTTAATTTTGATTTTCGAGAATTTCGTAGGATTATGATGCCCGGCTTTTTGCTAGCATCCTTTGGACTGATTATTTCTGCACTAATCATTGCTTTACCTCTTTATTATTTTTTTAATATTCCTTTTGCCGTAGCATTTATGTTTGGCTCTGTCATTTCTTCTACTGACCCTATAGCTGTATTATCGCTTTTTAAGCAACTTGGTGTTCCAAAACGTCTACAATTGCTTGTAGATGGTGAAAGTTTCTTGAATGACGCTACTTCAGTGATCATGTACAAAATTACTTTAGGATTTGCTACAGGGGTTGTCCAAAGCCTGACTTTCGAGAGTTTCCTAAACGGTATAATAAACTTTGTTTATGTCTTTGTAGGTGGTATTTTAGTCGGAGCATTGTTTGGATATTTGTTTTCTGAAATTATAGCAAGAATAAAAAATGTGCATGCTGTAGAAATTACTCTGACAATACTACTAGCACATATAGTTTTTATAGTTAGCGAAGAATATCTTGCTGTATCTGGTATAGTATCAGTGCTGGCTGCTGGGCTCATCCTAGGGAATTATGGTCGTACAAAAATTTCTCCTGCAGTTACTCATACAATGCATCAGACATGGGAATTACTCGTATTTCTAACAACATCTATAATTTTCTTTTTAATAGGCTATGAGATCCACCCGCAAACTATATTAGATCATTTAGCCATTACAATAACCGCGATTATCGCCCTTCTAATTGCTAGGAGTGTATCTATTTACAGTATTCTCGTCCCGTATAACTTAATCGTATCCGCAAGTTCAAAAATACCAGCATCCTGGATGCACATAACTAATTGGGGAGGACTAAGAGGTGCATTGCCGCTCGTTGTAATACTTTCTCTACCTGAAGGTTTTGTGTACAAAGATATACTTACAACACTGGTCCTTGGAATAGTGTTCTTTACATTAGTCGTTAATGCGACAACGATTAAACATATGATAAAATTCTTTGGCCTTGACAAAATCAACCAAACTAATGAGATAGAAGTCAAAATAACAGAACTTTTGATACTTCGTAAACTCAGTAAAAAACTGCATAAGTTGTACCAGATTCATGAAATCAGTCAAGATATTTTTGAGGAAAAAATACAGTTTGTAAATAAACAAATAGATGAAAATAAAGCGATTCTCCGTACATGGTTTAGCCAAAAACCGGACGAATACAAGAATGAATTAGAAAAAATTTTGCGAAGGTACTGTCTACAAGTCGAAAAAAGTGTTTATTATTCGCTGTTTGCAAAAGGCATTATACCCGAAATAGTTTATGGGGCATTACGTAGCAGTATTGATTTACAGCTTGAAAGGCTGAACGAAAATAAACCTCAGATTGATATAGAAAACTCACCAAACAAAAGGACTGGTTCATATACATTGAGGCTAGGATGGTTTGATCAACTTATTTTATTACTTGACCAAAACGTCGACTTGGAACAAAAGATCATCGCTTACAATTATAAGTACCATAAGTCACGACTTCTGGGTGATGAACAAGTATTAAAAGAGATAGATGAATTCATAGGTATTGATTGTTTACCGACTGGCATAGTTCATAAAATAAAGCTACTCTACAAAGAGTTGGAAGAACATAATATAGCAACATTGAAAGAACTGGAAATTCAATACCCAGAAACCACAAAGCGTATAGAACTTAAATTTGCAGAGTTAGAAACCAAACATCTGATAAAACATGTATTACATCAGTTTGTAGAAGAAGAGAGAATCTCCATCAAGTCTGTTCAATGGCTAAATGCACAAGCGGAGAATGGATCTAGCATATATACAAAACCTTCTAGGTCTTTATCCATAGCACATCACTAGAAATCCTTTTCTATTCAAGAAAATTTGTTGAGTAATATCTAATTAATCTAATCTACACGGTTGTGCATAAAAATACATCAGCTCAATGAAAGCCTTTAGTACGTTCTTTCAGCAAAAAATTTGAAGGACAGTATAGAAGCACCAAATTAAAAAAGAGAGAAAAAATTTTATGGCAAATTTTTTAGCCATCTTCACAATATGCCGAACTAATCGGTTTTAATATCTTAAATAGTTATTCCCAAGATACTTATATCTCATTTTGATCATGCGTAATAATCAATAATAGTATTAGAATTGTGTTATCATTTCTCAATAAATCAAAATCACTTTATGCAAAATAGTCTGTACATACTCTAGCATCTTGAGTAAAACTTGAAGTTGTTATCAAAATTCCCTTATTAGCCTTTTGTCCTGCAAGACTTCCACCAAAATTCCTCACTTCTTTAGAACCGACTACGGTTTCCCACTTTTTTGTCTGAATATAGATCACATCTAAACCAAGTGTCTCTTCTTTAATTAATAATTCCATCTATACTGCTATCACCACTTTTACTAATCGCCTTGCAAAGATCTTTTAATGATGCCCCATAGATTTTATAAAGGCAAGCATTCTTGATTGATAATTTGTTATTGCTATATGATGTTTGACATCATACGACCAATAACATTCAATTTATCTTAAGTTTCAAAAATATCTCGGGAAAAATTCCTTAGGTAGAATCTAATTCACTTTTAGCTAATCCATTGCGTACAATAAAAGTTTTTTGTCATTGGCGGAGAGAGTGGGATTCGAACCCACGATACTTTCGTATGCCGGTTTTCAAGACCGGTGCCATCAACCACTCGGCCATCTCTCCTAATATACACGAAATCTCTAATGCAATTATAACGTAACATCAAATCATTTGAAACTAATTGATAACACTTATAGCTAACACATCAGGGGACTTGCTAAAGAGATAAATTCTGCTACATTGTACATATACATATGTAAATAAGTTTTTCAAGTTAGTCCATGGCAAAAATAGATTTTTCAAGAATAAGCAATCTTACCTACAACTGGCGCTTTGTGCTAAGAAATAGGCGTCTAATTACATTTATACTGATCGGATTGACTCTTATCTTGGGTGGATTAGCAATATTTCTAGCTATTACCATCAATAATCGCAGAGTGAATCCCGACGATACGGCAGCAGTAGACCCCTGTGGTGGATGTCCCGGTGGTCATTATTGTGATTCGACAACTTGTACCAATCCACCACATGCATTTTGTTGTCCCAACGATCAAGCATGTGGTTGTCCCATCGCTCAAACCAAGGAAACTCGAATTGTCGATCGTGGCACGCGATGTGGTCCCGCTGCGGGATGTCCGGAAGGCTTGGGTAAGCAAATGCGTGACTCATGTGAGGTAGGTAAGGATGGACAACTTACTAACTGTACCGATGCTTCGGATGCCGATTGTACTCCAAAGCCAGGCTGCCCACAGCCAGATGGCACGAACCCTGCCTGTCCTCGATCTGCCATACCGAACTGTGGACAAGGTAATGCCCGCGTAGGAGAAACATGTACGTGCCAGAGTCAAGGAACAGATCGATTTACTGGCATACAAGTATGTACCGAAACCGGCTGGTCTATTTGTGCTAGAGCCGATGGACAACAGACTCCTAGGGCTGGCTGTCCGAGTGGTATGCGCCCAGTTAATGGTGTATGTGTGCGTGATTGTGACGGCAACAGTAATATTTGTGCATGTGGTAATAATCTGTGCAGTGGAACGGCTGGTCAACGTTTTACTTGTTCAAATGCGAGTGAATGTCAAGTCGTTGACTCAGGGGCGTGGGCTGGGAGTGGAAATTGTAGAGTTGCGGTTGGTCCAGGTGGATCTGTTGGAGAATGTGCTAGAGCAGAGTTTAGAAGTTGTAACCCTCCTGCAGGGCAAATGTGTCTGTGTTCCGGGCTTGGAGCACCTATTAACGGCTATAGGTATGGGAACACCACAACCGAACCAGTAGGACGATGCGGAAGCTCTTGTGAAGGTAAGTCTGGGGGAATATATGTCGCTGAGGTTTGCGGTAATCCTTATAGATGTCCCGATACTCCTACTTTCAGGCCTCCACCGTGCACTCCGTCTTCGTATTGTGACCCAGTGAGAAATCAAAGAGTGGATACGGTATGCCATCAAGACGGTTCGAAAAGCGTTATATATACGCCTGAGGAGTGTGGTCCTTGCCCTGTTACACGAGCTTGCCAAGGATGCGATGCGGTCGAATTCAACTGCCACGGTCAGGTGATCAGAAGAATACCCAACTCGAGCGAATGTCCTTGTACTACCACGACACGAGAGGAAGATGACGCTTGTTCATTTATGACAGTGACTGTTGGAGGGCAGTCCATCACAGTAAATAGTGTACTTAGTCCAAACGTACTCAGCGTACAATTACAGCCCGGTCAAGAAATTACATTTAATTCCGGTTCAGCTGGGCCTAACGCAAATTTTAGCCACTATTGGATGCGGCCGTACGGGCCTGAGGATGGTTGTGCTTATTATATTTTTAACCCTGACACAGAATGGGCAGGTAGTCCACAAAGGACTTTTAGGCTTCCTGGGAATCTACAGCAATTAGAAAGAAATGACGCTTGGGGGAGAGCTAATTGTAGAGGCAAAACATTTGATTATACGAAAGGTGTGATATTTGGAGTAAACTACCTTAGAGACGGAAGACGGTGGGAAGGTAATTGGTGTAGAAATATAGGACCTAACCCTAGTGATAGTAGTTACTTTAACGCATCCACCGGTAGTCTAAATCGACCATGTCCACGACCGAATCCATGCGTGGTTAGGACACTACCACCACTTGGTGCATGCTCCTCGATGACAGTTTCTATCGGCGATCAAACCATTACTGTCAATAATATCAATAGTCCAAACGTCTTAAACGTACAACTGCAACCCGGTCAACAGATTACATTTAATTCTAGCTCAACAGGACCTGGAGCCTACTTTAGTCATTATTGGATGAGACCATACAGAGCTGATCCTAACGATCCAATTAACCGCCAAGGAACGCGCGAGCACATTTGTGCATATTATATTTTTAACTTCAACCAAGATTTGGGGGGATCTCCTCAAAGGACTTTTACAATACCAAATAATCTTAATGCATTAGAAAGAAATGATCTTGCAGGATCTAATGGATCAATTACTGTCAATGGTCAGACTTTTAGCTGTAGAGGTTATGCTCCAGATTATACTCAGGGCGTAATATTTGGAGTCAACTATATCCAAAATCCGACCCAGTGGGGAGGGGAGTGGTGCAGTAACCAGGGTCCTAATCCTGGTGATAGTGGCTTCTTTAATGGCTCGATCAATCTAAATCGACCGTGTCCTACGCCGAATGTATGTGTTGTGAGGACCCAGTATACTCCACCACCGCCAACAACACCACCCCCACCAGCACCACAATGTACGAGTATAACAATACAAAATCAGACACGTAATACATCTTGTAATGCATCTAACCCGAATGCATGTAACGTGATGCAAGGAGATCAGCTGAATGTCAGTGTTACTGGTTCCGGCACGATTACGCGTTATGGATTAACAACCCAGGTGATACGAGGTCAGAATATTACGACCAACAACCCGACGACTCAAGAATCAAGCCAGTTTAATTCGATTACTGTGCCAACAGGAAACGATATTACAGGGTTTGCCATAAGGGGTAGTGTGGAGAATGTTTCTGGATCTCAAAGCAGTGATAACTGCTTCGTTAGATTCACATTTACACAGAACCCCGAAATCCAGAAAACCATTAATCGTGCAGGGTCCAACCCTGCGATCCCAGAATCAATGAACCCTGTCGTTGTATCGGGAGGTAACGTAGTTGAGTACGATATAACTGTGCGTAATAACGGGAATTCAGTGCTTCAAAACGTATTAGTATATGATCGAGTTATTAATCTAAACAATGGAAACGTCGACTTGTCCGGCACACCGATAGGAGCTATAGTTAGAGCGACAAATTTGACCCGAACTACTGGGTCGTCATCCACCCCAAATCCGGTCGCTCCAGCAATGGGATACACATCGAATGCGGTACCATTCACGGGAACTACTGTATCTCCAAATAACTCCGCACTACCGAATGATAATTTTTCTGTAAGCCAAAACGTGAGACTAGTGAGATGGAGTACCATAACATCGTTCGTGCCGGGAGAGGTATATACAGGTAAAGTAAGGGTAGAGATTCAATCATTCTCTGGTAATCCAGGATTACGTAATCAAGTATGTTTAGTCATCGACTCAAATAATAATGGTCAATTTGATAATGTTGAAATGATTAGGTGTAGTGAGGTAGACGTCTTTACCGCACAACCTCAATTTACAATAGAGAAAACTGTCAATAACAATACTGCAAACCCTGGTGATACAATTACGTACACGATTACCCTGAGAAATACTTCTAATAATCCACTTAACTTAAATAACGTCACCATCACTGATGCTTTTGACACGAATTATTTTAATAGGGTAAATATCACACCAGGAAATGGAGGGGAGATACAAAACTCCGACCGAGTAGTTTGGACAGGATCAGACCTAGTGACGGCCAACGGAAATAATGCCAACCTAGCTCCAAATGCTACTCTCTCCGTCACTATGCAAGTGAGATTTAATCCTGACTTCTTTAATAACGACACAACAATGTGTCAGACAATCATCAATAACGTAGTCACAGCGAGGTCCACATCGCCCGAATTTGATGCAACTTCCACAAACGTCACCGTAAATCTGATCAATCCAAATTGTGGTGCAATACCCACGCAGTCGCCGACACAACCTCGTCAAGGACCCACTTCAAATACTTTGCCGAAAACCAGTTTAGATATTCCAGTTTTGCTGCCTGTTATCAGTGTCATAGCGATCGTAGTAGGTGTTACAGGCCTAATAGTTCACAAAAGACTGCACTTAAGATTATCTAGGGATGGTTCTAGCGCATCTTTGTCTCAGGAACCCAGAAATATTAAAGAGCTCCGTAAAAAGTTTAGAGTTAGAAAACGAAGAGTGTTAAAAAGTGAATAATTAATAGTTATAACGAATGGATTCTAAAATAATGAAGTAAATTTGACTGTTTTGTTATACAATTGGTTATGAACAAGTTATCAAATTTGCCTTATGTGGGGTGTAATGATTATCCACCTAGTGATTACAGACGTATAGAATACATATTCTCAAAATGGCGTGAATTGGCAAAGAAATATGGTTATGAAGAGTATTTGACTCCCGTATTAGAAAGGGCTGAAATTTATGAGGCCAAGTCCGGTGAGGATATTAAAAAAGAGCTTTATATACTTACAGATGGGAAAGGGCGCAGACTAGCATTGAGGCCGGAAATGACTCCGTCGGTCACAAGACTGGTTACTAAGTTATATGCTTCTTCACCTAAACCTCTACGATATTTTAGTATAGCAAATTTTTTTCGGGGTGAACGACCACAAAAGGGTAGGGATAGAGAATTTTGGCAATTGAACATTGATATTTTTGGAAGTGAATCTATTTATGCAGACTTAGAAATTTTGATGTCTGCTATAGATTTAATGCGCAGTTTTAATGCTCCACAATCGTCTTATATTCTAAAAATCAATCACAGGAAATTAATCGATTACTTTTTATCCGATATACTTAAAATTGTTGATTCAGAGACAAAAACTCAAGTTGTCCGTAAATTGGATAAGTATAAAAAATTAACTCACAAGGAGTTTGTAGAAAGCCTACACAATATAGGATTGAATTCGGAACAAATTGTACAAATCCTAGAATGGATGCAAAGTGATTTTTACAATATAGCAAATAGCTTCTCACAAGTGACTGAAAATCAAGGTTTTAAGGACATATTATTCCTTCTTAATAAACTGGAACATTTGGGCTATAGTGAGAATGTAAAATATGCAAGTGATCTGATTCGAGGTTTCGATTATTATGATGGTATGGTTTTTGAAGTTTTTGACTTAAACCCTAATCTAACCCGATCTTTGTTTGGCGGAGGTCGTTACAATGGTCTTGCTGAAATCTTTGGAAGCGATAGAATTCCCGCGGTAGGCTATGCCCCTGGCAGCCCAATTAGCATATTTCTTGATAATTGGAATTTATGGCCGGATTTTGACGCTCAGAAAGTTAATTATTTTCTGCCTATTCTATCCGAAAATTTAGTAGTACCTGTATTGAATCTTGCATCGAATCTCAGACAAACAGGTAAGATTGTAGAGACTAGTATTGACATAATATCCCTTTCAAAGGCATTATCATATGCGAATACTCGTAAATTTAAATACGTAATAATTTATGGCGAGGATGAATATAACAAAAGCCAGTACCTAATTAAAGATATGCATACAGGCGAACAGGTGAGCTACAGTATATGAAAATTATAAATATAACAAATATTGAAAATCCTTATGATTTAAAAGATTTTGAAGTGAATGAAGATACGACAATAAATTTTATATCTCGAATATATGATAAATCATTTGAGTTACCTATTAAAATAATCCATAGAAAGCCTGATTTATCATCAAATATAACTATTCGTATAGCACTGTTCGGGCAATCACAAGTCCGTATTCCTGTCGAAATATATGTTGTGAAAGGGGCAGTAAACACTTATACAAATTTTCAAGCTAGCGTATTTATCATGAGTAATGAATCAAAAGCGGATATAACGCCAAGTTTGTTCATACATGAAAAAGCTATTCGTGGAGCTGGTCATAGTCTAGTAATCAAAAATATAAAGCAGAAAGATACTCTTTATCTTCAATCTAGAGGTATAAAATTTGAAAAAGCACGAGATTTGATAATGAATTTATAGATTTTTTCTCATTTGAATGCAAAGCCATATATGGTATACTATTCTTAGATGCACGAGCCTAGTTATTGCTCGTTTTTTGTTTAATAATAATTATTAGTTATACGAAGTTAGTTATGTCAGCAAAAGTTAATACGGACTTCATATCAGCTATATACCAAATTGCTGAAGAAAGAGGGTTAGATCAGGAAGTAGTATTGGAACAAGTAAAAAAAGCATATCTGACGGCTTATAAAAAGATGGCAAAAGACACAGAAACAGGGAAAAACGAAGAGGTCTCTTCGCTTGCCGTCGAAATAGATTTAGAAAATGGAGAGATTACAATTCTAAAAGATAAAAAAGTCGTATCCGTACTCACAGATCCTAATACACAAATTTTGGAATCTCATGCTAAATTAATCGATCCCAAACTGCGTGAAGGTGACCATATACAAATAGATGTTACTCCAGATAATTTTGGTCGAATTGCTGCACAGGCTGCTTTTCAAAGGTTATTGCAAGGACTTAAAGATGCAGAATTGGAGTCAATCAAGGCTAAGTATGAGGACAAGGTGGGGAAAATCATAAGCGGCGTTATATTAAAGAAAGATCAAAATTACATTAAAGTAGAGGTAGAAAAAGCTGAGGCTATTATGCCTCTTTCAGAAGCAATACCCGGAGAAATTTACAAAAGTGCTGACCGTAAACGATTCCTGCTAGTCCGACTACAAAATAGTCCTACAGATAAACGAATGCTACTATCCCGTGGTTCAAGTAATTTTTTGAAAGCTTTATTTGAAGTAGAGGTACCAGAAATTGCTATGGGAAGTGTCCAAATAGTCGGTGTAGCTCGTGAGGCAGGATCAAGATCAAAGGTAGCCGTACAATCATTACATGAGAAAGTAGATGCTATCGGTGCATGTGTTGGACCAAAAGGAACCAGGATAGATACTATAATGAATGAAGTAAGTCCTGAAAAAGTAGATATCATTCTATTTGATCCAGATATTAAAAACTATATAGTGAATGCACTTAGCCCAGCAAAAGTCGTAAGTGTGAAAGTATATCCTGATATGAAAAAATCAGTAGTTTTAGTCTCTGAAGATATGCTTTCCCTTGCTATAGGAAAAGATGGGCAAAATGTCCGTCTTGCAGCCAAGCTCACAGGCTATCAAATAGATATAACAGCTGATAAGGAGAAATTTGAAACATACGACATAGATGAAAGAAATTCCTCGCAACATAATACGGATCAAAAAACTAGCATGGATGAAGACCCTGTAATTGAGGATTTGAATTTATCAGAAAGACAAAAGCGAGCACTCAAAAAAGTAGGAATTGAAAAAAAATCTGATCTATATAAATTGGTAAATAAAGAAATTACAATCGACACTTTTACAAGTAAGGATATAAACAAAATCAAAAAAATATTAGATATACAGGAGTGAACGACAAGGAAAAAAAGATTCCGATCAGAAAATGTGTTGTTAGCGGGGAGCGTTATCCAAAAGTCGATATGCTACGCATAGTTTCTCTTCGAGGTGGGCCTATCAGAATTGATTTAACTGGCAAAGCGCCGGGAAGAGGCTGCTACGTTTACCCGGATCCAGAAAATTATCATAAATTAATAAAATCGAAAGCATCTCAGGTAGCTAAAGCACTTAAAAAGCCGATTTCCGAACAAGAATTAGAATATCTCAAAAATAATTTATTACAAGCTTTTGATGAGAAAAAATTTCGCAAAAAGTATACAAAACCAGTTGCTATTCGTATCAGAAAAGAAGATCTGGAGAAATTAAATCAAGCATCTTAATAAAGTTTTGCAATTGTTCAAAATTAAAGGTGTACCTCACTTCTTTAAAAGTTTTAAATTTTCGTAATATTAAAAACTTTGCATACGAATTTGGTAAAAATATAAACTACTTTTTCGCCCCTAACGGTACAGGAAAAACGAATCTACTCGAATCAATCCAAGCTCTCACAATAGGTAAAACACTACGTACTACTAGAGAAAAAGATATCATACCCTTGAATCTCGACTTGCAATATATCGATGTTACGGGAAAAATTCTCGATGAAGATAATATCAACTTTACCCAATCTTATCGTATACATTTACAACCGAAAATAACAAAAGAATTGATAGTGAACAATAATAAATTACCTTTGAGTCAATACCTGGGCAGAGTACCAAGTATATGGTTTGGCCCCGAAAACATAAGAATAATCAATTCATCTCCAGTCAATAAACGTAATTTTATAGACAATATCCTAATTCAACTATATCCAAAATATCAATATTGTCTTAGACGTTATAATAAAGCCTTAAAGCATCGAAATAAATTACTACAGGAACTCACAATAGATAAACACCAAATAGATATATGGACTGAACAATTAGTAATTTACGGCAGTGAAATCATAAGGTATCGGAAATTTTTTTTTCAAGTAATGAATGAAAAGCTCAATCAATTAACCTTTTCGAGATATCGATTTAAAATTAAGTCTATACCGTCAATTCAACTTGATCCCATTTTTGATGAAGACATTGAATATAAATTACGTGCGGATCTATATGAAAATTATACCCAGGATTTACATAAAAAAACGACAACTGTAGGACCACATAAAGACTACTGGGATCTCTTTATCCAAATAAATCAAAATCATACATGGCTCAATGCTTCGAGATATGCTTCACGAGGCCAGCAAAGATTAGCTCTAATCATTTTATTTATGACTTTAATTCAGATATTTCAAGAAATACGAAATCTTAAACCAATTATGCTACTTGATGATATCTTCTCTGAACTAGATGATGAAAACATTCAATTATTAAAAAACTTTATTCTAGACAACCAAGTCCAAACTTTTATCACAGGAGTGACACCTCTCCCACAAACTAATATAAATCAAATAAACCTATATGAACTTTTAAAGTAATACTGCAGTATGAAAGATCATGATTTTTTAGAAATATACAATCGTCTACACTTTTTAACCGATACACTTCGACTACAATATGCAAATTTTATATATCGGCATTACAATGAAAAAATAACCTTAACTGAAATTATTCAAAGATTGAAACAAGATGAGCCAATTGAATACATACTAAATATCGCGGAATTTTATGGTCTTGAATTATATGTAGATAATAGAGTTTTAATACCAAGAATAGATACAGAAAATCTAGTTACTCACACGCTAAAATACATAAAGAACCATAATAATACAAAATTTACAATTATCGATGTTGGTACTGGATCTGGATGTATAGCAATAGCACTAGCAAAAAATCTTGATAAAAAAAATATTTATCAAATTATAGCGATAGAGAAATATAGAGAGGCCCTTGCTGTCGCAGCAATTAACATAAAACAAATGAATTTAAATAATCGGATAAAATTGATCAATAGTGATTTCAGGGATATTGATTTTGCTGTTTATCCAAACCTTGTTGTCTGTGCAAATTTACCTTACATACCGGAAAATCGAATCTTACCAAAAAGTGTAAAAGACTTTGAACCAAAGACGGCATTATTTGGCGGTCAAAAAGGTGATGAATTAATTCAGGCTTTAAAAAAACAACTCATGGGGATGCATAATCTTAGATTTGCTATTTTTGAGCTAGACGGCGGTCAAATAGAAATATTCCACGCAGAATAAGACTTTATATAATTTAATTAGAAATTATCTTGATATTTTATCTCCAAAAACAGACAATATATCTGAAATAAGATTGTGTTTTAATAAATTATTTATCATGGAAAATAAAATAAAAACTAAAATTATCTGTACTATAGGTCCATCTACCTGGGATCCTAATGTACTACAAGAACTAATAAATAATGGAATGACAGTTGCACGTATAAATGCTTCCTTTGCAGACGCAGATGAAATAAAGCGAGTGACAAAACTGATCAGATCATTATCAGATAAGGTTGCAGTGATGTTAGATTTGAAAGGTCATAAAATTAGAATTTCGGATTTTGGAGAACCTAAGGAAGTCAAAGCAGGTGATGAGTTAATACTTGATACCGATCCTCATACAGAACATATTGGAGTTAGTTATGAAAATTTACACAAAGATATCTCCGTTGGGGCAAAAATACTTATTGACGATGGCAAAATACATCTCACAGTAACAAAAATAGAAGGTACAAAAATTTACACAAGAGTTTTAAACTCGGGTCTTTTAAAACGACTCAAAACTCTTAATGTGCCTGGCACTTATTTGAGCTTTGATCCTTTGACAGAAAAAGACAAACAAGATATCCAAGCCGGGATTGAAGCAGGTGTGGATTTTATAGCGGGATCCTTTGTAAGAGATGTAAATGATGTAAATGCGATAAAAGAAAGAATTATGGGCACCAACATTGAGATCATAGCAAAAATCGAAGATCCATTAGGAGTAAAAAATTTTGATAGTATACTTGAAAATGTCTATGGCATTATGATAGCGAGAGGTGATCTCGGTGTAGAATTACCTTATGAAGAAATCCCGTTTTTACAAAAAGAGTTTATTAAAAAATGTAGATCAGTAGGCAAACCTGTAATTGTTGCAACCCATATGCTTGAATCGATGACCGCTAATCCCGCTCCAACAAGGGCCGAAGTAAATGACGTGGCAAATGCAATATTTGATGGAGCTGATGCAATTATGACTTCTGCGGAGACATCTACAGGTCAATATCCCATAGAAGCTATACGAGTAATGCATAAAGTTGCAAGCTTTATAGAACCTCACACCAAATACGAAGAATATCATACTATAAACGATAAAATTAGTTATTACAATCAGAAAAACTTCGATGATGCAGATCGCGCTATCACTATAGCAAAAGCAGGCGCTCAAGCGTGTGAAACAATGAATATACAAAGTATCATAGTTTTTTCTAAAACCGGTTTTACTGCACGGATTTTAAGACAATTTAATATTAAACAACCCATATATGCTTTTACACTATCTGAAGATTGGGCACGGAAGTTAGCCCTGTCAAAGGGGATATACGCCTATGCGATACCATCTTTAAGCCAAAATCGGGATGAAGCTATTCAACAGGTCATAAATCATGCAAAAAGTATTGGAATTATACAAAGCGGTGATCTAATAGCTATTGTCATTGGCTCACAAGTTTTTGCAGGAGTAAATACTAGTACACTAGACTTATTAAGAGTAGCCTAGATCTTGGCATGAACATTATAGTCTGGTATCATTAACACGGTATCGTTATATTAGTTATAAATCGAGGAGTTTATATTATGGTAAACATAGCAGTTATTAAATTGGCAGGATCACAACATTTAGTAAAAGCCGGTGATAGATTAGAAGTAAATCGCTTATCTTACAAGATAGGTGAGCCTGTTGAAGCCGAAGTTTTATTAAGTACAAAAGGGGACGAATTGCTTGTAAATGAGGGCAAAGTTATATTTAACGTCGTAGAAAATAAAAAAGGGAAAAAGTTACATGTAATAAAGTTTCGTGCAAAATCTCGATATAGAAGGAAAAAAGGTCACAGACAGCTTTTGTCAGTGGTTGAGGTTCTGTCAGTTAACGGAGAAACTAGTGTGAAAAAAGCATCCACAAATGATGTAGTACAGAATAGTAATTCGGATGAAATAGCTTCCGCCAAAACACGGGTTAAAACGGCCAAACGTGCAAAAAAAACAAAACAGAAATCTGCTTAGAAATATTTTATCTTTAATAATATTAAATAATTAAAAGTTATTATGGCTCACGTCACAGCAGCAAAATCAACAGCTCGACAAAAGGGGAATGTAAGAGGTAAAAGGCGAGGAGTAAAAGTTTACACTGGAACAAAAGTGAAATCCGGATCTATTTTAGTAAGGCAGCTAGGAACTAAATATCTTCCAGGTAAGAATGTCGGCATGGGCAGGGATTACACTCTCTATGCAAAAATTGATGGTGTTGTACAGTTTCGAAATACTACAGGATACAAGAGAGGTAAAAAAGTTGTTCACGTAGTGCCCGTAAACTCAGCCGCAGCAAATGAATAACAGTCCAGATATCCAGCTTTCTGGTGGCATGGATTTTTATAATTTTATAGGTTTTCCTTTTCTGTTTCTCAGTGGATTTTATTAACTTAGGATTCTGTCAATTATTTAATTATTCAAATCCAACCCCTAAGTCTCCACCTAAACGCCAATAGAAAAACGCATAGATACCGAATTGTTTTGATAAGTTTTTACGGTTCACAAGGCGATTTTTATCTAGAAAGTAAATCTTATTATTACCATTTTGCAAAAACATTTCATCTCTTTCCTGATCTACTACAGCTTTAGTCAGATCGAACTTATCATTTAGTTCTTGATAAGTGTACGCTCTTATAACCTCATACTTATCGTCAAACTCATAAGCATATAAAGGCAATCCCACAATCAACTTGGCTCTTTGCTCATATGAAATAGTTTCAAGAGTATCCTTTAGCCAGTACATCGGTGTATTTCCAATACCACCATTATACAAAGCGTAATCATAGAAAAGTAAGACTAGACGATCTACAACTTTAACTAAATGAATAAGATTTTCTATATTATCTAAAGTCAAATTATGGATATTACTATTTAGAGATCGTGCAAATACAGATACAAAGAGATTGATATTATATTTTTCTAATTGTTCATTAAGCTGACTAATTACTTCTAAAAATAATGCAATGTCTTCTTTAAAAACTCTTTCAAAATTTAGATTAAGAGTAGAGAAGAACTGGTACTGATTTTTGATCTTGATAGCAAAATCAAATAAATACTTAAAATCTTTCTTCAGAATTGCCCTAGTATGAAGAGGATTGGTAGATAATATATTCACGCCAAATTTTAAATTATTTTGATTTAAAGTATTTAGGGCATAATCAAAATTACTTGATAAAATAAGATCACCACTGGATCCTACCGAGGCTCCTGCGAAATGTACTTCTTCGATTAGGTGTCTATAATTACTAGCACTCGACAAACCTCGCATAAAATCAAAATGCGGGATCCATGCGTAATACACAAAAGGATAATTAAACTCTTTCACATCAGTCCAAACTAGTTCTATAGTAGGATACACAGAATAACTTTGGACATTACGCTGATAAAACACAGACTTTGAATAAGGGAAAAAATTTACAGTTAAGATTAATCCCGTAGCTACCAACAATCCAGCTAACACATACAATAAATAAAACAGCCTATCAAAATTAAACTTAGAATCCATAATTCTAGACTTGATAAAAGACATCTGAATAAAGCTTAATAAAAAAATTACGATGAAGTCAAAAATAGCATAACAAAAAGCGAAATATACACCAATATCGTAAAACTTCTTGGTTTAATTTAATAGTATTCAGTCCTATAAAAATCTTTAGATACAATATAAATATGTTAGACTCCTTACCTTATTTAGAGGACTTTTGTAATAAAAACTATATTATCAATGCTGAAATCTTATAAGAAAAAAGAACCACCTATGGTGCGTTTGTTTGACGAAAGCCGAACCTATTTTGAAATAAATTGATTCGCTCCGCCCCGCCGCCGCTCGCTGTCCAGTAAAAAAATTTTCTTCGGATTTTTTGATTTGGTGCGCGGTTTTTTATTCTAAAAAGGTAAAAAAACTTTTTTGCGGGAATCTGCTCTGAACGAGCAGGGTGGCGGGGCTTCAAATTGGACGATGGGTGAGGTTAGTCATGCTATGCTTTTAATTTATCACAAATACGGTAAGAAATAGATTTGTTATTGCAGCAATTTTACCATTTGTTATAATATGACCTATACCTATGGTCGGGGTATGGATAAGTAAATAATTATTAAATTTTCAAAAATATGACTACTCAAAAAGAAAAAACACTCATCAATTTCAAAAAAGCCCAAAGCTTAATATCCAAGATTATTCAAATGGTGGAGGCTGACGAATACTGCATTGATATTATGCAGCAAAACGCGGCCGTGATTGGCCTTTTGAAATCCGCTCATCAAATGCTGATGGAAAATCATCTTAACACCTGCTTCAAAAAAGCAATGGAAACTAAAAACGAGAAAAGAAAAAGAGAAATGACCAAAGAAATTTTAAAGGTTACAAAATTATTTAATAAATAATTCAAAAAAATATATGACTAATTCAAAAAAATATATGACTAAAAACACAAAAGAACATATTTATTATGTCAAAGGAATGCATTGCGCTTCCTGTGAAATTTTAATTGAAAAAAAATTATTGGAAATTGAAGGAGTAAAATCAGTCGATGCATCAGCAAATCAAGGAGAAATAAAAATAATTTATGAAAATAAACTACCAAAGGTAAAAGAATTGAATCATCTTTTTAAAAAAGAAGGTTATGTATTTTCGAATGAGCCATTTAAAGAAGAAAAAAATAGTTCTTTCTTAATTACTTTAGGCAGCGCTTTTTTGATAATTGTCTTCTTCTTTCTTTTTAAAAATAGTTTTGTTGCTGGATTAGTTAATGTTTCAGCTAATTCATCTCTACCTACTTTCTTTATTTTAGGATTAATTGCCGGTCTTTCTTCTTGCGCCGCTTTAGTTGGTGGATTAGTTTTATCTTTGGCAAAACAATGGCAGGAAGTTTTTGCAAAAAGTAATTCAACTTTTGAAAAACTTCAGCCCCATTTAATGTTTAATTTTGGACGAATTTTATCGTATGGATTTTTTGGCGGTTTAATTGGTGCTTTAGGCTCAAAACTTCAAATTTCTCCAGTATTTACATCCCTTTTGGTTTTTCTAGTGTCGTTTTTAATGATCGGGCTCGGACTTCAAATGTTGGGAGTAAAAACATTTAGAAAATTTCAAATTACGATGCCAAAATTTGTTACTCGTTTTATCGCTAATGAAACAAAATTTCAAGGAAAATATATACCAGCTCTTTTAGGCGCTTTTACTTTCTTTTTGCCTTGTGGATTTACCCTTACCGCTCAAAGCTTGGCTTTAATCTCCGGTAGTTTTTTGCAAGGATTTTTGATTATGTTCTTTTTTGCTTTGGGAACTACTCCTGGACTTTTAGCTATTGGTTTTTCTTCAGTGAAATTTTTAGAAAAACCTCGTTTGTCTGATAATTTTTTGAAAGCGGCAGGTATTTTGGTTTTGTTTTTCGCCTTATATAACATCAACGCTCAATTAAATCTTTTAAGTCTACCAAGTTTAAGCGATGTTAGATTAAGTTTTAACCACCAGGCATTGCCAAAAGAAAATTCTTCAAACGAAGAGGGATTGCCGCCAATAGTTAATGGTAAACAAGTAATAAAAATGAATGCCTCAAGTTATGAATATGAACCAAATTATTTTAAAGTGAAGGTTGGCATTCCGGTAAGATGGGAAATTAAGGATATTGGTACTTCAGGTTGCACTAACGCTATTGTCTCTAAGACTCTTTTCCCCGACGAAATTTCTTTAACTCCGGGACAAATTAGCGTTAAGGAATTCACACCTACAAAACCAGGTAAATACAAATTTTCTTGTTGGATGGGAATGGTTTCTGGAACTATTGAAGTAGTTGATACAAAAACACAATAGAAAACAACTCTTATACTAAAACTATAAACACAACGAAAAATGACATAAGGAAAATAAAAACGCCTCTTTTAATATTAATAGCTGAGGTCATAGAAAAGAAAAGAGGAGTTTGCTAATTAAAAAAAGAAAATAAATAGAAAATTTATTTTAAACAACTATGGAAAGAGCAATCCTAAAGATTTCAGGCATGCATTGCGTTTCTTGCGCAGTTAATATTGAAAACGCTATAAGGAAAGAGACAGGAGTTAAATCAGCTAATGTTAATTTCGCTTTAGAAAAACTTTATTTGGAGTTTGATGATGCTGAAATTAACATTGCCAAGATTAAAAATATCGTTGAAAAATTAGGATACAAGGCAGCGGAAGAAATTATTGATCAAGAAATGCACGACTACCATAAAGAAGAGTGGGGACAAGAAATTCAGGAATTAAAAAAACGGTTCGTTTCTGCACTGATTTTTAGTTTACCAATTATTTATATGGTAATGGGCGAAATGCTTGTTAGCTTGCCAATGCCGACAATTTTTGAAAGTTACGGGACTATTATCCAGTTTGCTTTAACCACGGCTGTTATTGTTGCCTGTTTTAATATCTGGACTTCCGGTTTCAAAAATTTATTGCGGTTGGCCCCGAATATGGATTCACTTATTTTTATTGGCACGGCCGTCGCCTATTTTTACAGCTTAGTCATTTCCATTTTGACATTTTGGGGCGTAAAAATTGAAGCTCATCTCTACTACGAAAGTGCAGCTTCGATTTTAGTTTTTGTTTCTTTAGGGAAATATCTTGAAGCGATAACCAAAGGAAAAACCAGTGAAGCGATTAAAAAATTGATCGGGCTTCAGCCAAAAGAAGCAACAATAATAAAAAATAATGAAGAAGTAAAAATCCCCATTTCTGAAGTGAAAATCGGAGATATTATTTTGGTTAAACCCGGAGAAAAAATACCAGTTGACGGAATTGTTGTTGACGGCCACTCCAGCGTTGATGAAAAAGCAATTACCGGCGAAAGTATCCCAGTAGAAAAGAAAAAAGGCGATGAAGTAATCGGCGCGACTATCAATACAACCGGCGTTTTGAAATTTAAAGCAACTCGGGTAGGCAAAGATACGATGTTGGCCCAAATTATAAAAATAGTTGAAGAAGCGATGGGCTCCAAAGCGCCGATCCAGCTTTTGGCGGACAAAGTTTCTTTTTATTTTGTTCCGTCTGTAATTAGTATTGCTGTTTTTGCCTTTGCTGTTTGGCTTTTACTGGGACAGCCATTAGCTTTCGCTCTAACGGTTTTTGTGGACGTTTTAATTATTGCTTGTCCCTGCGCTTTAGGTTTGGCAACGCCGACCGCGGTGATGATGGGAACAGGACTGGCGGCAAAAAACGGAATTTTAATTAAAAACGGCAAAGCTCTGGAAATCGCCTGCAATTTGGATATAGTTATTTTTGACAAAACTGGAACCTTAACTAAGGGTGAACCAAGTGTTACCGACGTGATAAAAATTAAAAATGATATTAGCGAAAATTTAATTTTGCAAATCGCGGCATCGGTGGAAAAACATTCCGAACACCCTTTAGCTCAAGCGATTGTCAATAAAGCAAAAGAAAAAAAGATTAATCTTTCCGAAGTTAAAAATTTTCAAGCCATACCCGGCCATGGAGTTTCGGCTGAGTTAGAAAATAAAAAAATACTTTTTGGTACAAGAAAATTGATGATTGATAATCAGATTGACCCAAATTTAGTAGAGGAAAAAATGATTGCCTTAGAAAATCAGGGCAAAACAGTGATGATTTTAGCAGAAGATAAAAATATAATCGGCATTATTGCGGTCGCGGATACTCTCAAAGATTATTCAAAAGAAGCAGTTAAAATGCTCCATACAATGGGCAAGAAAGTAGCGATAATTACCGGGGATAATAAAAGAGTTGGACAGGCCATCGCCAAACAGGTCGGCATAGACAAGGTTTTGGCTGAGGTGTTGCCGCAAGAAAAATCGGCCGAGATCCAAAAATTGCAAAGTGAAGGATTTGTTGTGGCAATGGTTGGCGACGGAATAAATGACGCTCCGGCTTTGGCTCAAGCAGATTTAGGAATCGCTTTGGGCTCGGGCACGGATGTGGCGATGGAAACTGGAGAAATAGTTTTGATTAAAGACGATTTGCGATATGTTGTCGCGGTGATTGACTTGAGCAAATACACATTAAACAAAATCAAACAAAATCTCTTTTGGGCTTTCTTTTACAACATTGTTGGTATTCCTCTGGCTGCCGGAATTTTATATCCTTTCACCGGTTGGCTTTTAAATCCAGCTATTGCCGCTGCTGCGATGGCTTTTTCGTCGGTTAGTGTTATTTCAAACGCTCTTTTAATGAAAAGATATGAACCACAAATTACTAAAATCATAAAGGGAGTTCCTTGATTCGTGGGCGCAACTTTATTATGGCAAAAATTCTTTTTTGGGCAGAACAAATACAAAAATCGCAAGGGATTTCAGGTCAGTGTTTCCGTTCTCTGCCGCCCTTCGCACAGCTGAATCAATCAGCAAAACTCCTGTAAGTTTAATATTGGTGACGGGAATGGGACTCGAACCCATAAGTCTGTAATAGACACTAGTACCTGAAACTAGCGCGTCTACCAGTTCCGCCATCCCGCCAATAGAAAACGATAGCTAAAATATTATATCAGAAAACAACACAGGAAGTATTTTTAATCTTACCTGCTATCAAAATTGAGAAAATACCAAGAATGGTGATGCGTACTGGACTCGAACCAGTGACAGGCTGCTTAAGAGGCAGCTGCTCTACCAACTGAGCTAACGCACCACTTTATGTCTTTCGATTTTAGCAAAGATAAATGAATTAGACTAGTAAAAAACTATTAATCGCCCTTAGTCTACTGACGAAAAAGTATTTGGATTATTTTCGGAAGCAAAATCAGGAGACCTATTATCACAGCACTAATTACGACCATAAAGACTGATGCAGCAGCAAGATCACGAGGAGCTTTAGTAGCTTGATACGATAAATGACATTCGTCTCTGATAATATCACTTAACTTTTCTATACTTGTATTCATAGTTTCGATGCTGAAAACCATAAATATAAGTAGAATAATTATTATTAATTCGATAAGTGATAAATTAAAAATAAAAGCACTAACAATAACTATCAGCGCAACAAACAAATGTATCTTAAAACTGCGCTCTTTAAGCACTAAAAGACATCCATTGAATGCGTAAAGAAAACTTCTTAAAAACTTAGTAATAAAATCCATACAGAATTATCTCAATTTTTACTCAGGATACTTTTGATAGAAAATGCGTAATATTTCAGATACAGATCATATGTTGTATATGCAATCACCATCAAAATCGGACCAAAAATCAAACCTAAAAAGCCAAAAACACTTATACCAGCAATAATACCTAAAAGAGTTATTGCTTCAGGTAGCTTAGCCTCTTGTTCGACCAATTTAGGTCTTAATATATTATCTATATTGGATATAACTATAACAAAAGTTGCAACTATTAAAACTGCACCAAATACATTACCGGTGATAGCAAGAACAAAAGCAATAGGGAACAAGAGAAACCCCACACCTACTAAAGGAATTACAGCCAAAACTATAGCTAGAAAAGTAAAAAATAACGTATATGGGACACCGGCAATCCACATCACAACACCAGCAACAACTCCTTGTACAAACGCTATGGTAAAAGTACCATTAATCATAGATCTTGCCATTGCTACTATACGATTTAGATACATCATAGTCATATCGTCAGGTAAGGGGCTTATTTTTCTTATATTGTAAACTAATTTTTTCTGTGTTGAAAAAAGATATGTAGTTAATACAATGTATAAAATCGTATCAGTAATGAGTTCTGGAAGAGCTGTACCAACACTACCAATTTTACTGAGTAAAAAACCTAAAACACTTCTAGCTACATTATATAGATTCGCATTAATATCTTCGATAGTTATCTTGTAATTAATAGAATAAGAAGCAATCAATTGGTTTAATTCTTCTACTTTAGTATTAACAATCTGACCTAATGAAGATGTTTCAAATTCAAACCGATTCAAATCTGAGACAATCTGCGTGATTTGATAGGTAGTCAAAGTACCCACTAGAATCAAAGGTGAAATAAGAGCAAAAATTACTACTATTAGCGTCAGCCAGGACGCTAGATTTGTATTACCTTTCAGCTTATAAAGAAACCATTTATAAACGGGGTTAAAAGCTAGAACTGTAAGCACAGCAAGTGAAATTACATGAACAAATTTACTTATAAACCAGGCAATGACTAAGGTTACAAGTATCAACAATATAAAAAAAACTTTCTTTTGATTACCCATAAATATTATTTAAGAGTATTATACGGACTTTTTCTGTATATATAAAGTATAGATTTTATCAGAACAAGGATGAAATACATATGAGATAAAATGATGCGAAAGAATTTAACTAAACATTGCTTTACTCCGTCTATCCCTATGATAAGTGAGACCAAATCTATGAGCCTCATCACGAATCCTTTGTAATAGAAATAAAGTGTCTTTATGGTCATCATATGTATGACTTGTTTTTTGCCCAGGTACAAAGATCTCTTCATGCTTTTTAGCAAGGGCACAAACAAACAAATGGTCTAATTTTAAGCTATGTAACACATCCACAGCTACACTTAGCTGCCCTTTACCTCCATCAACTATTATTAAATCAGGCGTTGATGAAAATGATTCATCTTCTTGAGATTTTAATTCAGATATATTCGAATTCGTTTTTAAACTATCATTAGTAATCCCTAATTTATTGAGGATTTGGGCGTTATGTTCATCAAGATTAAATAATTTATTCTTAGGCTTGAGATAAGTAAACCTACGTAAAAGCATTTCACGCATCATTGCAAAATCATCAGGTGTATTTTTTACATTAATTTTGAATTTTCTATAGTGGCTTTTTTTTGGTATTCCTCCTTCAAAAACAACCATAGATCCTACAGGATTAGTTCCTGAAATATTCGATATATCAAAACACTCAATTCTAAATTTATCCAAATATTCTGACCGTAATTGCTTAATTTCATCTAAAGATTTGCCAAATAACTTTGGAGCATTCTTATAGAGTAATCTGTATTGTCCGACTTTTAAATCCTTAATAAGAAATTCAAGACCCTTCATAATTCTTTGATACATCAAGCGCATTACGTCATCTTCATCATCACCATAGCCTATCATTAATTTTTGAGAAACATATGTGAGTTCATCGATTTGTTGCTTTACTTTCGCGGCTTTCTCAAATTCCAGATTATGAGCATAAGATTTCATTTTTTGAGTTAATTCATGCACTAGTGTTTTCTTCTTATTCTGTAAAAATTTCTTTATTGCGTTGATATTCTCTAAATACTCCTGTTGCGATATTAGACCTTCACAAGGACCCCCACACCGTCCTATATGATAAAAAGTACAAAGCCGCGACCTGACAATTTCCCCATTTTTACGCCTTTCAGCTCTTTTTTTGTTATCTTCATCTGTAATTTGATAACTACATGTGCGATATGGAAATTCTTTCCTTAAAAAATTTAAAACTTGATCTCTAACCTGAGCATTTGGAAATGGTCCAAAGTAGATGGCATTCTTATCTTTTGTATTACGAGTACGATAGATGATTGGATAGGGATCTTTTGTGATTTTAATCCAGGCATAAGATTTGTCATCTTTGAGTAAGACATTGTATTTTGGTTTATATTTTTTTATGAGAGAAGCTTCTAAAATCAAAGCTTCTACCTCGGATTCGACCGTATAAGTTTCTACTGTTACTGCTTGATCTATCATTAACTGCAATCTGGCTGTCAAGTCCTTGTAATTTTGAAAATATGAACTGACTCTTTTCCGTAAATTCTTTGCTTTTCCAACATACAAAACTATTCCATCTTTATCTTTAAAGATATAACTGCCTGGTAATGTAGGCAGTGTGGGTAATAATGCTTTAACAGGATGATCTTTCACAAAGCTCATTATACAAAAAAGTTTAGTTATTTATCTAAAATGTATCTGAAATATTGGCCTTGTCATTGAATCTCAAGATAGTCCGACATTAAAATGGAAATCTAAAATATTTTATCCTAAAATGCTCTGTAATGAGTAATTACGACGGGCATCGACAACACTACCGCTTTCATGTATGGTTGATGCAAGCACAATATGATTTACAGGCTGCGGAAATTAGTCGTAAAAACGGATTTTATGAGTGGTCTTGTTTTCAAGCTGGACAGGCAGCAGAGAAAGCATTAAAAGCAGTTATTGTATATCACGGGAAATCGGCTCCTAAAGTCCACAAACTAGGTGTACTTATCGGTATGATCAAGAATATAGATGCTAGATTTCGTGGTATTCGTCTAGACATTACTGAGCTGCAGTCTTATACTTTTAGTGCAAGGTACCCATTTTTAATACCTGGCAATTTAGAAACACCACATGAATATATAGATGCAGAGGACGCAAAAATATGTATAAATCAAGCGAAAATCATATTAAACTTAATCAAAGAGATATTGAACGTTTAGTCGAAGCTGTCGATATAATCAAAGCCTGGGCTAGGGACAATCTTTGTGAAATAGTGCTTTTTGGCAGTTATGCCCGTGGAGAACAAAAAAAATACTCATCCATTGATATACTCGTCATTCTCACGGAATCACAAGAAGATTTTATCCAACGTAAAACTGCTCTGGAGAAAATTTTAAATTCTTCAGGAGCCATTCCATTAATCGACACACTTGTTTACACAGAGGATGAAATCAAGGATTTAATAAAAAAGAAAGAGAGCTTTATTGTATCTGTATTGGAAGAAGGATGTGTGATATGTAATGGCAAGGATAATATAGAGATTCAAAAGATTAACACATTGCCACACATTATCCATTCAAAATATTTTGACCTCCTACCGAGCTTAAATGAAGTTGACGTGTAGTGATAATTCTGGTGAAATAACATAGTATTATGGAGAACCTAAAAAACATAAAAAACTATTTGAAACATCCTGCGGTAATTACTCTCATTGCATTGTTAGCATCGGTTGCTGCAATATTCGGTATTATCCAGATACTTCCCGAAAACAATACATCACAGGCAGAAAGAGTAGAGAGATTTTGGGGTAATCCTGAAGCTAGTGTTGTGATAGAGTATTATGGTGATTTAGAATGCCCCGCTTGTAAAGCTTTTTGGTTTGATACAGAAAAACGGCTTAAAGAAACATATTCCGATAAGATAAAGTTCATATTTAAACATTTGCCTTTACCGATACACGCTAGAGCAGATGATGCAGCAGAGGCGGCTGAAGCAGCTGGAGCCCAAGGCAAGTTTTTTGAATATGTAGAAATTTTATATTCTAAACAATCAAGCGAAGAAGTACAAAAATGGAATGTAAATACCTTTGTAGAATATGCTAAAGAAGTAGGAATAAGTGATATTGAGAAATTCAAAAAAGAACTTGAAGATAAATATTACAGAAACGTAATAAATGAATATAAAAGGGAAGCAAAAGAAAAGAACATCATGGCAACGCCAACCGTATATGTTAATGGCAAACAGATAACTAATCCAACTTTTGAAAATATAGAGAAGGCAATTTTGGAATCTTTGGGAAATACTGTAACTCCATCACCATCTGAAGAGCCACAGTCACAAAACTAGACTCCCAAAGAGGTAAGCATATAGTTTTTATCACATGTTTATTTTATATTAATTTAATATAATAAAAGTATGAACATTTTTATAACAGGAGGAGCAGGCTACATAGGCTCACATACCGTGCTTGAAGCCTTACGAAGAAACCATCGAGTATTTGTATTTGACTCTTTGGAAAGAGGTTATCGTGAGGCTCTTGACCGAGTACAAACCTTAGCAAATCGACAAATTATTTTTATACAAGGTGATCTACGAAATAGAGAAGATATTGCTGATGCATTGAAGGATACCAAACCGGAGATAGTCATACATTTTGCTGCATATAAATCAGTAAGTGAAGGTGAAAAAGAACCGGAAAAGTACTATAGGAGCAATGTTGAGGCTACTGTAATACTTATGGAAGAAATGATAAAACAGAATATACGTAAAATCATATTCTCTTCGAGTGCCGCAACGTACGGTATCCTCGATCGAATGCCTATTACAGAACAATCACCAACAAACCCTATTAGCGTCTATGGTAAAACAAAGCTTGAGATGGAGAAGGTAATCAACAGTTTTACGAAAGATTATGGATTAGAAGCGGTGGCGTTTCGATACTTTAATGCAGTAGGAGCAGATGAAAGCGGAGAAATCGGGGAAGATCCTCGACACACTACTAACCTTATACCCCTAGTAATGCACACCCTAGTAGGTAAAAGAGAAAAAGTATATCTATTCGGGGATAAATTTGATACAGCCGATGGTACACAAGAAAGAGATTACATACATGTATCTGACCTAGCAACAGCACATCTAGATGCAGCTGAAAAAAGTTTTAATCGAGGAGAAATGATGATTTTGAATCTGTCTACGGGCCAGAAAACTAGTTGTCTGGAAATCTTCAGGTTAGCGCAGGAAATTAGCGGAAAAACATTAAATTACGAAGTAGTTGGACCTCGTCAAGGCGATCCAGTAACCCTATATGCTGATAATTCAAAAGCTAAATATATTCTTGGATGGAAACCTCGAAGGGACATAAAAAAATCAATACAGGATCAATGGCGATGGACTTCGAAATATCCCAATGGATATAGTTACTAAAGTATTGACGTCTATGTTGGCAAGTCTAAAAAAGCGAAATACTATTGACCTGATCTGGATATTGTGGCGTACGGATTTTAAACTCAAATATAATGATTCAATATTGGGTTTTATATGGGTGCTTATAAAACCTTTTAGTATTTTTCTTATTTTATATCTGGTTTTAACGAATATATTCCCGTTTCAAGAGGAACATTTCGTCATCTACCTACTGATAGGAAATGTATTTATCTCTTTTTGGACGGAGGGTACCAACTTAGGATTAGACTCGCTATTAAGTAGAGCTGGATTAATAACAAAAGTCAACTTTCCAAGGTACACTGTACTTATATCATCGACTTCGATAGCTCTTGTTAATTTTCTGATTAACACAATTATTGTTTTTATATTCGTATTCGTTAATGGGCTAAGACCAAGCTTAATGGATGTATTTTGGTACTTTCTATGTTCAGGAATTCTTTATATGCTTATTATTACAGTTTCTATGTTTCTGAGTATACTGTATGTTAGATTTCGCGACCTCAAACAAATATGGGAGCTATTTAATCAATTACTTTTCTGGATGACGCCTGTGTTTTATTCATATGAAGCACTTGCATCAAAAAATGAAATCTTTGGATTGATTCTATATTGGCTAAATCCCGTCTCAGTACTGTTAATTAGCGCCCGTGAAGCAATCATGGAAAACAATATAACTTTACAGCTAAATGTATTAGCTGTTATGTCCTTATTTTTAGTACTATTTTATATTGGTTATAATTTCTATAAGAAACAAATAAAGAAAATCGCGGAGTATTTTTAAAAATATTGTACATACACAATGGAAGCATCTGTAGTTTTAAAAGCTGTAAATATTAGTAAGTCGTTTCCGGCATTACGACCTAAACACGATCAGTTAAGGGCATACTTTTGGAATATTTTTTCTTTAAGGGCAATGAAAGAAGAGAGAGCTCTCTCAAAACAAAGATTTTGGGCTTTAGAAGATATAAACTTTGAAGTTAGAAAAGGACATTTTTTTAGTATCATAGGGAAAAATGGAGCAGGAAAGAGTACGCTGCTTAAAATCATTGCAGGTATATATGAACCTGATACAGGATACATACAAACACAAGGCCATATTATTCCCTTCCTTGAGCTTGGTGTAGGCTTTAATCCTCAGTTGACTGCTCGTGAAAATATCTATCTAAATGGAATTATCATGGGAATGACAAAAAAGGAAATTGATGAAAAATATGAAGCAATTTTAGAATTTGCAGAATTAAAAGAGTTTGAATATGTACAACTCAAAAATTTCTCAAGCGGTATGCAGGTACGTTTAGCCTTTGCAGTCGCCTCTCAAGCACAAGGTGACATTTATCTCTTAGATGAAGTTTTTGCTGTTGGAGACATAAGTTTTCAGAAAAAAGCTCTAAAAGTAATTGAAGGCATGATTGCACAAGGTAAAACTTTTATTTACGTGGGACATAACATGGAGACTGTGCGTAAATATTCAACCAATGTACTTTACCTTAAAGACCACAAAGTGGAAGGCATAGGGCGCAATATGATAGACAAGTACATTAGTGATATGACCTGAAATCCAACGCAACACATTATAAAATTTATAAAGTTAAATACTGGGAAAAATTTCATAACTTTCTGTAGATTGTTATAACTTACAATTTTGATAAAAAACATTGAAAAATCCGACCCAGCTATAAACCTAAATCTTCAAAGGGAAGGAATCTGATACCGTCATCTTTATATAATCTTTTTCACATCAAAGTTCAAAAAGAACATGCCGTTTTCCATTATTAAATTTGGATTCCAGTATTTATCCTGAGTTAAATAATCTTTCCATCTTTTCAGCATATATTCTTGTTCTCTATTAAGCCTTGCCATTTTCTCTGGAGTATCTTCATATCCTCTTGACAATGACTCGTAATGATATAATCGCGCAAAGGGTGTATATACATTTCTATATCCTGCCTCTTGTGCTTTTAGACACAAATCTACATCGTTAAAAGCTACAGGCAAATTTACTTCATCAAAACCCCCTAACTTTTCAAATAAACTTTGTTTTATCATCAGACACGCTCCTGTCACTGCAGATACATTATTGATAATTTGTATTCGACTTAGATATCCTTCGTTCATCATATCAAACCTATAAAATGTATGTTCCGCTACTCTATCGATATAAATGTGTACTCCTGCATGTTGAATAGTATTATCTGGAAATATTAATTTTGCTCCTACAGCTGCTATTTCGTCTTCTTGAGCCAATTGTAGCATTTCATACAGCCATTCTGGATTTATTACCTCCGTATCATTATTGAGAAAAAGTAAATAATCTCCATCAGCGTGTTGTACCGCATAATTATTTATAGCAGAATAATTAAAAGGTTTGGTGTATTGTAATACTTTGTGTCTCTTCGCTAAATGTTCAAAATATCTCAAACTCTCCGGTTGTACCGAATTATTATCTACTAGTATAATTTCGTAATTAAACCCGTCGGTAACAGTCTTTTTTTCAACACTTTCTATACACCTTTTGACATATTTTAATAAGTCTTTGGTAGGTATTATGATAGAGACTTTTGGATTGTTTCTAATTTTTCTTTTGATATGAAAGCTAGGAGGAGTTAACCCATCTTCCAGAATTGCTTCCATCCGTCTTCTCTTGATCGTATCCTCCAATGCCTTACGTGCTGCTAAGCGTGCATAAGGTTTAGCATTATAATTTTCTGCGGTAGAACCAGGTACCCTTCGCCAATGATACAAAATCATCGGAATATGATAAATCCGATCAACTGTAGTCTTTTCACTAAAACGTAGTACCAAATCATAATCCTGAGATCCTTCGTAGCCTTTTCTAAACCCTCCAATACTTCGTACTATTTCAGTTCGAAACAAACCTCTAGTAGCAAACATCATAGAAAGTATAGTTTCAGGAGACCAATCAGGTTTAAAAATAGGATTTACTCGCTTACCGTCGGGAGTTATTTGATCCTCGTCAGGATAAATGAAATCCAAATGCCCATCTTTTTCATTTAGGACTCTCACAAATTCATACAGGGTGTTCGGTTCAATTTCATCATCATTATCCATTAGAAAGACAAATTCACCTGTTGCCATATCCAATGACCTGTTGGAAGCACCACAAATATGCTCATTAGTATCAGAATAATGCACCTTTATTCGTGGATCCCGATTCTTATATTCTTCCAAAACTGGCTTAATATGGGGAAGGGTCGATGCATCGTCAACTATACAAAGTTCCCAATTTTTATAAATTTGAGAACGTACAGAATCTAATGCCAACCGCAACCATTTTTCATCGACGTTATAGACGGGAAAGATAATCGAAATTAAAGGTTTATATTTAAATTTTGTAATCGCATGCTCTTTTAGTTTTAACTCGTACGAATTATACCTCGTTCGCGATATCCACTCATCGTAATGAGAATTTAAATCAATACCGTTACTGTGGGATGAACATTGATAGTACCCCAGACGCTTAAGAATAAAACACTTCAATTTCTTAAAAAATACACCAAACCCGAATATTCTTATTATCCTTAGGCTAATTCGAATAAGTCCAACTAACCTTCGAACCTTGAATACAATATGGTAAAAAAGATCTTTCATCGTCTGCTTAAATCAAAAAAACCTAAGTAAAAAGACAAAACTGGACACGCTTAATTTCAATGTTCACGAGCCTCTATTTAACGACTTAGTTTTCATTAAAATCAAGTATCTGTCTTTTATATTATATTAAAATACATAGAATTTCCAGACAAACAACCTAGCGTTATGCATTCTACAATATTTTTCCGATTAAAAAAGTTAAATGATTAGTTTTTAAAATCAAAGAATTATTCAACAAGGATTATTAGTAGAAAATAGAAACACAGGCATAACAAGACTGCCGAAATCTTACTTACTAAAATCATAGAAATGATAAAAATACAGTTGATAACATCGAGTATAAAATCAACAAAAGTAAGTACAAATTCCATCCTTTATTTTGAGGTCTGAACACAAATCTACGATTACTTAACGTCAAAGTAAATAAAAGTAGTAACGGTATGAAATATCGGCCATGGTACACAATCTATATTTTCAAAATCCTTACTCCAAGCAATAAAAACCATAGTCAGAATCAAAATCACATTGAAAAATATTAGCCCAAACACAAATAACCCTCGAACCAACTTTTTCTATCCTCTCGATTTAATATTGCAGACAAAAATAGCAGAACAAAATAAGGAATAATATGCATTACAAAAGGTAAATCTCCAGTCAACCAACTAAGCCTACCTCTATGACGGTATCTAAATAAATCAGAGTTCTGTCCATGGAGATTCCCCAATGTTATTCAAGACAAAATTATTTTATCCTCTACCGTCCGTTCAAAACGAGCCATATTCATATAAATTAAACGAAATAAAAAGAATATACATACGCAGATAAAACACCGGAATTCACCAATCTCTTTCAAAAGTCAATTGAGCTACAAAATAAAGGATGCTATCGCACTTTATTACGTATTACCTATTTTTGACCCCATACAAATACAAAAAATGTATATGATTAAGTACGAAGTAAATGAAGTCAATCCAGCACCGGCGTTCTTACCAGAACCAATATTAAACATGAATAGGATTCGATATCGATGGGTCAATAAAATCATTTAAGAAATCTGTTAAATCCCGTACTCTTACGAAATGCTTAAAATTATCACTAAAATATTAAGAGAATTGAGAAAAGATATATACCGAAATACATACAAAATTGTAGTAGATTATTGTTAATTTAGGCCTCTTTTGTTTGTATTTGTTGCACTTAAGTTATACAATGACGTAGAAAAAGCGATGAAATTAAAAAATTACATTTATAGATCTGCTGAACGCATTTACATCAATAGAAAGTTAGCAAATTTAGACTATCGTGATTCCAGCGAGCCCTATTTGTCAGCGATTTTTGACGAAATAGAAGATAATCCAGTCTATCCGTACAAGTCTCGAAAATATATCAAAGATTGGCCTACAAGATATCATCTCGATCATCAAAGACTAAATCTTATTGAAGCTTTCAAAGATATTATTAATAACGGTTCAGTAATAGAACTAGGAGCAGGCACTGGTATATTAACAGGACTTCTTGCCTACTATAACCAGTTTGTTGATGCTATTGAAGGGAATATAGATAGATCCATCGTTATAAGAAAAAGATTAAAATTCGTTGATAATGTAAGGGTTTTCGTTGACGATATTTATAAAGCAGATCTACCAGAAGAAAAATATGACTTTGCTATCATCACGGGGGTTCTCGAGTACATTCCATACTACCATTCAGATTTCACATCAACATCTATTAAAAATACCATCACCACCTTTCTAAAAAATCTTTCAAAAACTTTGAAAGAAAAAGGAATCTTATTTCTGGCAATAGAAAATAAATTCGGCGCTAAATATTTTTCTGGGTGCAGTGAAGATCATAATGAAAAATTCTTTTCAGGAATAATGGGGTATCCGTTCAAATCTCCAATTACCTTTAGTAAGCCAGAATTAGCTAGTTTTTTACAGGATTCAGGTTTTTCAAATATACAGTTTTATCATTGCTTCCCAGATTACAAATTACCAAAGCTTTTGATCCGAGAATGTAAAGATTTTTATGACGTAGCTCCGAGTGAATTATGGAGAGGATACTTTGAAGATTATACTGGCGACCGTAGATATCTTTTCTCGGAAGCTCTGTTTATTGAAAATCTAATCAATTCTCAGATGCTATTTGAAATGTCGAATTCGTTTGTTATCCTTGCATCAAAATCTAATGATGTAAACCTACAAACAGATTGGATAATTAAAAAATTCTTCAACTCTTTCCCTAATAATACGAAAAATCACCACTCCGTAGAGATTCTTAAAGAACAAGGAGAAGTTGGTAAAGGTCAGTACTACGTAAAAAGAGAGCCCCTTAAAATTGCAAATGCGACATGGGAATTTTCTGGTGAAGAATATGCATATCGCTTGACAGATAAATCTGACTTTATCAAAGGTGAATCATTATATATAAAACTTGTAAAAGCCTTATGGGCTCAGGATTTCAATGAGTCCATTCATATACTAAATTTAATAAAAACGAATTTATTAGAGCGATTTCCAACTAATCAGTACGATGAAGAAAATTATCAGCTTAGTAATTATCCTGTAGATTATACGGCGTGGAACCTAATCGAAAATGGTAAAGGTGAACTAGCTTTTATTGATACGAAGTGGGTTACAAAGAAAAGACTGCCAATTGACTTTATAATTTTTAGAACATTACTTTATACGCTGTATGAAGAATCTCCAGCACTCAATAAATCTCGGCACACCATAAAAGATTGGATCATTGACTTGATGAAGCAGATCTTCCCAAATTACGATTACGATAGGTTTATGTATAACCTTGCATTAGAAACTGATTTTATAGCTTTTGCAACAGGGGAAAATAAGGCGAATATTGCTGATATGCGCAATAAAATATTTTTTTCTGCACCGTATCCAAAAAGGCTTGAGGATAAACTTATTAAGATACAAAGTGAACTAGAGCAAGAAAGACAGAATAAATCAGATCTACAAGTAAAAATTGACAGCCTAAACCAAGAACTAGAGCAAGAAAGACAAAATAAAGTGGATCTACAAGCAAAAATTGACAGCTTAAACCAAGAACTAGAACAAGAAAGACAGAATAAGGCAGATCTACAAGTAAAAATTGACAGCTTAAACCAAGAACTTGAGCAAGAAAGGCAGAATAAAACAGATCTACAAGCAAAAATTGATGAACTTACTAAAGAAATCGCTAAAATTTATTCCAGTAAGAGCTGGATGCTAACAAAACCTTTACGATGGGCTAGACAAAAATTACGCAAGGTAAGATGACAAAATCTGCCACAAACAGTAAGTGATGCATTCCACTAAATTGTTGCGTTTTATATCAAGCCTCAAGAACGCTTGTGATAAAAATCAAGCCACAAATATATTCGATACCAAGTTATATAGATAAAAGTTACCCTGATAAATTTCAGTCATTTTATCAATTGAGGTGGGTGTTACATCTAGTAGGCAAAATAGAAATACTGGAGTTAGTTTCAGTAATTTTTTATAGTTAAACTATTATCTTCAACATTTTACAAACTTAGTACTAGCGGATTTGTACGCGGTTACTTTGATATCTCTTGCATTTCTTGCACTCTTCAAAAAGAAATTCAACTTAGGATTCCTAATGCTCGGAATCTCATGGACATTCTAAAATCACGCATCTTTTATATCTCGTGCCTTTATTTTGTATCCCATAATCTCTGATGAAAATTGCACACATTCTCCATAAAGGTTTGTACGATGGATACTAAAACCATTGTTATAAAGCATTATCTTTGCAGCACCTAATAGTCTATGGATTTGACACAAATACTTTACAAATACTTTAATTGTAACAAACCCCTTTACACTAATATTTAAACAATTTGAGAAACTAATCCGCAAAGAGATTGTAATATAATATCTCCTTCAAAGCTTTCAGCCCATCTTCAATAGCCTTCAGTTTCTTCCCATCCGCTATCGTGCGAGGATAATAGCTTATCGGATATATTCCAAACTTCAATCTGCGTCCGTTTAACATGTACTTTGATAATTTTGCTGTAATTTCTTGTTCAAAACCAAAACTACTAGTAGATTGAAGTTTTGACCCCAATTCACGCATAACATCCCCACGTACGAACTTATAGCAGACTTCTGTATCTGGAATATATACCCTTATACGCCAATAAGTAAAAAGATTTGCAACAAAGGATAAAAACTTATTTCCGTAGTAATTCTGCCAATAGATAAACTTATTATTTTTCCCAAATCTATTACCATACACAACATCAAAACCGTGTTTTTCAGCATAAGCAAGCATATCAGCAATATCCTGAGGGTCATATTCCAAGTCTGCATCTTGAATCACAACATAATCACCGGTAGAAACCAATATTCCATTTTTTACCGAGCGGCTCTTTCCTAAATTTTTAGAATTACTAATAACTCTAATACGATTATCAGTTTTAGCAATGACTCAGCTATATTTAAGGTATCATCCTTGGAACAATCATTGACTATTATTATTTCCTTTTCAAATCCTTGAATAAGTTTTACGTCTAGAACCTTCTGCAAAATTGCAGCTATCGTTTTTTCTTCATTGTATGCAGGTATAACGATAGAAAGTTTGCGTGTTTTTTCCATAATTTCACAGTTCCTAATAAATAATATACGACCGATTTTAATTTATGGAAGCGACACTTGCAAATCTGCCGTAGAAGCATCACCAGTCCACCAAGTCCAGTAACAATAATTAAATCGTAAGCTCGTATACTTGTATGAATTATCAAGTTATCAAATGGAAGTAATTCAGTATATTGACCTATCGGTGTGACACCAAGGGCAGCCTTGTCTTTTAATAATAAAACTGTCGTTAAATATGAATACAGAAAAAAGAAAATATTTGGATAAACAGCCATAGCAGCTAAAGGAATTGCTAGGTATTGATTTGCTATAGCAGGAGAAAAGACGACTAGAAATATCGTGTAAATCAAAGCTAATTGAAACACATTTAATTTTCTCAGTAAGAAACCACAAATAATTAATATTCCTATAAAAACTTTCTTACTGGCTAATAAATCATATAAAGGTTCAGGAGCGAAAATATACCAAAAAGGGGAATTACTAAATGATTTATAGAGAAACACATTTTGTATTATGCCTTCTGATCCTAATTGCCAAAAGGGAACAAATGAGACAAGAAATACGGTTAGTGGTATTACTAAAAACATTAGTTTTACTTTAATATCTTTTATCGCATGTGCAAAAAATAACCATACCGGCAGCATAAAGAAGACATGTTTAACAGTTATAGATAAACCAATGAGAAATGCTATAAATAAAACTTTTCGGAAGTTATAAGCACCAAGATCTAGCAAATATATTGCATATAAAGCAATCAGGATAGCTAAATTGTCAAACTGTCGATGATATCCGGTAATAATAATACTTACCGGATTCAAAAAAAAGATAGATGCCGTAATTAAGCCAAACTTTTTATAAAGAATATAAAAAATTCCTATATCGACAAAAGACAACAACACAGCAATCAACAAACCAAAAAATCCGAAACCACGTCCTAATATGTCAGTTATCCAGTATACAAGTCCTAAAATATAAAACCATATCGGACCATAATTATAGCGATGTGTCTCAGCATAAACATTACCTCCTCTAACAACAATTTCCCCGACAATCCAATAAGACTCGAGATCATAGTTATACCCAAGCCGTGATAGAATGATTCGCAACACAAAACCAAGAGCCAAAATGACTCCCAAAACTATATACCTTCTATTTTTAATAAAACTTACAAATTCCAAAAGACAAGAAATCAATAAATATGGGAATATATTTTATAGCGACTTATCTTAGCATAAAAAGTGTAATTTACACAGAAGCATACTATTTTCTCAACAAATACAGATAAAATTATTATATCGGTGCTGGCGGCAACGTTAAATGTGGCTCCCACTTTACAAATTCATTATCCCAGATATTGATATCAAGGGCTCTATATTTTTTCTGTAATTTCCAGACTACGTAATTAAAACTCAATTGGTCCCTACGACTAAATTTTTCTATCTCTTGCCACCAGGCCTGCATTAATTCCTGTAAGTCCTTTGATCTATTATTCTTGATCAGAAATCCAGAAGAGATTAAACCATTATTTTCTTGGTATCCTTCCTGACGATATGTTTCTATCTGTCTATCCATAATATATTGATGATCAAGAAAACGAGGCTTATTATTTACAGTTTTAATATACTCATACTCTTGATAAATACAATTTTTTCAGCATTTTTTACAGCTGCCAGATATTCATTTTCTTCCGGTAGGCACTTGCGTATCACTTCAAGTGCATCGGTGAACTTCAGTCTAAAAGCAGCATCAAACCATATAGAGTAGTGATATTTATTCACTATCGGATGCCCTAAAATCTTATATTTACGGGCAGATCGTACTGGATCTGGTAACGGTAAGGAAACATGAATTACATTGAAGAAATTGCTTGTTAAATTAGGATTATCAGTAAAACAATACAGATCGGCATTGAGAATAGGATTATCTGGTTCCTTTAGATTATCGTAATTACCAAATATTGCTGTATATACAGCTACTTTGTTTACTGCTTGATCACTATCATTTACAGAATAAAAGTAATCTTTCTGTGTAAATAGCTTATTATTCGTAGTATTTTTATGTCTAAGACCACGTGCAAAAAATGCAATTATTTTTAACATCAGATTATACATAGAAATTTGACTGTAATATTTATTATTATATATGATTTAATATATATAACCACTAGAAATTTTTCCATGTCATGCTACACTAATAACGTAAGAATATGTTCAAACACTACACAGAGATCGAAGGATTGATTTTATTTGAACCTACAGTATTTCAGGATCATAGAGGCTTCTTTTATGAAGCTATGAATTTTCAAAAGCTAGTAGATATGGGAATGGATAGGAATATAAACTTTGTCCAATTAAATCACTCCTTATCGCATCCTAAAGTACTTAGAGGCATGCATTTCCAGAAACCACCATATGCACAAGCAAAGCTAGTGCGTGTGATCAAAGGTAAAGTTCTTGATGTTGTCGTAGATATGCGATCAAACTCGCCAACATATAAATGTTGGACATCTGTTGAATTATCTGCAGAAAACAAAAAAGTATTTTTCGTTCCTGAAGGCTTTGCGCATGGTTTTGTTGTTATAGGAGATGAAGAAACGGAGTTCGAGTATTTGGTATCAAAACCTTACAATAAAGAATCTGACGGAGGATTTCTATGGAATGATCCTGACATATCCATTCAGTGGCCGGTCGAAAATCCTATCGTATCAGAAAAAGATGCTAATCTACCTTTATTTAAAGAAATAAAAGATGTCTTTTAAATTATGAAAGTTTTAATTACAGGAGGTAAAGGCATGCTTGGCTCCAAGCTTGCCACTTTTTTGCAATCCAAAGGATATGAGGTATCTAACCCAGGATCAAATGAGTTAGATATCACGAATACGGAACAAGTAAGACAATATTTACTCAGCAACTCTCCTGATTTTATTATCAATTGTGCCGCCTATACTAACGTAGAACAGGCAGAATCAGAAGAAGAAAAGCCAAAGGTCTTCGAAATTAATACAAAAGCCCCAGGTAAGCTAGCTAAGTTAACAGATGAAGCAAATATAGGGTTTATGCATATTAGTACCGATTATGTTTTTTCTGCAAATGATCCAAGGGGTTACGCAGAATTTGACGTTCCTACACAGCCAGCGTATAACTATTACGGAGAAACAAAGAGACTAGGTGAATTTGAAGTTATGAAAAATAATCCGAACAGTTACATTGTAAGGGTTCAATGGACTTTTGGAGAGGGAGGGAAAAACCTTGTTGACACTATGCTGAAATTAGCGGAAACACGTACAGAATTAAATGTGGTAGAAGATGAGGTAGGGGTCCCTACTTATACCTATTATGTCGCACAAAGTATTGCCTATATCTTAGATAATTCGCAAAGTATTCAGCCAGGTTTCTATCATGCAGTCAGCGAAGGCCAATGTAGCCGATATGAACAAGTACAATACATATACGAGATAGCTAAACTAGATGTAAAATTAAATCCTATCAGATTAGCTGATTACCCAAGAAAAGCTAAAGTACCAAATTTTTCGATACTAAAAAATACTCGACTACCGAAGCTTCCAGATTGGAGAGAAGGTATAAGGGAATATATATTATCTAAACAACATCTATGAAACTATTAGTAACTGGGGGATCCGGTTTTATAGGATCAAACTTTATAAGCTATTGGCTAGAAAAATATACTAGAGACACTGTAATTAACTTAGACCTAATGACTTATGCGGCCAACCCTCTAACGGTTAAATATCATCAAAAACTATTTGGTGAACGATATCATTTTATACAAGGAGATATATGCAATTTTAATTTGATAAATGATTTAGTCAAAGAAGTTGATTTGATAGTACATTTTGCGGCTGAATCGCATGTAGATAAAAGTGTAGAAAATTCGTCTATATTCGTAAGAACTAACGTGCTAGGCACTCATACACTTCTAGAGGCTGCAAGAATAAACGGCAATAAAAGATTTCACCATATCTCAACAGACGAAGTCTTTGGAACGTTAGAATTAAATAGTGAAGCAAAATTTGATGAAAGCACTCCGTATAACCCACGATCTCCGTATGCAGCATCAAAAGCCGGTTCCGATCATTTAGTAAAAGCTTATTTCGAGACTTACGGGCTACCAATTACCATCACAAATTGCTCAAATAATTACGGACCATTTCAATTCCCGGAAAAAGTCATTCCACTCTATATCACGCGATTATTAAATAACAAGAAAATTCCGGTGTACGGCAAGGGACTGGCAGTGAGAGATTATTTATTCGTGTTGGATCATTGTAAGGCTATCGATCTAGTTATAACAAAAGGGAAAATAGGCGAAAGCTACTGTGTAGGTGGTGACAGTGAACGCAACACCAATCAGGTGGCGGAAATTATTGCAGCCAAACTTAATAAACCGTATGAATTGATAGTACATACAGCCGACAGGCCAGGTCATGATCCACGATACGCGATTAATCATGCAAAAATAACACGAGAACTGGGTTGGAATCCTACTATAAGTTTTGAGGATGGTATAGACTTTACTATAGAATGGTATAAAAACAATGAATCTTGGTGGAAACCAATCTCATCTAAAGCTGAAGAAATTGCGGAAAAATATTTACAAAGTGTAAATAAAAAATCATGAAAGCTATAATTCTGGCGGGAGGCAGAGGGACTCGTCTAAGGCCCATTACACATACAACAAACAAACATCTCATTCCCATAGGAGGTAAACCCATGATCGAAAGAGTAATCAACGATGTTGTTGAACTTGGTATAAAAGAAATAATTATCAATATTAATCACAATGATAAAGAAATTAGAGAATATTTGGGAGATGGTTCGAAATGGGGAGTAAAATTCATCTATATAGAACAAGCTATTCCAAACGGCATGATGTACCCAATTATTATTGCTAAGGATATTCTGGGAGATGACGATTTTCTACTCCATGCGGGCGACAACATTTTGTCTGGCGGTCTTAAAAAGTACTATGAAGAATTTCTCAAAAATTCTGATGCAGCAGCACACTTACTGGTCACAAAAGTTCCAAATCCTGAAAGATTTGGTGTAGCAGTAGTAGCAAATGGTATAGTAATCAAAACTGTAGAAAAACCCAAAGAATTTGTAAGTGATCTTGCTGTAACTGGTATTTACTTTTACCGTAAACCAATCCATCAGGCAATGCAAAACGTAGAACCCGTGATCTTAGGCAATAGTAGCATTCCGGAATATTACCCACCATTAGCTCATCAATGGCTAATTGACCATAAATTCAAAGTAACAGTGAGTGAATGTACTGGCTGGTGGAAGGATACGGGCAAACCTGAAGATCTGATAGCAGCTAACCACCTTGTTTTAGAATCGCTAGAAACCGAAATCAATGGCGAAATTATAGACTCACATGTTGAGGGTAGAATTTTTTTAGGTAGAAATACCCGAATCGAAAAAAGTACGATTCGGGGCCCTGTCTATATAGGAGATAGCTGTATTATAAAAAATGCTTACATAGGCCCTTTTACATCTATTTCAGAAGATAGTTCGATTGTTAATAGTGAAGTAGAGAACAGTATTATAATGCGTGGTTCGAAAATCACAGAATTAGCAGATACAAGGATCGATTCAAGCCTTATTGGTTACAATGTCAATATTTCTGCAAAACACGATAAGCCAAAAAGTCTGAATCTTATTGTAGGCGATAATAGTGATGTAAGAATACCTAACTAAATCAATTCTTAACGGTCACAGAATATCTACTCAATAAGAGACATTTTGTCTGAATACTCACGAGATCCTTCTTTTAGAAACTGTGTGAGAGAACTTAATATTAAATCAAGATACTTCCATACTAATCTTTTCTAATTTTTCTGTATTGATTTATATCAGCAAGCGCTCCTTAGAAATGCATTTGGATAGGAATTCTTTATGATGTATTTCAATTCAATGCCGCAAGTTCCTAAACATTGTAGTTGTGATAAAATCAAAACATGTCAAAGATTTCTCTTTTAGCATTTGATATGGATGGAACCATATCGGTCAGTAAAACGCCTCTAGATGAAGAAATCTCAAAAACACTTGGGGAGATATTACAAAATCGGAAAATAGCTGTAATTACGGGAGCAGACCTACCTCAACTTGAAAAACAAGTAATAATCCCATTACAGAAAGTAAAAGCTAACATCGATAATATCATACTTCTACCTACCTGTGGATCACAATTTTTCTATTATGTTAATGGAAAAACGACAAAAATGTATTCTGAAGATCTTTCTGTAGACGAAAAAAGTAAAATCTTTATTGCATTAGAATATGCAATAAATCAAACGGGATCTAAACCAGAAAAAATATACGGCGAGCAGATCGAAGATAGGGGTACTCAGGTCACATTTTCAGCAATTGGACAAGACTGTCCTGTGGATGTAAAGAGTACATGGGATCCTGACATGACAAAGCGGAAAGCAATGAAGAAAATTTTGGATGAATTACTGCCAGATTTTGATATTAAAATAGCTGGCCTAAGCTCTATTGATATCACACGGAAAGGTATTGATAAGAAATATGGTATGATGAAGCTTCTCGAACATACTAAGATCCCAACAGAAGAAATTATTTTTTTCGGTGATAAGCTAGTTCCTGACGGCAACGACTATCCTGTGATCGAAACTGGAATAAGATGTATACTAGTGCAAGACCATCGCCATACTAATAGCATCCTAAAAGAAATCATTAGCAAACGATTTGAATATATTAAAGATTGAGATCATTGTGTATGCAAGAAACACAAATATTCCCTAACAGCCACACTTTATTTACAACATTACTATATTTTATAGGATCTGCGATTTTAAGTTTTTTACTTGCCCCCATTATTATTCACTTATTATACAAATTAAATATAAGAAGACAACCTAAGGGTGATAAAGCTTCAGAACTTTTTGATATCAAAGGAGGAAAAGTCGGCACTCCAATTATGGGAGGACTTATAATCATTATTACAACTCTAATAATAACTATCACCTTTAATTGGTCTCGTGAATATACCTGGGTACCTGTAGGAGCCTTTGTTTTATCAGCGTGTATTGGAGGCATTGACGATCTACTTAATATATTCGGTAAAAACAGGGATTTACCAAAACCTCTTAGACTACATATTAAATTAGCATTTGTACATAAATATTGGAGGAAAAGAGTTTTCTACTTTATGACTATTCCTTGGGCTGCCTTTAAGAGATTATTACTTTTTTTAGGTTCTAAACCTAAATCAGGCTTACAAGTTCATGAAAAAATACTTCTACAGACATTTGTAGGCGCAACGGTAGGTTATTGGATATATTATAAGCTAGAATGGTCAGAAATCTGGATTCCTTTTTTAAATAGATATTCTTGGATCATGGAGCCTTTTGAACCTATACTACACATACTTGGTATCACGCTTATACCCGAATATAGTGTCATCGATATAGGCTGGTTAATAATTCCATTTATCATATTGACAATTGTTACAGTCTCTAATGCAGTCAATATATCAGACGGAATGGATGGGCTAGCAGGAGGATTGGCCTTTATCGCTTTTATTGCTTATACGGTAATAGGCTCTAGTATATCAGAATATAGCAACACAATAGGTAAAGATGTAATTAATTTAACAACATATTATGGATCTCCCTCTCTCGCATATCTAAGTGCGACAGTAGCCGGCTCATTGCTTGCTTATCTATACTTTAATGTCAAACCAGCACGCCTACAAATGGGGGACGTCGGAAGCCTTGCGATAGGCACATTACTTTCTATCATAGCTATAATCCTAAACCGTGAATTTACATTGTTATTTATAGCGGGAGTTTTCCTTATAAACAGCGTATTTTCACTTATTATTCAAAGAGTTTGGTTAGCATTTACGGGTAAAAAGCTATTTCACATGATTCCTCTTCACTACCATTTTGCTCTAAAAGGCTGGCCAGAAGAAAAAGTGGTAATGAGATTTTGGATTATAAGTATTTTATTGACAACTATAGGGATAATAATTGCATTAAGTTAACAGCTTTATGAATTAATAAGAAAAGCTCTATAGCCATTTATAAAACTAACTCCATTCATAATTTTTCTCCCTTGTGGCTGCAACTCAAGTATTTCTAAGAATCCGTCTTTTAATTCTAAATACAAATTATTACCTGCAAAATGCAAAGATAATTCATGCTTCCTTTCGACACCATCCAAAAAACCGCTATTAGTTCCGGGCATTTTAGACCGTAAAATATTAATAACAAAACTCTGTTTGAGAGTTATAAAGGCCTTAGGTTCAGGATTAGCCGCCATTACTTTACCATGTGCTAATTTGTATCCATCAGAATAATGAATCTCAAACTTGCTTTTTTGCATATCAGCTACATAACAATATGTGGCTTTGGAATTATCTTGAGTAATTAATTGCCATTCATCAGGATGAAAAATATAATCAAATCTATGCGTAATTACATCCGCACTTAAATTTGCTAACTTTTCCATTAAGTCAGTGGTTGTTAATGTACTAAATTCATCAACATTTATATTTAGGGGTTCTTTCAGAATTATATCTCCAGTATCCATACCTTCATCCATCCTAATGAAAGTCACTCCAGCATTGTCAATATCCTGATTCAAAATTAGAGACTGTACCGGAATAGCACCTCTATACTTTGGTAATAATGACCCATGAATATTCACAAAACCATATCGAGTAGACTTTAATAACCATCCTGGAAGAATCTTTCCATAAGCAGCAACGATACCTAAATCAATATTCGTATGAAATTCTTTGTAATCTAATAAATCTTTGATTTTATTCGGAGTAAATGTCGTAATATTATGATCCTTACAAAAAATAACGACGGGATTGTCTTTGATTTCTTTATGACGACCAAAAGGCTTCGAACTTTGAGATACGACATATGCTAATTTGATCTTACCATCTTGATGTAAATCAAATAGTCTTTTCAAAATGATCAAACTAAAAAAAGAAGAACCGTAAAATGAAATTGACATGATCAAATTATAGACTTACTTAACTAAAATTGAAACCATAAAAAAACTCACCCAATTCAAAACACTACTCACAAATTACAATAGATGATGTTGTTTTATAGCTAATATAGCCATGAAAAGAGGAAATTCTTGCCTTGCACGATTTTCCATCCTGCTTGCTTTACCTACACTCACTTTATCCGATACCCATTCTTCGATCGCTGTTACTACAAATCCATTTTGATTTAATTCTTTGATATATGTAGACAAAGGTCTATGAAATGACCATGTAATGTTACTTGTATCTCTACCTGGGTGCATGTATATAGGAATTTTTAACTCTGTCAAATACCGATCAACCCTTCTATATTGTAATTTTTTTGACTCATCAATACCCCACGATGTCTGCCTTGGAATACGAAAATATGGATGATTCAACACTATTAGAAATTTTCCACCTTGTTGCAAATGATAATTTACATTCGTAAAAACCGCAGAAATATCATCAATATTTTGCATAGCAAGAATAATCACAGCATGAGTAAAATCATTTTTCTTAATAGGTAACTTAGCTGTTATATCGGCTACATAAAACTTATGTCTATTGCTGTGCTTAGATTGCTTAGCGTATTTAATCAAACTTTCTGATGAATCAATACCAAGATAATAAATCTTTTTTTCAATATACCTCGAAAAAACTCCTTCGCCACAACCCAAATCTAACACACTAGAATCTGCTTTTAAATCAAGTAATTCTAAAGACTTAGGAATAATAACATGACGATGATAATATAGCCCATATTCTCCTACAGCTCTTCGATACCATTTAGCAACATGTTGCCATGAGGTATCTTGCTGTTTGTATTTATATATTCTTGGCTTTTTAACCATTACTTATATCAACAGAATTTCGGTTATTAATTCGATTCAACAAATCAGTGAAGTCTTCTTTTACTATATTAAAACCTATTTCAGATACTACTAACTTCAGGTTAACCAAAGGACGAATCGCTATAAACATCGGCTTAATATCCTTGCTGGGTAGAAAATATCTTCTTACAATTTCACGCATTATACGTTTAGCATATACTCGATGTACAGGCTTGCGTATAGTTTTTGAGTCTGTTATAAAGGCAAATTTCAATTCATCAGCTTCGACCCAAATCATAGAAAAAAATTTCGAATACTTACGTGTACCAAACTTAAAAAGCCTCTGAAAATCACGTCTTCTTTTTAAAGAATATTGTTTTGGCACAAGGATGTCTACTTCATCATCTTCGAGTATGTGTCGATGCTTTCTTTAAGATTCTCATTTCATCAGAAACAGTCAAAATTTTTCTACCCCTCTTCCTACGACGTTTTATCACGTTACGTCCATCTTGGGTACTCATCCTTTTCAAGAAACCATGTTTTTTTACTCGAGCGATCTTTTTCGGCTGCCAAGTCCTTTTCATATTAGTTCAAATTCACAAATAGAATAGATAAACTGATAATACAATATTCAGCGACTAAAATCCACTACTACGCTGTTCAAAGACGCCCAAACTACCACATGATCGTATCATTTTTTTGGGTATCATTTAGAGTAAATCAAATCTTTGGAAATATTTTACAAAAACGCTACCGTACACATTAGCTCAGTTAAATTCATGTAAATCCCCATTCACTCTACTTTATAAATTAATTTACTACTTCATCTTGCTTCTTTTGTTTAGCTTTTTGAATCTCTTTTATATCAGGATAATTAGGATGCGCCCAAAAATAGCCGAAACGACCTTTTCTTAATATCATTTTTTGACCGTCACTAGCAATCGGAGGCTTACCAAACATTTTCTCAATAGCATCATCAGTCAATTCCAAAGGCTTTGTTATTTTTACCTTAGGGTAATCTGGATGTGCCCAAAATCTACCAAATCTACCTTGCTTTAATACAAAATCTCTGCCATCTTCAGTTTTCGGAGCTGGTTTATACTTGGAGTCTAACGTCTCACCATCAACAAGTTTTTGATTATCCGGAGACTCGTAACTGAGACTTTTAATGCCTTTACATTTAGGGAAATCAATGCATGAAAGAAAAACACCATACTTCCCTAATTTTTTTAACATTGGCTTACCACATAAATCACAAGTTTCATTACTTTGACCTAATATAACCAAATCTTCTTTGTTTATTTCCTTTTCTTTTTGCTCTAATTTGTCACTAAATGGCCGAAAAAACTGGTCTATCATCGGTTGCCAACCTATTTTCCCTGCAGCAATATCATCAAGGCGATCTTCCATACGTGCAGTAAACTCTATATCTACAATTTCATTAAAATGCTGTTTTAACATATTGACTACAACGATACCGGTTTCTGTAGGATATAAATATTTTCCATCTTTTTTGACATAATCCCTCTCTAGAATGACAGAAAGTATTGTTGCATAAGTACTTGGTCTCCCTATACCATATTTCTCCAAATCCTTTATCAAAGATGCCTCAGTATATCTTGCTGGCGGTTGCGTAAAATGTTGGTAACCCCAAACTTCATACGGGTATAAAACAGCGTTATCTGAGATTGCATCTATTAATTCTAAAGTTTTCGTATCTTGACTTGTATCATATAACTTTAACCAGCCATCAAATTCACATTTTGTTGCCGTTGCAGAAAATTCTAAAGTCTGGATTTGTTCATCATGAAGTTCTGATACAACCACAACTGTTTTTTGTAAAAACACAGCTTCTCGCATTTGTGACGCTAGAGCTCTACGATAGATCAAATCATAAACCTTTTGATCTTGAGTAGAAAAGAGTTTAGGTAATTTCCGAACACGGAAATCTGTAGGTCGTATAGCTTCATGGGCCTCTTGAGCTAACTTTGCCTTATTCTTAAACTGATGTACTTTATCTGGCAGATACGGGTCTCCATATAATTCTTTTATAAGTTTTCGTGCTGCATTGATAGCTATATCCGACACGTATACACTATCGGTTCGCATATATGTGATCAACCCATTTTCATAAAGTTTTTGTGCAGATCGCATCGCACTCTTAGCACTCATGCCTAATACATTCACGGCTGCCTGCTGGAATGTTGCAGTCGTAAATGGGGGATGAGGCTTTTTGACAACTTTTCTGTCCGTAATACGATGAACTTTAAAAGTGTTCTGAGTAATCACTCTGCTAATACGTTCAAATTCTTCCTGATTTCGAATTCTCGCTGTTTGTCCGTTAATCTTTTTAAGAGTTAGTACAAATGTGTCTTCATTAAGATCTGGACGATTTTGATCACTATAAAAAGCTTTGACAGATGAGGTATCCACATAACTAAAAGACGGCAATACATGACATGACCAATATTCTTCAGATTTGAAATTTTGTCTTTCTAGCTCGCGATCGACAATCAGCCTTAAGGCAACACTCTGTACTCTTCCTGCTGACAAACCGTAACGGATTTTCTTCCATAAGAAAGGGGATAAACTATACCCTACCAGGCGATCTAGTATACGTCTTGCTTGCTGTGCATCGACAAGATTTTGATCAATGTCGCGCTGATTTTGAATAGCTTTTAAAATTGCTGATTCTGTTATTTCATGGAATACAATTCGTTTTACATCTTTATTTAAACCAATAATAAGATTTTTTATATGCCAAGCTATAGCTTCACCTTCTCGATCGGGGTCTGTCGCTAAAATCACGTTCTCGGCATCGCGTGTAAGCTTACGAATTTCTTCAATCACACTTTCCTTACCTTTAATCACCTGGTACATAGGCTCATAATTATTTGTTATATCAACTCCAAGTTTAGACTTAGGCAAATCCACTACATGTCCTACAGATGAAATCACTTTATAGTCTGGACCCAAATATTTATTGATAGTTTTAGCTTTTGATGGAGACTCAACTATAACCAAATGCATCGTTCAAGATTATTAAAACACATAAAAGAAAAGTCAAGTAACAACTAACATTCTCTAACGATACTCATTTTATTGTTATAGACAATAATGTTCTATTTCATGTAGAATATAAACAGTCAGGCGAGATGGTGGAATGGTAGACACGCTACCTTGAGGTGGTAGTGCTTTACAGCGTGGGGGTTCAAGTCCCCCTCTCGTCACCATTCTGCAATCATATCCTATATAGTCTCGAACGAGCGAATTATAAGATATCAAATATGATTCCAAAATAAAAATCTCAGCCACTTTACCTAAATATATTGCTTTATCGATTTATAACGGTACAACCCTTTCTTCCGCAAAGACTCATAGCAAAATAGATCTAACTTGTAATTATGATATAATGCTTAAGATTCGTGATTTGTGTTTTTCAAAACGTTTATTGTAGTTTTATTTATTAAATAGTTTTAGTTATTAACATATAAAAATAAATAATTATGGCTATCATAAGTTACGGGACATCGCAACATACAGCTTTTGACAACACTGAATATGCTGGACATACTAGTGTCCAATTATTTTAACAAATGCAGTAGATTATAATGGTTTCGCGGACAAACCTTACTTTAATTACAAATTCCCTAAAAAATATGGCTAAAAATAAAAGTAGATATTCTAAATTCAAATCTCGAAAATCTAACGAACCCAATAATACCAAAAGATATACAAAACAAAACTACAGAAATAATCAAAGCAAAAACCAAAAAACAGATCAACAATCAAGGAAAAAAGAAATTAGACATTCGACAAATATTATAAAACGTAAGCCGTATCCGGAAGAATTATTACACACATCTAATGCTCTAAATTGGGGAGACCGCTCACAATATAAATTTAAAGACTTCAATGGTCAAAAAGTCAGGATAATACCAATCAGTGGTTTACGAATGATTGGAACTAATTGTACTGTTATCGAAGACGATCAAGACATTATCATAATAGATGCAGGTCTCGGCTTTCCTGAATTTGATCTTGCAGGTGTTGACGCTTTAGTACCAAATTTAAGCTACTTAAATGATCGAAAAGATCGTATTAGAGGTATAATCATAACTCATGGCCACACGGATCATATCGGAGGACTACATTATATATATGAAAAGATAGGATGTCCTCGCGTCTATGCACCACGACTCGCGGCGGAAATGATCAAAGATAAGTTTAAAGAACTGAAGCTCGAACACTTACTGAAAATTAGTACTATAGATTCTGACAGTAACTACTACCTCGGAAAATTTAAGATTTCTCATTTTCGTATGAATCATACGATAATGGATAATTATGGAATTTGCATAGACACACCTGTCGGTCGTATAGTGACGCCCAGCGATTACAAAATAGACTTAACTCCTTACAAAGAACCGCCTTCGGACTATTCAAAACTGACCAAGCTTGGAGATGAAGGAGTACTACTATTAATGGATGAATCAACAAATGTCAAACTCAAAGGCTGGGCTCCATCAGAAACATCAATTGCTGAAGATTTAGAAAACACTATTCGAGATGCTGACGGAAGGTTGATCATTGGTTTATTTTCAACCATGATTAGCCGAATGCGTCAAATTATTGAAATAGCAGCACATTACAATAAAAAAATTGTTATTTCTGGCAAATCTCTTGAAACAAATATAAGAATTGCGCACCGATTAGGATATATCGACGTTCTAAATTCTGTGTTTATACCTCCTGAAGACATGGATAGATTCCCAGATAATGCGATAGTCATATTAACTACAGGGTCACAAGGCGAACCAAATGCTGCTCTAATGCGAATGGCTCAGGGAGAACACAATCGTATCACATTAAAACCTACAGACACTATCGTCTTTTCTTCATCTCGAATTCCGGGGAATGAAAATAAAATTGATAGACTTATCAATCTACTTGCAGCAAAAGGATGTCGTATTCTGACATCAGATAACCTAGTATTACACGCATCAGGACACGGGCACAAAGAAGATCACAAACTAATGCTGCAATTAGTAAAACCAAAGTTTATTATGCCGATACATGGTGAACCTTCTATGCTTGCAGCTAATAAGGAAAACGCTATGACACTGGGCTACAAAGAAGAACAGATTATCATCGCAAAGGATGGAGACGTAATTGAACTGTGGCCTGGTGGATGGGAAATAGTGAATCATATTAACTCTGAACCATTGTGGGTAGAAGGTAATAGAGTAGGAGACTTCGATATGTCAATCATTAATGAAAGAAAAATCATGACAGAAGAAGGTGTCATCGTCCTGACCATAAAAATGAATACGAATAATCAATACAGTTATGAGGATTTTGAGATCCAAACAAAAGGTTTTTTTGTACAGAGCAAAGATACATTTATACAAAAGGAACTTTCCGAAGCCATTTTACGAACTCTTAATCAGCTGAAACCAGAATCTGACAAAGACACAATACACAACATCATAAAATTTCTGATTGAACAGGAGATTGGACGTAATTACCAAAAAAAACCTCTAATTGTTATAAGCATACTTTAATTGTCGTGTCAGAACTATTTATCAACTCTATAGATCACACGAAATCAATTTAATGCTGGAGTAAAATTTATCCAAGAAACTTACGAGCTGGATCTATAAGGAATTTTTTCAACGCTTTACGTCCGATGATCACTTCATACAACATTTCTTTTCTATGAGTAATAGTAAACTTTGTTGCTTGCTTGAGACCAGACATCGAAAAAGGAATTTTGAGAACTGGCCTCAAATCAATTCCAGTACTCTGCTTAACTAAAGCAATGTCCACAATTTGTAAGTCATCCTCGAAATACTTTTGAGCAAGTAGTTTTACTTTACGACCTTCTTTTAAGGTTGAAAATCGATGTTGTTTCTCAAACTCTTCAAAACGGTCTAATATCTCGTTATACCCCAATGATCGTGCAAGCGTTTCATCCATAGCAGACCATAAGGCCCCTGTATCATTACGAGCTTTGACTTTATGTATATTTCCCCTAGTATCTGTAAAATATACATACTCAACCCTACCCACTAATTGTTTACCAGAAACCTCTTCAATTTCTTCTTCTATTTCACCTCCAAATAAATGTTTGCCTATTTGTATTCCTTTACGTACGGATGAAATTTGCAACCCACTAACTCTTTCTAGCCGACCCTTAAGCCCATCAGCATTAGCAATCTGAATGGCCAAACCTGGACGAGCATTTAATTCTAAAACCATAGGTCCTTGCGCACGATCAATTACCAAATCTACCCCCAAAAAACCAATACCAGTACACTGTTGGGCAAGCACAGCCATCTCTAAAATTTTTTCCCAATACGGTATTCGAATCCCACGCAATAATGCGTCTGTATCAGGATGCCGCTCAATTAATTTACCTTTGTGCAAAGCCGTGGTTGTCGTACCACTTGCAAGATCGATACCTACAGCAACACCTCCGGCATGTAAATTTGCTTTACCATCACTTTCTTTCGTAGGTAAGCGCAGCATAGCCATTACTGGCACGTTATTGAACACTATCACCCGTATATCTGGAATACCTCTATACGAATAATGCTTGAATTCTGGATGCATCATCACGCGCTCTTCAAAAAATGCACTATCAGGACGATTTTTAAGAGAAAAATTACCTTCTAAAATACTTCTAATATGATTTCGTAAATCTTCTTGGGAATACCTAGTCTTATCAGCCTTAACCCATCGCCCATTACTGTCTTTTGAAAAAAACACTATGATTCCTTCCCCTCCAAACCCATATTTAGGTTTAATCACAACACTATCGGGTAATTGGTTAAAATTAAATTTTTTCAAAGCTTTATGGCTTGTAATTTTTGTGATAAGTCTTGGTGTTTTAATACCATTTTCAAGTAAAATTTGCTTTGTTAAAAGTTTATCATCTGCAATTTTTCGTACAGCCGCAGAATTATACAATCGAATATATTTCAAGTTTCTTTCATTAATACATAGAATTGCCCTGTAATTTTCAAAAAACTTAATTATTTTTTTTATCATGTTGTATGCTCTTATATACGCTCCAAAATCTTAAATATTCTGTTAATCTCATTCCCGAATAACGCCCAATTAATAAACTCAATATAATAAAGACAATTGATATTATCGGGTTAGATAAAACAAATTTTTGTACTCCATCCAAAGATATTAAAAACGCTCCAGAAATACTGACTAATAGAGTATTGATAAATAAACTACGAGCAGTTTTTATTCCTTTTTGTATTTGTTGAGAAGCAAAAATTTCAGTCAAGGACAACAGTAATATAATTACTAAAGGTTGAATGCGTATCGAACCAACTAAGTTTTGAAGAAACAAATAATACGTAGCGAAAAATAAGCTAAAAATCGTGGCAGATACTAACAAAATGACGACACTAATACGTGCCCAATAATGTAACTGTAAATTCAGTGTTAATTTTTTAAAATAATAAGCAATAAAAAATGTATAAATTGATATTAATACCCCAAGTATTATTGACATCACAGTACTATCAGGAATCAAAAAAGCGAAAGCATAAGTCAATACCAAAAAGACATTTATAGACATCGTTTTGATCCCTATAAAATAACGCCAAATTAAACCTATACTGACAACTATAGGTACAATAAGAAGCGTGTAAACAAATAATTCAGCATTTACCACACCATTTATTACACTGTTTTCTAGCATGGCTGCATTTTAACAACAAATTTACGTTTCTGTCACTATGGCCTTACCGTCCACAGCCCATATATCTTCATATGTCAGAATCAAAGGATTAATTTCAATTTCTGCAATTTCTGGAAAATTCAATACCAAATCACTAAGCCTCTCCATAACAATAAATAGCTTTCTAATCGGATAGGGTTTCATCCCTCTGAACCCCGTAAGCAATTTATAAACCTTTGAATTCTCGACTAATTCAACAGCATTAAAACGATCTATAGGCAATAACTTTAAATTAATATCTTGCAAGATATCAGCCATTATGCCTCCCCCTCCAAACATCATAACATGTCCAAAACTTATATCTCTTTTAATACCTAGTATCAATTCAACACCATTCATGACCTGTTTTTGAATCTGTATGACCGCATGAAAACCATGCGTTTTCTCTAATTTTGAAGCTAGATTTTTCAGCTTATTAAAAGCTATTTGTATCTGATCCTTATTATATAAACCAGTTTTGACGGCATGATATTCAGTTTTATGCATCAAATGAGGCGAAATTAGTTTCAGAACAATAGGACTCCCATGTTCCTCTACAAAACCAAAGCAGTCTTCAATATCATTCACAGGCGATGATGGCGGATTTTTGATACCGCATGCATCAAATATTCCATCTGTCAAAAAAGAATTCAATACACAACTTTTCGCATCTTCAATCCTAGAAGAGGCATCTTTTTTGCCTATTTCAATCAAATCATTTACAGCATCAAAATTAATACTGGAAACATCTTGGTTTAATATACCAATACTTAGAGACTGTATTGCTAAAGATTTTTTCACGCTTCTCAAACGCCATTGCCACATTTTTCCTAACGCTCGGATCGCACGTTCCGGATATCTAAAATTTGGTATCTTATGTAGATTCAAAATTTTTTCTGCTTCTACGATATGAGATCCACCCATGAAAGAACACAAAATAGGTTTACGGTGTTGATTTGACAGTCGTGCTATGATTTCAGCTGTCAAATAGCCTTCCGTCATCACTTGAGGCGTAAGGATGACTATGGCTGCATAAACATCTTCTTGACTGAGTACCGCATCCAAAGCTTCAAAATAACGCATTGCCAAAGCATCTCCTAAGACATCTATAGGATTGTGAATACTTGCTCCTATCGGCAAGGCTTTTTTGAGCCTTTGAAGTGTTTTATTATTTAATTCTGCAAGGTGCAATCCTTCTTTTTCTATAAAATCGGTAGCAACAACAGCGGGCCCACCAGCATTAGAAATGATTACAACACCAGATCCTTCTGGAGGTTCCTCCCATGAAAAAGCTTTAGCTAGATCAAAGAAATCCTCTAATCCTTCGCATCTTATAATACCTGCATCTTTAAATGCAGCATCAAGTACATTATCTTCTCCTGCTAAAGAACCAGTGTGCGATTGCATAGCTTTTTTACCTATCTGGCTTTTTCCTGGTTTAAGAATGAAGATAGGATCGTGTAAAGATATCTGCGCAGCAATATTTATAAAACCAATCCCATCATCTATTGATTCCAAATAAATACCAATAGGTCTATTAGTGGATAAGTTTTGATCATTAGTAAAATTCCTTTTCTGTCCTTCCTCAAACCAATATGTCAACACATCTACTTCACTTATGTTTGCTTTATTTCCTAAAGTTACAAAATGGCTAAACCCTAGATTTTGCGAGGCTGCGAAGTCAAAAAAACTTGTTGCTACAGCTCCAGATTGAGATAAAAATCTGAGATTTCCATCGTGCTTGCTCACAGATCCAAAAGTTGCATTTAAATTACCCTCTACAGACACCACGCCTAAACAATTCGGGCCTATAATGTGAATACCATACAACTCTGCAGTTTCTATTGCTCTTTGCTCCAATATTTTGCCTTCTTCACCGGATTCACGAAAACCAGCAGAAACAATAATCACATGTTTCGTCCCCTTTCGACCGATTTGATGCATTACATCTATCACGAAACTTGCAGGAATAGCAATAACCGCAAGATCAGGTACTACAGGCAGTAGAGAATAATCCGCAAAACACTTATACCCTAAGATTTCATGTACATTTGGATTTACTAAATAAATCTCGCCTTTAAAATTCCAATTCAACAAATTTTCAACAATAATACGCCCTACTTTTTTGCTATCTCTGGAAGCTCCTATTATTGCAACGCTCTTTGGCGTAAAGAACTTGCTCAAATCTTTACTGTACATCAGTACAGTTTAGAAATAGAAGTATGAAATAGCAATATGACAAAAAAGGTTTTAAACCCTATAGCATCATGCAATCGTAAACATAAATACAAAAATTTGAAATATCGAATAAGTGCTAAAATATCTTATGGAACTATTCGCTAACACTTGTGAATTATTAACAAAAGAATCAAGTACATTGAAAAAAATAGAAATCATTTCTCAAGCATTAAAACAAATAGAGGATGTACAAGATCTAGAGTTGTTTTGTCTCTATCTGACAGGATTGATTTACCCACTAAGTATTCAAAAAAATATTAACGTAGGAAAAGCACTCATTCGTGATGCTGCATGTCTGATTACTGGATTATCCAATCAAGAGTGGAGTAAAGTGTATCGTAAATTCGGGGAAATTGGCAAAACCGTAGAATACATATTAGAAAACCTCAGTAAGAAAAAAGATACTCAAACCATATTGTTTAGTAGCTTAGAAGCACTACAGTTTGAATATAAGCCACGAGATTTCATTAGTTTGAGCGATATTAGTGTGTACATAGACAAATTATCAAATATTTCTGGCAATATTGCAAAAACCAACATTATTGCCGAACTTCTTAGTCTATTAAAACCTTTACATGCCAAATATGTAGTAAAACTACTTATTGGAAATCTGAGAATCGGAGTACAAGAATCAACAGTGGAAGCCGCAATTGCCAAAGCCTTTGATATAGACAAAAACAAGGTGAGTGAATTGAATTTTTATTTAGGCAACATAGGGGAAGTAGCAGTAAGATGTAGAGAAAAACAGTTCGATCATATCAAATTTTCTTTATTTCATCCTATCAAAGCTATGCTAGCATCTGCAGAATTAGATATTGAAGAAATTTTTCAACGTATGTATGAAAAACCTAAAAATATCGATCCACAAATAGTTGATGACATACAAAAAGAATTACTTGAAGGTGTATGGGTTGAATACAAATACGATGGTATAAGAGCACATATACATAAACAAGGCGATAGAGTCGAAATTTTCACAAGAGACTTAAAACATATCACCGACCAGTTTCCCGAAATAGTACAGTTTTTTCGCGATATGAAATTAGAATCTCAAAACACAGATGTATCATTTTTATTGGATGGAGAAATAGTACCTTATAAGAATAATCAAATCTATCCATTTGCTTATATACAAAGAAGACTGGGACGTAAAGAAAACTTAAATGATGAAGTAATAAATAACCCCACCGCGTTTATCGCGTATGATTTATTGTATTTAAACGGCAATACACTCTTTGAAATACCATTATTTAAACGCAGGAATTTACTGGAAAAATACTTTGCCAATACTGGCATGCTGTTTTCGACACAAAAAATTGTAAAAGGTAAAAATGAATTCATCGAATTTTTTCGACAATCAAAACGTGAAGGTAGAGAAGGCGTAATGGTCAAACATATCTTTTCTCGATATGAATCAGGTAAAAGAGGATTAATGTGGCTTAAATATAAACAAACACTCGAACCTCTAGATGTAGTGGTTTTAGAGGCTGAATACGGAGAAGGTAAAAATGCTAAATATCTTTCTAGCTTTACATTTGGGGTATGGGATCAAAATAAAGCTACTTTGCTACCTATAGGAAAGGTATCATCAGGAGCCAGTGAAGATGAATTAGAATATTTCACTAAGTATTTACCTAAAATAGCTGTAGAAGAGTTACCTAATGGATATAAAGTCCGACCGGAGGTAATTCTAGAAGTAGGTTTTGAAAATATACAAATTTCTAATCGCTATGCTTCGGGATTTGCTGTTAGATTCCCCAGAATACTAAGGATAAGAACAGGCGATAAACCACTGGATGAAATCAACACCATAGAAGATGTACGAAAAATATATGAACAAATAAAGGGTCTTACGACAAAATAATTTCCTTAAAAGATTTAATAGTACTTATTTGTTCTCCAAACTTCCGTACCTGGTCCTCAAAGTCGTACTTAGTAAGCCCAATTACCTTGATTCCAGCCTTTTGTAACGCAATAATCCCTGCCTCATCATTTTCAAACCCTATACATTCACTAGGATCCAATTGTAGAGATTGTAAAGCAAGCAAGTAACATTCAGGATCAGGCTTAGGATTCTTCACCATTTCTCTTGAGATAATACAATCCCAGCGATGTTGTAGTCCTGCCATACCTAAAACCATCAAAATCTTATCATAGCTACCTCGACTAACTACTGCTGTTTTAATACCTAAGTTCGCCAATTGTACTAATAAATCTTCTATACCTGCTCCCAGTTTTACTCCGTATTTTTTCAAGAGTTGCGTAAAAACGAATCTTTTCCGTAGTATTAAATCATCTATTAATTCCATATCACCCGCATTCTTCTCAAGTATTTGCTTAAACACTACATCCACAGGAAGGCCTAAAAAGTACCGAATATGATTTTCAAAAGTAACGTAATCTAAATTAAACCGTTTCAATGCCTTTTGGTAGGATAAAAAATGAAGTTCGTCAGTATCAATAATCGTACCATCAAAATCAAAAATAAAAGCTTTATAATCATCACGGCTAATCGTAACCATTTACTTCCATCATAAAACTTTAAACCGTTGAAATCAAAAACCAAATGTCCAGGTATTCACAATAAACTAAACAGCAGTAAGTTAATACACGTTTTTATTAACTTATTTCCAATCTCTGGTCGGCTTGCATAGCTTCAATTAGATTATTTGCATGAGTCAATATATCAAGCCCAATCTCTATCAAACCTGTCTCTATATCTTCACGACTCACATTGCGAGCAAAGGCTTTTTCTTTTAATTTTTTAGCAACACCATGGCCATGGATATCTTTTAGTCGGCCTGGCTTCATCAAAGCATAAGCAACAATAAAGCCAGATAATTCATCACAAGCAAAAAGATACTTTGCCATCAACGATTGACGCTGCACATTCGTACGCGATGGATATACATGACCTAAAATAGCATCTATAATCTCTTGACTCACTCCTGCCTCTTGTAAAATCGGAACTGCACTAAGCGGATGAGTATCAGGATATAATTCCCAATCGATGTCGTGTAACAGACCGACGATAGCCCAGTCAATCTCATTTTGATTAAGTTTACGCGCGTAAAACCTCATGCAGGATTCTACAGCATAACAGTGCTTGCGTAGATTGTGATTTTGGATATATTTTTCTAAAAGTTTATGAGCTTGCTCGTAAGTGAACATGGTCAATTTTAGCATGTTAAAGATTACATATTTACTAACTAAAAATCCTTTAAAAGATAAAATAAAAAGGATACCTAATTATGTAATTTAGGTATCCCGTAATTTAAATAATCATTCAAATCAGAAATCTTACATAGAGAGACTATAATCAACCAATTGAGCATAAGGCCTCCATGCATCTTTTTCAGCAGGTGTCAGATCACGAGATTTAGCGACCCATTCTTCTACCATTTCCCGACTTATCGCTACTGTTTCTCCGATCATCAGATACCTTGGACCAATCGCCTGCACGATATTCGTTTCTGCAAATATTTTCTGTTCATCATCTATCTGTATATTTTGTTTTTGTAGATAGTTCAACATAGCTTTTCTGACAAGAACGTGTAGTGAGTCTTCACTTTCTGCTACATACACGTACTGAATATTATTGCTAACAGAAGGATTCAATGGACTAGCACTGTCATCGTTACTCGTATTATTATTTGTTTGTCCTTCACTTAAATCACTAGTATTCTGCTGATTATCCATACTATTCTGACTTTGTTGATCATTTGATGTCGGAGTCGGAGAAACAGTACTATTAGAAACGCTTGCCGAATTTTCTTCACCACCATCTGAATTAGCAGAAGATCCTGAACTTCCATCCTGCGTAGAAGAGCTCGTATCTGAACCTTGTGATGTCCCTTGCATAGGCTTTGTATACACATAAAAGCCTACCCCTAAAATAATAATCAATAGCACACCAACAACAAATGCTACCGTCATTATGACTCTCTTATTATTAGTAGATTGTGTTGGATTATTTGGTGTATCGTTGTTAGTATGAGCCTGTTCTTCGGCTGGCGCTTTTTGTTTCATTTGCTTTGCTGACATAGCTATGTAAGTATAAAAAATTTTCTAAAAATTTCCAGACTGCTAATGGGTTTGCTACAGTCTCATGAAAAATATTTATCAGCATCAAATTCGCAATTAGACAATCTGACATGACATGACAAAATATACTACATACAAACTAATAAAACATAGCAAAAGTTTTTGCAGGAACAACAGGCAAGTCTAAACACAATCACAAGTGGTGCCGAAGGGGGGACTTGAACCCCCACCCCTTACGGGACCTGCTCCTAAGACAGGCGTGTCTACCATTCCACCACCTCGGCATTTACAAATCAGGGTTTATTAACCATCAACTGTATAATTATGGGCATTTTACATCAAATTGATTTAAACTCAAAACATTTTATTTATGTACAAGTCTCTTTCAGACTGATAAAATTGCGACATGCGGGTTTGTATAATTGGAAAAAGTAAATCTAATGTCTCATTAGAAATCAAGATTGCTCTTGAGGAACGAGGACATGTTTGTAAAAGACTACAAGTAGTAGATATCTATTTCTCATCCATAGTTAATCAATTTAAAGCCTTGCATCGTCGTGTAGATCTCGATCAATTTGATATTTTTATATTTAGGAATATTACTCATGGGGATAGAGAATATGTATTTACTCTTGCAAATTACCTTGCATCACTTAATAAAATTGTATTCGACGGATTTCTGAAAAAATATATTGAAAACAATATCAACATCTTATTTCTACTATCTCAACATAATATTCCAACGGTACAATCTATTTTTACATTAGGACGTAAAACTGCACGAGATATTCTGATTGATTTGCCACATCCCATATTAATAAAGCAAGACAACTCTGATACTAAGAACTATATCATGTCAGATGAATGGACAGATAGCTACGACGCAGTACGTACAAATACATATAAAAAATTCGAATTCCAAGAATATGTCAATACACGAACGCTTTATCGTGTACACATGATAGGCGAACACGTAATTGGTGGTCTAAAAAGACAAATCTTAGATAAAGATAATAAACTTAGCTTTTCAAATAAATTTAAGAGTACATTTTTTCGAGTAGAAGATCACCTTGCAGATTTATCCAAAAAAGTTTCTCAAGCCTTAGACTTTGCTTTTTTTCACATAGACTTTGTAGAAATCAATGGACAATTTTATGTATTTAATGTTAAACGATCCACAGACTTTCGTCTTTTTTCAAAACTCTCAGGAATCAATTATTGTCAAAAACTAGTAGAGTTTTTAGAGAAAACTTATCAAAATCGATATCAATAGTCTTTGATAAAGACTGAATCTGTAATCAAGTGCATTATTTCATTACGATATGGTAAATTTTCGTACAGCTGTACAAATAATTGGTAAATACGATATTTATGAAAGAAAAATACCTGTCTTATAAGATATTTTTTTAAGTCAATTTCAACTTCATAATTTAAAACACATGCATCATAATTTCCAACCTTTTGCATACTTTTATCGATAAGTTGCGTATTCCGATACAAATCTGTCCTTTTCAAAGCATCGTAAACACTGACACCAAACTCATCGCATAATACCGGTGTCAATCTCCCTAATGAATTCGGATAAGGACGTAGATAAGCATTTGAACCAGATAAAACATCTCCATAGGCTTCTAAAGCATTATCGATGACAACCCATTCAGATGGAACAAAAAAATATACCTGTGACCCGTCATTGGAGTTTTTTTCGACTTTTTTAAAGCCTGCCTCTTTATAACGTTCTATATTGACTTCATTTAAAATATTTGGAAATAATTCCCTAGTGCGAAAGACAAATAGATAATAATAAACAGTAAAACTAATAACTGCTAACAGCACAATGACAAAAAAATAATGTATGGCTACTGAATAGTATTGTCTAAAGTTTAGCATATATACAAAGGATAACAGATACGTATTAATATCTCTATAGTACATGATATACTCGACCAAGAAAAAACATCATTCAATCATGTACATGATGGGTGATTAGCTACGAGTATGAGTATATAGAATTTAATATATAAAAATAAATTAATAACTTTTAGAATCATTGTCTCAAAAGTGAGCAAAATAGAGAAAAAAACATTCAAACTTGTATCAGATTTCAAACCAACAGGGGACCAACCTCAAGCGATTGATAAGCTAACAGAAGGAATTGAAAAAGGAATGGGCCACCAAACACTGCTGGGAGCTACTGGTACTGGCAAAACTTTCACAATGGCAAACATTATTGCCAGAGTACAAAAACCGACACTCGTTTTAGCTCATAACAAGACTCTAGCAGCACAATTAGCGGCAGAATTTCGTAAATTTTTCCCTGAAAACGCAGTAAGATATTTTGTCAGTTATTATGACTATTATCAACCTGAAGCTTATCTACCATCCACAGATACCTACATAGAAAAAGAAGCACAAATAAACGAAGAAATTGAAAAATATAGAAATGCAGCGACCCAAAGTCTATTAACACGTAGCGACGTACTGATTGTGGCATCAGTATCCTGTATATATGGGCTAGGAAATCCAGAAAACTACGAGGCTTTGGCTGTAGAAATATACAAAGGCATGCAAATTCAAAGAAATTCTTTGCTTCGTAAATTTGTCGATATGCAATACGTTCGAAACGACACGGCATTTACCCGCGGATCGTTTAGAGTAAAAGGAGATGTTATAGACATATTCCCGTCTTATGAAGATAAAATTATAAGAATCGAATTTTTCGGAGACGAAATAGATAACATCAAAATTATCGAGCCAGTGACAGGGCAATATTTTGGAGACCTAGAAGAAATCATAATCTTTCCATCAAAGCAATATGTAACACCAGCCGAAATACTTAAAATACGTATTCCTAAAATAAGAGAAGAATTAGAAAGAAGAGTAAAAGAGCTCAAAGCACAAGGTAAAGATTTCGAAGCACAAAGACTAATTCAAAGGACAAATTATGATCTAGAAATTCTTGAAGAAGTGGGCTATTGTAACGGTATCGAAAATTACGCTCCAATACTTGAAGGAAGAGAACCAGGCGAACCAGGTTCATGCCTATTAGACTATTTCCCCAAGGATTATTTAATGTTTATAGATGAAAGTCACATAACAATACCACAAATCCGTGGAATGTATTATGGTGATCGATCACGTAAACAAACTTTGGTTGATTATGGATTTCGCCTGCCATCAGCATTAGATAACCGACCTCTAAATTTCCGCGAATTTAATCAAAGAATAAATCAAGTTATATATGTATCGGCGACTCCTCAAGAATATGAATTAATTAACTCTATACAGCAAGCACAAATAGCCTATCGAAGGCCCGACCCTAAAATATCTGAAATACTTCACAATATCGAAAAATCACATATTAAATACTTTCGTGACAATGTAGTGGCAGAAGAAAAAAACCGAAAATCTAAGACCAATCCATCGCAAATAAAGCTCTATAACAAAATTATAACTCAGTTGACCTATGATGATTACTACAAAACAGGGATAGCACAACAAATTATTAGACCAACTGGATTGCTTGATCCAATAATTGAAGTTAGACCTCTGCTGGGGCAAGTAAAAGATTTAGAAAACGAAATTCGTATGAGAATCGAAAAAAATGAAAGAGTACTCGTTACGACTCTTACTAAAAGAATGGCTGAAGAACTGACGAGTTATCTTATAGAAAAGGGGTTTAAAGTTCAATATTTACACAGCGATATAGAAACTATAGAAAGAGTTGAGATTCTAAAAGCGTTGAGATTAGGTGTATACGATGTCGTTATTGGTATTAACTTATTACGTGAAGGTTTAGATTTACCTGAAGTATCTCTTGTCGCAATTTTAGATGCTGATAAAGAGGGATTTTTAAGGAATCAAACTTCATTGATCCAAACCATAGGTCGTGCAGCAAGACATGTAAATGGTAAAGTAATAATGTATGCTGACTACATTACCGAATCAATGAGGTTAGCAATAGAAGAAACTCAACGAAGGCGGAAAATTCAAGAACAATATAACAAGAGGCACAACATTATTCCCACACCAATAAAAAAGGAAATAGAAGACCAGCTCGTTCGTTCTAAAGAAAGGGAAATAGCAGCAAAAGAAGTCAAAAATGACAAACAAAAAATCATAGGCAACATCAATATCAAAGAAATAAAAGCTTTAATAGACGAGTATAAGCAGAAAATGGAAGCAGCAGCTGAGGAACTAGAATTCTACAAAGCAGCGGAATATAGAGATGCAATTATTGAATTAGAAAAATTATTGAAAAGCCAAAGTTAATTTAGATAATTAAAAACCTGACATATAAGTATATTTAGCAATATATGCATTTTCTGTGAAAAATTTCTATAATTGTCTGGTTTCGTTGCCGAGTCTGTTGATGTACAGATAAGGAATTACATAACATAGCAAGCTTACTTGGAACCAAAACGGAGAATTTTAAAAATTTTCAATTTTCTACCTGTATTTCTATATTCTGTTCTATTTGCGTCTTTCGTGGTTAACGATTTATCTCACGATGATGTCAAAGGAGATTTTTCAGATATTAAAAGTTATAAAGTGACAAATTTCGAATTTGTTGAGCACAATGGGCCAATATTAACTAATATTCACGAACCTATAAAACCTCGTGATCAAAGGGCAATATTACTTCAAAATTATTTACAAAAACAAAGTTCGTACCTTGCAGATTATACGGATTTAATCATCGAACTTAGCGACTTTTATAATATTGATTATAAAATAGTAGTGGCAATAGCGGGTGTTGAATCGGGATTTTGTAGAATCAACTTCAGACCTTATAATTGTTGGGGGTTCGGAGATTATGCATGGGATAGCCCAGAAACATCAATCAGAGAATATTTTAGACTGTTATATAAAAATTACTATCAAAAAAACCTGGATACCTTGGAAGAAATAGCTGCGATGTACAATCCCTACCCAGATCAATACATAAAAAAAGTCAATTATTTTCTTAATCAGGTACCATAATTAGAGACAATGAAATTATAGTATTCTACTAGTCATACTAGCTGTTTGTTATTATAGTCACGATGCCTCTGACAGATAGCCCAAAAGCAGATAGTCTAAAAATTATAACTGGCTCATATAGTTCTTTTAGTAAAGGAAATACCACTAGTAAACTCACAAATGTACACATGGTTTATATCTTTTTTGGATCTTTGATTATTTCTCTATTTGTTATTTTTATATTTAATTTCATTTTTAACTCACTTGACAATCAAAAGCAGACAATTGTGAATAAAAAGTCAGCCTCTGTAGAGTTATTAGACTTGAGGAATTTCAACACATTTTATGTTTTGGAAAAAGCTAAAGCAACCTTTCCAATAATTAACGATTATGAAGCCCAAGCCATAGCTGTTTTAGATGTATACTCAAACAGAATTATTTATGAAAAAAATGCAGAAAAAAGAATGCCGATAGCAAGCATCACTAAAATGGTCACAACAAAAATCTTATATGATACAGTAAACCTCAATGGGATAACTACTATAACAAATCAGGCCGCTCAATACGATGGAAGCTCGCTTGTACTCAGAAGCGGCGAAAAATTCTCAAATAGAGATCTAATCAAAGCTGCCATCATACCTAGTAACAACCAGGGGCTATATGCTATTCAAGATCCTGAAAAAACAGTAAGACAAGCGAACGAATATATTCAAGCTTTAAGATTGCGAGATACGTATATAAGTAACCCTGCAGGATTTGACGACAATGGACGTAATTACTCAACAGCAAGAGATGTGTTGCACATTGCAAAAGTTTTCTTCAATAATCAAGAACTAAGAGATTATGCACGCATAGAAAGATCAGAAATAAGGGAACTAACAACAAACCGTGAAATTCCCATTTATAACACTAATGACTTTTTAAGAATCAAATATACGCCGGTTCTCGCAGGAAAAACTGGTACAACCGAAAAAGCTGGGCAAAATTTATGCATTCTCGTAGAAAAAAACAATAAACGCTACATTATTGTCATACTAGGCTCAACCAACAGATATAGTGACGCAATTAAAATTATCGATAGATTGTAAAAAACTACACAACTTAAAAGATAAATTATTCTCCGTTGTAAACTATTGATTTTATTGTAAAAATCTCTTAACTAAATTTATCATGATACCAAACTACATACACGATATAGCAGATAAAATTGTCAAAGCAGGATTCGAGGTATATATGGTTGGAGGCAGCTTAAGAAACTTACTGATGGGACAAAAACCTAAAGATTTTGATTTGACTACAAGTGCACTACCTGAGGAAATTCAACACATCTTCCCAGAAAGCATAATGACAAATGCAAAATTTGGTACAGTGACTATCTTAGCTCATAATGAATTTGGAGAATTACAAAGTGTTGAAATCACAACATATCGAGAAGAAAAAGAATACATCAAGGGGAGATGGCCAGCAATAGTTGAATTCACACGAAATATTTATGATGACTTACAAAGAAGAGATTACACGGTAAACGCGATAGCTTTCAAATTAGGCAACCCGGAAAGCCGCAGCATCAAGAATATAGAAAACATTAAGAATTCAAAATTGTTACTTGATTTATTTGGTGGCCTTGCCGACATAGAAAGGAAAGTTCTTAGATCGGTAGGTGATCCAGTTGAAAGATTTACAGAAGATGGATTACGTCCTCTTCGAGGTTGTAGAATAGCTTCTGTATATGGATTTGAATTTGATAATGCTACTTTCAATGCAATTCCCCAAACCTTGAATGTAGCAGCACAAATCAGTATGGAAAGAGTACGTAACGAGTTTATGAGAATGATTAAAGAATCACCGAAACCATCTGTTGGAATAGAATTAATGCGTAAGTCTGGGCTTTTACAACTATATATACCTGAACTTCTCGAAGGCTATGGAATGGAACAAAATCGTTATCACATATACGATGTGTACGAACATTCGCTGAGAGCTTTAGATATAGCACCTGTAGAAATAAGACTAGCAGCATTATTTCACGATATAGGTAAACCACGTTGTAAAAACGGAGAACATTTTTATGGACACGACAAGGTAGGTGCAGAAATGACACGTAAAATCATGGAAAGATTAAAGTTTCCCAAACAAGAAATTGACGAAACTGTAAATCTTGTCAGATGGCACATGTTCTACGTTCCAAAAACAATAGTTGAAGAAGAAGCAAAAATAAACGAAGATGTAGCTTACAGAATCCAGACACAAGAACGCAATGCACTATTTAAACTCGGATGGTCAGATAAAGCCATACGTAGATTGATACTCAGAGTGGGAGGGCATGAACAAATAGACAAACTCATCAAACTACGCATAGCAGATGCTCTCGCCAATCCGAAATCATCATTTGACCCTACGGATATAGAATTGTTAGCACAGAGGGTTGCAGAAATTAGGGAACAAGACAGTTTAATGTCAATCACAGATCTTAAAATAAAAGGAGATGATATTATCGAATTAGGTATAAAACCAGGCCCATCGATAAAAAAAGTACTAGAGTATTTATTAGAACGTGTGATAGACGATATACAACTTAATAACCGAGAAAGCTTACTACAACTAGCAAAAGAATATATTCAAAACATGAAAATCAATAACTGATGTAACAAAAATCCTAATTTCTATACAAAATCTTGCTTTATTAATAAAATACCACAGTACTATGAAAAAAAGAGTTTTAACAGGAGATCGGCCTACAGGCAAATTACACATAGGGCATTTAAAAGGATCCCTGCTAAACCGGGTAAAACTACAGGACGAATATGAACAGTTTATACTCATTGCTAATATCCAAGGTCTGACAGACAATTACAACAATCCTGATAAGATAAGAAATTCGATAGAAGAATTGCTATGTGACTATTATGCAGTTGGTATAGATTTCGATAAATCCACTGTATACATACAAAGCGAAGCTCCAGAAGTACATGAAATTTTTATTTACTTATCAAACTTTGTATCTATACAAAAAATTCTGCATAATCCGACATTAAAAACAGAAATCGAACAAAAAAATTTCGAGAAATCAACACCTTTAGGTTTTTTTATCTATCCTATACACCAAGCCGCAGATATTTTATTAGTTAATGCTGATTTAGTACCTGTAGGAAGAGATCAAGCCCCAATGATAGAAGATTGTCGCGAAATTGCACGAAAATTCAACCAAACTTATGGTAAAAAGATATTAAATGAACCACAACCATTATTCGGAGTCACTGTCAATGTACCCGGTATTGATGGAAACGCAAAAATGGGAAAATCACTGAACAATGCAATTTATTTGGCAGATAGTGAAAAAGAATTACGAGAAAAAGTGTTTAGAATCAAAACAGACCCTAATCGAATACATGCTACAGATCCCGGCACAGTAGAAGGCAATGTAGTGTTTATATACCATGATTTATTCAATCCTAATCTAGATGAAGTTAATGACCTAAAAGAACGATATAAAAAAGGTAAAGTAGGGGATGTAGAAGTAAAACAAAAACTATTTGAAGCCATGAATAATGTTCTAACCCCCATAAGAGAACGTAGGCAAGAAGCAGAAAAAATCAAAAAACAATTATTAGAAAGAGCAATAGAAGGAAGTCGTAAAGTCAGTAAAATAGGTAGAGAAATAGCAGATCAAATGAAAGAAGTAATGCAAATGAAATTCTCAAGAATCTAGTGGTATATTTTCCTTTAAAGATTTAATTTTGATTATGATCTAAATTATTGACATGTTTAAAATTCTTGAAAAAAGAGGTGATCGTCGCTATGGTATATTGAGTACGTTACACGGGGATATTTATACGCCTGCCTTTGGACCGGACGCTACTAGAGGTCTAATAAAAAATCTAGCACCTCATGAAATTTTAGATTTATCAGGCCGATACCCTCCTATCGAAATATTGAGGTTACTAGCTAGTCATGATACAAATCACGATATTTTTAATAATAAACTAAGAAAACAATATAACGAAATTCAATTTATCCTCTCCAACACTTATCATTTAATGTCATATCCTGGATATGAATTTATCAAAGAGAGTGGAGGATTACATACTTTTATAAACTGGCCTTTGCCAATTCTGACTGACAGCGGTGGATTTCAAGTGTTTTCTTTAATCCACAAAGCTCAAAATCTCAAGGGAAAAGTCACTGACAATGGTGCTATATTTCAAAACCCTATCACAGGACAAAAATTAGAGCTCACACCAGAATCAGCAATTGATATACAGTTCAATCTAGGATCAGACATAATGGTGGTTCTTGATGACTGTAGACATTATCAAGATCACAAAGAACTAAAAAGGTCAGTATACCGCACTATCGAATGGGCAAAAAGATGTAAAATCCGGTTTGAACAGAGACTTAAAGAAAAATTTAATAAATTGAACACACATTCTAACTCACAGCCTCATTCGGATGCCTCAAATAACGAAAGATCTCACAGAATCGACCGGCCTTTACTTTTTGCCGTAGTCCAAGGAGGTATAGATTATTCATTACGTGAGTACTGCGTACAAGAACTTACCAAGATTGGTTTTGACGGATATGGTTTTGGAGGATGGGCAATTAATGAAAAAGAATATTTTCCTTATGATTTGCTCAAATTTGTAGCTGAACGTCTCCCAGAAGACAAGCCACGCTATGCCATGGGAGTTGGTACTCCAACGAATATCATTCAATGCCTTGATTTTGGATATGACCTTTTTGACTGTGTCATACCTTCACGTAACGCAAGACACGGACTAGCATACACTACACAAGGAGAAGTTCGCATACAGAATGCTAAATACAAAAAAGATAAATCACCCCTGGATCCCAATTTACCATCTATAGCATCAAAATATACAAAAGAATATATTCATCACCTGTTTAAAATACAAGATTCACTCGGAGGCGAATTACTGACGATTCAAAACCTAAAATATTTCAACTACATTCTAAATAATTTATAAATTGGTCTGCATATGAAAACAAACACATATACAACCGTAGAAAAAATCTAAACGAAAAAATTTTGATTCAAATGGCTTTACTATAATCACGAATTTGATACTTTCTTGATTATGACGCACTAATTTATGTTTCAGCTTATTCTAACTCTTCTATGCTTGACAAATTGATCTACAATGAAGGACTTTCACGTAATTGGGAGCAATACCCGCGATTTTAGGATTTTCTAAGACTGATTTCATCTTTATCGTATCTGAATATCTGAACCGAATAACCTGAGGATAGCGAAGGTTTAAAAGCTTTAAAATATCTCAAAGAACAGGGTACAAGAAGGAACTAACATATTTTCTATCGATTTTATCGACATCGTCGTCGCTTCGGATATATGGTACCTTAAATTACTTTCTAGCATACAGTCATTATTTGTATACTTGCTACGTATATAGAAATTAATCTTAATTTTTAGCTATCCCAAAAAGATAATTCTTAAATGATGATTCTGATTCAAAAGACTCCATTCTTGCTATCGTCGATCAAAAAAACTTTAGATATCATTTCTTGCGCATAATAAAAATCACCAATGCGTGAATACACATAATAAAAAATTTCATAGTAGAGATTACTGCGTACGCATAAAATAGAACACAATCGTAAATCCTTTTCTGTACCTCGACCATATAGTATATTGGACATGTGAAAATCAACATAACGGACAATTTAAATTCTCACCAAGCCCAGGCTGTTTTACACGAAGGGTCACCTTTACTAATTTTAGCTGGTGCAGGATCTGGGAAAACGAAAGTACTAACTCACAGAATTACACATTTTGTGGTTAATAAACAAATCCAGTCACAAAGAATACTTGGTGTGACATTCACGAACAAAGCTGCCAATGAGATGAAAGAAAGAATTATCAAAGTAGCAGGTGGTGGTTTTGAATTTCCATTCTTAGGGACCTTTCATAGTATATGTGTAAGAATTTTAAGAGCTGATGGTAGATATGTTGGTATCGAACCAAGTTTTACAATTTACGACTCTGAAGATCAAAAAGATCTAATAAAACAGATTCTCAAAGATCTAAATATAGATCCAAAAGAACTTAATCCTAACGCAATACATTGGGCTATTGCTAACGCCAAAAACAACATTATTGACTACCGAACATATAGACATTTAGTTAGTGATTATTTTACCGAAAGAGTTGCTGAAATATATCCTCTATATCAGACATACTTAGCTGAACGAAACGCGGTAGACTTCGATGATCTTATACTGAAAACCATAGAGTTATTTGAACAAAATAAGCAGGTAGCTGAAAAATATATTGATAAATTCGTGCATATTTTTGCAGATGAATATCAAGATACGAATAAGGCTCAGTATAAATTAATCAAAATATTAGCTCAGCCTCAACAAAACATAACTGTTGTCGGAGATGAAGATCAATCTATATACGGCTGGAGAGGAGCGGATATTCAGAATATTTTATCTTTTGAAGCAGATTTCAAAAACTCGACAATTATCAAGTTAGAACAAAATTACCGATCCACACAAATCATTCTGGATGCAGCTTATGCTGTTATTAATAAAAATACTCAAAGAAGAGATAAAAAATTATGGTCAGATAAAAAAATAGGTCCAAAGATCAGCATAGTTGAAACTCATAATGAAATAGGTGAGTCAAAATTTATAGTTCAACAGATCCAGTTGTTAAATCAGAAGTATAAAGTTCCGTACAATGCAATAGCGGTATTATACAGAGCTAATGCGCAAAGTCGTAATATCGAAGAGCAAATGATTCGACACAAGATACCCTATAAGTTAGTGGGGGGCATGCGGTTCTATGAGCGAAAAGAGATCAAAGACGTGCTGTCGTACCTAAGAGTTATCTACAATAGTTCAGACACTTTATCCCTACAAAGAGTTATCAATAACCCTACGAGAGGCATTGGACCAAAAACAATCTCAGATATAATTGATATCTCGAAAGCTCTAAAAATACCGATTGTCGATTTTATACAAAATCTGGTCCTTGTAGACAACTTCAAAAATGAATTAAACGAATACAACAATAATAAAAGAGGATATAATAATTCAGATGCGACGAAAAACAATATATTCACAGTACAAGAATTTAAAATAGATGAGTTTTTTGAATCTTTAAACTTATTCATAGAAAAAGTCACAAATATTACAGAAGGGAGTAAATTACTTCAGAATAAAAATGTAATAGCTTTCGGTAGATTAATAAGTTATCTCAAAGATCACATAGAATCTTATGATAAATTATCTGACTATATAAAATTTGTATTAGAAGAATCAGGTTATCTAGACTACGTAAATGATAAGACCACAGATGGTCAAAATAGAGTCGAAAATATAAAGGAACTCATCGGTATGACATCTAAATACGATCACTTAGATACAATTACAGCTCTAAGCAAGTTTCTGGAGGAAGTGAGCTTAATAGAAGATATTCAGGAAATGGCGAAAGATAAAACTAATCTTAATGCAGTCAACTTAATGACCTTACACGCTGCCAAAGGACTAGAATTTGACGCTGTATTTATACCTGGTATGGAAGAAGGTATATTTCCTCATTCGCGTTCCCTTGCAGATCCTCAAGAAATGGAAGAAGAACGTAGGCTAGCATACGTGGGGATCACACGTGCTAAACAGTATCTATATTTACTCTACACTCTTTCACGTACTTACTTTGGTAATACTCAAAGTAACAATATATCAAGATTTATCAGTGACATCCCAGCCGAACTAGTCGATTTCATTCCTGCCACTAATCCTTACGAGATATTGAATTCAAATCTAAGTAAATTTATGCAAGAAGATATAGAAGCTCAGCAACTTGACGACTATATCGATATAGGAGATAAAGTCTCACACCAAACCTTCGGAGAAGGTACAGTCATCGATATCGAAAACGACGTAATTACTGTGGATTTCATATCAAAAGGTAAAACGAAGTTAATTGCCCAATTTGCTAAATTGAAAAAAATTAAATCTTGATTTGATGAATTTTACTGATCTGTTACTGATCTGTTACTGATCATAAATCGTTAAAATAAATATACCTATAATCTAAATAAGTGTAAACGTATCACAGTTTCAGACCGACTCCCTTTCCTTTTACGACATAAATATAATCCTTTGAGAAACCAGCTTTTACAAATTTTTTACGTAGGCGTGATATGAACTGGTCTATAGCGTCATTTGAAACATTTCCTGTCATGGATTTCCCCCATACTATTTCCACCAGTTCATCTCGGGAAATAAACTTTTTCTCTCTTAAAACATCATACAATTCTTGCTCCCTACGAGTTAAAAATGCGAACAGGTGATTGCCATCAAAATAGGTCTGATCAGATTTAGAGTTTATAGTTGCTTCAACTTTTTTCGCAGAAGAATCTATATTGCTACTTAAAGACTCAGACAATGTTCCAACGTCCGAAATACTGTGAGTCGTAACTCTTTGAAGATGACCAATACTAGCTAAATATTGATCTGTAAAACTTCGAAAAAACTCATCGAAATAAGCATAATCATCCATAAATTTCGCAAAAACCTTATCCAGCAATTTTGCATCTAAACCCCATATAGCTAAAGTATTCAGAAAATAGTTCTTCAATAAATCTTGTGCAACTTGTATATAGACTCTACGTTCTAAACTTTCAGTAATATCGAAGTTATTAGGTACATAAACGAAGTAAACTACACGTCCTGATAATAAATAAAAGTAAGAATACAAAAACCGTCTAGTTTCAACAGGTAAATTAGCTGAGAAATATAAAACTAACAATTTTTCTGTTTTTTCAAGATAATGCCGCAATTCAGTAATATTATTTAGTTTTCTCCCGACACTAGGATTTATGATATCCAAAATGATCTTATCAAATTCTTCGATGCGAATGTCATGAATGTGTAAATTGACAAAAATAAAGTTATCTTGTGCTTCTCCTAAATATTTATATCGTACAGAATAGTTGTCAAAAAATTTAGATAAAACCATATCTACTTCAAGCTTGCTTATAGCTGTTAGCTCACAAGAGATACGATTTTTTAAACAATCAGCTAGATATACAAAATATGCATCTAAGTTTTTCTCTACGTTTGTCATGCTGACAACCTAGTCAGAGTATAGACTTTTTTCTGATTTAGATCTACTGGATGTAGCTGACATTGTATTGATATGAATAATAAGATTTTTAATATCTAATATTTCTTGGGAAGGCGAAGTTAATAATCTTAACGCAAAAAGTTCGGTACCCCATAAACGTATGTTACAAATGTCATTCCATTGAGAAATATCTAAATCTTGAGATACACGTAACAAAGCATATAAAAATTCATGCAACGAAGAACCTGGACTCGTTTTTGACCCCCAAGGCTCAAATTGTAATTCAGAAACTTCAATATCTAAATCAAATTTTCCCTTTAGTTGTAATATTTTTTTAAATATATTATGCCCATACACAAGCTTAGAAAAAGAAAAATTGTCGATACACATATTTGCAAACTCAGGATATCCATCAATTTTATAGTAATAATTTAATCCTAAAGTAAATTTAGCATCGGGTTTTATTCGTTGGATATCTTCTAGTAATCTAACAATCTTCTCAAACTCGGGCCTAAATAAAGTGTAAAATTGGGGACCTCCTGACATCGAAATAAAAATTCTTGAACTCGGAAAATACTGTGATGTTAATGTTATCATGTCTTTCTCAAAATCAATACTTGGAATCCATCGTAGTCTTCCATATGGGTTAAACACTTCATTATCATTTTGTACACTTTCGACGATGTCAAAAAATCTGTCTCCAAAAGTTTTATAAAAGGCCTCAAAAAGACTTGTTAAATATAGTTTCGATTTTTCAAATATGAGGCCTTTATTTGGAATCTCAAAAATTTTGAAGCTGTTTCCAACTTTTCGTACTAATTCGTCCGGAACATGAATCTCAGGCCACCTAAAAACTTTTATAGGACCAATATTCAGATGCACTCTGACGTTATTTGCGATACAATATCGAATTAGATCACTGTAATAACTTAAATCAATAAAATCACCTTGAAAAACTTTATTCCACCGTATACCTATACGAACACTTTGCAAATCTAATTCTTTATGTAAAAAGTCGAGAATTTCGTAACTTCTAAAAGACAATCGCTGAAAATTTGTTGAATTCATCAAATATTCTAAATGCTCAGGCGAAAAAGAGTGAGAAAAATTGATCTTACTTAATACCATACTGTACTTCGATAAAAATTCAGATGTATCTAACAAAGAGTCGAAGTAAGCCTGCATCATGTTACGAAACATGACAGGCACTAACATTTGTACAAATCTATTCTGCTGAAAAGAGAAAATATTTCTACTCAGAGCCATACGACTAACTACCAACCTTTTCGTAAATATCCAAGCACAAGATAACCCTCGTAAGATAGCAAAAGACTACAAACGAAAATGATTGTACTTAAAGCCTTTAGTATTTGTAAACCCAAGCCGAACAATTTTACCATACACTACTGAGTGTAAATCATCAATTCTTTGCTCGAAACAATAATTTATCTTCCACTTTGAACAGGAAAAAAGTCGTCGAGATGGGTTTGTTTGTTTAGGTTGACAGGACTATTTATGTAGCCTGACTAATAAACTACTGTAAATGTGTCTATCGTCAATTTATAAAGGAATACAAGGTTGATGGTATCAGTTGAGCCTCTGCCATTGTATGGTCTTGACGAAGGTATAGTTTAAGTTGTGCCTGTTTTTATTGTCCTTCCAAGGTTTTATCTACTAGTTATTGTAATAATAGCGAAAACACGTCCTAGCTTTGGGTTGTCATGGCGTTCGGTTATTAGCTTAGTCTAAATTTGATTCTTCGCTATAAAATACTGCAAATAACTAATTACCAAATTCTCACATTTTACAGCAAAAGTCTGTGTTACTGATATGCTTAATATGATTATATAAATGTACTAGCTATAATTCCCCTACAAAATACTATAAAATCAATAGAAAATTTTTTGTTGAAATATAATTTTCTTGAAATATAATTCACATTCTTATATAAGTAAAATGCATTAAGTAAATATGCATACAATTATATTTATTATCTGATCATGCTCAAAACGAAAGCCAAGTACTACAGTTTACAAGAGAAAAAATGGCAAGAAATCGAGATTGTTATTGATAAAAAACTAAATTTTGATTATTCACATTGTTCCTGGTTTGCTATCGATGGTGAATTTACAGGTATTTATGCTCAGAGGGATAAAGATGTATTATGGACTATAGCATCTGAAGATAATCAAGGAAATCTGAGAGTTGAAATGCTTTATACCTACCAAAATGATGCTGATCTCTCTGTGTTGAAAGATTTATTATTAAGTGATAAAGAAAAACTTTTCTGGTATGGAGTCTTAGATTTAGCATTTTTAATGAATAGAACCGGAGTCCGAGTAAGTCATCCTGTTTTCGACGTAAAAATAGCTTCACGCATAGTCCGTACCTACACTCCTGAGCATAATATAGATGTGCTATTAACTAGTTTATTTAGTGCTCCTTCAGATGTGACCAACAAAAAAGAATTGAAGTTATCGAAAGAATTTGGAATACCCCCACAAGAATGGAGTGAAACCTTACACCAATATAATGTAAATGATGTCGCGTATCTGAGACCGATTTCGGTAAGGTTAAAAGAAATGGCACGATATATGAATAGAGAAGAAATACTGAATTCCATGCATAGAGCACTACCAGAAATTGCTTATCTGAATTCGCAAGGATTTTATCGAGATATATTTAGCCCATCTTATAATGATACAGACATGCAATCGGGCATCCTAATACCCTCAAAAAGATAGACATTTATAGACGTATATCCAAATCCTGTGAGTAGAAATCTTACAAAAATAAAGCTGCCAACAGTTTGCGTGTATAGACGACAAAATACAATACCGGCAATAAACTATTTCTTTTTCCTCTTTTGTTGCGCCTCTTTGAATGCTTGTTCCAAAGATTCTTGAGCTAACCGAGCAGCACGCTTTAACGCAGCTTCAACTTCATAACTTCGAGCCTGTCTTTCTATACGAGCAGTGTACAATAACACTCTACTTGCAATATCTTGATCTATAGAATCGATCATTTGAGAAAAAAGTATATAACCCTCATTTTGATATATATTCAAAGGATCTTTCTGTCCATATCCCTGGAAACCGGCTCCAGAACGGATATCTTCCATATTCTCTAAATGATCAACCCAATGTGAATCAATCGAATCCAACAAAACATATTTTTCAATCTCGCGCATTGTTACGAAACCTTCTTCTTTTTCTTTCATATCATATGCTTCATCAACAATAATCATTAATTGTTCACGTATTCTTTCTTTTATTGGATTTTGCATTAAGAATTCCTTGAATTCATCCAAACTAGACCCAAATTCTTTTGTGATCACAGCTTCAAAAATATACTGTGGTATCATCCTCAATAAGTTATTTAATAAAGTCTCAATATTTTCTGCTGTTAAGGTTTCTAAATTTGAAACTTCATCTACAATATGACCAACTTGCGTCTTGAGTTTACGTAAGACATAATCTCGTAGTCTTATTTCTCCTTCATAAATACCAGATTCTTCAATTTGTTTATCTATCTGTTCTTTATTCACTTGATAATATTCTTTAGCCTCCTCAAATAGCTCCATAATCCTACGACGCCTCTTATAAATAACTAATCTTTGTTTATTTAAAACATCATCAAACTCAACTAGATGTTTACGGATGTCAAAATTTTCTGCTTCAACTCGCCTTTGAGCAGACTTTATAGCATTAGTAATAAACTTTGATTCAAATGCAACATCATCAGGAATATTTGAAGCACTCAAAATTCTCTTGATCATATCACCACCATATATTCTCATTAACTCGTCATCTAAAGCCAAGTAAAACCTAGATGACCCAGGATCTCCTTGTCGTCCAGCTCTTCCTCTTAACTGATTATCTATACGTCTAGACTCATGTCTCTCTGTACCTATAACATACAGACCTCCTAAATCCTTTACACCAGGACCTAATTTAATATCTGTACCTCTACCTGCCATGTTCGTTGAAATCGTAACAGCCCCTTTCTGACCAGCTTTTGCAATAATCTCTGCTTCTCGAGCATGATTTTTTGCATTTAACACTTCGTGCTTAATGCCAACCTCTTTGAGCATGGCAGATAATTTTTCTGATTTTTCAACCGACACTGTACCTACTAACACAGGTTGTCCAATTTTGTGTTTTTCCTGTATATCTTTAACTATAGCCCTAAATTTAGCATCTTCATTTTTGTAAATAACATCATCATGATCCACCCTTATCATGGGCTTATTGGTCGGTATTTCGACAACATCAAGGTTGTATATTTTGCTAAATTCTTCTGCCTCTGTTACTGCAGTACCCGTCATGCCAGATAGAATAGGGAAGAGTCTAAAATAATTTTGATAGGTAACTGTTGCTACAGTACGCGATTCTTTCTGTATAGGCACACCTTCTTTTGCTTCTATAGCTTGATGAATACCATCGGACAAACGACGCCCTGGTTGTAGACGCCCCGTAAATTCGTCAACTAATATAACTTCCCCATTATGCACAATGTAGTGATCGTCTCTTTTGTAATAGTACGTAGCTAATAAAGCTCTATCAAGATACTTGGCATACTCAGGATAAATCCAGATATTTTCGACACCAAGCCATTTTTCCATTTTTTTAATTCCAGAGTCTGTCAAAGTCACAGCTCTTTCTTTTTCATCAACTTGATAATCACCTTCCGTCAACTGTTTGACTAATTTCGCAAATTTTGTATAAAGAAGATTTGACTCTTCTGAAGAGCTGGAAATGATGAGGGGTGTACGTGCCTCATCTATTAAAATCGAATCAACCTCGTCTACTACGCAAAAGAAAGGATCACGTTGATTCATGTCTTCGAAAGTTTTTTGCATATTATCCCTCAAATAATCAAAGCCGAACTCAGAGTTTGTACCGTAGGTGATATCACATAAATATGCATTTTTTCTTGTCGTCTCAACCAAAGTAAGACCCTTCAACGAGCTATAATTCGACCAATCTATCTTTTTTGCAAGTTCAATCTCTTCAGGACTTCGAGCACAATTAGATAGTGCCTCGGGATCAACATACTTATAGGATTTCTCTTGATTTATGACTCCAACAGTGATACCTAGATAACCTAACATGTGACCCACCCATTCACCATCACGTTTAGCTAAATAATCGTTTACGGTAACTAAATATACTCCACGACCAAAAAGAGAGTAGAGAAATAATGCCAGTGGCGCTACCAAGGTTTTTCCTTCCCCAGTCTTAAATTCAATAATACGCCCTTGAGCTAAAGCAATGCCTGCCATCAACTGTACAGGAAAATGTCTATGATTTGATGTTCTTTTTGCAACCTCGCGTACTAAAGCATAACAAAAAGGCAACTTCTCCATGATAAATTCGTATATTTTAGAACCCTGTTTCGTTTCTAACCAAGCCTTACCTTTTTCTGTAAAAAGCTTTGCATCAGGTGGGAGTTTTTCTTGAAATTCTTTTCTAAGTTCTACTACGGCTTGACGCATTTCCTCTTGTGTCATGGCACTCATTTCCTCTTCAAGTGCCTCAATTTTGTCCACTATCTTGCGTAATTTTTCTATTTGTTTCTCATTGGAATCAAAGAATCTATTTTGAATAGACCGGACAAAAAAGCTGTTTCTTAAACCTTTACTCATATTGATGATAGCAGTCATCACAGGACTAACTTGCTTCTTTATCAGGCTAAATGTGAATTTAGAATTTTTCTTTTGAGAGTCTGTAGACTGGCTGAGACCTAGTAATTTTGTTATTTTCTTATCAGCTGCTGTCTGAGTCTTATTTTTGACATTGGATCCTGAAACACTTTTTGAAGATTTTGAGCCCATTTTTATAGATTTTGCAGGATCTTTTCCCGATTTCGTCTGTTTTTTTTGTCTTTGGTGATTTGTCATAAAGTTTTACTCCAAATACTCTATTATAATTTGCTAATTTTAAAATAGGTAGACGTATAATAGCAAATTTATCTAAAAAATGCTTTTAAATATGAGCATTAACGAAGATGTAATTTTATATATGCTACGAGCTTGATCACACTCAATCTAAATTGGTAAATTAATACACGAACATAAAAGGGAAAAGTAATTTCTTTTCGCATCTAACAGAACTTTTTTATTATATAAAGCGAAATAACCAGTAAGAATCAGATAAAATGACACCAATAAATTCAAGAAATAAAAATCATACAATTGCCACACGAATATGATTGCTTTATAAAGCGATAGCAAGCAAGTGATACACAAACTATCTCATCCAATCCGCATCATTTTCTTCACATGGACACCATTACTATTTTCATCATAATCATACGATTATGGATAAAAAGTATAAAATCGCATTTAATCTAATACTTTCCATGTCACAAACTTTCTCATTATCGAAACAAACAATCACAGTCCCCAAGATCAGTAAAAATTATAATTAAATTCCTATTAGAATCCATCAAAAGAAATAGCTTTACATTGATACAAAATCCAATCTAAGTATAGATATTCATTGCTGGAATTCCGATTATTAGCCGTAGTTTTCGTATTTACTTCATTATATAGTACAGCATTAATTCTTCAATAGCACAGATATCGAATCAACTAACGTCAAATAAACAGATATTAAAACTAAAACCCGCCCGATTACTTACAACTTTTTACATAACACATTTTGCAACGACATTTACACTTACTTATATCATATAAACCTATAAGGCTATTCATGCATTAAGATAATAATCTTTAAAATTCTTTACAAAATCAATATCCACAGATAATTGTAAAAGATGTAAATATACTAAAATATCTACACTCGAAGTTTCCTAAAATGGGAACTGTACGTTTTTATTAAACTTGTACTCAAATGTTTTCAAATCATCAAATATAGGCTTCTTAGTTTCTAGATCGAATCTGTCGGAATATCTGATAATAATAGTATCCATTGTAGCTACAATTTCTTTTATATAGGTATTATCATCACCAAATACAACTTCGACATTCCCTGATTCAGTGTTAAACTTATACACTTCATGACCCACATATTTATATTTATATTTATATTTATATTTACATCCTACACCATCATACAAATATACTTCGCCAGATAATTTATCCACGTGAACTATACCACCAAACGACCTTACCAGAGAATCATCAACTACCCTTCTTATATCTATACCTTCTATTGTATCAATACTTCCCGCATTTACATCAGTAGGATTAAGACATGTAGCTATAGTATTAAGCATGTCACCAGTATAATTGTTTATATCATTAAAATTCGTAGAAGTCGCAAAATAACGATTATTAAACACATATTTGATTTCTTGTGTAATATGGGTGGGACTTACATCCACAGGTAGCTCCTTACCATTTATGATATGCATTTGTCTCACAGCCACGAAGGGATCGCTAGGATTATTGCAATCTATAGGTGACCTTTCAAGTAATGTGTATGAAAGCGAACCATCAGGACCTAAGGCCATTGACGCTACAAATGGATAATTATCAGGAGCCACATATACTACGGAAACCTTTTTATTTACATCCATGACTTTAACCTCTCTAGGATTCGATTCTTCTACAAAATACAATTTAGTACCATCCTCACTTATCACCGGCTCTGCAGGCAACTTCACAAACCCAGCTGCACATTTATCAGCATCTACTACAGACCTCAGTCCCATAAATGGATGACTTTTAATTAATTCTTTACCCAGTGTATATTCGTTTACTTTTGCCCCTATATCAACAATCTTATTGAACTTTATCCCTTTATTGAAAGATGTGTTATACACTACAACACCTAAAATTACCGATATCACCAAGACCACAACTAAAGAAGCATAGAAAAAATAAGGCTGACTCTTTACCTTGTCAAGTAAGTTAATAAGGACTCCAGTCTTACCAGAGTCATGGGCATTCTTTTTGGATTGATCTTTTGATGAGTATTTATTTGATGACATGATTTAAATCTTACAATATCCACACTTGATGACAACTTAGGTTATATATAAATTGTCGCTATTCTTGACGAAAGCTATATAGTTGGATAAATATAGAAAAGTGCAGATATATTCTTAGATACCTGCACTTGAAATACAGTAGATTCGAAATTACTAGTTTCTATTCAACTTATATTCAAAAGTTTTCAACTCATCATCTATAAGATCTCCGGTTTCCGAATGTTCTAAATATTTCACAACAATGGCATCATCCGTAACTGTAATCTCTTGTATAGACGTATTATCAGTACCGAAAATTACCTCGAATTTGCCAGTCTTAATGTTTAACTTGTATACTTTGCTACCCTTGGTATCAGGACCTGTTCCGTCACCGTTCAAATACACATCGCCAGATAATTTATCCTCATAAACTATACCATTAAAAGCTCCGACCAAAGAATTATCTGATACTCTTATTATCTGTATATAAGGATGACCATCAAAACCAATACCATTTGACTTTATTCTCGTTAAAAAATACTCATCATTAAATATATATTTTATTTCGTATATAAAACTAGAACTTACATCGCTTACAGGCAACTCCTTGCCATTAACAATATGCATTTGTCTCACAGCTACGGTGTCACTAGGATTATTGCAATCTATAGGTGACTTTTCAAGTAATGTGTATGAAAGGGAACCATTGGGACCTAAAGCCATTGACGCTACAAATGGATAATTATCAGGAGCCGCATATACTACGGAAACCTTTTTATTTACATCCATGACTTTTACTTCTCTAGGATTAGATTCCTCCACAAAATACATTTTAGTCCCATCCGCATTTACAACAGGTTCTGCAGGCATCTTCACAACATTAAATGGACAATCAGGATAATTTCCGTGCTTTAGACCTTTAAATGGATAACTTATCACTAATTCTTCACCCAATTTATATTCGTTGGATCTTGCATCACTATTCACTGTCTTGCTAAACCTTTTCTCCGGAGCAGGAACATCATACTGGGCATTTTGTTTATCACTCCCAGAAGATACACCATAGGCATTCTCTTGAGTGCCAATCTTCTTTGATAGTTCGGCGCTATACCATACCACAGCAACAGCCGCAACACAAGCAACAATCAGTACTATTACTACGACCACGACCAAAAATACATAAACAATAGCAGGTGTCTTTCTTACCTTTTCCAACAGACCAAAATCTACTCCAGTCTTCCCAGAATGATTGGTAGCCTGCTGGGGCTGATTTATTGAGTCGTCCTGTGACATTTGTTTACTCTACCATATACACACCAGATGTCAATTTATGATTCTACCTGTGTATGTAGCAAGCAGATCCAATTTGACACATTACTCTAGCAATCTTAACCTGTGTCACTCTCTCAAGAATATAAAATTATCGATCTTCACTTTTAAAATACCTAGTGTCGTAGTCATGATACTCGCATCTTTGTCACACCTTGACATTGTATTGTGAATAATATTCGGGTTCAGGAGGTACAGTGAAAATTATAGACATTACTATTATTCTTGACCTCATTCGCTCAGGGATCATCAGATCTTAAAATCGCTCAATAAACGACTACAGATACCAATACAACTAATGTTAATCAAACGGATATTAAAAGATTTGTATTATTGAGAAATTCTGCATTAATTGAATTTGCAACAGCAAAGTTGTTACAAACGTCTATCATGTAGGCGACATAGATTTATTCGTGTCTTTTGTGTTATCCAAGCTTAAGGGTAATAGTTGCGTAAGAAATAATTAGATAGAATCAAATATTCCTTGTGAATAACCGAATATTCACCAAGTCAAAGTCCTCCCAATACTTAATAAAAAGATCATTTTTATTTGTCACATATATATTTTCTATCCAGGCATCTAATAAGATCGTTTCTTTGCCATTCGCTAAATCTAATCTTATAAGTTTCTTTAGTGAGCGCATCTAATCTTCACTTTGTATAAATAAGAGATAATCAGAGTCTATATAATACCTTCGCTATTTTGATCTCATTCAAATACTCCCACCCGAGACATTGCCAATTACAACAGATCATGGGGCACCGGTAAATTACATTCTTGACTTAAATTATGTACAATGCACCTTGCCCCATAGACACTAATTCTTCGTATCTACCAGTCGTCAAAATCTTACTCTTGAGAACATGAGTTACACCAATATCATTCGCCCTACCACAATTCAAAAGAGAATCTGAAACTAACGTATGATATTGATCACCGTTACGATCAAAAGCGAAGGATACTACGTACCCATCACCAGTATCTACTACCGAGACATCGTTGTTATTTCCGACCAATTTACAATATTAGGAGCATCTGGTTATGCAAAATAGATTCTTTTCTTGAGTCATGACAGGATTGGCATCCCCTTTTGGAGACATAAGACAGTTAGTTCCTAGGATTGATTTTAATTGTTCACTCGCCTTTATTGGATCCGTATCAATATACGAGATGCTTAGGCCTGTATTACTTCCATTCCTTACAACATAATCACCAAGACGACTAAATGTGTTGTCTTTATTTAATTGCTGAATAGAAAAAATACCATCAGCGACAGAAAAATCCACAATTTATTCATAAAAATTAAAGAATACCAAACTTCCAGCACTAAGCACTAACAAGTTTTTTAGAATCCCAAGATGCAGAAACTGTAATCTGATTTTCGTTATTATTAACTTCATTTTCGGACTGAGAATCTTATTTAGTGTAAACTGGACTACCAACCAAATACATTGCAATAAAAACGAATACTGACAATACAATTCCTATGAAAACAAGAACTGACATGCCGGATGTCACGTTTACCCTGAATTTAGCTGAAATGTAAGCAGAAAAAAGATCTTGATTTGTTAAGCGTTCTGAAAGATCTCATTTACTATTCATATATTAATTATTTTTATATTATTCATACTATATCGCTTACTATGTTTAATTAATTGAATACTAAGATCAAGACAAACAAAGTATGATATCTTATAATGTCTAATTTCCAGAAGATCTTTTTTATCAAAAGTAGATTCTTACAAAATGAAAGTCTCTGTCAATCCTGACAAGCCTACCAATGTACCGAAACAGTGCGAAGTTTACACAGACGGCGCATGCTCCGGTAATCCAGGGCCGGGAGGATGGTCCGCCATAATAGTCGATGCAAATGGTGTCCAAAAAATCCTAAAAGGCTCATCTGCTGAAACTACTAATAACCAAATGGAACTTACTGCATTTATAGAAGCACTATCTTACTTAAAAAATAAAAATGTCAAAATAACCGTATACTCTGATTCAAAGTATCTTGTAGATGGTATTACTAAATGGTTATCAAATTGGAAAAAACGTAACTGGCAAACATCAGACGGTAAACCTGTGAAAAATATTGGTTTATGGCAGAAAATAGATACTCTTCTACAAAATAAATTTATTGAGTTAAAATGGGTTAAAGGTCATAGTCACAATCATTATAATGAGTTAGCAGACAAAATAGCAGTAGAACAAATTCCCAGGAATTTTGACTAAAGAATCAATATATCAGATAATCCTTATGTAACATTAATGACTCCATCGTATAGTGGTTAGTACATCGCCTTCTCAGGGCGAGAACCGGGGTTCGAATCCCCGTGGAGTCACCAACCTTATTTGATTCAACCTGACACTTTATAAAAAGAGGAGAAGATAGTTATTTATCAGAAAAAGAACTTGTTCAATTAACAAGACGATATACTAATAATTCCCATAAGCCGTATCTGTCATGCAGAGATTGGGATAGATTCGACTAAACCTTTTAGAATCATCGATCAAAATCAGGAAATTTATAAAGAATTTATAGAATATTATCCAAAATACTTGGTCAAATAGTCAGCAATCTATCTCCCTGTAGATCCTTGGAGTCAGGATGTATGCGCTTACAATGTATGATACTAATTAGATAAATATATCTTAGTCGCCCAAGGTTGCCAACCTTGTTCGAGATATATTTGCTTTGCTATTGAAATATTAATGTCAGGATTGAGTAATTTACTACAATCACCCTGAACTCTTCTACTATGCCATCTACAATTAATCTGAAATAGTCCCCAATCATTTGTGGGTGAAATAACATTCGTACGCAGACCGGACTCATACCTTGCGATAATTATGGCTTCATCACAATTCTCTACAAAAACCTGACAGATTTTATTTCCTATTTCGCTTTGTGAATATATACCTACCATTGTTTCTTCTGCGGATCCCCGAAAGATTTTATTGGGAATAACAGGTGTATCGACAACCTCAGGTCTTGCTTGCTCCCTTGGAATATTTTGTGAGAACTGGACGGTAATATCTGGTAATACAAACTTCTTGGTGATTATGATCTCCTCCATATATTTTTTGTATCCATCACTCTGATTACTTGTACTTGCTCCATAGACAAGCATCGGAGATCTTGCGATCGCTAAAGTATATAGAGATAATACTACGTATAAACAGTATTTCAAAACATTCTTACTTGACATATGGGAAAAAACGATAAAGAGATTCCTAAAGGAAAAAATTTACACTATATTAATTGTTAGTAACTGTCATAATTTAAAGCTACTATAAGTACTTAGTTAATAGATTATACAATAAATCTTACAAATTGTCATCAATTGAAGTCTACTTACCTTATCCTCATGTCATAATTTGTTGGATATCTATATCGGCGTCAGAACCATGATAATAAAACAAGCAAGAAAACATGATACAATAAGCCATGAAATACTTACTGTTAATATTAATAAAAATCTATCAACAAACATTATCATTTGACCATGGTTTTCTTGGACGTTTATTCCCATCCGTACGAGTGTGTAGATATCACCCAAGCTGTTCTCAATATTCATATGAGGCAATTCAGGAGTACGGAACATTCATAGGAGGCTTTTTATCAATCAAACGTATTATTAGCTGTAACCCATGGTCACAAGGAGGATACGAACCAGTGAGGAAATTAAAATTAGGTAAAATTGCACAGATCCTAACTCGAATATAATTATAAGCCATTGTATGCTCAATGCTAGACAAACTACGAAAAGCAGACTCTATAATATTTATCTTTACAAGTTTGTTAACAAACATCGGGTTATTGACCCTTTACTCAATCACACTAACCAATAATGCAATACATGGACATCTCCAGAACGAATTCACTAATCAGCTAATTTACGGATTCATTGGTTTGGTACTGGCCTTTCTAATATTTTTAATTCCTTTAAATTATCTCCGTATAAAAGGGATTTTATTCGTGTTGTACATAATTACCACTGTACTACTTATCTATACTTTAGTTTTTGGTGTTGAGATTAACGGAGTAAAAAGATGGATTAATATCGGTGGAACTGTATTGGAGAATGGAACCATCGACGGAGGTATCACGATTCAGGCATCAGAATTTGCAAAGTTAACTTTAATCATGATTGTCTCGTCAATATTGTCTACAAATATCCAGCCAAGTGAGAGGAAATTCCTTCTGTTTAACAAGATTAAAAAATTTGTGAGCGAACATATACATATACTGTATGCGATCATTGCTGCAGCACTACTGATTGGACTAATTTTCGCTCAAAAGTCTCTGAGCGTAGCAATAATCAATGCTTTTATTTTTTCTACCATCTTGTTAAGCAGTATCAAACAAAAAGTAAGATTTATATTACTCTGTATATGTTTGATAGGAAGTCTAATTATAAGCCAAAATATTTTCTCTATCACCAATGAATGGAAACTGCTGATGGTCCTAATACTTTTTAGCATCTACTTACTAAATGTATATTTCAAATTCATTAGCCAATTATATCTCGTTTTGACCCTGATTGCTGGTATAATATCAGGCAGCCTGTTGTTCAACATCTTTTGGAACAATTTATTACAAGAATATCAAAGAGACAGAGTCGAAGCCTACCTCAGTCCAAACACAAACATACAAGCCGAAGACTATCAACAATATCAATCTATTCTATCCATAGGCTCAGGACAAATATTTGGACAACGATTTGCTCAGGCAACAGATAACAGATTACTGCTTTTGCCTGAACCGACTACCGACTTTATATTTGCCATTTTTAGCTACAAATTCGGATTTGTAGGAGGTTTGATCCTGATATCATTATACACTGTACTGATAGTCAGACTATACTATTTATCAGATACGATGAACGATCAATTCTCTAGCCTTGTTTTGGTGGGGATCGGTTCTATGATTATGATTCAGTGTTTTTTTAATATTGGTATGAATTTAGGTTTATTACCTGTAGGAGGTACTACATTACCTTTTGTAAGTGCTGGGGGGTCCTCATTAATATCCATGATGATAGCAATAGGTCTAGCTGAAAATATAATAGCTTCTAATAGACTAGAGAAAACAACTCTCCAGCGTAATGATAAAATACTCATAGAGGGTTGGAATCTATAACACAATCCTAACTCTTATGTTCTAGTATAATTGAGTCTTTTGTCACAACAACATAAAACACTCTATCCCTGTCAGTGGCATTTTGACCTGCACTAGAAATAAAAGCACTCTGTACTAGCCAGTTAAAATTCTCGGAGTATTTGGAAAAATCTTCGATAAAAGTGTCGGGGCCCCCATTAAGATCGATAGCCTTAGCTTTGAAATTCTGACGGTCCGAAAGCTGATTAAAATCCGATCGTATTCGATAGACTTTATAAACAGGGCTAATATTTAACAATGATACCCAGTTCTGCCACCTAATGAAGTTAGCATCGATGAATACCTGATCGCCAGGCAATTCTAACTCTAGAGTACTAACATCTGCTTGTCTTGGTAAAAAAGATAAAGCAGGATTTTCATCAAAAGGCACATAACGAACTCTTATGGTTGGGACCCCATCTTTGATTATCTTTCTTGAAATATGCAACTCTGCAATAACTTGTTCTGCTGTCAATGCTTTGTAAGTATATAGCCAACCAGAAAATGCTAAAAAAGAACCTACGAAAATGAAAAGAGTGAGCACAACAATAACGCTAACTAATAACTCAAGAATATTTAAATGGGGGACTTTTGTTTTAGGCTTGATGACCTTTTGCACTGTCGCAGGTCGAGCAATCATATTTTGAGCATTCATTTCGTTTTTAACTTCTTACTAACTTAAGAGTAGACAAATTTATCTTTCCTTCAATATAAATCTTCTTTGCTTTTTGTTCAAAATCTTCCGTCTCATAAATATTGTTATCTAGTTTCGTCAATCCAACCAAGTCCGTCTGTGAAAGAATAGAATCTACTGTCACTCTAATCCCGATATCTTTATCAACTTTTATATACATTCGAGATGTAGAAACATCGAGGTTGATTTTTAGATCATTATCGATGGTACCGTGCTCAATATTGATTGTCGCTGACGATGCTCTCACCAACCTAAGTTGTAAATTCTTAACGATATAATACCCCAAATCAGCATCTAAAGTGGATGATGATATATCGAAATCGATATTCCATTTCGGCTTAGGATTCAGTTTGAGATCCAAGGAGTTTTTTTCAGAAATTATTTTCCAAGGAAATCTCTCTGAGTCAAAACGAATATCCACAGTTACAATACCATTTTTTTCAGATTGAGTATAAATATATTCACCAAAAGTAGTCTTAGTATCATACTCTGTCAACGCATTTGTAGTCCCACGTAAATAAAAATCTCCTTTTTCGGCTTTAAAGACTAAATTTGCACGATCAATATCTTTTACAACATTGTCTTTACTTGATGTAAAATTGATACTCGGATTTACTTTACTCTGTTTATCGACATTTATTTTCGGTAAAAAAGGCAGGCTCTTACTATAAACAACGAGCAAAGAGAATAACACAAGCCCTACAAAAAAACCATTAATCGCCGTTATGATGTATGTAATTTTCCTACCTTTGAATAATATATATAAACCAATTAGTATTAAAATTATAGGCCAAAATAATAATGTAGTAGCAAAATTCATCCATGATAAAAGATAAAAATTGCTCAATAGAAACAAAAGCCCAACTGTAAGCAGAATGGTAAAAGCACCAAGATACCTATGACGCATTTGCATATTTTAATTGTAACAATAAAAATGAGTTATTTCGAGTCAAGGCATCCTGTGAATCACATATCGTTATTTCCGCAAGTCAAATAAAAAGATACTAAATATACAAACTTAGAAAACAGGTTTTTTTTGAATTGATCTAGTCTTTGCATAAAAGATCTTTACAAAGACATTAATTTACAGCCAGCTATTAAATATTATATTTTGCTTTATAATCAAAAAATGGATTATTCACACATAAAATTAATAGAAGACCTTCCTATCAGTAAATACGAAGCCCAAATAGCGTCAGAATTAAGAAAACAAGGGAATCTTATTATAATAGGAGAAACTGGATCAGGTAAAACAACCCAAATCCCATTAATTCTTTTAAAAGAACTTTCCCAGTTTCAAGATTTAACAATGGGTAAAATTGCAATTACGGAACCACGCCGAATCGCAGCAACATCAGTAGCTAGCTATGTAGCTCAATTAATAGGAGAGAATTTGGGTCAAACCATAGGGTATAAAATCCGTTTTAACCAGATCACATCAGACTCAACAAAAGTCATCTTTATGACAGATGGTATTTTATTGAGAGAAATCCAATTAGATCCCTTACTTCTCAATTATTCTGTTGTTATGGTTGACGAAGCGCATGAACGTAATATAAATTCGGACTTTTTAATAGGACTTTTAGTCGATATACAGCAACAGCGTACAGAACAAGAATTAGTTCCTCTTAAAATCATTGTTACCTCTGCTACTCTTGAAAAAGATAAATTTATAGATTTTTTTCATAAAGAAAGTAGGGAAGAACTATCCATTATCGAGGTACCTGGAAAGTTATTTAATGTGACAAGTTTCTACGAAAGAAAGGAAGTTTATGATTATACTAAAAGAGCAGCAGAAATAGTCCAAGACATATGCACCAACAATAGCAAAACACGAAGAACATATTTGCAAGGAGTTACAATACCGCAAAACGGGGACATACTAATATTCATGCCAGGTAAAGGAGAAATCGAAAGGACAAAAATGGCTTTATTAGGTTTAAAAAACTTTGCAGATATGAATCTCGATGTAATTACTATACATGGTGATTTACCCATAGAAGAACAAAATAAAATATTTAAACAGACAAGTAAAAGAAAAGTAGTCATAGCTACAAATATTGCTGAGACTTCGCTTACTGTACCTGGTATAGTTTTTGTGATCGATTCAGGGCTAATAAAGGTAATGGAATTTAATCCTCATGCTGGAATAAATTCTTTAATCACAAAGCCTCATGCCCAAAAAGGTTTAGAACAGAGAAAAGGTAGAGCAGGAAGAATTTGTGAAGGCTTTTATTTCGGTTTATATACAGAACAATCATTAAAATTAAGGCCAGAATTTCCAGAACCAGAAATACTTAGATCTTCTCTCACCCAAGTAATCTTAGTCATGAAACGAATAGGTATTAATAACATTTATAATTTCAAGTTTATAGACCATCCAGACGATAAAAATATCACGGCCTCAATATTAGAATTAAAAAGACTAGGAGCTTTAGACAGAAATGAGAACATCACAACGAAAGGCATCACTATGGCCAGTCTGCCAATAGAACCCAGACTAGCAAACCTCATACTTGAAGCTCATGAAAATTATTGTGTAGAAACCATTTGTACAATAGCTTCTTTTCTCGAATTGAAGCCTGTATTTCTGCAATTAACAGAAGAAGAGATATATAAAAATCTTATTAACGAAAAGTTATCTGAATTAGAAGGAGAAAATGATATCAGCAGTTTATCTGAAGACATTTTGTATGCGCTAAAAGAACATAGTGTAAGAATTTTTGAGGAATATCAAAGAGCTTATAAAAAATTTGTACATAAAAGTTCAGATTTATTTACTCTCCTGAATATTTTTAACTCATGGATCCAAAATGAAAAACGGCCCGAGTGGGCAATATCTAATTTTTTATCCATTGAAACTCTAGATGAAGCAACAAATATAAGAGAAGAGTTGTTAGATATAGCTAAACAAAATAATTTAGGAGATAGAGATAAAAATACATCAAACTGGAAGAATCGAGTAGAAAAAACTCTAGTATCAGCATTTAAATTTAATTTACTTGCTAGGCAAACAAATGGCTTGTATAGAAATTTAGTGACTAAAGAAAAAAATATTCGTATTCATAATTCTAGTGTATTATCCGGATCTAAACCCAAGTATGCTATCGCATTTGAAATAATAGAAATTCAAGATATAGATTCAAAACCTAAATTAAGTGCAAAATTCTTACATGCATTAGATGATCTAAAGTTAAAGTTGTATTTTCCTAAGCTTTATAAGCAAGAACTAAAGCAGCAAAAACTCAGCAAAAGGCATAAGAAACTAAGGTTCAAAAACAAAAGAATGTACCGTAAATATTATCGATAAAATTTAGCTTGGTAACGGGAAATTCCTAACGTACTCCCGTACTTCATCCCTTAATAGTTGTATTTGTCGTTCATCATGACGAATGTCTACTACGTGACGAATCCATTTGGCGATTTGTAGCATACTGTCTTCTTTCATACCACGTGTGGTAATGGCAGGTGTACCTATACGTAGGCCGGAAGGATCAAATGGAGATCTTGTGTCATCCGGGACCATACTTTTACTTGCTGTCAAACCAATCTTATCAAGTAAAACCTCTAACTCACCACCTGATAACCCGAAAGAGGCAATAGCGTCTATAATCATCATATGATTCTCCGTACCTCCAGTAACTAATTTAAAACCTAAGTTTGTTAATTCCTGAGCTAATACTTTAGCATTACGCATTACCTGTTTTGCATACTCTTTGAATTCGGGTTGTAAAGCTTCTTGAAATGCTACTGCTTTTGCAAAAATAATATTCATCAAAGGACCGCCTTGTAAACCTGGAAAAACAGTACGATCAATAAGAGTAGGGAGGTTTTCTACCTTTTTTTCAACATTTTTAAGAGGATTAGATACAACCCCTTTTGTCAAAATCATACCTCCTCTAGGACCTCTCAGAGTTTTGTGTGTCGTCGTAGAAACTATTTGAAACCCATAATCAAAAGGATTTCGCATTTCCCCTGCAGCTACTAAGCCGGCAATATGAGCAATATCTGCCCAAGCTACAGCACCGACCTCATCGGCAACAGATTTTACAAAACCGTAATCTATATCTCGTGTATATGCTGAGTATCCTACTAGAATAAGCTTTGGTTGATTTTTAAGTGCTATATCTCGAAGCTGATTATAGTCGATATCTCCTGTTTCTGTATCAATTCCATACCTTACAAAATTAAATAATTTTGCTAATTTAGTCACCGGGCTACCATGAGTCAAATGACCACCATGATCCAAGCGCATTCCTAAAACAGTGTCACCCGGCTCAAGCCAACTGAAGTATACGGCAGTATTGGCAATCGCCCCTGACAATGGTTGTACATTAGCATGATCACACTTGAATAAAGTTTTAGCTCTTTCTATAGCAATAGTCTCAATTTGATCAGTATTTTCTTGCCCTCCATAATATCTTTTACCTGGATATCCTTCGGAATACTTATTAGTAAATACAGTACCTAATGCTTCCAATACAGCTGTACTAACATAATTTTCTGAAGCTATGAGCTCTAAACCATCCGATTGTCTTCTTACTTCAGCTTGCAAAATATTAAATAATAAAGGGTCAATTTTTCTTAATGATTTATAATCAATCATTATTGTTCTCTTTACGAATGTAAGTCTCTAATTGATTAACCTTGTTATCAAGTTCAATTAACATGGAACCTAAATAAATAATACTAGCTAATAATCCAATTAAAACCAATCCTATCACTAACTCTAATGTAATCAATGGACCTGTGACAAAGTAAGTTATACAACTAACTACAATTAATGTAACTAATAGAACGAAATGAAACTTGTAAACCTTTTTAAACTTTTTTACAATCTCTCTACTAGCTGTCATCGGCATTAACATTTATTATTCACCATAGATTGTATATAATCCTGCTATCAAAATAAACTCATCGAATGAAAACAATAGTCTTTTCATCTTTATACTTTAATGAAAGGTCTATATTATCATGTTGAAGTTGTACACCATCTGTGTTTCTATAATTGGGTTGATTTTTACTTCAGGATTCTCATATTTGGTATACCAGGAAACAAAATACACAAAACCAAACCATATCGCCATAACAGCATTTACAGAGAATATTAAATTCCCACAAACATTCATAAAAGAAGTAAAACTTAAAGATATTGTTAGTTTAGAAAATGAAAATGTGAAATACCATGGTTGGATTCCTACTTGGGCACTTGAAGCTGGGCTTAAATCTTTAGAAGAAAATAAAAGTAAGTTTGCAACAGTCAGTCCGGTTTTATATATTATCCAAGAAGACGGAAGTATCGATGCAAACACATCATCCATTAATAAAATAAAAAACACTATTAAGAATACAGATATCAAATTAATACCCACTATATCGTCTTTTGACCCTGATGGACTACGAATTAATTTATCGAATATGGAATTTTACAATAATTTTGTATTAGAACAAGTAGATACATTTGGCTTTGATGGTATAGATCTAAATTACGAATTAATCTATCAAGCAGATAAAGAGAATTTTTTTGAGCATATTAAAAAACTCTCAGAAGAACTCCGCAATCGTGGTAAGGTTCTGTACGTAACTGTATTATCAAAATGGGGAGATCATATAGAATATGGTTTTGCATCAGAAACAAGAAATGTACATGACTACAGTCGCATAGCCCAATACGCCCAACAAATACGTATCATGACATACGACTTTACTTCCCAAGGAAGTGGTAAACCTGGCCCTATCGCTCCTATAGAATGGGTCGAGCAAGTATTAACATATGCTGTCAATCGTGTTAATCCTGAACAAATAGCCTTAGGCATACATCTTTACGGCTATTTCTGGAGTCCTGGACAAAATACGATGGCCTTGGATTATAGAGATATATCTCAAGTACGTAATCTATACGCGGATCCTGATTATTTTTTTAGTAGCAAACATCAAGAAGCCGCATTACTATACACTGATCTTAATGGCAAAACCTATTTTGGTTATTACTCTGATCCCCATACTATCAAGGCTCGCATAAATTTAGCTGCGAGATTTGGAGTACAGAATGTAGTGTTCTGGAGACTTGGTGATGATCCTTTATAGATCCACTTTTAATAGTTATATCACCTACATACAAGCATTTTAATATCCCATAACTCTATGATATAATATAATATGAAATTCTTCACGGCATTAGCTGTATATTTTTTATGTATAAATATTTACTTCTGGTCGTTAGTATTTTTATTTGGAGTCCCAAGAATATATAGTACAGAACTAATATTAAATAATTCTGCCGAATACGCTTTGAGTTTAGGCGTAAATAGGGAAGAAGCAGCTCAAGCATACATAAAAGGAGAGAAATACATCTTCTCACAAGATATCAAAACAAAACATCAAAGTATTATGCTGCTAACAGTAATCTCATCATTTATATCGATTATATCCATAATTATAATGTTTTATAAAAAAAGTTACCTTACTTTTCCAATGATCACTGCTATTGTCTCAGCAGTATGCATGTATACAATTTTATGGCTGTTTCCTAATACACTTCCACAATCTATATATCTTGATATTGCGGATATTGTAAATAACAATCCAGGTATCCTCGCATTACGTCACATCGGAGTTTATATAGTCTTATTAGTGATAATCATAATCTTTACAAATTGGTACAGATTACACGAAAGATAATCAGTTCATAAAATCTTGCTCAATATTGTAACAGATTCTTTACTAGCTTTTCTTACGCCCAAACATACTTTGAATCTTAATAGATCCTTGATCATCAAGTGAGATAGTAATTATCATATCTATACCGGACTCGCGAGTATATGGATTTCGTATCACAAGATCTCCGTCGTTGATACCCTGACTATTTGCAGGATTCGTCCAAATAGACACAAATTTTGTTCTATCTATCCCGTCTCCGTAAGTCTTTAATTTATTGTAAGATTGGTAGGTATTCTCACCTGTATGTGTCCAATGGGCGATGTGACCATAGTACCCAGTACCATCTCCAACTGATGAACTTGGCACAGACATACCTTGAATTGTATTCCTATCAGTAAATCGATAGACCCCAAGTTTTGTGCCATCACTACCTCTGACTTCTTCCGCTGCCATACGGATACCGGTAGCAAGATCACACCAGCCGCCACCTATTACAGTCGATCCATCACGTTTGAATTTCTGGCCTTTATTCCATGGTACTTGAATATTTTGCAACTGTGCCCATAACTTGTTTACATCATTTGCCGTAGGGTTACCTATTGTATCATTAAACGAAAATTCACCACCAGGAGGAATTACATGTACTCCCTCTAACTTACCATTATTCATCATTCTCAGTGCCATATACACGTTGCCAGCAGCTTCACCAGAACCCCATTTAGATAATCCTAGACGCACTTCTCCTACCTTATCAGTAAAACTCATGTCGTATTGATCCAACACTGCGGCAATGTTTTTATTGAGAGATTGCTTATCGGTATCAGCAATCAATGAATTAGGATAGCACCGGTTATTGTCCGCCCTCAGCCTTGGGTCAATTCTCAAGAGAGTCCTCTGAATATTTGGTCTCGTCACCGTGGCCGGTCCCCATACCTCCGGTAGGTAGGATTCTCCACTTGGTGTTGCCGGTCTTCGTGTGCCTACGGCAGGTAAGATACCAGCACAGTACCTATCTTGTCCATCCCTCCTCACCAGACCTCGGTTACACTGATTATCATTATTGATACGTCTATCAATAGGAGTATATTTCTGCATCACATACGAGAATATAGTTCCAGCTTTACACGTACCACCACCTCGCATTGTATTAGTTAAAAAGGGCTTACCAACACGATCACTTGGCCCGCGTAATATTCTTTTCTCAGGAGACAGCCGTTTTGCCTCGTTATACAAACGAGTAAGGGAATTGACCGCACATTTTACTTGATTCTCAAATGTATACCAGTTTATACAATAGTCTGTATTAGCACCCGTCGTTTTGCAATAGCTGGATTCGTTTAAAAAACAACCGAAAGCTGGATTTCTCGGTGATTCTACGATCGATGCCGACGACTCTGCAACCCAGATAGCTGCCACAAAAGCACAAGAGACTTGTGACATACTAGCTATTGCACACATTTTGTCTATGTAAGACCTTTTATTGTTACCATCACGTATAAACTCAGCAATCTTGTTTTTCAAATCTTTATTGTTTGTATCTGTTGTAAATTCACTACCACCAACAAACTGTACTTCATCTGGAATACACCATGTCTCCTCACAGTATTCTCCGCTGTTATTACTAGAGAATACCCCAGAATTTACAGGCGAAGAAGCGCCCGGACTATTTGAGCCTGACGAACTACTGGATGCTCCAGGAGAACTTGACGAAATATTGCGATCCTGCAGTTCAAGCACGTTCATAGAGATTGGTTCAAGGCCATAAATCTGATAAAACAAATCTACACTGGATGTGCGCTGTGAATATTCTCTTAGACATTCTATTTTCTCAAGCTTTTTTGTGCGATTGAAACCTCGGAAAGTCGTAGAAATATTTGATCCGAGCGAATTGAAAAGAAGTTTTTCTTTATATCCCCCAACAGTCGGCTCCACATCGACACCAATTTGTAATCCCCCATTAGAGGCATTGAAATATCTTATTGGCTGTGCATCTGTATCCCCAGGGATATATACATTAGAGACTTCCGTACTATCCTCCCCCCCAACACGGCTATATACCCCAGTCATCGAATATAAATAATCCCAAGACTCCAACAAGGTTTTTCCTAAACCAGAATGCGTATACCTTGCTCGAATATCATTATAAGAAGTAAACTCAAAATCTTGTACAATAGGAGGTCCCAATTTATTCAATCTTGGGGCACCACAAACTCCAGATCCATTGTAGTCCGAACAATCTGTCATAAATTGACTCGTATCAAAACGTAATTGAATAGAAGCAAGACAGTTATTATCACATCGTATTCCACCGATATCAATTCTCGAAAGCTGGTTTGCTATATTTTTATCGAGGATAGACTCGCGCGTGAGTACACGAAGATAATCCCCTGATTGTCCTAAAAATATATGAAAATCACCACGATTATCTACCCTAATTGCAGAAATATTCTCGTAGTTACTAGTATCAGGATCCGCCGATGGCTTAAAACCAAAGATATAAGGTCTTAGATTCTTAACTGTCCCAGTAGGATCTACCGGAAACATAATACCCTTACCTGGAACCACCGCCGACATAAAGATAGTACCAGACGGAGCTTCCACGATTTCTAATTTCGCAATGAAACCTCTACTGGAAAAATAATCACAATAGTTTCTATACGACTCACACAAATTACTCGTCAGCCTTGTGCGTCCATCTTCTGGATTACGCGTCACATTTTTAATTTTGCCTAATGAATCTTTTTCTATACCTACACCACTGAAGGGGTTCAATAGGTAGGCACCTATATTTTTAAAATTATCCCTTATATAGCTGACTGCAAGTGAACCATTCTGCAACTGAAAACCATCGATTGCGGCATCCTTGCCTCGGTCATCTAGTAAATAATAAGAATCACTAATAATAGATTTCGATAAGTCATTCTCATCCGTGATGTATATGTAACGATACTGCGGTGTCACAATCTCTCCCTGTCCCCCAAACTTATTAAACACTATCGTGACAGCATCTAGACCATCCTGTTTTGCCAGAGCAGATGCATATACTAAGACAAATCTCTCCTCCAGCACATTGACACAGTATTTACGTTGTGTTCTATTCTTATCTAACCTATCCTTAAGAAATTGTGATGGTAATTTACACAGGTACCAAATCAAGAAATCTTTACTTTTATTTTGCGTGAGAATCAATACATATTTTGGCCTTCTCGAATCTGCATCGTTTAGTACATGCAACCTAAAGTTACGATACTCATATAAATATCTATCCCTTAGCTCTTCTTGCAATATCTTGGTCAGAGGATAGGCTTCATATCCATGCCATATGACTAGTTCCTCTCTCGTACCTGATCTCCCCCCCCTCACATTATCACCAGTTATATACACAGGTTCGCCATTTACGGTAGGTATATTAGTTTGTACGAGTTCGCCACCAAAATACGCGATCTCTTTCTTATCACAAGTAAATGACTCTCTTGGCAAACTGAAAAGATCTCTATCGGAGGGGCGAGAACTAAAATACTTTAGTTGTTGGGTCATAGCCCACGAAAAATTACTTAATACACCTCCAAGAATACAGTATTGATTTACAACATCCGCAGATAGGACTCTACCCTGTGAATCTCTAATCGAGGATGAGGCTCCTCCAGCTGTCCCTACATGGTATATGTATGGTACGCCAGCCTTCAAATTCAATGATATATTCAACTTGGCACACAAATTATTTGATAAATAATTAAGGTAGGGGCCCTTCAAGGTTGGATTGATAGTATTTAGGTAACTGTTTTGGAAATATGCACCAAGCCCTACGGGAAAAGTGTAATCCATAAGACCAAAATACAGATCATCTTCTTCTACAGTAAACTCATCGCAACCAGCACCTGGATCATCCGCTAATTTTAAGGCACACCCTCGTGCAATACCATCATTTACATGCTTGGATATGCCATCGATGCATCGCTTTGTCTTCGAGCTAAGACCCTCATAATTTTCCCACTTTATATATTGGGGATCAACAGTTTTACCATCCCGTAAATATTTTTTTGCAGGCTTCGGAATGGGATTCGGGTAATCCCTTAAATACGAGAAAAGACCAGGATGAAAACTAAAAGCATCACATAAAGAGTACTTGACTGAATAGGACGAGGTTTCTTGAATAGTTCTAATTGGCACATGGGCTGCTAATTTTTCCTGCTTTGGAACACCAATAGTGCCTGATCCGGTAATGAAATTAAAAATGCCTTCTGTCAATATTTGTGTAAAAGACTTGTTTTGTTGTTGATCATCTGGCTTATTTGTAAAGGGGTCATAGATCTCACCTGCGCCAAGAGTTTCACTGGGAGTAATATTGAAGATCTTTTCAAGAAAATTTTTTCTTAACACATTTGGTTGTTTATAAGCGACAACCGTATCAGACCTTAGTACAGGGTTCAGATCATTAGCAAAAAGTCCCTCACTTACATTTACTCCTGTGGATTCTATGCTAGCTTTGAGCACCAAAATTCTTCCTTCAGATGGGGTAACCTTGACGATCTGCTGCAACTCATCGCCTCCCCACATTCGGACTACGCCAACAGCACTTCTCGATTGATCCACTGCGCCACTATCAACGAGAACTTTTCCTAACTGGTAATCTATATTAACGAGCAAATCTAATAATTTTGTAAAAATATTACCTTGATCCTCAGTCTTGGTCTCATCTTTCCTATACTTTATTTCTCGTTCTCCTAGCCTAATACTAGTAGAGATAGTATCGGTATACAGCGCATACATTGTGACATTAAAAAAGCAATTTTCCTGATTTAACTTGTTATCTAAGGGCGAACCCCTTTCGACGCATTGAAATCCGAGCGGAGCGCTGGTTCTTTGTATCGCGGGAAATACAATCTCACCAGGCATTAGGAGTATCGAAGCATCAGGGTTAAAAGAAAACTCCACGGGAATAGGTATAGCGCTATATGGCCCCTTTCCGGGAGTAAATAGTTCCGCACGAGACCTATCGATACCATCAGTAAAACCATCACTTAAGAAATGAACAGTAAATGACGGGATATCAAATGTTACTTTAGCCTCCCTATTAATTACACGAAACTGACTGCCAGATGAATTAGTAGCAGAGTCGGGTGTATTCTGCGAATAAACACTTATATCACCTTTTTTGGAATACAACATAAAGGCTACCAACACTATAAAGATTACCAGCAAAAGATTATTCAACCGATAAAAGAAACCAGGACCCTCCATTGTTACACCTCGATTATAAGGTCTAAAGTAAATTTATCCAAGACCGAATGTCATTTCAATATAAAATCAGGATGACATTAAACAAAAATAAATGTTTTGACATAAACTCACAACGAAATCGTGTTATGATATTTGTAATCATACATAATAACAAATAAGTCCCGCAAACTTATTTAAACAATTTTGATATAACAATTAAAATAACAGATAACACTATACTAATCAATAAAGAAGTAGTAAGCGGTATATACAAAGTAAAATAATCGTTTCTAATAAGTATATCTCCCGGTAAAGCTCCTATTTTGATAGGCAACCTATCTACATAAAGAAATATAAAACCCAAGATCACAATGATTAAACCGACAAAGACAAATATTTTTCCAATATTTTCCATACAATCGAATTCACTCCTGAATGACTAACATGGAAGATTGTCTTCATACATTACAAAAATAATAGGATATGGACAAGTCCCTCGTACGGATAGCAAATAGAGAAGAGATGACTAAAAAACAAAAACAAATTGTTCTAAGTAAAATCATTTATACATGCATACTTCACTAAATATCAATTTCTGCGGTCTTAGCGTACATTTGAATAAATCGTTTACGTGGACCTACCTCAGTACCCATTAACATTTGGAATATTCTATCCGCTACTTCTGCATCTTCAATTGTGACCTTACGCAATATACGTTTCTTTGGATCAATGGTAGTCTCGAGTAATTGATCTGGATTCATCTCTCCTAAACCTTTAAATCGTTGGATATTTGTCACTTTTTTGTTTTTCTTTGTAAGTTCTTGAAGTAATTTTTCTTTTTCTGCATCGTCTTTTACCCAATAATATTCGCTTTTACCAACGGTAATTCTATACAAAGGAGGCTGAGCAAGGTAAACATATCCAGCATTAATTAACTCTCGTAATTGTCTAAAGAAAAAGGTTAAAAGTAGCGTCTGTATGTGCGAGCCATCAACATCAGCATCAGCTAGGATAATAATCTTGTGATATCTTAATTTAGAAATATCAAACATTTCTCCAATACCGCAACCTAAAGCTTGCACAACCTGTTTTAAAATGTCATTTGCAAGAACTTTGTCGATTCGATGTTTTTCTGTATTGATTGGTTTACCTCTTAAAGGTAAAACAGCTTGCGTCATACGATCACGTCCCTGTTTAGCAGAACCTCCAGCAGAATCTCCTTCCACAATAAATAGTTCAGAAACAGATGGATCACGGGAAGTGCAATCAGCTAGTTTGCCGGGCAATCCCGCACCATCAAGAATTGATTTTCTGACGACACTCTCTCTAGCTGCCTTCGCAGCTTTTCGTGCCTTTAGTGATAGGATGCACTTCTCTATAATAGCTTTTGCGCTTTTTGGATTTTCTTCTAGCCATTCTGACAAGCTTTCACTAACCACAAAACGTACATGAGCAGCAACTTCAGTATTATTCAATTTGATTTTTGTCTGACCTTCGAATTGAGGGTTTTCAATTTTCACCGAAATGAGCGCAGTAAGCCCTTCTAGCACATCATCACCAGTAAAATTTTCATCCTTCTCCTTCAATAATTTTTCTTTTCTTGCATAATCGTTAATAGTCTTTGTTAATGCCGCTTTGAAACCTGATAAATGTGTGCCTCCTTCTGGGTTCACCACTAAATTAGCAAATGCTGTTATATCGCTATCTATCGAATCCGTATAAACAAGTCCTACCTCTACATCTGTTGTTTCGTATTGCTTATGTACATAAAATATATCTCCGATAACTTTTTCTCCCATAACAAGACTCTTTACATATGACTTCACACCACCCTGGAAATAAAGTTCATAGTCATAAGGATCTTCAAGCCTTTCATCCCGTAATATAAAACGTAAACCACCTACAAGAAATGCTTTCTGTCTGATACGAGAAATAATCTTTTTAAAATCCCATTCTACAGTCTCAAAAATCTCTCTATCAGGTAAAAACGTTACTTTTGTACCCCTTTTATCTGTACTACCTAGTTCTCTGAATTCATCGACAACTTTACCGCGCTCCAAACCAATCCTATATATACGATTATTCTTATATACTTCTACCACCATACGTTCTGACAAAGCATTCGTCACGGTCAAACCCACACCATGTAGTCCTCCAGATACTTTATATCCACCATCTCCGAACTTTCCACCCGCATGCAAGATTGTTAGAACTGTTTCTAAGGCAGTTCTACCAGTTTTAGGGTGAATGTCGATAGGAATTCCTCGTCCATTATCTTCAACTGTCATCGAACCATCTTTCTCAATCGTGATACGTACCAGATCCGCAAAACCTCCCAATGCTTCATCAATGGCATTATCAACTATTTCCTTGAATAATTGATAAAGACCGTCTATACCTGTCCCTCCAATGTACATACCAGGCCTTTTTCGTACAGCCTCCAAACCTTCTAGGACAGTGATCTTTGATGCATCGTAATCTTGTAACTCTTCTAAAGTAAACATATTTCTACAAAAACTCTCTCTATTTTACAGCTTTTTGAGAATATATGCACATCAGAGAGCAAAGACAATTAGGATTGAGTCAGAAATTCTATGACGAGATGGATCACAGATTATCAACACGGGCCGTTAATCTTGTCCAAATTCTTTTATCAAATTAGAATTAATCTCAGGGGAATCGACTGTCATGAAAGTGAGCAACTCTGGTTCATCTGTCCGCAGCGTTTTCACATCGGACCGACTTTCCTGTGGTTTTACAAACAATACAAATGACTCTAAGTTCAAATCAACATCTACCTGTGTATTACCACTATAGTCTGGACTTTCTCTATATGAAGCACTAACAACATTCACTAAAGGCTCGAATTTTTGCAGTGCATCGACAAACTCTATAAAATTAGTTTTTGTACCTTTTATCCTAATACTCACAATCAATACTCTTGCTTCTACATTTTTATTTTGTAAGAAAGTAGGAGAAAACTTGATTTCTCCAGAATTTAAGGAATCAATAAACTCCTCATAATTAACATCGGCTCCTAGACTGCCAAGTCTGTTTATAGTTTCTCGCTCATCCTGAATATTGAAACTCACTTGTTGCTCTAGAGAATAACCTTTGGCTGCTTGGTCAATTTTATCTATTAGAGAAGCTAAGCGACTATCGCTAGGTATAATTTTTAGAAGACGATTCTCATATTTTTGTATATCCTGCTCCCGACGCGCCAATTCTTGAAGATTTGCACTGGTTTGTTTGAGATTATTATAATTAGTATCTAGTATTGCTATTCGATCTCGATAATCAAAATACTTAATTACAGTAGGGTAAACAAATACTATTACTACTACGAAAACATAAGTTACAACTAAGAGTGGGTAACCAAAAAATATAACCTTATTTTTTTTCAGCCGCTCCTGAATAATCAAAATCTCACTGCCCTGTGACGCTGCACTGTCATCTTTATAAACATCACTCGACTGTAATACGTTCATACTTTGTGGGTCGTTCTGATCAGACATCTTTTAAGCTCAGTTCTAACTGAATTTCCGCTGCTGATCTATTATCAATAATAGTAAACAGCACAGATTTCACTCTAAAATTTTCAAAAGCAGTACTATTTCTGAGACTATGAAACAAATCAGTCACACCATCATAAGCATTATCAGGAATGATTAACTCAACTAAGAACGAATCCTTTCCATAATTTAGATCGATTCTTTTAATCTGCATGCCTGACGATAAAGACTGAATATCATTTATAACTTGCGCAATATTAACATTTTTATCACGAATATTCTCATATAAAGCATATCTATCGTTTAAAATACTTACTCTCGATTTAAGCGATTCTCCCTCCGCGGTATAAACATACTTATTAGCATAATTCAAAATTTCCGTCTTTCGTGCTTCCAAGTCTGTATCTAGGTACATGCCCAATAAATAAGCAGATACTCCCAAAGTTGTAAATAGTATCACAACAAACAGATTCAATAGCTTGTACCAGTTTATTGCCTGCTTTACCTCTTGTCTTACAATAATATCTCTTCTTAGAAGATTAAAAGATCTGCTATTTTTTGACAAATTTTCCCTGTTCTGTTCCATTTTATATATCAGTTTTTTTTGCTAGCCCTATAGAGACTGAGTATGTTGAAGCATTTCTTCTCAAAAAAGCTAAATCACGTTCCGCAACTCTAATCGTTGCCCAGGGATTAGCAATCTCGATGTCAACATTCAACTTATCATGCATATAAGGTACAAGACCAGGCATATTGGCAGCATCCCCGACAATAAAGACTTTATTGGGGGCTATCTGCATAAATTCCCTACGGAAATATTCAATAATCTTGCGAATATCACCCATAATCATATCCATCACCGGAACTATAGCATTCGCAAGCTTTCCATTGAAATTACTTGGATCAATCCCATATGTTTTTTTGTACTCCTCCGCTTTGACAAAATCCATAGAGAAAGTCTGCGCAATAGCTTTGGTCACACTATCTGATCCATAAGGGATAGAATCCGAATATATTAGCTTGCCATTTAATCCAACACTTACATCAGTACTCCCAGAACCAAAGTCTACTATCATATAACTATACGGAGAGTCAGCAAAAGAACCAGTAAGAGAACGGACTGTAGCAATAGCTTCGGTTTCTGCAGCTATAGGTTCAAACCCAGCAAGTTCTAATACTTTCAAATACTTGTCCAAAACGGACACTTTGACAGCTATACCTAACACATCTGCTACTTTCACAGGATCTTCATACCTTACTCCAATAACACTTTTGTCGACTCGTATATCGTCGAGTTGGGAGTTGAGCCATTTTTTCATTTCAAACAACACAGCGGTATCTAGACTATGCTCGTCTACATAAGGTATACGTACAAGCAAGCGTCTATAAACATGACTCTCGGGCACAGCAAAAACGACACGATTAATACCATTCAAGCTAGACGATTGAATGATCTCTTTAATTGATTTTGCGAGTAAATGTAAAGCTTCTTCGTTATCTGAATTAAACAGACCAACGGGTGTCGATCCGTACGCATACCCAACAAGTCTAGGGCTATTTGTATCCGTGTCTGCTAGACTTATTGCTTTGATTGAGTGATTTCCTATATCTATCCCAAAAAATCTTGGCAGTCCCATGGTCGCACACTCCAGAATAGAAAAATATAATATCCAAGTCAATATCAATCAATACACACTACTTATCCATCCCAGACTTATAAACCGACTACATTTCTCGGCACATGACTCGACGAAGTGACAAACAAATCTCCATACCACAGAACATAGCGTGGATCATAATCTATATGTAGAATAGGATTTACAAAATCACGAAAATTAATATTACTTAGACTATTATTACCAGTATTTCCACTCGCGACAATCCCGCGTGAATAGACCAATCCTCTGACGATATTAGTCCTATACGAATTTGATGTAACAATATAACCAGAAGCCAACATAGCACCGTTATATACCGATATGGAGCTACGATCCCTAAAATTGCCCAGTATGATATTGCCTTTTTTATTAACATACATGCGTCTTTGTTGCAATTTATGGGGAGTATATGCCTGGTAAAACACACGATTCAGTATGGGCGGACTTTGCGACAACACAGCCTCACTAATCCTTCCCACAGTCATATTACATGTAACTTGGGTATCACACACCACGATAAAATTTCTGTCAAGAGAATCCACATCATCGTTTATAAATACGTTGACTGATGTACCTAACCCAGAGTTTGATGTTATTACGACAGCCTGATAACTTGTTTCAATACTACTTAGATTTAGTACTGTACTATTAGAAGTTAGGGAAATATTCTTAATTTCGTTTCGAGGGATGTTTTGAAGCACATCGAATTGACTGAGATTAATAACACTACCTAGAGACGATCTCGGATAACACCAACTTGTGACCGAGGCATTCCTGTAATTATTACAATTCAATAAACCCTCAATTAAATAATCGCTAAGAAACGGCCTTGTACCAATATTCATATTCACCGAACGAGCAGGACTCCCTATGTATACTTTCGGGATATTTGTCACATAAAATCCTACATCACCTCCCGTAGTAGAAACCTTCAAAGGACCACCGCCAGAACCACCGCCAGAAGAACTACCGTCCCGGTTACAATAATCATACATAGATAATTCATTTAAAGTAATCGATTCTTTCCATTTACTATCTGACGACGTTTCAATCACACGACCCGTACTGTCCTTCACATAAGCTACATAAAAGAAATTGCGTTGATTAAGGAAACGATTTAAAGAGTCGACCGTGGGAGATTGAAAATTCCCTGGGTCGAATCGCACAGTAAATAGCAAAGAGGCGTTGTTCCCCCCGTTGAAACTCACCGAGTGTACACTGACTCCCAGAGCATTTTGTTGAAAGCTCTGATCGCTAGCCACAGGTATGTATGGCTGGGGCAACATAGATGTATTGGGAGATCCGTAGTTATTATCAAAGGGTAACGTAGAACCACTATACGGATGACTACTGCCGCCGGGGAATAGGGCGACTACAATTTTGCTGACCGTCGCATTAGGCACATTTGAAGCCTGTACGTCCATTCTGAATCGTAGGTCAAAGGCATTTGTCGCCGCAGGAAACACACAATTTTCTATTCTTGCTTGGGTAACCTTAGGCTTTGAAAAAGGCACAATACCTAGATTAGTTTGGCATGAGCTCTCGGTCGCGTATGTCGTAATCCCTGGAAGCTTAAACCGTACCCTCAACGAGTTTATCGAACCGTTGACTATATATTCATTGGATGCAATGGATGTGTAATCGAAGGTTCTCGAAAACGTAAAAACATTATTTCCACTTATCGTCGCGACACCTGATTGGGAAGCAAGAACGACATTGTCTAACGTCGGATGTAGCAGATCAATCTGAGCATTCTCATTAGGCTTCGTGGTAGTACCAGAGAATGTGATGTTTACAACGGGATTCTCCGGTGTCATCTGGGAAGAATTCATGACCACACCGAAACATGCATCCCTGCCCTGTCCAAATGGAATGTCGGCCCTCCATATTCCCCTCTGATTAACCGGATTAGGCACCGCCGGTCGCGCGATATGTTCAGTGTTGTCGTTAGCAGTAAAGAGAGCCCTATGCGTCAGAGAATAGAATACAGTGTCTACAGGGACATCAACCCCCACACCACTTTGCGCGTATTCACGGCTATACCAGAGTAAATTAGTTGGATCTCGTGTATCACCTACTAAATTATTGCCCACATCCCCATCATAATCCCAATCGGCAGCCCTCGGGACCGCATTCCAATTACCGCTCGAATCTTTAACGAGATCCATCTGTAGTAGTCTATGTACCCCATTGTTGTGAAACGTAAAATACTTACCCGCGACATCCAGGTCAGAAACCGTAATACCACCAGGTTTACAATTTACCACCCTATTGTTGTTTATATACCAATCAAAACCAGAAGGTACCGGACCAATACGATTGGCTATGCAAAAAGTAAATCCAAATAAAATCTTAACTCCGTTACCGTTGTTATATGGGATTTCCGTAAACGAGCCTCCATTAATTCTTATCTCACCTTTTTGTGGTTCATTTGCAGGATTACAATTGCTATGCTCAAAATTATGATTACTATTGATGCGGTTCTTATTACCTATCCAATATGTACTAGCTTTACTGATTCTGCCATTCGCTGGGTTGATATAGAAATTCGCTATAACCATACGAATGGTACACCTACTGCTCTCATTAATGTATCCTGCAGCAAAAAATAAGCTGCCGTCTGGAGCTGTGTACTGATCGATGATCTGGAACCATAACGACCTGGGAAATGAATGATATCCTTCATTAAAGTACACCCACCGACCGTTCTCATAGTAAGCATCATTGAAAAACTCTTTTGAGTCGCTCTCTCTGAAATCATTATCTTTAAAGAGACATGATGGACAACCGTTCGCCCAATTACTTTGGGAATGTCCTATTCTCACGAGTTCATAAACACCCCTCCCTGTATCTACAGCTTGCCGCAGTGCATATAAATAAGGATGCTTTCGACTTGCCAGTATATGCTCTAACGAACCACATACACTATTCGTGCCTCCATGGTTTGAACCTGGCGGCCAAACATAAACATCTGAGCCCAAACCTCCATCTGGAAATAAGTAAGTTCCGTGACATAGATAATACACATTACCATTTCCTGGTTCGCGACTCGCTATCAGTCCACCACTTATCGACTTTGTATAGTCAAAGGCCAATAAAGCAGCACCGTGAATCAATATGAAAACTCTATTCACGGATACAGCTAATTGGAAACCTCGGGATGCACCATCGTTATTCTTCAAATAAATCGTCTTAGCATCATAGGTGTACCCTCCACTAGTATCAAATTGAAACACCTGGAGTATTATAGCCCGATAACTTCCAAAACCCTCATTACATATTTTTACTTCAGCGTGGTCATCTCTTCGCCCTTGTCTAACTATGACTACTTTATCATACACGATTACAGCCTTAACGAATGCATTACTCCCCGGATAACACGAGTCATCTACATAACGAGCGACCTCCAGCCAGCTAAAACCGCCTGATGAATTCCGTCGATACTGTAGAATCCTACCGTATCCAACAGCAGTCACAACTCCATGGATCTCTCCCATTTCCATAAATCCTTCCAGATGATCCGGAGCTCCATATCTAGGATAAGAGCTAGCGTCTAGGACTTGTGAAAAAGAGAGGCTGTGCTCCGTTACCAACAAAGGTGCTATATGAGATCCCGACTGAGCATTGGCGATCTCAGGCATAAATGCCCCCTTGTTATTAAATTTCATACCGTTTGTTTTCTCTTGATTATAAATTTCAAGATAATTATCAAGAGAGGTGTAGCCATGTATCTGGTTCAACACCAGGACGACTACCATCACCAGTAGCACACACACCTTGAAGAAATTGATTGGACCGACCGTACTCATATCGCTCGATGTTTTTATAATATAATGTCAGTATCCAAGTCACCAAAAACAGTACATATTTTGGTCAACTAATCACGAAAGCCCTTAAGATACCCTTTGACGTTCTTCACAAGCAATTCATTAGATAAAGACACCTTGACCAAATAGCCCTCTGCCCCGTAATACAAAGCATCTTTGATATTATTTGCAATAGAAATATTCGTTAACATGACAACAATGGGATTGTGATACTTCTCTTTATCTGACTTGATCGTTTTTAGAACCTCAATACCATCCGGCCCATCATTCATCATTATATCAAGTAGGATAAGATCATATTTACGCTCTGTAGCTTTCAACAAAGCTTCATTCCCATTGCTGGCAGTATCAACATCAAAACCAGCATCACGCAGTACCTCCGAGAAAATCTCCAAAATCATTGGCTCATCATCAACTAACAAAATAACTTGTTGTACTGTTTCTTTTGTTTCTTTTTCGATTTCCATTTTCTTAATATGTTACAAATATGACACAAAATAACAAGATTAGCAAAAAAAGTAAACGGTTTTGCATATTAAATCGATCAAGCTATTGGTTAGTCTCCAAATAGGCATAGTCTAAAAGACTTGACATGCCTAGTATAGTTTGTCCAGCTCCACGCTCGAAAGCCACAATAGCATCACTACCCAAAACATTATCTTGCGTTAGACCACCAATTCCAGTCACTATAAATTCATACTTCTGAGTACTAGCTACTAATTGCCCTTGAGAACCATAGACCTGCAACCTAACACCGACATTTCCGCTAGTTTGATTCAAAAGTCTAGCTCTCACATATAGAGTATTATTTCTTTGTTGGGTAGTACTACCGCCTACATTATTAGGAACCGCAGAAAAAGACACTAATTGCTCATTATTATTACAATTAGAAACCAAACCTTTTTCAACTTTTGCTTTGCCATCCTCTGTATAAACTCGCGTAACAAGAACTTGAACATTAGAAGAACATTGCACTCCTACGGACCGGGTCGGCACACCACTCATCAGATTTTGACTTAATTGCAGTACAACAGATGGATAATTTTCAGACAAAGTGACCGAAGGATCTCGGGACAACCTTGCAAAAACCCTTGTACTAGCAGCATCGATACCTAAACAACCTAGTTCAACAAAATCGCTATTAAGAGGCGATAATGTGTTTAAACAATTCATAACATTTGTATTATTTGGATCCGTAACAATAGAGATTATCTGATTTGCTTTATTTTCTGCCTCTGCTACTGCCCTCTCAAATTGTGCCATACGTTGGACATTTACCTGAGTCAATAAAATCCTGTCAGCCATACTAACCATAATCAATAAAGACAAAGTACTTATAACAACAACCATTAATAAAGATTGGCCTCTTTTTTTGTTATTTAATTGTTCCAACAATTTACTCATATCTTATATTAAATAGTACGAGTTGAAATAGCAAAAATGTATCTAAATGGCTTTGCTGGACTACCATTCGGACTGCTACATGTAAAAATCTTATTCACAACGTCATCAGCATCACAAGCTTCAAATAAAATATATATGACCGAGTTTTCTCCCTTTTGATCTTGTGATATACGTGCATCCAAATTTTGTACTTTTATATTTTGACTCACCAAGTACTGTGGATTAGAAGATGTATTGAGAACACACTGATTTTGTGTTTGTTCTGGATTTCCTTGTAATCGAGCTAGTACTAACCTAGATTGGTTATCAATATGTATGGCAGAAGCTATAGGTGTCGGATTATTACCTCCATCCCTTCTCACAATATATATACCCTGCGTAAGAATATTGGGACCCGAATAAGGATTGTTGTTTGAATTACATAAACCAACTTTTAGAGCATTACGTATATCATTTCTGATTACACTAACAGCAGACTCTACTTCAACCAAGAAATCATTCCTTCTATCTAAAAAGTGAGCTAGACTAGCTAAGTTTACAACAGTACCACTCATAACCACGGCTACAATACCAAACACCCCCAAAGATATAACTAATTCAATTAAAGACAAACCTTTTTTTGACTTTTTTCTACATTGATTTACTACACACATACTGTACTTTTTACCATTTTTACGATTACTGGAGTCGAGTACTGTATTTCTGAAATATTTGGTACTCGATAACTTATTAATACGGTAAAGACCAAAATATCTGCTCCCAATAGATTATTACGCTCGGCAGTCAACTGAATTGATAGCCCTAGGTCACTGTTTGTGTCGATAGCGAAGGCTCCCATACGATTCGCTTGAGGCACCGGATCAAAACGGAAATCTCCCCAAGGTGTATTACGAGGAGTCCCAGACGACGAAATAGATAAATTTATATTGAACGAAGGTGCATTATTGCTGCCAGAAGTAAATGTTGGTAATTGAGTTGATAAATAGACTGGGTTTGATGCCGATCCAGTAGGCACTACGCTGCAAATAGTATTCCAAACATCCCGACTCGCAAGAGTAGGAGGGTACGAATTTGGATCCCCACCTAGGACAATCCTTGATTTTGTAGTCTGTAAATCGATCTCTACTAATCGCAATTGTTCGACAATTAAATTAGTCAATTGCATAGCGGAATCTGACATAAAATTTTTTTGAGATCTAGCAACTAGACGAGTTGTAAATACGGCAGATGTAGTTAAAGCAATAGCACTAATTCCTATAGCTAGAACAACTTCAACGAGACTCAAGGCCTTTTTTTTAAGTAAACAGACCATTTGATTAAATAAAACTAATATACTAATTCGTAGACAATTATCAAGTTTATCTTGGACAATATGTGCCACATATACTCACAGATCCGTTAATTCGTGATACCCTTAATGCACGGTATTGATTGACTACACCAACGCTCTGTATAATTAATTGACAGTCTTGATTTCGAGACAAAACAGGCTTTGCATAACCAGTGGCAAAGAAGATCGCACCTCCCGAAGAATTATAAAAACAAGATTCAGCAGGATTTGTTATACTAGCCTCAAGACCTGAAGGTTCTATAAACTGTATACTTTTGATATCGGTCACAAAATAGTCATTCGGCACAGTACTAGTTGCACATAATACATCAACTCGTATATTCCCGCTAAGCAAAAAACCGTTTTGCCCCTGTAATGGTACATTACCTACCAAAAAAACATTGCTGTTACAATAAGGTAAAACTCCAGTGGAAACTGAATTCTGCAGCCGTGTCACGAATTGATCAATATCATGCCTTAGATTCTTGAGATCATATGAATTGGGACTCAGAAAATATATCGATCTTCTAACAATTCTAATTGTACGTGGATCTTCATTTCTAAACTCAATTAACCAGCCTAAACTAATTTGATTATTATTTGCCATAGTATTAGACGAACCTGCGAGAAAACTTGTTCTGGATGTAGTCTGTGTTGTCTGTATAAGTTTCTTTATATCTCGTATAGCATTATCAGTTTTCACTATCGCTTGTAAGTTTAATATACCAGAACCTATGGCTACTGAGGTAAAAGCAACTATAGACATGACTACGATTAGCTCAATTAGTGTAAAACCTTTGTTTATAATCCTGTGCATTGCTTTTATATATTAGTAATCGTTTATATACTTTACACTAGTTATCTCCACGGTTTTTCTCGCATTCTCTATAATAGCATTAACCTCATTGCGAATATCATCCTGATTTTTATTTGTCTTAATATATACCACAATATCACCACTGACATAAGGAGTTGCAAATTCTATAGCAAAACGTCCGTCGGGATCTCGATACGGAATACGCACCGAACTGTAGTTTTCGATTAAAGTGTTGTACTCTTCAATATCTTTTTGTCTTTGAATTTGAGGATCATATAATGGTCTACTTAATCTAGTCGTTGAAAAGGGAAACCAAACAAATGAGTTAAATAATGCAAAAAATGTGAAAATCATTAACAATACACCAAAACCAATACTAATCCACTTCAATTTACTGTCTGCTTTTTCACGAGCTCGAATAGCGAATTCATAATCAGGTCTCTGTATAGATTTCACATGACAGTATATTACAAAATTAAAAAAACTATAAACTGCGCTAATTATAATCTCGCAAAGTTTTAAAGTAACGCTCCATCAATCAATAAATGTTCGTGATGGTGATCATGGACATTTTTAAAGTACTAGACAAAAATAGTATCACCCTTTTATCTGGTCGCACTAATGACAAAAAAGACAACATTCTTTGGTATGCTAATCTACAAAAATTTCAGTTAAAATATCTTTTGTAAATTTACAAAAAACATTATCTAAAGAAATAAAAAACTATATCAAAAAATACGAGTAAAAATTATAGCGATCGTTTATAATAATAAATGTAGTCGGGGCATAGCTTAGTTGGCTAAAGCGCAAGTCTCGGGGTCTTGAGATCGGCAGTTCGAGTCTGCCTGCCCCGACCATCATTACGAAAAATAGAAAAATAACTGTTTTAGCATTATAATGACATACAAATCGGGGTATAGCTTAGTTGGCTAAAGCGCAAGGCTGGGGGTCTTGAGATCGACAGTTCAAGTCTGTCTACCCCGACCATTTATAATTTTTTAAAACACTAAATGGAATTAGATACTAAAATAAAAGATTTTGCGTCATACATACTATCTCTTGCAGAATTCACACGTTACAAGAAAGCTCGAGAAGCTTTACAAAAAGATCCTGAGGCTTTGAATTTATTACAAGAATTTGACAATCTACAGCATCTCATAGCTCACTCTGAAGAAAAGGGTATCGAAATATCAGACAGTGAAAAAATTGAGATTGAAAATAAACTCAAGAAAATCTTAGATAATCAAACCTGCCTAGAATTCATTATGTCAGAAAATGCTGCTATAGCACTCACAAAACGTATAGCAAAAAAACTTTCTGATTCAATCGGATTTACTTTGTCTACAGGGGGTTGTTGTGGTGGTGGATGTTGTAGTCATTAATACAGATATTTGTGAATACAAGCTTTTCTTACTTTTTAATAGATAAATTTAACTTTAATTAAAAGTAATTAACTTTAGTGTTCCCACTCTCCATACATAAAGTGAGATATTTACTTTCTATATTATATTCCAAAGGAATAAGATAATCTTCAAAAACCACCTTATTACAAGCTTCTACACGAATAAACATATATGATTCGCTGCCAAGATTGATAGCCATAGCATTAGTTTTATTTTCAGTGCCATTGTAGAAGTAAATTACAGAGGATGGATCGTCTGATAACAAAGTCTCTGATTTATCAACGTAAATCTCAGGAAATTTATCGTAATAAAACTCATACTCTTCAATATTATCCACTAAAAGCTTAAATATAAGTTCACGATCCCGATCTCTACCTTCTACAGTCGATTTTGAAGTGAATCTGATATTCAAGTTTTTATCTCTTTCAAGAGCATTGTTACTTTCAGCTTTGTTACTTTGAGCGGAATCATTTGATTTACTTGCCGTATCCTGGGTAGTAGTAGAAGTAGTAATGACGGGAGTAAGTGATGGTGTGACAGGAGTACTTGAAATTATTTCTTGCGAGAATCTTGACACAGTAGGAGTAGGAGAGAATGCGGCAATGTTACTACCAATACTCCTACTATTGTAGACTACATTTTCCGGTAAAAAATCATTATTTAAACGTACTTTATATTGATAAATCCCAAGCACATTGTTATCAGAAATTTCATTTAAAAGTGACGAATCAACATGATTATGTCTAAACAAACCAATAAAATCAAAAACTAATAACAAACAACACATTGAAAACAACAGAATTGTAGTTGCCTCACTATTAAGAATTCCATGTAAATATTTAAAAATATTGGCTTTTATTTTATTAAGCATGCTTAAGTTAAATTTACACACAACTTGTAAATTTTAAAAAATCGTACAAGCCACAACTTTATCATCCTCATCTAATCTAAAAACAATCACACCACTCGTAACTCTGCTTGACATTCTAATATCTTCTAAAGCAACCCGAATAGATTGGCCTTTATATGACATTAGTAAAAGCTCTTTTTTAGGATGGTCTATTACTCGAGCAACAGCAATTTTCCCAGTTTTAGAAGCTATTTTATACCCCAACATCCCTTTTGTACCACGACCTTTGAGGGGAAACTCAGTCAAAGAAGTCATCTTCCCAAAACCCCTCTCAGAAACCACAAGTATTCTATCCTCTTTCTCTCGTATAACATCCATCATTACCACATTATCATCCTTCTCAAGTTTAATCCCTCTTACACCTTTTGATGATCTTCCTGTAGGAGATACCGAAGTTTCTTTAAATCTTACCGTACGTGCATTTTCTGTCATTATGACGATTTCAGCATCACCATGTGTTGTTCTAACAAATATTAACTCATCACCACTTTCTAAATTGATTGCGATAAGACCGTTTCGGCGTATGTCTTTAAACTCCTCAATAGGTACTTTTTTAACAAGACCTTTTTTCGTAGCCATAAATAGGTATTTACTTGCTACAAAATCTTGACCAACCACAACTTCTCCTTCTTGGATCTGATCTTCATCCGCAACCTCATAAACCTCTCCAAAAGACCTAGATAAGACAGAAGTAATAATTTCACCTGGTTCTATGGAAATTAAATTGACCAGAGGCACACCTTTAGATTTTTTTTGATGTTCGGGAATATCAAAAGCTCGTAAAGCATAGACCTTTCCTTTGTTTGAAAATAAAAGCAGCTCAGAATGCGTATCGCAATATACAAGATGTTCGACATAATCACCTTCCTTTGTAACCGTAGCTAACGATCCTTTACCACCTCTTGATTGAGCACGAAATTCATTCTCCTTAAGACGTTTTACATAGCCATATCTGGAAATTAAAATTAATACATTTTCTTTTTCGACAAGATCCTCCGCGCTAAATTCTCCTGGATTAGACTTAATAATACGAGTTCTTCTTGGATCACTAAACTTTTCTTTTACCTCTAATAAATCTTTAACTATTAAATCTTCAATTTTTGCTTGAGAATCTAATAAAGTTTTGAGATCATCTATTTTCTGAGAAACATCCGCATACTCTTCTTCTACCTTATACCTCTCCAAAGCAGCCAGTTTTCGCAATTGCATATCAAGAATAGCTTGCGCTTGTACATCAGAAAATCCAAATCTTGTAATCAAAGATTGCTTAGCATCGTCAGCGCTCTTTGATGATCGAATTATACTAATTATCTCATCAATATGATCTAAAGCTACTTTTAAACCCTCCAAAATATGTATTCTTTGGATATACTGGTTCAAATCAAAAATAGCAGTGCGAATGATAATTTCATAACGATGTCGAATGAATTGTTCTAGAATTTCTCTCAATGACAAAGTCCTGGGCTCCTGATCTACTATAGCGACCATATTGTAATTAAATGCACTCTGCATTTCTGTGTATTTGTACAATTTATTTAGCACTACTTGGGGAACAACACCTTTTTTCAGTTCAACAACTAATCTAATACCTTCTTTTGATGTACTTTCATCTCTAATGTCAGCAATACCATCAATTTTCCCATCTTTATAAAGTCCAAAAATTCTCTCAGCTAATTTCGCTTTGTTTACTTGATAAGGTAATTCTGTGATGACTATTTGTGTACGTCCCTTACCTAAATCCTCAATTTCTGCAACACCACGCATTAAGACACGGCCTCGGCCAGTTTCATACGCCGTCTTCAAATCATTAACGTTGTATACTTCTGCCCCAGTAGGAAAATCCGGCCCTTTTATGAATCTCATTAATTCATCACTAGAAACATCAGATTCAAAGTTAGGATAATGTATGTCACGTGTTGTAATGTCATAATCTACTGCATCATAATAATCTTTTGCGGCATGCTGAGAGTAATTGAATTGTAGACCTTTAGCCTTATTTCCTGATTTGATCATATACACAATGGCATCTATGACCTCGGATAGATTATGGGGGGGAATTTTGGTAGCTAGACCAACAGCAATACCATCAGCACCATTGATTATTAAGTTTGGGACGGCTACAGGCAATACTGTAGGCTCTAAATATTCACCAGTATAGTTTGGCCGGTAATCAATAGACTTCTTTTCAATGTTTTCTAAAAATTTTGTTGTAATCTTAGCAAGTCTACATTCTGTATACCTTGGCGCTGCAGGACTATCTCCGTCAATAGATCCAAAATTTCCTTGTCCATCAATTAAAAGGTAACGCATGACCCAGTCTTGGCCCATACGTACCAAAGCATCATATACAGCAGCATCACCGTGCGGATGATATTTTTTGAGTACTTCACCTACAACACCCATGCATTTGGAATATTTGCCATCTGGCAAAATACCCTCTTTATACATGGCATACAAAATTCTTCTTTGGACTGGTTTGAGACCATCACGTACATCTGGAAGCGCCCTAGCAACAACAACACTCATTGCATAGTCGATATATGAGCGCTTCATTTCTTCCTCAATAGAAACATTTTTAACGATGCCAGCTATAACGTTTTTTGTAAGATTATTTGTATCAGTCGGATTCTGCATGAGATAATTGCTTTACTACAAAATCCCTACATTATAGACAAAAAACTATAAAAAGTGTATTTACAAAAGGCTAAACTTCAGGATATTTACCGCCATGTTTTAAAGCATACTCATCCAATTCTCTCGCTGTCATTATTAACTTAGGATCAATTACACGATCTAGAAATATAATACCTTCGAAATGATCCAATTCGTGTAAAATAACATGACTCAAATATCCATTCGCATTTAATATCTGTTCATTACCAGCCAAGTCGTAGTATCGAATTTGGCAAGATTTTGATCGAGATACAGGACCAAATAAGCTATTTTCTCCCTTACCGACGGAAGCACAGCCTTCCCATTCAGTACTTAACTCCTTTGATGCATAAACTAATTTTGGGTTAATTACTTCCATGTATTGCTTTTTACGCAAATCATAATAAACAAAAAGTCTAATATTTAGCCCTAATTGAGGAGCTGATAATCCAACTAAAGTAATGCCACCCTTCGAATGTTTCTTCGCAAGGTTTTTTAGAGAATCTATAATCAAGAGTAAATCCGGCTCATTTTTCCGCACATCTCTAGATTTTGCAGACAATTTCGGATCGGGGTATTGTAAAATTGTTAAGTATTTGAAATTTACATTCTTCATTGGATTTAGTTTACGTATAAATTCAATGTTTGGGTGTTTTAAATTTATTTTGTTTTTTCTTTAATTAATTAATGATTCAAAAATACAGCAGCCATTACATTGAATAGATTGATTAATTTTACACTATACCGATCAAAGCCGTAAGGAACATTATACTATCCAGAAATCATTACCGCTGTATCTCTCCCAGACAAAAAAGGGCAAACCGTATACCATGATAGAGGCAGAAACTCTGCTCCAAGAGCAACTCTCAGTACATCGAAATAATAACTAATTCGCATACTCGGCTGTCACACAAAGGTTATACCTACAGTCAAGGGATGTTTTCGTCTTGGTGGGGAGTCTTACGATTCAGTTTACTCCTAAGTTAACCCAATCAAACGACTTATGAGAATGCCTCTACAAAAAACCAGAACATTCCTTAAACACAGCGCCTGGACGAATCTGTAGATTAACATATACGGCCTCCAAACTATGATTATTATTTTATTGAAAAATCTTAGTCGTTAGAAATTTTGTGCATAATTTAACCAATCTTTACAATATCATAAATTCAGCCGTATTCAGGCAATGAAACCTTCCAAAGCCATGCATGCTTGCATTATCATCTATTCTAAATATATAATTAATTAGTCCTATAATGAAACCAGAAAACGAACACATAAAAAGACAAGACGGAAGCACGAATAAACCATTAGAAAATCCACAAAACCGGAATCCAAATCAGCCTTACGGAGTAGATACGGGAAGCCATCTAATAAGACCGCAAGGACCGGAAGAACAAGGTATACCAAAGAGTCAAGTAAGAATTATACAAAGCATTATAGGATTGACACCATGGGGCAGATCCAGGTCACCAAAGAGACTACATCCATCAGCAGGAACAAACTCACAAATAGGTAACTCAGCAGAAAAAGCAGAGCCGGCTTGTTCACTGCAAGACACGTCTCTTTGGGAATGGGCAAAAGAGCCAAACAAGCACCCGTTACGGTTGTTAGGACTTTCTTTCATGGCGATGTTCATGTCACCATTCAAACCCGGTATGAAAGTATTTGCCCTCGGATCACCAGAACCAAATCGTAGTGAATGGGGTGAATGGTTTAGAATAGAACTAGGAGGGGAAGTTCTAGACCGTCGGGGATGTTTTCCTGTGTCCAGATTCGTCACAGTTATGACAAAGCACGGAGAAACTCAGACTCTGTGGCCCGATATGTTGTTAATGCTAAATCTTGCAATGGCTAAACTTTATACACAAATTGGCGATCAGATAACTTTACCCGATGGAAACTATGGAAAAGTAGAAAGATTTGTATATGACCCTGATTCGTACACCATCGCTGCTGTGGCCATCCAAGAAGACGGTGAGCTTGTATTAGTTCCTGTTTGAAAGATTTAAAAGCGATTGTGTTATCAAGAACAAAGGCTATGTGATGTCGGAAGTTTTATACCTATTAGGGTCAACCTGTATGCTATTATAGAGGCAGAAACTCTGCTCCAAGAGCAACTCTCAGTACATCGAAATAATAACTAATTCGCATACTCGGCTGTCACACAAAGGTTATACCTACAGTCAAGGGATGTTTTCGTCTTGGTGGGGAGTCTTACGATTCAGTTTACTCCTAAGTTAACCCAATCAAACGACTTATGAGAATGCCTCTACAAAAACCAGAACATTCCTTAAACACAGCGCCAGGATGAATCCGTAGATTGTTCAAGGATTGATCGAATACTAAGCATATAATGCGACTCTTTTAAATCAGGGGTCTTATTGTTGACGCAACAAAAGTTAGCCAAGCTCAACAAGAAGCTCCAAAACAGACACGGTGTACGGTCTCCAAACTATAATTATTATCTTATCGAAAAATCCTATTAATTAGAAATTTTGTGTATACGTGAACAAATTGTTACAAAATCATAAATTCTTCTGTATTGAGCCCGATAAACCTTCAAAAAACTTATAATAAATAACTAGAAATATTTGCTTGCATCACTCTGTTTTATAGTGTATAATCAGTCACTATGGAAGGACCATACCAGCAGCCAATGGGGAATCCAAACGAAGGACCAGAAAGACCAGAAGGTCAAGAAGGGAAAACTCAAAACCCTACAAAAACACAAAAGGGTACAAGCAGTGCACTAAGGCGACAGCAACCAGATGCACAAAGAGGAATAAAAGGACAAAGAAGACCGAAACAAGGGACAGCCCCAGGACAAGGAATAGAAGTTCTACAAGGGCAGGCTCCAGACCCTATAGAAACGGGTACAAGCAGTGCACTAAGGCGACAGCAACCAGATGCACAAAGAGACATAGAAGGCCCAACTAACCCAACAGCACCCGAAGTACAAGAAACGGAGGTACAAGGGCCAAAAGGACGAGGCGGACCAAAAGGACAGAGACAAGAGGTACAAGGAATAGAAGGACAAGGCGGAACAGAAGGATCCGGGTTATCGGTAGAACAAAGATCATCAGAAGAACCAAGGTCATCAGAAGGGCCGAGGCCATCAGAAGGAACAGGGGGATCAGAAGGAACAAACTTCCAAATAGGTCAGTCAGTACCTCCAGAAAGTGTTTGGGGAGCAAAACCTCCTCTGTCAGATCAGCCCAAACGATTGCGCCCGCTTTTTTATTGGGCAAATAGGTTCAGGGAGGGTAGCTTTTTGCAGCGACTGGAAGCTCAATTCAAAGCGTGGTTCGGGCAACCGTTTGTAAAAGGTTCTCGAATCCTGGTACCACGATCAGGTAGTAAAAAAATAGAGGATTGGGAAGTGATAAGTTACAAAGGACTACGACTCTTCCCTTGGTCAAGAAGAGTCATACTTGCACACCCAAATGGCCCAGAATACGGAACGAAGGAGATGCCTCTTGGCTCTTTGGTAAAATTTAATCTTGTGATGACTAAACTTTATGCTGAGCACATGAATAAAGGGGTAACCTTACCAAATGGGGAAAAAGGGGTAGTAACCGGATATGTATATCGGCACGAGTCTGGAACCATCTATGCTTTGGTAAGGCGAGACCTTCGTTACCGTAGCGAAATCGTAGCAGTTGCTGTTCAAAGGGTTGAAATTTAAAAACGCTTGTATTATTCAAAATAAAGGCTGTATAATGCTGGAAGTTCTATACCTACTTCGGGGGGGGCTTTTGTCTACCTCCCGCCGTTTTATTTATTAAAAAGTAATCCGCCCCTTCGAATATTTCTACGCAGGGTTTGCCAGAGAATCTATAATCAAGGGTAAATCCAGTTCATTCTGGGGTCAACCCATATGCCATGATAAAAGCTAAACCTATTCTCAAAAAATAAGTCGCAGCACATCGAAATAAGGACTAAAGTCCACGCTTTTAAATCGAGGTATTATTGAAGCAGCAAAAGCAAACCAGGCTAAACAAGAAACTCCAGAACAAAAACTGTATACGTGGACATCACACTACAATCATTATTTTATGCAAAAATCTTATTAATCAGGATTTTAGTGCATATCAGTTTACTGATTTTTCCAATATCATAAATCAGCTGTTTTGTCCAATTAAAGCTGAAGAGAAGATTCATAACGTGGTGACAACTAGGCATAGTTGCGTGGAATGATATCGATAGTGTATAATTAAATACTATGTTAAATCCAGAAGGACAGCACCAATGGAGTGCCCGAAAAGAAGAAGGCAACCTTTCACGAGAAGATGGTGAACTAGGACGGGGCATCCAACAAAGTGGACCAGAGCAAAATCAGAATTCACAGCCACACGGGGGCTTTCAGAGATGGGCAGAGAATATAATGAATGGGCTGCAAGGTGTTTGGGGTGAGTTGTTTGGCCAGCAACCACGGCGCCTGATAGAATTTTCACTCCCACCAGAATACAAAGAACTTTTATCTCTTTTATCTCTTTCTCGGCAGGACTACGCAAACCTTGCTCTATGGGCGCAGGAAAGGCGTAAAACAGAACAAAATCCGGTTAGTTTATTAAAATGTTTTGTGATGGAGAACATCTTAAATCAGCCGCCATTCCCCCGTGGTATGGTAGTAGTTTATCCGGCATCGCAATTGCCAGGTACTACTCATACTGGTGCTGAGATTGGTCCTTGGTTTGTATTAGGAACGGGGAAAGTTACAGGTAGGGGAGGAATTTTTCCTGGAATTTTTCCTGGTTTCGGACAAGTCAAAATTGAAAACTCAGGAAAGATCAAAATTATTGAAAGATTCTTAGGAATATTCTCAACTGGAATCTTAAACGAAAGCTTACAAATAGTGGTAACAAGACCGGAGCCTTATTCCTGGGAGTTGGTAAGGTTAAATCGAGAAATTCTTCATCTGTACGGTCAAATCGGCAATAAGGTAACGTTACTCGGTGGAATACGAATAACAGGTGAAGTGGTCGGATTTGCATATAATGATAGTACTAGAATCATCGCTGCTATAGTGGCCCTAGTTGGTGAAGGAAGAAGACCAGAAGAACAAAGGAGTATGGTATTAGTTCCTGTTAAAAGGCTAGGGTGAAAGAGTTTTAATGCATAATTTTCAAGGAATTGGAGCGCTTCAATGTTTCTTGTATTAAGATATACTACGATTGAGTTGTGTGGTGTAACTTTAGCTTCCGAGTTTGTCTTTTAGCTCCAAAAGAGCAGCTTCTACCTTACAATTACTTTGCAGTAGTTTTATAGCTCTTTCTAGTGCTAAAATAGACAAGTAGTTACTATCATGCATACTTAACAAATACTGATACTCTAATAATCTATTGATCACTTGCTCTCTATCCAGATTCACAAGTTCATCAAACTCAATATTCACCACTTCTGGAGAAGATATAAAAGACAAAGCTCTGCCTTGAGAATCTCTACAAAATATTTCAACACAACGCGACCTTATAGTCGGCAATATTGCATTAATATTGCTAACAGTCATAAAGATTGTTTTGTTGGTATCTTCCAGGACTTTGAGCAAGATGTTTTGAGACACGGGTGAGATTAAATCAGCCTGGACAATCAGGTATATATTTAGAACTTCTGTCTGTACACTAGTAAGATTAACTTTCCGGATGAAATCACGTATGGCATCAATCGAATATTTCCCATCATTAGGAGTCATAGTATGAAAGACAAGCTTTTTATCCTGATAATTTAATAATTTCTCAATCTCTGAACTCAAAAAAGCAATTTCATGCAATTGTGTAATCAGTAAATACTTCATAATATGATTCTACTAGATTTTTGACATTCTAATATTTTTTGCATAGACTGATCCAGATATGCCCCAATCAACTCCAAAAAGCACGTTGGATGTCTTAATAAACCAAGGTGTTATTGACCTAGCAAAGGCCAACCAAGCTAAGCAGGAAAGTGTTTATCGTCACATCTCTCCCGAACAAATACTGATAGATAAAGGATGGGCAACCCCCGTAGATATAGCTAAAGCTCAATCCGTACTTTACGGGATCCCATATATAAATATAACAGATCTAATTATTAGTAACGAACTAACTAATTTATACTCTGAATCAGAGGCATTACAGGCCAAAATATTACTGTTTGAAAAAAACGAAGATGTTTATAAGGCTGCAATGGTCAATCCTCTTGATATACAGACCATTCGCCTATTTGAAAGAAAAATCAATGGAAGATTACAAGTCTATATAACTACGGAATCCGATCTGATCAATAAAATTAAAGCTGTATTCTCAAGTAATATCGGAAATCAAATCACAAATGTTGTCGAAAAAGCTATTTCAGAATCCGAATATATAGACTTAACTTCCGTCAAAAGTGAAAAACTCGAAAACATAGAAAATATAGATATCAACAATACTCCTATTGCAAAAGTCATAAACATAATTCTGGATACGGCTATCCAAGAAAAAGCATCCGATATACACATCGAACCATTCGAAAAACGCATGAGAGTGCGGTTTAGAATTCATGGTATATTAACTGAAAAATTAAGATTACCCATACAGATAGGACCGTCTCTCGTATCAAGAATAAAAATCCTTGGGAAGATGCCGATCGATGAGAAACGCAAACCTTTAGATGGAAGATTTCAAGTAAAATCAGGGGACCAAGAAATCGATTTACGTATATCATCTCTTCCGACTGTATTAGGTGAAAAGATGGTCATTCGTCTTTTACGTAAAGATCTAGGTATCCATAGTCTTGAGGACACAGGAATGAGGGGGCAAGCACTTAAAACCTTTAAAGAAGGATTAAAATCTACATCTGGAATCATATTAGTGACTGGTCCAACTGGATCAGGGAAAACTGTAACTATGGCAACTGCGATGTCATTATTAAACAAACCAGAAGTCAACATTGTTTCTGTTGAAGATCCAGTCGAAATTCGAATTCCTGGCGTCAATCAAGTACAAGTCAATGTCGAAGCAGGGCTCACATTTGCCAATGCATTAAGATCCTTTTTACGACAGGACCCTGATATTATCAGTGTTGGAGAAATACGTGATGCCGAAACTGCTGAGCTTGCGGCTCAGGCATCTCTAACAGGACATTTGGTTATTTCAACATTACACACAAATAGTGCAGCAGGGGCCTTGCCTCGGCTCTTAGATATGGGCATTGAACCGTATATCATAGCTTCATCTGTACACATATGTGCAGCGCAAAGGTTATGCCGTCGTATATGTCCTCACTGTAAAGAAGTATACAATCCTAGTGAGGCAGAATTGATGGAACTCAGAAGAGTACTCAGCGAAACAAAAGAATTTAATGAACAAAAGGCTATAGAGTTTCAGCAAAAATACATTTTAAAAAACGAAAATGTATCTCCAGCAGCACAACTTGTACTATTTCGGGGGAAAGGCTGTCCTAAATGTAATAATACAGGATATTCTGGAAGAGTCGGTATATTTGAGGTTTTGAAAGTCACTGAGAAAATTTCGGCTCTCGTTATGCAACACGCATCCTCCGATGTCATCGAACGAGCAGCCACCGAAGATGGGATGATAAAAATGATACAAGACGGTTACTTTAAATGTATCGAGGGTATAACAACTATCGAGGAAGTTCAAAGGGTAATTCATTCTTAAAAAGGTTAATTTTTATTTTGATATTTGTTGCAAAATGTACTAAATTGTTTTTGTACGCTTTATATTAAACATACTGCTATGTCTGATCAGCAAAATAACCAACAAAATATGAGTCAATACAATAATGATGAACGACAATTATCAAGTACACCGAACGTCAATGGCTACATGTCTCCATATGCCAACCAAGTCCCCCAGTATACAGTATTGGATCAAAGTAATCCAATATCCTCAAACAATCAATTTGTTCAGACTCAACAACAATCACCGCAGTCCCAACAATCAGGATCTCCTGAACCGCCAACGACTAATATCCAGGATTTAATGTCTTACATCAACACACCAAATCGCAACGTGACAAATACAACCAATGTCAATAATCCATACGTACAAAACCTACAAAATATTGATATTCCAAAGAATTTGGAGGAAGTCTTGCAAGACTCTGCTTATAAACCAAGCCTACAAACTACCAGTGAAGCCTTGTCAGAGAACTCAGCTCTATACAGAAATGAACAACCAGCTATACACGATCAAAATAAGCAATCTTACGCTCAAGAAAATTCATCACATGCAGATGCTAAAATAAAACACCCAGAATCGCATTTGGACCAAAAACCACATAGTGAAATTCTCGGTTTAGGTCCAAACTTTTCTCCAAGCTTAGTTAACCAAAATCTGAATACTGTAAATACTGTGAGTGTGGAACAAACTAACTCTCCATTTGTCGGTAATGATAATAACAAAACAAATCCCACAGCAGATGTAATGCAAAATTCAGAAATTCCTTCAGTACATAATGTAGTTGCCTCCGAACCTCTACAAACAAATCAAAATGTCACAAACACCGTCGTCAGTAATTCTGGAAATGACACTCTTGTTTCCAACAGAACTAGGGATTTCAATCCAGAAGTTGATTTAGTAATCAAAAATCAACCTCAAAAACACACCGACATAAAAGAATTACTTCAATTGACTCTAGATAAAGATGCATCTGATCTGCATATTGCGTCAAATTATCCTCCTTTTATAAGAATTGATGATAAATTAGTCCCTGTCGGGGAAATATTAGAACCAAATGACGTAAAAAACTTAGTGTATCAAGTTTTGTCTACGAATCATCGGGAGTTATTTGAAGTCAATAAAGAAATCGATTTATCATATCAATTTGAAAATAAGGCGCGTTTTAGAATCAATGCATATTATGAAAAAGGCAATATCGCTGCAGCCTTTAGACCTATACCGACAAAGATTAGGTCTATAAAGGATCTTGGTCTACCCGCAATTCTGCTAGATATAGCAAATGCACCACAAGGTTTATTTCTCGTTACAGGTCCGACAGGCTCCGGGAAATCGACCACTCTTGCGGCCATGATTCAGCATATCAATGAGACATCTCCCAAACATGTTGTCACTATTGAAGATCCTATCGAATATGTATATCCCAGAGGTACGGCGATCATTAATCAGAGAGAGCTTGGTACAGATACTCATGATTGGAATATTGCTATGAAAAGTGCGTTACGCCAAGATCCTGACGTAATTCTAATCGGAGAGTTACGAGACTTTGAAACCATACAATTAGCAATAACGCTAGCAGAGACTGGGCATTTAGTATTTTCCACTTTACACACATACAGTACGAGTCAAGCAGTAGATCGTATTTTAGATGTCTTTCCTCCTCATCAACAACAGCAAATACGTACTCAGCTTGGAGGCACTCTGAAAGGCGTATTGAGCCAGAGACTCGTACCAATGATAGGAGGCGGTAGATGTGCTGCAATAGAGCTCTTAATTGTGACTTCAGCTGTTCAAACTTTAATTCGCGAAGGTAAGACTTATCAAATAGATAATGTCATAGAAACCAGTGCAGAATCGGGCATGGTTCTGCTCGAAAAATCTTTGGTAAAACTCGTACGACAAGGCAAAATTTCCGCAGCAACAGCACAAAATTATGCAATCAGACCAGAGAGAATCATCAAAATGCTTAAAGCACAAAATTAACAAGACTATGAATTACTGTTATTATAATATTATCAATAACTACAACAAAGATGGCTCAATTCAAATATAAAATTGTAGATAAAACGAATTTAATCAGAACAGGAGTCATTGAGGGTAATCATTTAGATGAAGTAGCGGAAGTATTACTTGAACAAGGGTTCACTATTGTAGAACTTAAACCAGCTGGCATGTTCTTAGATGAACTAAAAAGAATCAATATAGGAGGAATACCGTTTGCAGAAAAAGTTATCTTTATAAGACAAATGTCATTTATGCTTAATGCAGGTTTACCATTGACTGATGCTTTAAGTATAGCTTTAAATCAGATCAAAAATTTAGAATTTCGTAACAAAGTCGAAGCGCTCAGAAGAGATGTGGAGTCCGGAATACCTCTATCACAATCGATAGAAAAACAGGGGAAATTATTTGATACTGTGACAAAGAATTTGATAAAAGCGGGAGAGGAATCAGGAAAACTAGATATCATTATGGAGAGAATCGCGGACAACTTTGAGAAAAAACAAGACTTCAAGAACAGGGTTCAGGGGGCGCTTATTTATCCGATAATTATAATTCTTGCTATTATTGGCGTAGTTGTAGCTCTTCTGGTTTTTATGGTTCCAGAAATGAGTAAACTGTATGCTGATCAAGGTGCTGAACTACCACTTGCTACTCAGATTATTATTAATACAAGTAATTTCTTGACTTCCGGTCCCGGGGGAATACTGCTATTATTAATATTCATGACATTGATAGGAAGCTTAATTTATTACCGTCGAACTCCCTCAGGACGGTTAGTCACAGATAAACTAATTCTAAAAATTCCAATTTTTGGTGAACTTGCTCGTAAGTCGCAAGTAACAGAATTTGCTATGACACTGTCTATGTTAATTAGTGCAGGTATTCCTATCCTTGACGCACTTAAACTAGTAGCCGACTCAATGACAAATGTATTGTTCCAGATAGAGATTCTAGAAGCGAGAAAAAAAGTTGAAAAAGGCATTCCATTATCCTTGCCTCTACTCGCGAGTGAAGCCTTCCCTGAACTATTAGGTCATATGGTAAAAGTAGGTGAAGAAACAGGAAAACTAGATGAGGTAATTTTAAAAGTAGGCACTCAATACATGAAGGAAGTAGATTACATGGTGAGTAATCTGACTAAATTAATGGAACCTGTAATTCTGATTTTGATGGGAGTGGTAGTAGGAGGCTTAGCAATAGCCGTTTATTTGCCAATCATAAGTTTAGGTAACGTAATCACACAATAAATACTTTTGGGTACTTGCAAAGCTTCACACAAGTGTTATATTGGAATCGTCATTAACAGCTATGGAAAATATAAAACAACGAAATAATAAATATGTTACAAAAGGTTTTTCGTTAGTCGAGCTGATGGTGGTACTTGCCATAATAGGAGTGCTCGCGTCCATATCGATACCGATCATATTAAATGTACAAAGAGACTCAAGAGATTCACAAAGACTCAAGCAGCTGGACTCGATCAGAATTGCAGCGAGTAAGTATTATACAGAATACAACGAAGATATTAACATATACACAACATTAAGTGGCAACACCTGTACCACTCCTGTAGGAAACGTCAGCACTCCGCCAACAAGTAGCACTATTACTTATTACATATGTGGAGCAAACAACCCTTCTGCGTCGCGTATGGTACCCGTGCAACTTACTTCTGGCTTTTATCTCTCACGTCCATCAAATAGTGCTTGTACGACAGAAAGCACAGGTAAAAGTATAGTATTCTACATAGATAGTCAAACTAATGGTCCCGGTAGAATTGTTATGTGTAATGAAGGGGGGGGGACCAGAGTACTAGAATATAAACAAGGCTAAAAACGCAGTATTAAAATAAACAAAAAGGAAGGCATCGGTGCTTTCCTTTTTACTATTCATCATAATTAGAGTCCTTCATGTTCATAGAAGTTAGCGTATAACCGGACTCCAAGAATCATACTCGTTTTGCCGGATCAATCCTTTTAGTTCTAGTGTAGTAATAATCGGCATAAGTTGAGATGGCTCAAATGATAAAAGTTCTATAAGTTCGTCTGTAGAATAGGGTCCTTTACAGATAAGATCATAAACTGCGCTTTCGTTTTCATTTAAATCATCTTCACATTTTACAAGTCCAGATTGTAAATTATTCTTTTGTCTTGCAAACCCATAATCCTTCAAAATATCCTCCACATCAGTCACTAAAGATGCAATATTATTTTTAATTAAATCATTACAGCCCTGACTACTTACTCGAATAATATCTGCTGGAATCGCATAAACAAATTTGCCTTGTTCAAATGCAAAATTAGCTGTAATAAGCGAACCACTTTTAGACGCTGCTTCTACGATTAAAGTGCCACGTGATAATCCTGCAATTAGACGGTTGCGTGCCGGAAAAAATCTTTTATCAGGAGCCTGATACGGTAAATACTCCGTGATTAAACATCCGCCCTTTGCAATAATAGTCTCATATAGTCTTGCATTTGTACTAGGATATACGTAATCAAAACCAGAACCTAATACACCGATGCATTTTGCATTATTATCTAAAGCTGTCTGATGGGCAATTGAGTCAATTCCCGAAGCTAGGCCGGAAATAATGGTAAATCCGTGTCGGGCAAGATCTGTACAAAACTTCAAGCATTGATCATGACCGTATTTCGTGTACTTGCGAGTCCCAACTACAGCTATCGACATATTATATTCATATTGACTCTCACCTTTGATAAACAATACAACAGGAGGATCAAATATACTTTTTAAACTCTCAGGATAACGTGTATCAAAAAAAGTAATAACATTTATGTGATTACGATCTAAGTGATTAATTAAATCATCCAGTCTATCTTCAATTTGGCTCCGTTGATTTCTCAGGGTTTCCCGTTGTTTATGGGTGACAGAATTTTCTATATCCTTCCAATCTATGTCAGAACTTTTCAGTTGCGGTAATTGTTCGATCAGGCGAAAAATAGTCTTGTTACCAAAGTAGGGGACTAGTTTCAGTTTTAGAATATTTAATGTGAATATATCCATGCGAGTACTCTAAAGTCTAAAACAAATTTTAAGAATCTTATCTTTAATCTTAAAAGTATATAATTTTTAAATTACAACAATATTAATGCGGACCCAATAAATGTTAATAGAGATCCTAATAATTTATTTTTTAAAAAACGCTTTTCGTGTAAACAGACAATAGCAAACAACACACTCAAAGGTGTTGCTAATTGTAATAAAGGAGCAGTTATTACTAACCAAGTACCTAAAGATACTATCAAAAATACAAAAAACACATGTCCTAAGAAGAACACTGTCATGAAGATAATCTGTAGCCAATCAATCAGGTTCACATGGATTAATAATTGCTTGGATTCATGATAAAAAAACACAATGGATACAAGAGTAGAGATTAAAAAAATCAAAAATATATAAGTGATAATATCACGACCACTATACATAACATAAGCATCATTAGTGAAATTCAATCCATATATGATAGCCGCACATAAACCTAAGAGGACGCCCGTAGACAATTGCCAATGTTTTTTACCTTCAAGGGAAATTATTACCACGCCAATAAGTAAAATTGTAATACCTACTATCTGTTTTAAGGACAAACTCTGACCTAGAAAGAACCAGGAAGCAACTACAGTAAACAAAGGTGACGTCCCGAGCATCACAACAACATTAGACATGTCGTCTTTTTTATACGCATACGTTAATAGAAGACTGACCAACACATGAGAAAAACCAGCAATTAACACATTTACAATAACATCAGAGAATTGACTAAAATGAAAACCTCGTATTAACCCTAATATCAGAAGAATGAATAAACCGGTCCCATAAAACAAAAACACGATACCGCCAGGAGTCAAACTTTTATTATTTAATAAATTCTTAGTGAAGTAACGATGTAAAACCAAAAATAAAATCGCTAGTAATAAATAAGTGAACCACGTCATAAAGCATCTACGAGTATTATAGTAAAGTCATAACCCCAACTAAATACTTAGTTATCAACAATCTTTTATATCTTATAGAGAGAATAACATTAGTAACCGATAATGAATACAATATATATACAAAGAGTCAAAAACACTCTGATCATAATACTGAAAGCGACCCCTAAAACAATGAGTTTACATGACAATTAATATTACAATGTACGATTAGATTGCAAATGACAAAACATAGATTTCTGTGAGATAAACGTGATAGAATTCATTCTCAGATTGAAATCTAATAGATATATATAAATAGCATTTCTAAAACTTATAGGATATTATGAAAAAACATGAAATAGTTAAAAAAAATCTACTGGAAATCTTAATCCCATACCCATCTTCAGAACAAATACTAAAAGCTCTTGAGCATGCAGAACGATTACATGCAAACCAAGTACGAAAATCAGGCGATCCATATATTATACATCCATTTACGGTAGGATACGAAATCGCTAATCTACGCTTGGATACAAATACCGTAATTGCAGCACTACTACACGATACAATAGAAGACTGTAATATATCTTATGATGAACTTAATCAAGAGTATGGCGACGAGGTAGCTAAATTAGTAGATGGCGTTACAAAAGTTGCCTCACTGACACATAATTCGCTACAGAGATATTCAGAAATAGAGAATCTTAAGAAGTTTATTATCGCATTATCAAAAGATATTCGCGTCCTACTTATCAAACTGGCAGACAGACTTCATAATATGCGAACAATCGAAGCATTACCGCCAGATAAACAAATCACCTATGCCAGAGAAACACTGGAACTGTATGTCCCGCTTGCTGAATATATCCGAATCGGTAAATTTAAAAGAGAGTTAGAAGATTTAGCTTTTAAAGTACTAGAACCCGAACGATACAAAACTATTGAGATGCTAGTGAAAAGATATACCGATTTTGCCTCTACTATAACTAACGATTTAATAGACACAGTAGAAAAACTTTTAATCAACAATAAATTTAATGATGTCAAAGTATTTGGTCGTACGAAATCATACTATTCTATTTACAAAAAAATCTTACGCAAACTCAAAGAAGGAGAAAAACTAGAAGAATTCGATGTGACTAAGATAAAAGACTATATCGCTGTATCGATAGTCCTAAACTCTAATAATAAAATCGATTGTTATCAAGTATTAGGATTAGTTCATGGTAATTTTAGTTATTCAGAAAAAGACTTTGCTGATTACATCGCAAAACCTAAACCTAATAATTACCAGTCAATTCATACTGTGGTGAAATTTAAAAAGCAATATTGCGAAATCCAAATAAAAACTCAACAAATGCATGAATATAACGAATTTGGCCCAGCGTCACATATAGCTTATAAACTCAGTGGTAGTAAATATGCCAAACCATCGAATGAATACGCCTGGGTTAAAAATCTTGCTAAATGGACAGAAGATACTAAAGATTATCGTCTAAACCTTTTTGACAATAGAGTTTTTGTAATAACTCCAAAAGGTAAAATTGTTGATTTACCAAAGGGCTCAAAACCATTAGATTTTGCATATGCCATACACAGTCAAATAGGTAACAGATATATAGGAGCAAAAATCAATGGGAAAATTGTCGATATCAATGCTGAACTACACAATGGTGATGTCGTTGAAATAATCGCATCTAAAAAGAATAAAAGACCTCCGATTGAATGGATTCATCATGCGTATCTAGCGAGGACAAAAAGTAAAATTCGTAAATATGCAGCAAAATTCGATACTGAATCGCATATAAGACAAGGGAAAGAAGCACTATCCACATATTTTCTTAAAAAAATCAAGATTGATTGGTTAAATTTAGATTCGACCGTAATTAACTATGTTTTAAATGAGCTTAATATCAAAGAAATTGATAATTTATATATCAAGCTAGCACAAAACCAATTAGACAAGAAAACCATTCTGAAACTGACCCTCAAGCGCCTCCACTTACAACAACATAGGACCATTATCCATCAAACAAGCGGGCAAATAGAGGAAACGACTAAAACAATAAAAAAAGTTAAAATTGAAGGAGTGACCGGCCTGGATTTTACTATAGCAAAATGCTGTAATCCAACTATTGATGATACTATTGTCGGTATCGTCACATTAAGAGATGGCCTCAAAATCCATAGGACTAATTGTAAGAATTTACAAGAATTTGATCCGAAAAGAATTCTTAGAGCAGAGTGGGGTGACTGACGGGATTCGAACCCGCGACATCAGCTTCCACAGAGCTGCGCTCTAACCAGCTGAGCTACAGTCACCATCGGGTACAATAATATCATGAACACAATATAAAATTAAGCTTTATTGCAAATTGTTTTTCTATAAAGAGTTTTGTAATATTCTTACATAATTGCAGTCATGTCAATTCATAAACGTATAACCAAAAAATCAGAGGATTATTCTGAGTGGTATTTAGATGTTGTAGAAGCTGCAGATCTTGCCGAAAATTCCTCTGTAAGGGGCTGTATGATTATCAAGCCATGGGGTTATGCAATTTGGGAAAATATCCAAAAACACCTTGATGCAATGATCAAAGCTACTGGTCATATTAACGCTTATTTTCCTATTTTTATTCCAAAATCTTTTTTCGATAAGGAAGCCGAACATGTTGAAGGATTTGCAAAAGAATCTGCAGTAGTAAGTTATCACCGTCTTAAGTTTAACCCCACTAGCCGTAAGTTGGAAGTCGATCCGGAAGCAAAACTAGAGGAGGAATTGCTTATTAGACCAACCTCGGAAACGATAATTTATGACTCTTATTCTCGATGGATCAAGTCATATAGAGATTTACCTTTACTGATTAATCAATGGGCAAATGTGGTGCGCTGGGAACTACGTACAAGACCTTTTTTGCGTACAGCTGAATTTTTATGGCAAGAAGGACATACAGCTCATGCGACAATGGAAGAAGCTGACCAGCATGCAATAAAAATGTTGAACGTCTATAAAACCCTAATAGAAGAATTTCTTGCAATCGCTACAATACCAGGTAAAAAATCAGAATCCGAAAAATTTGCAGGGGCTCATACGACGTACACATTAGAAGCTATGATGCAAGATGGTAAAGCATTACAAGCATGTACTTCACATCATCTTGGTGATAATTTTGCAAAAGCATTCAATATTCAGTTTCAGGATAAGGATGGTAAATTAAAATACGTATGGCAAACTAGCTGGGGACTATCAACAAGAATTATAGGAGCTCTAATTATGGTGCATAGTGACGATAATGGTTTGGTATTACCACCGAAAATTGCACCTCTGCAGGTAGTCATTGTACCTATATGGAAAAACGATTCAGAACAAACTTTAGTACTCAATAAAGCCGAAGAAATTTATCAAATGCTATCAAGAACAGATATTACGACAAAAATCGATATAAGAGATTACTTAACGATCGGGGAAAAATTTTTCGAATGGGAGAAAAAAGGTGTTCCTATTCGTATAGAAGTGGGACCAAAAGATGTACAAGCAGGCCACACAGTAGTAGTAAGACGTGATACTCTTGAAAAAAGTCATGTCAAGTTTGAAGATATCCGAAATGCTATTCCTGCTACATTAAACTCCATACAACAAAATTTATTTGAGAAATCAAGACAGTTTTTATACAGCAATATTCACGAAGTGCATAGCTACGAGGAATTAAAAGATGTAGTTGAAAATCGTAACGGCTTTGCTTTAGCTTTATGGGATGGGGAAGAAGCGTCAGAAGCCAAAGTCAAAGAAGAAACCAAAGCGACAATTCGATGTATACCCTTCGATATGCAGTCCAATATTACAGGCAACTGCGTGATAAGTGGTAAACCTGCCAAATATCGAGCTATTTTCGCTAAATCATACTAAAAAGTCATTTTGATTTTTCTGATGGGTCATGATCTGGTACATAAAGGGGGTGATATTTTTTATGAGTTTCCTCAGCAAATTTATCACTGGCGTGTACATATTTATCTGTAGTATGTAGACTCTCGTGTCCTAACAATATCTGAATAGCAGCCGGACTAGCACCACGTTCTACAAGGTAGGTAGCAAAGCCATGTCTAAATGAGTGAGCCGTTGTAGGTACTACAATACCAAGCAACTTACGATAATGAGCAATTTTATCTTGAATATAATTAGTAGAAATACGTTTACCTTTAGTCCCATTTCTACCACCTCTTGTTGGTACAAATAAAGCCTCATTATTATCATCACCACGAGCTTTTAAATATTCTTTGATGTAATACATTGCTCTGGGAGTAATGTAGATAAAACGTTGTTTTTTGCCTTTACCCTGAATATAGATTTTTCCTTCATCATTAAGATCATGACGATTCAGCTTTACTAACTCTGAAATACGCAATCCACTTGAAAATAAGAGCTCTAAAATTGCCCGATTTCTCTTTGCGACAATAGGATTTTTTTCATATTCACTGGGGAACTCCATGATGCTTATCAAATCATCTAAATCAGCTACTTGAGATTTTTTTCTTTCCAGTTTTATTAATTTAACGCTATCTGATGTGATTGGCATTTTTTCAATAAGATCAAAGTCAACCAAATATTTCAAGTATGTTCTTAACGCAGAAAGCATACGATTTACACTTTTTGAAGCCAAACTCTCATTTTTCTCACGGGACGAATGATGAACAGAAAATGATTCATAAATTGGCTCCAACAATCCTCGATCGTAATCATCTAATTTATGCTTATTAGCATGCCACCATTTTACTATTCTTTCTAAATAATCAGGCGAACGTAAAAAACCCTTATAATAAGTAATCCATCGTTTTGACAGTCCATTAAAATCGACATTATAAAGATTCATAAAAGCCTCAAATACAGTTAAATCACGACGATAATTATATACAGTCTCAAAGCTATAATTATTATTTTGTAGCTCTAACAAAAAATCTTCTTTATAAGGAAGCTGATACATATGAGTTTACCGCTTTTACTAATATAATAAATTTTGTTGTGTTAGACAAAGGAAAGGTTGAACAAGATACTAACAAACTCCATGGCAGCCCATGTCGATGCATGAGCAATATCTATCAGCGTTTGACTATATATATAATACTTGTCTACATATGCTTCGATTGTCAGGTAAAGTTGGAAGTCTACCGCAGGAGAAGGTATTACAAGGTATGGCAAATTTAGTGCATGACTATCTGTCGCAGAATCCACATGTATGGTATCAGCCACTTCCACGACAGAATCCTAATCCATGGGATCAACCCGATCAAGGATCTCATCCTAGTCAAGAATAGAACATGGAGAAGGTGAGGTGGGGTGGACATGACATTAAGTAGCAGAGAACTAAAAATAGTAGAGAGGGGATTATCGCTAGGTTTGTTTTGGCTCAGAGTGCGACTCTCGCTTAGTTCTGGATAGACCATACCAATCTATAAAGCTATAGAGAAGATTTAAAAATTCTAGTTACGAATAAGTCGCAGAACTATATTGACTTGATTGGGGGAGGGAGCCTTCTGGGGTCTTCCTCGAAAAACCTCAAAATACATGTTATCACCAACCACTCACGCAGCTTTTCTAACCAAGAAAGACGCTCTTCTCTAGAGCACTCTATTTTCGGTTGTTTATCCATGCGCTATTATATTCCATGCAGACTTTTTTGTAAAGCACTCCTACTATCTATAATGCCAATACAGACAACATACATATGGATCCATACTCTAGGAAGGTGCCGAACTGATTTTTCTTTTTGTCATGTTTATTTATATCGTCTTTTGAGAGTTAATACTTCTCGTCAATTGTGTTTTTCCTACTGCTAGATAGTCATGTGAGAAATGTTGATCAAAACTACCACATTAGATTGTTCGTCAAAAACCAAACGGTAAAAATACCATTTTGGTATTACTCTGCTGGTAACTGAATTTTGCAAGGTTTTAAGTTTGTTTAATTAGTTTGCATAATCCTACCAAAGTTTTGCTTGTTAGTTGTAATAATAGGGATTAATAAAAAATCGTTATGTTATGTTCTATTTTCGTAAAAAACATTAATAATCAATCTTCATGTGAATTTTTAATATAAAACACTACAAGCAATTAATTATCAAATTTCACATTTCGTAGCAAAAGTATAATTTAATATGGTCATGCGTAAATGTAGAACCTATAATTCTGTTATGACAATATTGTAAACCTTACAGATATAAAAGTTGAAATATAATTTAGATTCTAATATAAATATATATGTGTTAAGTACATATAGACCACAAAGGTTAAAAGTTTTTCTTATAGAAGTATATTCTTGACATATATAAATTATCAGTATAATTAATTACTATGTCAGCGACAGGAATACCTCATACAGTTCAAACACTAGAGACGACAACTGGATCTCCGGATCGATCCAATGGTGCGACCCCTGCAGGAAGCGCTTTGCGTCGTCCAGAAAGTCAGCTTATGTTAGGGATTTTAAACGATAGCAGAAAGCAGGCTGAAGAAGTATTAAGTGCGTTAAGTCTGGACAACCCGATAGTCAATCGTCTATTGAATGTATTGGAATCAGGATATATATCTTTACGACCACTACAGACTATTATGGAAAGACATTTGGAAGGTGGAAACTTGATTGGGAAAGGACCACAGGTCATACGAACTGTCCTTGCAGGTATAACTGGGGATGTAATTCTGTACTCTGGTGCGAAGGAACTTCTGATTACAGAGGTAAACAGAATAGGATCTATAGCTCAAACAACTTCGGAATTACAAAATCAAGTTGATGCCTTATTGCTAGAAGCTGGGTTACAAGTTCCAACAACAAAAGAAAAGAATTTAGGCATACCAAAACTAGATGTTTATCGATATAACTTACTCGAATTGGTAGCCGAAAGATTAAGAGGCGTAGAGACGATGACGTATGGGGAAGTCCTTCTGAACAAAACAGAAGCAATTGCAGCCGCGGTTGGATCTGTCAAGGATGTGTACAGTAAGGGAATAGGACGTGTTGTAGAAGTTTATGAAAATGTTGCAAGTTCTATGCAGAATCTATATGGACACGTACCGCGAAAAAACTCTTTCTTTAGAGAATTATTAAGCAGGATAAGAAGTGTGTTTAAATCTAGGGAGGAATTGATGCTTAACGCAATGCTTTACACTGTAGAGGGTGATATCAAGTCAATTCTGGATACAAATATCGGAGATGTTATTAGCAGCGGGATTCCGGAAAGTTTGTATGAACTTCATAGAAGAATTAAAGATATGGAAATAAGTGATATGACTCCAACTGAGGAAGAAATATATGGCAAAATGCTCATGGTACCGGGACCGAGTCGTCGGCTACCGATACCAAAGGTACTTCAGGATCTAGCTGAAAGTTTTGGCAAGTCCGTTGATAAGCCTGATCATAATCCTCTGCCTCTTCGTGACGGTTACGGTATAATGCATAGGATAAGTCAACATTTTGATCACTTGAATCAATACGTGGAAGTATTGCGGAATGATGAGGATTTTGCTAATTCTACTAGAACATTTATCGAAAAATTTGTTCAAGCTTTATCATCAGATAACCAGAAAATTCAGAATATTATCGAGAAACTTGAATCAAGGATCTCACAATTAGAAGACGTTATAACACTAGCCTCTAATAAAAAGAATGAAAAAGTGTTACAAAGAGCACAGGCGATGCATGCAAATTATTCGAGGCTTGTCGAAACACTTAGACAAGGAGTGACATCACAAGACCAAAGCGAATCAAATATTAATATTGGAGATACTTTAGTAAACATACAAAAGAACATAGGACAAGTAAATAAAGAGCTTGGTAACTATGACATGCATACGCAAGCAATATTACAAATAGAGGGTGTACGTGGAAGATAATCGAAATCAAGATTATATCAAGATTATTATGTATAACCATAACTCATACATGTAAATACTTCCAACAGTCCAATTAAAAAAAAGACGAGATTGTGCCATATCATGATCTCGTCTTTTTGTTTTTATATTGTTCTATTTCAATTAAGACCTGTTTATATATATAAATACTAGGGGAAATTATAAGTATAAGATGTAAAAATTCTAAGTATTCTATGAATTAGCTCTCACATCATTTCACTCTCAGTTTCGTAACAAATATATGTTGTGAGTATTGCCCAGTCATCCACAAAACCGTTCTACTCTCTTTTTCACATACCTAAACTGAGTATAAGGGATATTATACTCAGTTTTTATATATCTTTATACACAGAGATCCACAACAGTGTTAATTAAAACCGTCAACAAAGATTCTCTACTTCTATGTAAAATAAAGAATTTTTCGGGCACTTAGTGAATACACTTGTAATGTAACAAGGAACGCGTATAAAAATAGGGATGCATCCAAAGAAAGATAAAAACTAGATAATGTAAAATAAAAAAGAGAAAATTAGGCATCACTCCCTACTCTGGAAAATCTATTTACTAAAACTTATTAAAAAGAGGAAAAATATAGTAACGCGCCAACCAGAATTGCTTCCAAGATAGTCATGAAAAAATCAGGTAGGGATACAACTTTCCGAAAAGAATATAGGGAAATCACACTAAAATTATGAAAAAGTATACCTAATATCATAGCAACTAGAATTTGATTATACGGCTTGATCAAGCCACTCATAAATAATAGACATAATATCAGAATAACGAACACATAGAGCAATACAGTATAAACAATACGTCCATTATCAAGTTCATTAATCAAAGCAAAAATTATATATAAAAGTATAAAAACAGGAACAGTAAGTAATAATTTCACTACTAAAGATAATTCTCCTACTAAAAAGAACGCTAATACAGCAAGAAAAAATATAACTACAGTATAAAAATGGTTTACCGTAAGAGCTGCTTTGGATAATCCAATATTTTTAAAATGCGATAGATTTAATATATTTTGTGTCAGAACAATGTAATACTGAGCAAGAATAAAAGCAAGCGTAAAAAGTAATCTGTATAAAAAACTAAATTCTTTCAAGAGATTATAATAAATCAACAAATACACACCTAAATGAAAAGCTGGCAACAAGAGAATTGTCAGAAAGCCTTTTGGATGTAAATCAAAGTCAAATAACCAATAATTAATAAAGTAATTCATAATCACCATAAAAAATATTGTCCCATACAGTACAAAACCTTCTAATCGGGAATTCTCCAAAAAGAAAATACACACAAAGACAAAAAAAAGAACACTCAAAATACTTTTAAGGCGAAAACTCATATAGACTCATTTCAACAAAATTAAAAACATACTTCACAAGCCTAAAACGATTATATAACATTTTCCTGAGTATTACATAAGACCATACAAAGAAGACAAATTTGAAATGTACTCCCTACCCTTTTCTGTTAATACCCTACCTTTTACAGTTCTTTTCAGAAAACCAATCTTTATTAAATAAGGTTCATATATATCTTCGATTGTTCTTACATCTTCATAGAGAGCAGAAGAAATATTTGATATACCAACAGGACCTCCGCCAAAATGCTTTTCAAGAACATATAAATATTTACGCATTACCAACTCTAAACCGTATTCATCGATATCCAAATTATTAAAAGTATGTAAGACTACTTCATACGAAATACAATCTCTGCGTAATTCTAATGCATAATCTCGTGCTCTTTTCAGATTACGAATAGCAAGTCTTGCCGTACCTCTAGACCGCCTTGCAATTTCAGTGGCAGCCTCTTCATCAATTTTTATATTAAGATCTTTCGCGTATTTTGTGACAATCAATGATAAATCATGAACATCAAAAAAATCCACTTTAAACGTCATCCCAAACCTATCACGCAAAGGAGCACTAACTAAGCCAATTTGAGTGGTAGCACCAATTAGGGTAAATTTTGGTACTTTAACTTGAACTATTTGCGTCATAGAACCCTTACCTATGGCAATATCCATTTTGAAGTCTTCTAAAATCGGGTACAAAAATTCTTCTAACACCTTACTTAATCGATGAATTTCATCAATAAAAAGCACATCTCCCTCTTTCAAATTCGTAATAATAGAAGCCATTTCTGCTTTTGATGTCAAAGTAGGTCCAGAAGTTAAAATAAAATGAGTACCGATTTCATTTGCTATTGCATAACCAAAAGTCGTCTTACCTAAACCAGGAGGTCCATAAAAAAGTAAATGTTCAAGTACATCCCCCCTACTTTTGGATGAATTAATCAAGGTTTTCAGTTTTGCCTTAATATCATGACGCCCAACAATTTCGTCAATCTTATGAACCCGAATAATATCTTGATTACGATTACTTGAATTTATATCTTTGTTGCCCCCCCAATTATCGTGATCCGTGTCGTTAGTTTGTTTCTGATTTTTATACACATCCTTGCCAAATACTATAGCCATACCTTTTACCTTTACTTTGTTGTACTAATATTTTTCAATACATATTCTATTACTTCTTTTGTATCAAGAGAACACAAATATTCGTAATTTTTTAAAATAAAATCTTCTAATTCATACTGACTAAAACCAAACTCTTTTAATGCTGAGATTATCAGACGAAACTTATTTTTGATGTCAATAGGAGCTGACTGCATCATTTGCTCAAATCCTCCTTCATCTTTAGTTATTATTGAAAGACCAAACATAAATTTTTGAGCAGTCTTTTTACCTACTCCACTTACTTGCATTAATTTATCTAAAGTAATATTTGATAAATCTGATATATTTTTGATAGATAATTGATGCATAATCTGGAAAATCTGTTTAGCTCCTACACCTTTTATATTGATTAGTTTATCAAAAAGCAGCTTTTCTTCGATGCTAGCAAAGCCATACAACTCTTCGCTAAATTCGCTTCTTTTTACTGTTATAAAAAGATTTATTTGTTTTTTTACATCTTCGCTAGCGAATGTGTTTTTAAAATTAATAGCGTATCCAATACCCGATATCTCAACAATCACCTTATCCGAACAAAACCAAATTATTCTTCCTCTAATATAAGCTATCATCGATTTAAATATGCAAAAAATTACTTAATCGTGTGTTTTGAGCTCCATATAATGCTAATGAAATAGCATCTAGCTCATCGTCAATATAATCTTCCAAATTCACTCCTAACCGAAGAGAAAGAGCTTTCTTGATATCCTCTTTAGTAGCTTTACCAAATCCTGTTATATCTTTTTTCATTTTTGAAGGTTCAATCTCATATATAACAGTGTCAGCAAAAATCTCTAAAACAACACCTTTTGACATGCATATTTTTTCAAACACTTTATTTCTACGATAAAAAAATAATTTTTCAATACAAACCCCAACAGGAAAATATTTATTCTGAATATACAACATATCTTCTCTTAAAACACGCAAGCGTTTTATAAACGATAACTCTCTATCAGTTAAAATAACTCCAGAATCCATTACATTCATAGTATTGACATCTACTACTGCAAAACCGCAACGATCATAACCTACATCTATACCTAAAATGGTCATAAGACATTATATACCCTTATTTAGAAAGATTCATTGATTGTCTAATTTTTTGATATTGCAGAAAATTGATTACGAACCAGGCTGAAAATAAACCAAGCAGCACAAATACTATTGTATTATTATTAAATAGATCTGTTTTTATGATAAAACTTTTCCCCAGTAAATTATTAAAATACACTAACAGTTCATACAGCATATCTGTCATAAATAACAGTATTTTTGAGAGAAAAAAGACTATTCCTTCTAACATAGTTAGACCAAAAATTTCAACAAATAGCATCACAATACTGATAGTAAAGCCGCAAACAACTATGATTTCAAGAATTGGGAAAAAAAGAATATTTGATATGACTCCTGTCAAATTAACCGATTTGAAAAAATAGCCTGACACAACACCTGTTAGTCCTACTACTAAAACAGCAGAAAGCAAATTAGATAACAAAGACTCTTCAGAAATATCCAACAATTGAATCAAATCTGAATACATCATTAGTGCCCAAACTGCTGTAATAGATAATATAAAACTAAACGAAAATACTAAAGACGGTGACGCAAAAAGCATACACAAAGCTACCAAAGACATTTTACCCAAAGGATGTAACTTTCTCCCGACGATTGATTCCAAATTAAAAAATATCCAAAAAACAAAGGCCCGTGTTAAAGAGCCCTCCAAACCTACAACCAATAAATAAGTAGTAATGGTAATTAGATAAAATCCATTACGTATAAATTTGTTCTTCAGAATAGATATCAGACCTTTTTCAAAAATGTACTTTATTACAAGCAAAACCATTACTATATTTGCCCCGCTAGCTACCAAAACATGTCCTAATCCTAATTGATTAAACAATTTTTTATCTTCCGGAGATATTTGATCCCTTACCCCAAACAACATAGCACTTAAAATACTAGACCTGCCAGCATAATATTTTTCCATCGTTTCGTTAATTAAACTTCTGATTTTATACACCGCTAACGAAATAAAATTCTCTTGTGAAGTAGTTTCATATTTATCCTGAAAACTAATAGCGTAAGAAAAACCCGTAGAGCGAGTTACATGGTCTAGATTTTTAAAGCAAATATACTCAAAAGAATGCAACTTCAGTAATCGAGTATCAACGTTTCGGATTACAACCGTACGAGTAAAATGTTTATTATCAAAATTAACAAAAATTAAATTTATATCATTTTTATCAATATTTTGCACGACACCACATAATTCTGCGAGAGAAATATGTTGTCGTGTTTGTGGACCAATATAAAATGAAGTTATAAAAATAATAAGTAATATCCATACTATAATAACGAATATTTTAAAAACTGGGTTATCATTAAGAAAAAAAGAAATATAGCCTAATAAAAAACTGAAGATTAACCATAAATAATTCCCAGAATCAGTGAAAATAAAAAAAGCCAACAGACTCCCAAAAAAATATATTCCGGGCGTAGTAAAATAACTCTTCTTCAAACACCAGTCAAAAAAATCTGCAAATACTTGCAATTTAGATTTGAGATTTTGTGAAATAATGTATTCCAAAGCTAATTAAATTTCACGTAGAGAACAATTTATTATCTGCTTACAGAACACTTATCAAGTGGTAATTTTATCCTTTATCTTGTCAAATTGCGACTTCGTAACAACTTTCTTAGTTAAAAGTTCGTCAATAGAATTATAAGGACGGCTAGATATAATTTTATCTGCCGTTACTTCCCCTACACCAGGTAAATCGATTAACTCTTTACGAGAAGCTGTATTAATGTTTATCAATCCTGATTGCGTATATACACCAAGTACTCCACCAGAGTCCTGAGGAGTATCACCTTGCGATGAATTAGTGTTAGGAGATACAGCAGCCATCAAATCCTCCACAGTAGGAATATATATTTTCATACCATCTGATATTTTTTGAGCCTTATTAATATTCTTGTCAAAATATTTTGCATCAACACTCTCAGTAAGGCCCCCAGCTTTTTCTATCACTTCAATTACTCTTGCATTCTCTTGCATCTCATATACTCCAGGGTTTCTAACTGCACCACCTATATCTACTATTACAGTCTTTGCTACGTCTGAAAAAGCATTAGTTTCATCAGAAGATGCTATATTTGATTTTAAATCAGGCTTCTGATTCTGATTTAGGTTCGAATTTTTTGATACCAAATAGAACCCGAAAGCCAGCAGTGCAATTATAAGCACTATATTTATTATCTTTATAAGTGATCGCTTCTGATCACTCGAAGTATTTACAATGTCCATGTGATAATTATTATACTAAGTCACATCGACATTTTCATCAGCATAAAATTTCTTAATTCTATCTTCTGTAAAACCTTTCATGTGCACTTCAACCGTTAACCTGATACCAATTTTATCAGCTTCTGTCCAGATTTTATCTACGACTGCATAGTAATCTTCTGCAGTACCGTTACCAACATTCATTATGATGTTTTTATTGATTTGAACCTGTCCAGGCGGAGTTTTTTCTGGTACCATAATATCCCCTACTCTATAACCGGACAAGTTAAGTACATGTTCGATCAAATATGCTACTGAATTGGTGGGTAATCCTAATTTTTCCTGCTGAGCTTTTGTAAGATTTAAAAAAACTGAACCTAACGAATTTTTTGGTTGAGAAGCTTTTTTTTGTGCCCACATAGTTGCTGCCCTTTGAGCACGATTTTTATCACCTAATCGTAAAAGAAAATTCACGGTTATAACGACAGATTTTGAATGTTGAAGTTTGCTATAACCATAATGAAAATCAAGTTCGTCATGATAAACAAGTCTAATATCGCCATTTTGATCTAATATTTCGACAGAATGTACATAATCAGAAAAATTTTTAGGACCTCCATGAATATTATTCACTACAGACGCGCCAACTGTACCGGGAATCCCTGCAAAATAATGTAAACCCACAATCCCCCTGTCATTTAGAAAATTAATAATATATGGTAAAGGCACACCGGCATCGGCTTTCACAAGTATTTCCTCTCCTTCCGTTTCATCATATTCTATGTCAGAAATATCATAACCTGAAGATATTGTACTTGTACGAAATACTTGATGTCTCGTTTCGACTCGTTTTAATTTTACATCCCGATACAGAGATCTATCTAGACCTACCTGGATATTTTTTGATTTAACTTGTATCAGATCACAATCAACGCCATTATCTGCAAAAAGGGTATTCGCAGACCATCCTATAATATCAAATGCTTTCCCATTTAATACATAATCTCTCAGTGTATTAACAAGCTCATCAGAAGATTCACTCACAATAAATTTTTTACATGGCCCACCTATTTTTATCCAAGAACAATCCTTTAGTAGGATGTTTTCGTATATTTGCATAAACTATCTTAACACAGCGATTACAAAAATAATATTATTATCACAAGTTTAACATCTGATTGAGTTTCGAATCTAATTTTCATATTCTATATTGTGATAAATCTGTTTAAAACTCTAAGGACAAAGAGCATTCCAGATTTTAACCTTTCGGGACATTCTTTATGTCGTACAATCCTAATTGGAGGCGAAGCGGGTCAAGGTATCAAATCTGCAGGTCTAATTGTCTCCCACGCATTATTATTGGCAGGCTTCAACGTCAAGCTTTATGACGAATATCCATCACTTATCAGAGGCGGACATACCGATGTATTAATAACCTTTTCTGAATTCCCAGTATACGCTCCAAATAGCGAGGTTGATGTAATGGTCTGTATAGACCATAAAACGTTTATTAATCGTAAACAAGATTTAAATTTAAATTCGATTATTTTGTATGACGAGAACGAATTTCGTTTAGATAACAACGAAACCAATGTTTATCCTTGCGAGATTTTCACCATACCTGTCAATAAGATTATCAAGACTTATAAATTACCGGCATATACAAAAAATACAATTTACCTATGTGCTTGTTTGATGACTCTCGGTATAGATATTGACACAACAAAACAAGCCATTACAAAGGTACTCCAGAAAAAACCTGATAAGCTTAATTTAAATATCCAAGCATGTGAGCTCACTTATCAAAATCTCAATGACATTTTTGGTATAAGACAAATAAAAGTTACTAACCAAAATAATCTTAAGAAGAAAAGATTTTTCTTAAGTGGAAACGAATGTGCCGGTAGCGGTGCTATCGAGGCTCGTATGGGATTTTATGCCGCTTATCCCATGACTCCTGCATCAAGTCTTTTAGATTTTATGTTTAAGCATTACCGTACGTACAATTTTATCGTAAAACAGACAGAAGATGAAATAGCAGCTATCAACATGGCAATTGGAGCTGCATTTGCTGGAGCAAGATCAATGGTTGGTACATCTGGAGGTGGGTTTAGTCTTATGGTGGAAGGACTTGGACTCGCAGCAATGACCGAAACCCCTCTTGTTATTTTTCTAGCTCAAAGACCAGGGCCATCCACAGGTATGCCGACTTGGACAGCTCAATCGGATTTGTTATTCGTACTCAATGCATCGCAAGATGAGTTTCCCCGTGTTGTGCTCACTCCAACAGATCATGAAGAGCTACGAGAAATGACTTTTCTTGCTTTTAATATTGCAGAGAAATATCAAATACCGGTCTTTATACTAAGTGATAAATATCTATCTGAATCATACACAACAATTACATATCAAGATCCAAATCCTAGTAAAAAAATAGATCGAGGTTTACTACTAAACGCGTCTGCCCTTGCTAGAATTGAAAATTTTAAAAGATACGAATTTACAAATTCAGGTATATCCGCTAGATCTCTACCTGGTCAAATAAATGGTATACATCTTGCCAACAGTGACGAAAGTGATGAATACGGTTATTCCAACGAAACTTCTGAAATACGTCGATTAAAGATGCAGAAAAGATTTAAAAAAGTAGAAAATGTCTCATCTGATTTGCCTGGTCTTAACGTGTATGGCGCTCATAAAACAAAATATTGTATTGTAACATGGGGTAGTTCCAAAGGAAGTGCTTTAGAAGCAATAAGACGTTTACAAATGATGAATAAATACATCAAATTAGTTGCATTGAATTATGTAGAGCCTCTACCAGAAAAAGATTTAATCAGTATACTCAAACCAATGAAAAAAATTTTTTTAATCGAAAATAACTACACGGGCCAATTATACAATATACTAAGGCATTTGATAGATACTAGCCTAGTAGTTAGATTTAATAAATACGATGGCAGACCAATCTTCCCCAAAGAAATAGTAGATTTTATATTAACCAGCATTTAGAGCTAATTATTATGAAAAAAATTTATCAAAGAGACGACTACAACACTAATCAAAAATGTACATGGTGTCCTGGATGCGGAAATTTTGCAATTTGGTACATGTTAAAACAAGCTTTGTTTGAGTTAAAAATAAATCCACACAATGTAGTCATCGTGTACGGCGTAGGCTGTTCTGGTAACGGTGCTAATTTTACAGATGTGTATTCCTTCCATGGACTTCATGGTCGAGCACTTCCTGTGGCACAAGGTATCAAATTAGTTAATAAAAATCTTAAAGTTATAGTCATGGCAGGAGATGGGGATAGTATGGGTATTGGAATTGGTCACTTTATACACGCATGTCGAAGAAATATGGATATTACTTTAATAATGCATGATAATCAAATTTACGGTCTAACTACAGGACAATTATCACCTCGATCAGATCTAGGCATGATTACAAAAACTAGTCCTACCGGGAACTTTGAAACTCCAGTCAATCCAATATCTCTAGCAATATCATCAGGTGCAACTTTTGTAGCAAGAGGTTTTAGTGGTCATCCACGACCACTGAAAGAAATATTTAAAGCAGCATTGATACATAAAGGTTTTTCCTTTGTTGATGTACTACAACCATGTGTAACGTTTAACAAACTTAATACTTATGCTTGGTATAATGCACGAGCATATTATTTACAAGATGATAGTACCTATGATGTACATGACTTTAATAAGGCTTTATCTGTGTCCTTTATTTGGGGGCAAAGAATACCACTAGGAATATTCTACAAAAATTACGCTCCTACATATGAAGACTCTCTAAATATCGATATTAATGTTTTACAGACGATGGATTCTTCACCTCAAGACATTAGTGAAATTTTAAAAGAGTATGAAGTATAACTTAGTTACTTTAAGGAGTCTCGCCCTAAAGTAATTAGTACATCAGCAAAAATACTTTTGTCTGTAATTACGTACTGAGCTTCCCTATCTTTAAAAATCAAATAATTTATCTGCTGTAAAGTATGAGTTTTCAGTAAATCTTGTCTATCTATAGCCACGGTTGTTTGTTGGGCTATTTCAGGGTCAAAATCAACCTTTACTACATTTAAACCATAAGAACTTAATAATTCAGCAACAAAATTTTCCCGATTTTCGACACCTGTTGCGTTCACTATATGTATACGTACCTGTTCTTTTTTAATATCATCTAAGTCTAAAATATCAGACATTAAAAAATCTTTGTAATATTTGATTTGTTTTTCTGGTGTATTATGAAGTATAAAATATTCTGTAATTACATCATAAAAGGAATCTAAACACATGTCGGTCTCGATTTGAATATTATTGTCTATTTCATTTATTTTACGCCATTTATCAATCCAATTATAAGAATATAATTCGACATACCGAATTAACTTGGAAATATCATCAATTATGATTACGCTATCTACTTTGAGTCTTAATTTTTCGTACAACCATAACTTTAAATTCTGTATAGTCTTAGTTTTATCTATAAAATATCTATTTAGATAGACTAAATCAGCAATTCTCCCTTTTTTGCCTTGTGCTAAGTCAAATTCATAATCTGACAAGTCAATGCTAAACTTCTTACCTTCAGCAAGAACATGCACATAAACATTATGAACAACATCGTTTGTATAGGACATTACTACGAAACTATAAACATAACCTTTTTTATAAACAACGCAAGGGTTCACTTCTAATGAATCAACTTTGCTGGCAAGATTACTATTAAATTCTTGATTACTTGTATAAATGACGTACATGTAGTAAAAACACCAACCTAGGAATAACAACAAAATAACTAAAACGAAAAATCTCCTTACTAATAAAGTAATTTTTTTTCTATCGTTTCTGCGATTTTTTTTAAATACATTAGAACGTAACTTAAATGATGTGTTAGATAATAACTTTTTCATTTCGGACTTAACAACCTAATCTTACGAAAAGCCTCCGGTAAAGGAGCTTCTACAGCATAAAACTTACCATTATAACTTTCAAATTCTAACTTAGATGCGTGTAGATATAAACGATTCTCTAATTTTAGAGTATTAAAAAACTCTACCACTTTATTTTTTTGTTTCGGTGATAAATACAAATTATCGCCTAAAATGGGTAATCCTATACTTTTTTGATGTACCCGAATTTGATGCGTACGCCCTGTCTGTGGTTTTGCAAGTAATACCGTAAGATATAAATCATTAATTTGTTTCATTTCTAGAATCTGAAAAATTGTTCGAGAGTATTTTGCTTTATCACTATTTTCTAATCTAAGTATAAATTTTTTCCTATTCAGAGGGTTTCTTTGTATAAAACCCTCCACTATAAATTCATTTGTTAAGTTTGTATCATTGACTTTCAGACCAATAGATATGTACTCTTTATATACTTTTCGTTCCGCAAATATTTTTGATCCCCACCACAAAGAATAGGGATTCTTTGCTACTACCATGACACCAGAAGTTTCTTTATCTAAACGATGCAGAATTCCTGGTCTTTTAAAATCATTAAATGGTAAATCTTTATACCTTCCAAGAAGTTTATGTACTATTGTAATCTCACGATTATTCGAGTCTGTAGGATGACAACTTATTCCCGCAGGTTTATTTATAAACAGGAAATCATCATCTTCATACAAAATGGGTAAATCAAATTCCGCAGGTATAAGATTTGAAGAGTTTGTTTGATATTGTAAAGCTGGGAATTTTATGATATCACCCACTTTAACCTTATATCCAGCTTTATAATTAACTATACCGTTTACAAATACTTTATTTGACTCGATTGTCTTCTTGATAAAAGATCGGGAATACTGAGGAAGCTTCAAAGCTAAAAAAAGATCAAGTCTCTTGTTTGCGTCATACGAACTATCGACATATATAGAAATATATCGCATAAAACATATAAATTAATAAAACACTTATAAAGATTTCTGCTGTGAGTTATTGTGCGAACTCGGAGACTCCGCAGAAACCTCTTGAGATTCTTGTTGTGATTTGTGTTGAGATCCCTGTTGAGATTTGACGGTATGGGGTTTACTTTTTTTTATCTTCTGAAACATCGGTATTACTTAACTTCTTGCTGCTCGTATCCAATTTGGCAACTACAGCCTTTTTCAAAATATCAATTTTTTGAATCAACTTATTAATGTTGAAATTATCAATGTGCTTCTTAGTCTTTTTTACTTGCCTTACGGCTGACTTTTCACTTGATTTTTTCTTCTGAATGGATTGTACAAGTTTTTGATATCTATCTCCAAAATCATATCCACACTTCCAACAGTATTGATCATCGGAATCAGTTAATGCACTACATTTAGGGCATTTGTACCTATTTTGAGCACCACATCGTGTACAGAATACATGGCTTTCGAGTACATATGAGTCACAATTTAAACATTGCAATACTTTTGATGCCTCATTATAAAAAAATCTATGTTCTAAATGTATAAAAGCCTTATCTTCTAAGGTTTGTCTAGGCCTCGCTATTAAATACAAAACAAGAGCAAATGGCCCAAATAAAAGACCTGTTACAAACAAGAGAAATACCCATGGGGACTTACCAAATCTTTTGATTGAATCGTAAAATATAAAGAAGCCACAATACATCCATAAAACAAAGAAAAAGAAAGCTAAAATCGTTATTAAACTAGCTAACCATATCTCAGAATTATTCAAAATATCAGGAAGCGTTTCTTCTAGGAGTTTTATGATTTGACGACTATATTCATCCATTTTTATTCTTTAACCCTTTCTGTATATTCTCCTGTATCGGTATTTACTTTGATTGTGTCACCGATATTAACGAATAAAGGGACATTTATCTCTACTCCAGTTTCTAGCTTAGCTTTTTTCATAGGATTGTTAGATGTATCTCCCTTTACGGCAGGCTCTGTATATACAATTTTCAAATGGACAGATTTAGGTATTTCTATAGTAATTGGGTTGCCATCAAGATACACTACAATTACTTTACTACCTTCAACTACATATTGCAGCATATCCTTCACAGTTTCATAGTCTAAACTTATCTGTTCAAATGACTGATTATCCATAAAGTAAGCAAGCTCATCGTCATGATAGAGATATTGAGCACTTCTTTTCTCTACACTAGCTTCTTCAAATTTCATTTGTTGACTAAAGCCCTTCTCCACAATGGAACCAGAAACTATATCCTTCGCCTTAATTTTAACTGTGCCGCTTCCTCGCCCCATCTTTACAAATTCATATTTCAGGACGACCCAAGTCTTACCTTCGTATTTGAAAACTACTCCGTTTCTTAAATCAGTCGAAAATAGCATAGAAAAATGTTAACACAGAATCATAACTATTCAAAGATAGGTCTTTTAAATCACAAAAAACTAGTACATATCTTTTTGATAGACAAGCCAAGTATGCTATTGAAATAAAAAGTATTTTTAATCTAACCGACCACTATCAGCACTCAAGAAAACTACAATTAAAAACAAAATGGTGCCGAAAGGGGGAATCGAACCCCCACTCTATTGCTAGAATCGGATTTTGAGTCCGACGCGTCTACCAATTCCGCCATCTCGGCATCACTGCATAAATTATACAGAAAATAAACGATTACCTACAAATCTATCGAAAAATTACTAATTATCATCAATAAATTTTGCACAGTAATCTACAAATCTTAAAGTGGCAATGCCTGTGGCACCATTTCGATTTTTTGCGACAATTGCTTCTGCTTTATTTTTTTCAGTCTCATCTAATTCTCTATTGTAATAAGCTTCTCGATGCAGAAAAACAACAATATCGGCGTCTTGCTCTATAGCACCTGATTCTCTTAAGTCCGATAACTGCGGGCGTCTATCATTACGTGACTCGACTGACCGATTTAATTGAGATAAAGCTATTACAGGTAATTTTAATTCTCTAGCAATGTTTTTTAATCCTTGGGATATTTCTGACACTTCTAAGGCCCTATTATCTTTATTTCTACCTTGTAGTAGTTGTAAATAATCAACAAAAATTGCATCTAAGCCTACTTCTAAGTGCCATTTACGAGCCTTCGTGCGTAGTTCGGAAATATGTAACCCCGGAGTATCATCAATAAAAATATCTGCCTCATACAACTCCTCCATAGCTTCTTTACATCTATCCCAATTTTTCCCTTCTAAATTACCAATCCTTATATCCATTAAACTAACTTCGCTTTGTAGTGATAAAAGCCTATCTGCTACTTGATCTTTTGACATTTCTAACGAAAAAATCAAAACCTTTTTTTTGATATATACTGCTAATTTTCTAACCATCTCTAACATAAATGCTGTTTTCCCTACAGAAGGTCTTGCTGCAATAATAATTAAATCACCCTTATGTAATCCCCCAATCAGATTATCAATAGATGTAAAACCGCTTGATATCCCTCGTAAAGTCTCGACATCTTTTATATGACCTTCAAATTTTTCCGATATTTGAAGTATTAGATCGCGAATGTGCGTAAAATCTTTAGGTTGTGTATTCTGAAAAATAGTAAAAATACGTTTTTCAACTTCATCGATGATATCTGGTACTTTACGCGACTCATCAAGTCCGAGTCTAACTAAATCGGACGACAGTGAAATGAGCTTACGTCTTAAGGAGGCTTCTTTAATTATATTACAGTAGAATTCGACATTAGTAGTTATAGGTAAAATCGAAACGATCTCTGTCAAAAAATCCGGTTTTGGGAGTTTATCAATTTTTTTATGCTTGACTAAAAAATCTCTTACTGTAACTATATCTACCGCAATTGAAGTATGAAAAAGACTTAGGGCAGCATCAAATATTATTTGGTGTACTGGGTCATAAAAATCTTCAGAAGTTAATATATCTGCAACTTTGATCAAGGCTTCTTTATCAAGTAAAATTGACGCCAACACATACTTCTCTGCACCCAAATCGGAAGGGGGTTTTGGTGATATATTTTTCATCACAGATCAAAATAACAACAAATCGTATCTTCAATGGTATCCAGATTAGATCGATCTAATTGCAAAGGTTTATGATAGATATTGACTCCCGAAATCTCTTTTTTTACTTCTTCTATACTATCTAAGGCAAATTTAATATCTGATCTTGCTTGCTCTCTCAAACCGAAACATACAGCTATTGCAGGTGAAAACTTATTAATTACTTGATTAGCGTCCCTAGCAGCCAAAAATGGTCCTGCACCAACTCCGATTAAAAGCACATCAATATTTTCAAATAACTCTTCCGGAATATGATCAATAGAATTAATAAAACTAATAATTCCTATTGCTACATCTTCGATATATATGTTGTACGAATAAGTATCTTCATGCTTATTTTTTCTGCCATTAACAAACACTTCTTTGATTTCGAATTCTCCTGCTCCAGTAATAACAAAGGAATCTGAATTGCGCTGTTTATACTCCATATACGGAGAATTTCGAACTGAATAAATAGACACATCTCCATCCAATACAGTAGTCGGATTAATAAGTATTTTCGCTAAACGTGTTTCTATTAAAAACGTACAAAAAGAAATCTGCTTTATAACCATTGCTAAGTATTTTAATGTAAATCAATATAACTTTAAAGTAGAATCATAAGATGACAAATCGGGACGATAATTATAGGATATTCTAAAGTTTTCCACATTATCGTAGAATCACAGAGTATGCAAACAAAAGAACTACTCAATACCATCCTAGAAAACATACAAACCAAGGTCTCTCCGCAAGTGTATGATGCATACTTTGCTAGTTTACATATAGTAAATATACAAGATGAATCTATAGTCTTAGGCTGTAAAAATAGTTTCACGAAACAAGTTATAGAAACAAGATATTTTCAAACGTTACTTTACTCTGTAAAAAAAGTAACTGATGAGAAAATTAGACACATAGAACTAGTAGTCAAAAGCACAAACCATACAGGAACAAAAGCAGAAAATTTATTCACTACTGCTTTTAATTCTTTTCAAAAACATACTCTTCAGGATATTACACAGAAGGTATTATCGACCGGATTGAATCCAAAATATACTTTCGACACCTTTGTCGTAGGATCAGGAAACCAGTTAGCGCATGCAGCAGCGATCGCTATAGTAGATAATCCCGGCAGTGCATATAACCCATTTTTTATTTATGGAGGTGTAGGTCTTGGTAAGACTCATTTAATGCAAGCCGTAGGTAACGCAATCCTGATAAAAAACCCAAACGCAAAAATATTATACTGCTCCACCGAAAGTTTCCTTAATGAAATGATTCAAAGCATTATGAAAAAGACAAGCAATACATTCCGCGAGAAATATAGAGCTCTGGATGTATTGTTACTGGACGATATACAATTTATCTCCCAAAAGGAAGCTTTACAAGAAGAATTTTTTAACACCTTTAATACCTTATATCAAGCAGGCAAACAAATAATTCTTGCATCAGACAGGCCACCAAGTGAAATATCACATCTTGAAGAACGCATTCGATCGAGATTTGAAGGGGGTCTTGTCGCAGACATACAAAAACCTAATTTGGAAACACGTATCGCAATTATTCAAAATAAATTAAAAGACAGAAATGAGTTCCTCCCAGAAGGTATTATTTACACTATTGCAGAGCTTGTTGATACAAACATCAGAGAGTTAGAAGGAGCTTTATTGAAAATATCGATATTTGCTAAAACTAACGGTAATGTAACAGTGACAGATGTACGCAGTTTACTTGGTGATAAAATATTTGCCGTTAAGAAAAAAATTAACCCACTAGATATCATCAAAATCGTATCTGAAGAACTCAATATAGAAATTAAGGATATTCGAAGTGCAAAAAGAAATTACGACATCACTTACGCTAGACAAATAAGTATGTACTTATTAAAAGATGTTTTAAAATTACCACTAGTGAAAATTGCTAAACATGTGGGACGTAAGGATCACACCACAGTAATGCATGGTATTTCTAAAATTGAAAAACTTCTACAATCAGATCCTAATACATCTAGATTAATTCAACAGATTAAATCAAAACTATAATTGATTCTATTTAGCTCTAACTTCAAATATCCGTATTGTATTCAAAGGTTTAGATTGTTCAGTTGCATAGACATAGTTCTTATTGATCTCTACTTTATTCAATGACTCTAATACATCGGATCCTTCAACTAATCGACCTAAATTTGTAAATTTACCGTTCAAGTTTTTTATCTGATCAGAATTAGAGTCTTTACCCGTAACAATGAAAATTTCTGTACTATTGCTATTTGGGTCGCTATCCCCTTTATTAGCAAACGCTAAGCTTCCGTACTCAAACGCACGTGTATTCAAGTTTGGGTTTGTACGAACGCCTATTTGACTTAAATATTTTTTCTCATCTTCAGTCAGTTCTAATTTATCGAAATTAACTTCAACATCTATTTTTTCGTTGTAATACAAATCTAATTTACTCTGCATGCTAGTTTCTTCAAGATTTGCACCACCTTTCTGGACTATATAATCCTGTATACCAGCTTGTACAACAAAATCCTTTACGACTCGATAAAACTCCAAACCATCATAAAACTTCTTATCATTTGCAAGCATTTTAATGTGATTAACACTCTTAGGAGCAGCATCAGGAAAAAGCTCAAAAACCATCACGCCATGATTTGTTGCAATACATAAGTGATTATCTCCATATCGACCCAATACCGTGTCACAAGTTTCATAGCTACGGACACGATAGTAAATTACAGTCGCTACAATAGCCACTATAACAACAGCCGTAACAACAATTGGCAGATACTTAAGATATTTTTTCATAACAAAATTATACTGTAATTCTTAATTTTTAGCATTCAAATATTTTGCTAGTTTCAATAACAGGTCTAATAATTGCTTATTCTCTATATTTGATTTCAGTTGCTGTGAAACTTCCTGATATTTTACGCGAACTAACAAAGGGATACTTTTACGGACATGCTCTTCAATATTGGTATTTGAATCAAAATTAACTTCTTTCAGCAAAATATGCTCAAATTTGACTTTATTTTTTTCATCTAAAGCATGGTAAACGGATGTGACATCATCTGCATCTGCAAGCAATAACATACAGTCAAAAATCTCGATGTATTCATCAATAATCAAATCACGATCTATCAAGCTAAGTAAGTGCTTGGATTTTGACCAATTGTGTAAAATTATGCCAAATATATAATCATATATCTTATTAGCGTGTTCAGTCGATAAATTCTTATGATTAACTGAATAATATTGCTGGTCTTGATTGAAATCATGTCCGGAATATGACTCAAGAGACTCTACTCTAATGTTAAATTCAGAAGCTATTTTCTTTAAGTATTCATGCCTTATAAACTCGCTGTGATGTTTATGAACCAGCGGCACAATAATTTTCAGAATAGAATTTTTTTGATTAATTGTAGGATTTGGAAATTTCTTGAAAAAATTAGAAAGAAAGTATTCTATTGGATCGTAAGGGTTGTTTAGTGCCTCTATCCATTTCTCCGGATTTGCCATGATCAATTCATCCGGATCTTTACCTAGTTGATTATCCCAACTAATAATTTTCACTGTCATTTCTTCCGGATAAGAAAAAATTAAATCTAATGCGCGAATTGTCGCTTTTTTCCCCGCGCTATCTTTATCAAAAGCTAGATAAATAGTATCTGTGTATCTTTTTAAAATAGCTACATGCTCACGTGTAAAACTTGTACCTAATGAAGCCACAATATTTCTCACTCCTACTCTATGAGAAGATAAAACATTCATTTGTCCCTCACATAGAATTACAAATTGATATTTACGTATGCTCTCAACAGCTTGGAAGAGACCAAATATTAGACGGCTTTTATTAAAGATTATACTTTGTGGTGAATTCAAATATTTAGGAGGGTTAAATGTAGAAGAAGATTGCCCTATAAATCGACCAGAAAATCCTACAATATTTCCTTTCTCATCAAATATGGAAAATATAATACGATTACGAAACTTACTTAATAATTTGCCGTCTTTATTGACTATAATCCCAGCCTCGATCAATAATTCATTCGAAATCGATTTATTCTTAAAATATTCTGATATTTCATCGTTATTTTCTGGAGCATAACCTAAATGAAAAGTCTGAATTAAATCTTCAGTTAATCCCCGCTTTAAGATATATTGGTAGCCGGGGTTATTTTTATTTTGCGCAAGCTTTTCCGAATAAAAATTCGCTGCCAACTTGACTACTTCTAGTAGCTTATTTTTCTTTTCTATATATTGCTTATCCTTAGAATGATTTGGATCACTTTTCAACTTATACCCTACTCGATCAGCTAATTCTTTTAAGGCTTCATAAAAAGTCAAATTATCTATACGCATCAGAAACGTAAAAACATCGCCTCCCACACCACAACCAAAACACTTAAAGATTTGTAATTTTTCGTTGACACCAAATGAAGGAGTTTTTTCGTTATGAAACGGACATAAACCAAAATAATTCGACCCAGTCTTTTTTAATCTAACTCGCTCACCTATTACATCAACAATATTGACTCGTGCTTTTACTTCATCAATATCGTTCGACATAATTTAAATCCTAAAAGCAATGATTGACTACCACATAAGCCGGATTCTGTTTATGTGGTCATTTATCTACTCTCCCCACCAAAACTTGGGATTTCTTCGAATGGAGGTTGCCTGTATCTAACCATTACTGGCCAGATATGTGTGCTCTTACCACACATTTTCACCCTCACCACACATACCGTGTGGCAATATGTCTCTGTGGCCCTATTCGTAAAGTCACATCTACCCGACTTAATCTAGCAGAATTAGATCTACTAGACACCATCGGCATTCTTCCCCACTTAAGGGGCGAAGTCCGGACTTTCCTCCCATTTGTCTATTGTTTTAGATAATAGATTAATGGGCGACCACTTGTGGTAGTCTCAATAATTATAAGCTCTTATGAAAAGATGTAAATATCATTACCTCAAAACAATTTACAAGACTATGAGTGTTTGTTAGAATGTTTCATGCAGTTCAAGGTAATAGGAGATAATATGCAGGCTCTGCTTTTCTCCTTATCTCAAGGAGATCAATTATACGCGCAATCCGGTACTCTTCTGTATTATCGAGGAGACATCACACTCAATGCAAAGACACACGGAGGTATTTTGAAATCAATAGGCCGGTCATTTTTTACCGGTGAACGTCTATTAATGTCACTCTTCACCTGTCATTCAGCCGGTGAAGTAGCACTAGCGGCACCCTATCCGGGCAAAATTATCCATATACCGTTACAGGGGCAAGAATTTATCGCAAGCAAAGGATCTTATTTGTGTTCCATTGGTCAAATAGATATAGGTATAACTTTTCTTAAAAAACTGGGTTTCGGACTATTTGGTGGACAAGGTTTTATATTACAAAAAATCAGCGGCTATGGAGATGTATTTTTACACTCAGGCGGAAATTTCGTAGAGGTTAATCTAATACCTGGTGAAGTACTGATGCTAGATACCGGATCTCTCGTAATGATGGAAACTAGTATAGACTACAATATTCAGTTTGTAGGAAGTATTAAAAATGCCATTTTCGGAGGAGAAGGACTTTTCTTAGCCAGACTTACCGGGCCCGGTAAAGTTATCGTACAAACTTTATCATTCCAGCATTTGGCACAGCAAATCGCCCTTAAGACATATCTTCGTACCTAACGTCGTAATAGAAATTTGGCAATCCTATACCCAGCTAATGAAGTAAAGTAAAATTGAAGATCTCTAGAGTCAGGTAGTTATCACCCTATGTCTGGCTCGGTATATGTATTAATACAACAGCTAGCTGGATTTGGAAATACTCGCTTTTCCGGCTTTTTGATTCTTGATATACGAGTTATACAGTCTGCAAGTATCACCTGTCCATTGAAATTACTCATTCACTTCCACACTATTTAAAGCTATATTTTTTCATACAAAGATAAATATCAGAATAATAAAGATTCACACATCACTGACATGAATAAATCACTCAAATGATTTCAAGAACGCTTTAAATATCTACATTAATCAAATTAGAAACTTCACTAGAATTTTTGTAAAGTCATATTGACAAATATAGAATCTATATGTAGAGTATGCGGTCGAGCTTATGATACTAACAGCCTCAGCCATAAAAGATGCTATTCAGAAAGGTGAGATTATTATCGACCCTTTCGATGAAATTCGTCTAAACCCTAATTCATACAATCTTAGACTACATAATGAACTGTATATTGTCCAAGACGACTGTCTTGATCTTAAAAAACCTTGTGAATATTCCGTTCTAACTATTCCCGAAGAAGGTTTGATATTGAATCCAGGGCGTCTTTACCTCGGTCGTACGGTAGAACATACCACAATAAAAACCTATGTGCCTATCATAACGGGACGCTCAAGTATAGGAAGACTTGGTATATTTATTCATGCAACAGCTGGATTCGGAGATGTGGGTTTTTCGGGCTTCTGGACACTTGAGATATCCGTTATACAACCAGTACGTATCTATCCGTTCATAGAAATTGCTCAGATTTATTTTCATACTGTTCAAGGTGAAATAATACCATACAAAGGCAAGTATCAGAACAATAAAGGAATACAAATCAGTAAAATTTCTCAAGAATTAAAATAATTTAGATAGTGTTCTAGTACCGATACTAGGCAGAGAGATATTCGTAATTGGCTGGCACGTAATATTGTTGGTATTTTAATACTCCGGTTGCACCTAGGCAATTGTAAAGACCAGCACATAGAAACTATATAGAATCTCATTCTCGAATGCTCTTATAGTTGACCAGGATATGCTTTTTTGATGAACACTTCAGTTATAAATAACAATACAAAAAATATAATAATATAAAATATAAACGGAATAGGTTCTGGAAACGTGTCGACCCCGTATCGAGCCCATGCATAACCATATTCGTTCAACAAAATTAAGGGGATTTGCCAAATACAACCACCTGCAATTTGCCCTAGCGCTCCAATCAAAGTCACAATTAATATCAAAATATTAATATCCAACACAAACCTTGGATACCTAGATAAATTTAAAATTGTCGGTAATTTGTCCTCAGAAAATACAATATTCAAAGTCCCAATAATAAGCAGGACAGGTACATAATACCAGAACATCGGTATCAAAACCGACTCGTGAAAAAACTCATACGAAAATAGCCAGGAATAATTAGTCTTAAACTTAATAAATAATATTGAACCCGTAGTGAAAGCGAGAAGAGTAAGGAAATAGAATCGAAAACGTTTTCGAATTAATTTGACAAGAAGCACGATTACCAAACTCAAATACAAAGACAAAAAGCGAATGCGTGCAATCATGCTTTTTCTTTTGTTATTCACCTTCCCCTGAAGATTTAACGTTTGCTTTTGCTAATACACTAGTAATATCAAGTGAAACCCTAGGCTTTCGGACTTTGGGTTTTTTACTCTTCAGTGACGATTTCTTGTATTTAGCTTTAGGTTCTTGAAGTCTTTTTATACTTAATCCTATTTTTCTTTCGTTTGGTGAAATTGTTAATATCACAGCATCTATTTCATCGCCCACTTTGTAATAATCTCTTGGATCACCTATTTTCGGATCACTGAACTCACTTTTATGTACAAGACCTGTTATCCCCTCACCTATCTTTACAATCAGACCGTAATCCTCTACCTCCGTTATAACACCTTTAACCCTGTTACCTACTTTCAATTCTGAAGACCTCTCAAGCCAGGGATCTTCTGTTAGCTGCTTCATACTATAAGCGACTCTCTTGCCATCGTCGCTGATATCGATTAGTTTAACTTTAACTTGATCCCCAACGACTGCATAATCTGCAGGATTTTCAACTTTGTCCCATGAGATTTCTGAGACATGAACCAAACCATCTAATCCATTAGCATTGACAAAAATACCGTAAGTTGTAACTGCCGTTACAGTACCCTCTAACACATCTCCTACTTTGACACTCTTCAGTATTTGTTGCCTTTGTTCTGCACCTTGATCAGTTAAAGCCAACCTTTCAGAAAAAATGATCTTAGACTTCTCTCTATCAATCTCCATTATTTTTACTTTTATCCTTGTACCAACTAGATCAGTTAATCGACGAGTTACCTCCCTTTGAACTTCGTCTTTTGGTGCTGATTTATCCACATCCAATTTGTATACTCTATTAGGATCCAAAAGGGATGTGGGTATAAATCCCAAGACGCCGTCAATGCCAACGATAAGACCCCCACTATTGACTTCAATTACATTTACTACAACGGACTGATCAGTTTTATAAGCCTCTTCAAGCAACTCCCACCTTTGTGCAGAAGTAGTACGCTTTTGAGAAGCTATCATCAATCCATACTCATCTTCCTGTTTTACGACAAAAACTCTTATTTTATCCCCTACCCTCAATTCTTTTACTTCAGTCTCCATCTCCGACTTAGGTACAACGGCATCAAATACTCCGTCTATTTTTACAATAATGTACGAAGGGGTGATTTTTAGTATTTCTCCTTCCGCTACACTACCTTTTTGATAACTTTTAACATGTGTATTTGCAAGACTTGTATCTATAAGTTTATATAAATTTGATTTAGTTTGGCCTACCATATGAAACAAATTTCCTTTCCTCTTTATTATTATGCCAGAAAAAAAGTTTCATGTCATGTACATGTCATGTATAGGAATTAACACGAATATAAAAATAGATAGTCTTTAAGATAGAAAGTACCGAATGAGAAATAGCAAACCGATCATTTCAAAATATGCCAAAACAAAAAAATGAAAAAAAGACATCTGCAGAAGATGGGATAAACGCCTACACGCTCTCAAATTAAGAAGGATTGTAGACAAAGCGATGAAAATATGCAAAATAGTAGGTAGATAAAGCCACTCTTTTGATATGAGCATGTCATAGTTTTCATCCATATCGACATTGAGCCCGATTGTTTTGGGTAAATGTACAAAGTAAACCGAGACTATGCTGTAAAGGACAAAGGCAATAAATGTATGTAGAAATATCAAGTTCCACATAGAAACATCTTTATAAAAACCAGTGACTTTTAGCTCTTCCAAGAAAAAGAAAAGCTTCTTTTTTAAGTTCCTAGAAACTATACTCAGTGTTGACTCCACTTGAAACCCTATTTGTAGGGGATAGACAACATCATCCTTTTTATGTACAAATTTACGCACAGAAGCTTTGTTTTTAATATCATTAAGCCTGATCAACGGAGTCCTTGTAATAAAGTATATGAAAGTTCATAACAATTACGAAGTCTAATACTTAGTACTTAGTACTTAGTACTTAGTACTAATTACTCACACTTCTAATTATCCTTCTTTCCTACGGTAATCTCTAGCGTCAAATATCTACCGTCTTCTAATTTACCATTCTCCGGAATTCTATACACCTCGACCGTAGTTTTCTGACCCGGTTCAAAATACAAGGTCAACGTAGAAGCAAGCGAAAAATCTATTTTATAACCACCAAGTTTCGTAATTATATCCCCTGGCCTAATATCTGCCTTAGCAGCAGGACTACTAGGCATCACTCTTACTACGTAAGCCCCAACAGGAAGACCGTAGGCAGAAGCAACAGAAGAATCTATCATACGATGGACGATTCCTAAGTAGGGTGAAATAATCTTATTATTATTCTTCAAATATCTATCCAAAATACGTAGTACTGTGGTATGAGGTATAGCATAACCGATATTATTAGCTACTAATATTCCCGCTGAGTTAACACCGATCACTTCACCATTCATATTTAACAAAGGACCCCCAGAATTACCACTATTTATCGCAGCATCAGTTTGAATCAAGCCTTCATAAGAATATCTTATTAATTGACCGTCTGTACCACACCTGCTTCCAGCTACGATATCTCTACCGATACCCGATATAATTCCGCGAGTGACCGACCCAGGATTAGCACCGAAAGGATTACCTATCGCAATTACTTCCTGACCAACGACAACACGAGCATCAGGATGAGCAAATTTCAAATAGGGAAATTTATTACCATTATTATTTACACGTAAAATAGCAATATCCTGAGATGGCTCAACCTCGACTGAAGATACAGAATAAGTCTTATCCTCGTTAGTCAAGACAATTATATCTCTTGCTGAGGCACCACAAACTACATGCTGATTGGTAATTAATAAACCATCTTCAGAAATAAAAAAACCTGTCCCGCCACTTACGGTCTCCCGAGATTCTGGGTTAGTATATTCACCTAAAGAAACATCAGGATCTTTAACAACTATAGTAACCACAGCAGGAGAAGAATTGCGTATCAGATCAAGAATCCTTCCTTCCGGTTGATATATAGAAGAGGAACAAAACCTATTATCATTAATAACGACTTTGCCTGCGCTATCTTTTAAATTATCTTGATTCTGAGTTGAATTGGACGAAGAACTCTGTTGGGATCGATAATAATTGAAATACAGTACTGACCCCCCCACCAACAGCGACACAATAACTAATGTTACACATGAAACAAACAAAAGAAAGAATAATTTTCTTCCTTTTAATGAATGATACTGCCCATGAGGCGATGGGTACACAGATCCAACAACGCCTTGAACATTCAACTGTTGTTGATTATTTGAATCGGTATTAGGTCCCACGGAATGCATAAATATATATTAGACACAAGCAAGATAAGTTGTCAATCTCTTCGCATCATACTTTATTCAACTATTGATTTTGCAATTCTTGTATGGCTGCCTCGATCTGATTATCAATGCCCTCTCTATAACTCTGCGGATCAAACTCGATGACCTTATCTGGCTGAATCGGGTTATCTCTTTCTAATCTCTTACCATCCGGAAGCAACCAATATTCAATGGTAAGCTTTAAAGCTCCTAAGTTATTTGGTATTTCATAGACTGATTGTACAGTACCCTTCCCGTATGTTTTGACTCCTAAAAGTTTGTATCCTTTGTGAAATCTTAATGCGCCAGCTAAAATCTCGGAAGCAGACGCAGTACCTCCATTAATTAAAATCACAACATTTTTATCTTTTAACCGTGGATATCTCTGCTTTGTAGTAACCTTAATCTGACCATTATCTCTTGTCCGTGCCATTAAAACTAACTGTCCTGGCTCTATGAAATCGCCTGCAGCATGTATGGCAGCATCTAAATAACCCCCCCCATTACCACGTAAGTCTATTATTATATTTCTATAACCTTTACTATTAATTTCCTGTACTATTAAATCCCACTTTCTAGTCCATGTCTGCAGATCAGAATCTGTAAAACGATATATTTGAAGAACAACTGTATCTTGACCACGTTCCTCCAACCTTAAACTTTCTACTTTGATAGCAGACCTGACAATTTCTTTATCAATAGTCATTCTCGATACTGGATCAAAAAATTTGATTTTAACAGTAGTCCCAGCTGGTCCTCTTACTCTCGTAACTAAATCTTCAAGAGTATCTGATTCGACACTGACACCATCTACCTCTAAAAATACATAACCGTTCCTAACTCCGGCTTTGCTTGCTGGCGAATCAGGCAACACATCATTGACTACTATACGGTTCTCATAATAAGCCAATCGAACACCAATACCTTCAAAGCGGCCTTCCATACCTTCTTTATATCTCCGATAGTCCTCAGATGTCATATATACAGAATTTTGATCGCCAAGACCTGCTACTAGACCTTTTAGAGAATGTTCGAATAATTTCTTTTCATCGATGCTTTCAGGATCAACATACTTACTTTTAATATTAGCTACAATCTGCTTATATAAATCGAAGTCATAATATCGCAAATCAATTAGACTCTTTAACTGATCATCAGTATAAATTTCAAAAGCCGATGGATAATCTGAACTCGTTTGTCGGTTTGACACAAAATCGACGATACGATCTCCAAACTGAGACCGACCAACTACAAATCCAGAAGTGACTGATATACATATAACTAAAATAATAGAAATGATGAAATTTAATCTATTGGGAATTGATTCGGACTTGAATAGATCCGGATAAGATATAGCATCTGATAAATTGTCATGATCTGTTCGGACACGCATATGAGCTAATGATATTATAATTCTGAATCGATATCAATCAAAAATAATGTGAATATTTAGTAAAAATAATGAGAATATTGAATCATCAATCTAGTTCTACATTTTTTTTATACACATTCATCTCTTCACCGTTTTTTCTGAAAAGCATGCGCACGTGATCTTTTTCATCTAGTTCTCCATTAAGACCCCAAAAAGGATGCTCAAAGACACAGCCTGACAATCGCTTAATGTTATCGGAAAAATACAATCGCTTCTTTCCCCAAAACACATCATAATAATTCTCACTTAGAAATACGATTTTCTTAGCTAATATCTCGCCAAAGCCAGATAAAACCGCAAAACCATCTAATTTATTCAGTTCAGCAATGAAGGCATTGAAATCGTTAATAAAAATTCCATTTACAATAATTCTACGCGCACCAAAAGCTACCATTTTTGCTAAATCATCAACATAAACATTATCATCTACAAAATAGGTATTATCTAAAGCAGGAAAAGTGAATTTCTCTTGCTTTATCTCTTCTTTATCCTTTAAATAAACATTAGTACTTAATACATTACGACGGCTAAAATAAACAGCCGGAATCAATGAGGTTGCATAAGTTCTTATAAAAATACTCTCTTTAGGTATATATTGCACTACACGACCATTAATATTTATTTTGCGCCGCACAACACGTTTATGACCAAGTATCCTACAGTGGTTATCAGTAATATCGACGATCCCTGCAAAATCAGCAATCATCATTTTTTGTCCTAATAATCCTTCCGTGAAAACAATATCACCACGATTTACATATTGACCATTTACAACATGAAAACGTAGCTTTCGGGACTTATCAATTTCTATGTCTTCCAGGACTTCGGCTTCTTCTAATTCATAAATCGTATAATTTTTCGTTATATCACCAATCCTACCAAAGAATTGGGCGTTTTTTGGGAGCGGAATACGAATTGTTAACTTTACTTTGCCTTTCATTTTATAAACCAATCTTGTATATCGCCGTTGTATATATACACGTTACCAGTGACCATTTTGCTGATCGAGCCTCCCTTAAAATACATCTCATAGTTACTCTCCCCCAGTTCAAACATATAATTACTCACTGGAGGGATATCATATTGTACGTTGTTCGATGCATTTCTAAATATAATATTAAATCTCTTATTATAATCAGAGGTGTTGATGACTAGGTTATTATTCTTGAAGGTAAATTTTTCTTGAATGATATTTTCATGCTCAAGAAGTACTAGTATTTTGGCTAAATTATCCACTTTCGTCGTATATACAAACTGCCTTTCTGAAAAATGCAATGCGAGTGCAATATCCTCAATCTCTACATCTCCTAAAACACTTTCATCCCAAATTAGCCGTTTAATATCGAAATCTAGAAAATTTCGGATAAAACCGCTTAATATCCCGACTTTAGCGTACTTGATATGTTTATTATAGTCACTATATGAATAATCATTTCTGATAAAATCTGATAACAAAGCATTTAAAAAAAGATCTTGATCATCATTCACATAGGGTAAAATTTCATTGAGAACATTATGTTGAGAGATGTAACTAATAATCTGTGAAGCACTCACATTACACCAGTACACCTGATCGGCAGAACAATACTCAAATATGATGTTATTGCGATCTTGTATAATGAGAATATCTCCGACATCTAAGGGGAAAACCTTATAACCCGACCGAATATTTGATAGATCAAGAATATAATGAGTCTGGAAAGACGATCGTACTGATGGTAATATATTCTTCAACTCAATATTAACCCGTCCTTTTAAGATATCTACATCAAATACCTCGATGAAATCCTTATACTTAATTTGCACTGTATACTTCATCAGATTCAGTATATAAAAATTCAATGCAAATTACACCAACACACCCAAGGCAAAGTCAAGTGCGATAATGACAATTACTGCTGATCAAAATGGTACAGTAGGTAAGTAAAAGAGTACATAACGCAAATAAGATAAACCTGTCAACGAGAAACGAAAGGCAAAAGAGCGAGAATTCTTGCCCTTTTCACAGCTTTGGTGAGCTTTCTTTGTAACTTAGCACTGAAACCAGTCTTCGATCTAGGTAAAATCTTAGATCGTCTAGAAATGTAATTTTTGAGCAATTCCACGTTTTTATAATCAATATTCATCACGCTCATTCTCAAATACCTAACTCATTAGCTACAGCTTGTACAGCACCATCTGTGTCTTCATCCATAGCAGCACCGTCATGTTTGAAATCTTTCTGCCCTGCCTTACTATCTATTACGAACACATTAGACACCCTGACCTCAGTCTTGCGCTTGACTTGTCCATCTTCATCTTGCCAAGTCCTCGTCCTTAATTCTCCTTCAACATAAACCTTCATCCCTTTTTTCAATTTTTTTGCACAGAACTCCGCCAATTTTGACCACGCGACAAGACTATGAAAATTTGTTAGCTCCGCATATGTACCATCCGGTTTTTTATAACGACTGTTAGTAGCCAGACCAAAAGTACATATATGTGAACCCGAAGGCGTTGTACGAATCTCCGGATCTCTCGTTAGATTTCCTATTAGCAATACTTTATTAAGTGATTTAGAAGACATAGTTTTATTCTGACTGTTTAATTAATAAAAACCTTAAAATATGTGAATTTGCTTTCAGCGACTTCTCGATGATCTTTTTGATTATATCAGGAGTATTATCAAATTGATAGATCACATAGTAACCCTCTTTATGTCCTTTTATACTATATGCAAGTTGTCTTCTTCCCCACACATCAATATTTGTAACTTTACCTTCATTAGTTTCTAGTATTTCAACTATTTTTGACTCCACCCCAAGCCGAACGTTATCAGGCAAGAGAGGCTTAATGATTACCACTAGTTCATATCTTCGTTTTTGCATACGTACATATTATAAATTTAACTAAGCAATGTTGATAACAGCCTTTCTACTCAAATTCAATATTTAGACAATCGTTTTATATCACACAATATCTATTTTCGCAAGTACAAGAGATGCACGTCCGTAAGTAGTACTAAAAATGGTATCGATTTTCAAAGCTTTGCATCAGTGTCAGAGGATCTGCATAATCAATATTTGCGCCAACAGGCAACCCAATAGCCACTCTTGTTAACTTAATATTAGTACTATATTGATGGATTTTTTCTTTGATTATTAGAAAAGTAGTATCGGCTTCTAGACTAGCAGGAAGAGCAAATATCACTTCTCTCACATTATCTAATCTCATAATCAACTGACGAATACGAATTTTATCCTCTGTCACATCATCCAGAGGTGAAATAACTCCACCAAGAACGTGATATAACCCGTCGAAAAAATTCGCACGCTCTATCGCTAACATATCAATAATATTTTCAACCACGCATATCTTCGTCTTATCTCTATCACTAGAACTACAAATCTCACAAACTTCATTATCACTCAAAGCCCCGCAATATTTACAATACTGGAGATTATCTTTTGCACGAACCAAAGCAGATGCAAGTGCATACGGATTTGCATCTTGAGTGTCTACCAGATACAGAGCCAAACGTAAAGCGGATTTTTGCCCAATTCCGGGTAATTTCTCGATTTCGTTGACCAGGTTTTTGAAGTCTTTTGGTAATTTCATATGAATAAAATCCTAGCATACATTAACAAAATTTAAATCTACTTTTAAATCATGTGGTCCGATCACAGGTATTTAACATAAAGAATTAATACGTATGAGAAAATTTTGGGCGTATCAACCAGGACTGCTTACTTCAACAGATCTTGCAACATGCCTAATGTCTGATCCTTATCCACAAACTTATATGCCTGTTTATCAAATTCTTTTCCAGCGTTATTGAACGCTTCCTTTATATGCTTCACCAACTCCGCTTTGTCACCAATCAAAACATCATCAATTCTAATATCCACGACTTCCTTCAATCCATTGATCGTCACTTTCACAAGACCCTTTTTAGATTCACCAGAAACAAGGACCTCACGCATCTTTTTCTGTAGATTGTCCGCTTGCTTTTTGAGGTTCCAGAGATTTTGTCCGGCCTTTATTGGATTAATCATAGCTTCTTATTATAAATTAAATCTATTAAAAATACATAGCACACAGATGTATTTCTAAATCGTCATCTGAGTTTAAAGATATTTGTAATTTCTGCATCAGACAAATCTTCAACTTTTCTCTGATTATCCGACATTGTTACATCAGTAGACGATGTCTCAGGTATTGACACAAGCTCCACCACCAAAGAGACATTATACCCTACAATGGAAGAAAATTCATCCATGATATCTTTTATTTTTTGAGATCTTAAAAGATCCTGCTCGAATTTTTTTTCCACCTTTACAATTATTTGTGAGTCTTTAATCTGAAAACCTCTACCGACTAACAACTTATACATGAAAGTATTTCTTGATTTTACAAAATTCAAGAAATCTTTTTCCGAAATAGGTGAGATTAATAAGTCTTTTCGTCTAGTCGGCGATTTAGTCTTTTTGTCTCGTTGCGATGTATTCTTTCTCTTGTTATGTAATATCACTACGGGATTTATATTGACAGCTTCTGCTTCCCTTTTCCGGATGGCATTATTTGGTGCAGTATTGGACTCCGCATCGCAAGCGTCCGTTGGATTCTGTATTGCACAGATCTGATTTTTACTGTTGTTCTTTATCTTATTTTGATCTATCAACTCAGCATCATCAATTTTATTTGCAATAAAATACATAATTTTCGCAGCATATAGAATTTTTTGATTGAGAATACCTTTTAACTCTTTTTCAAGACCACATAAGAAATCAAGGAGAGCCATTTTATAATTATCTACTGTATGGCTTTTTAAATCATTCACTATATCGTCATAAATCATCTCACAAACCTGATAGTTGAAATTCACTATATTCCCTTCATCAATCTTAGTTTCTATAAAGATCTGTATCTCAGACAAAGCCCTAGTATACAATAAATCTTTAAATGCAATGACAATAGGAAACTGAGAAAAACCTAAAATCTGTGTAATATCTGCAAAACTTATTCTAGTCAAATGGGAGAATTGTAGCACGTTTTCTAGTATACTTTCTGTATCACGAAAACTCCCCTTCCCTAATTTCGCAATAAACCTCTTACCTTCTTCGTCAATTTCATAACCTTCATTTTCCAATATGAGGTCGATCTTGGAAATAATCTCTTCAATTGACGCAAACTTTAGCTCTAAAACCTGAGTTCGCGAGGTTATAGTAGAGGGCAACTTATGTATCTCTGTTGTACAAAAAATAAACACAACATGCTTCGGAGGTTCCTCTAATGTCTTCAATAGCGCATTAAAGGCCTCTTTTGTCATCATATGGACCTCGTCTATGATATACACTTTCTTTTTTCCGAGTGATGGTAGAAATTCTATTGACTCTTTCAACAGCCGAATCTCTTCTATCCCACGGTTAGATGCTGCGTCCATTTCAATAATATCAGGATGACTGCCAGAGAGCGCAAGTAGACAGCTCTTACACTGATTACACGGTTCTCCATAGTGACGGATAAAATCATCATTTTCACAGTTTAGAGATCGGGCAAAAATTCGTGCGATAGAAGTTTTACCTGATCCCCTGGTCCCCACAAGAAGGTATGCATGTCCGTAAGATTGTTGTTTCAATGCATTTTGTAAGATCTGAGTTACATGTTTTTGAGTAAATACCTCATTGAAAGTTTTTGCACGGTATTTTTGATATAAAGACATGGGTCTTCCTAACTAGTATAAAAATAGAAATGTTAATAAACAATAACTCATCTTAAAACCACTTTACAATAGAAATTAAAAAAGCCAGGCAAAAACACTAATGCCTGGCATTCTACTATGAAAGTATAACTATTTAAACCTGCTTGCCTCTTAATTTTCTACGTGCTCTAGCTCTTTTCCTTTTAGTCTTATATATTTTTCTTCTTTTTGCTCTTTCGATTTCTCCCTTACTTACATAATATCGTGCTCGTTCTAACTCCCAAAATGTACCATGAGCCATCATATCCCGAATAAATCTTCTGTAAGCAGAATCAATTGAATCGCCTGGCGCTACACCTACCACATAATCACCTCCTTGTTAAAAAGATATGAGATTTTAAAACAAACTCACACAAAAAGTAAAGGGCTTAATCACCTGCATATGATAAATCACACACAAATGGGACCTCTCTTGATTCATTACAAAAAATTTTCCGTAAGGAAGTAAAGCGAATGATATCCAAATAGGTGATCACAATCATTAAGAAAAGCAATAGAGCAAAACCAGCTAAAGTAAGGTAATTATACCATTTTGTATTTAGTCTTTTACGTGTGATTAACTCCACTAATGTAAAGAGTACATGCCCTCCATCCAGCGCTGGGATAGGAAGCATGTTAATCACAGCTAAATTGATTGAGAACAAAATCATTAATTCTATAATTCCCCAAAAGCCGACTTCTTTTAGAACCCGATCCAAAATTCCAAATAAACCGACAGCACCACTCACATTATCAGCCAGAGGTAGAGCAGATCCTACATTTACAGAGATTTGTAACAACTCACTTATAGCAAAACCAAAATATTGAATATTATTCAACGCCTGTGCGAAACCTGCAAACCATACAGATAAGCCTTTGAATTCTATCAAACTGATAGGGCTAGTTGTGATACCAAATAAAAACGAGGGCGATAAAGTTGTTGTTAAAATTATACCTAGCGGCCTCTCTTGGTCTCGAACATATATTTCGATTTCTCTTTCATTATTACCACTAGAATCCAGTACGGTTAGCTTGATATTTTGCCCTCTAAAAGAACTGATGGTTTGTACAAAATTATCAGGCTCATAACTCTTGCCATTGATGTATTTGATAATAGCGCCAGGTTGAACTTTACCCTCTAACACTGAATCTTCGGTAAAACCACTAATAACAATTAAAGGACCACCATTCTGTCCCAATAAGTTAGACGACAATTCGGGGAATTGTATTACGACATTTTTTATATCATCGGAGGCATATCCTACAAAAGTTAAATTGATCTGTTGGCCAGAATATTTAATCGCTTTTTCTGACCAATTAGATAAAGAATAATCTTCTCCATTGATTTTCGTCAAAATATCTAATTTATCAATTTTACCAGACAAGGGGGACGATGGTTTAACCTCTTGTACAACTAATAAACTTTCACTCTTTTCGCCAAACCATGGCCGATATTCATTCTTAAAATATCCATCCGGTACTCTATATTCAAAACCTAAATTGAAACCCTGTACATACAAAAGAATGATGGCAAGGAGCACGTTCATCATGACACCAGCTACTAGTACAAAAAGCCTCTGTAATGGACTTTTGCCCCCGTAACTATCCGAAGCTAGGTTATCGTAGTCCCCTTCGCCAAACATTTTTACAAATCCTCCAATAGGTAAAAGCCTAATATTGTATTCGGTATCATTCCGACTAAATCCACATACCTTTGGCCCCATACCTATGGCGAATTCTTCCACCCGAATGCCCACAAGACGTGCAGCCAAGAAATGTCCTAATTCGTGGACAAAAACTAAAACACCAATAACAAAAACGAAAACAACTAGAGTTGATAAAAATTCTATCATATCTGATAACTAGAAAGTATAGTTAAAAACGGTTGAAAAATAAAATTCATATCGTCATGATTTCTTCTTCCTTGCGCTTTGCTATCGCATCTATCTGCTGATTATACGACTTTACTTCTTTTTCTACTACCTCTTCTGTCCTTCTTAATTGATCTTCGGACCATTTCTCATCACTAGCACGTTTTTTCAGTTCATTCAAGATATCTTTTCTCAGGTTTCGTATAATAACTTTTGCTTCTTCAGCTTTTTTCCAAACAATCTTTACAAGTTCTTTACGCCTCTCCTCCGTCATTGGAGGAATGTACAAACGAATGACAGAACCCTCAACCTGAGGATTTAGCCCTAAATCACTCGTATTTAAAGCATGTACTACAGCTTCAATCAAATCTTTATCCCACACAGATATAGTGATTAGTCTAGGTTCTGGAGTTGCTAGAGTAGCCAATTGAATCAAGGGAATCTTAGACCCGTATGCCATCACAGGAATATTTTCCACTAGACTTATAGATGCTCTACCTACACGTAAAGTCCTCAAAAAATCTGCGTAGTACGTGATTGCTTTATTTGCATTGTCTTTTAAATCGTTAAGACTCATAATCTCGAGTATGTACATGATGTGTTAGGATTACTCCCCCACCTCGAATCTGACAAATCGTCTTATCCTGATTGCTTCGCCCAATTTTCCACTAACAGATTTAAGCAAATCCTCGATTGTTTGCGTACCATCTTTAAAAAATACTTGTTTCAAAAGGCAGTACTGTGCCGCATAATTTTTCATCTTTGAATCGATAATATTTGTTTTTACCTGCTCAGGTTTATCTGCAAAATTAGGATCGTTCATGACCTCTCTTTCAAACTCCTGCCTAATCGATGCAGGAATATCAACTTCATCGATATACAGAGGCGACATAGCACAGACTTGCATGGCTATATCCTTCCCTAACTGATTAAATTCCTCAGTTTTTGCGACAAAGTCAGTCTCGCAATTTATCTCAACTAAAACGCCAATTTTATTATTTGAGTGTATATAACTCGCTATTATACCTTGTTTAGTCTCCTTATCTGATCTCTTTTCTGCCTTTGCCATACCTTTTTTACGTAAGTAAGCTCTAGCTGCCTCTAAATCACTCTTAGCAATAACTAATGCCTCCTTTATATCAGCCAAACTAGCACCGGTTTCAGATCTTAATTGTTTTATTAATTCTATATTTGACATAGCTTCATGATAATACGGATTTAAATAAATTTTACCCCACTATCTTTTTGGCCTGCTCGCGAGATACACGAACAACTCTTGGTTGCCCTTTTCCTTGATCGGTACCAGCCGCAAGGTTTCTTAATTTCTTCTGCTCAAGCATCTTAGCCATGTTTTGAATAGCTGCCTCTAATTCTGCCTGATCAATCTCCACATATTCTACACCTTTACCACCATTTCCAAGAAGTACTGTATCCCCCAACCTATTTAAAATCAAATCGATAGAACTAATAGAATCATCATTAGCAGGAATCACATGTGTGATCATATCTGTAGATGAATTCGTATCCACCACAGCAATAACAGGAATATTCATTTTATAAGCTTCACGAATAGCTATCCTAGATTTTTTAGCATCAACTACAATAAGACAGGCAGGCCTTTTATTGAAACTTTTTAACCCTCCATATAAACTATCCAAACGTTTAAGCTCGGCAAACATTTTCAATAATTCTTTTTTCGTTCTATTTTCTATGCCCTCTTTAAATGCTCTAATATAATCATTGAGTTTCTTGATAGATTTTCTTGTCACCATGTAATTTGTGAGTAGTCCTCCAGGCCATCTGTTGATAACAAAGTGCGATTTGGTTCTAATAGCAACATTTTTCACAATATCTTGTGCTTGAGGTTTCGTACCTACAAAAATAATTTCGCCTTTGGACGCATAATGATATGCCGCCTCAATAGCCTCATTGAGCTTTCGAATAGTTTTCACCAGATCTATGATATGGATCCCGTCCCGATGGGCATATATATATTCGCGCATGGAAGGGTGCCATCTTTGAGTTTTATGCCCAAAATGCACGCCAGCCTTTAACAATAATTCAATAGACTCATCACTCTCTTCGAGTAACGGTAATACCACTTTTTGTTTATTGTTTTCCTCGTTCATAAGTCCTAATTTACAGACCTCCCCGGTAAACGCCGCAAAGCAACGCTTAGGACAAAACCGGGTGCTAGGTTAGTATATATGCAAACTACATTTGCCTCCGCAATTTTATCACGAGTCTTATATTTCGCAAACGTTTTTAAAACACTCTACTTTTTTTCCCACCAGAAAATGGACAAAGTTGTATGAATCAAAGCTCCTACGGAAGACTGAATCAAAATACTACTCTCAATGTTAAAACCATTAAACGTTATTATAACGATAAAATTAAAAATGTAATTCACCAAATATAACACAAACTTATTGCCACGAAACCTTACATACAACAAATAAAAAAAATACAATGAAATAACCAATACAAGGGACGATAATCCGAGTAAACCCTTATTATACCAATCATAGCAAAGACCTGCTAAAACAAAAATAACTAAAAAACTACTCTCCGATCTAATACTTAGTATGTAGTTCAGCAATAAAGCAGATAAAATTAATAAATTCTTCCAGAATGCCAATTCTCCCAGACCCAAATCCAACAAAAATAATCCTATAAATAACGAAAAAATACCAACATGTATATATATTTTACTCATATCTTAAATAAACCATAGTTATAGATGTTAAATCTAATGTTGGTACAATAACGAGCTCTTTAAACCCTGACTCTACATCATCCCGTACAGCCTTTACTTTACCTATTATGAGCCCTGGAGGCACCTCAACCACATCATTTGTTGTTACCCAAATATCACCTTTTGGGATATCAACATCCTTTGGGACATTACGAATAAGAATATCACTTGTGTCTCTTTTACTGACAAATCCCTTGATGGAAGGATTTGAAATACTTTGCACAGGTATACTAAAAGGAATAGCTTTCGAATATAAAGGAGAAACCACAGCAGTGCTGCTTTCCACATCTGTGATAAAACCGAAAAGTGTCACCCTATCAAGATAAACAGGATCCCACTTCTCCACTATGAAATCGTGTGGTATCAGAATTTTTACCTTTGGGCTTAAGGAATATAAATCTTGTATTCCAAAAACATCAACAGCCACCAATTTAGGAGCCGTTGGACTAATAATATTATATTTCTGTGAAATATGTTCGATTTGTTTTTTCAGTTTTTCGTTCTCAACAAGAATTTGTTCATACTCGGAGATCTGTCTTTTTAATTCTAAATTCTCCCTTGCTAGAAAAGGACGATTCATCAACTCATCCCATACTAACTGCACATATATACCATTATTTCTAATCAGAATTACAAAAGGTATCAGGATCTGATCTAATTTAGAGTACAATACGCTATGTAAACCTAAAATATCAATCCCAAAAATCATACCTATAACAACAAAAGCAGCTAAATATTTCCTAAAATCCGTTTTTGATTGTATAATTTCCGGATTCATCGATGCATTTTAGTAGTTACCATAATTCTGTTTTACTTTGGCAAGTAAATCAATATCTTCAAGCAACATCTGTGTACCTTTGACAACACATTCGATTGGGTTATCTCCTATTATAAACTTCATTTTTAGTTTATCCTCAAAAAGATCTTTAATACCTCTAATCAAAGCTCCACCACCAGCAACAACAATCCCATTTACACTCAAGTCGGCAAGTATTTCCGGAGGAGCTTCTTCCAATGCATCCGAAATTGCAGAAATAATTTTACTTAAAGAAGGCATGATTGCTTCCCGAACCTCAATCGAAGATATTGATAAAGTTTTTGGCACACCTTGAATAAGATCACGTCCACTGACTTCCATATTAATTTCCTTTTTGAGCGGGTACGCAGAACCAATTTGTATCTTGATTTCTTCTGCAGTTCTTTCTCCAATCAGTAAATTATATTTATGACGTATATAGTGTACTATGTCTTGATCCATTTGATCGCCAGCAACAGGAATAGTCTTATCAACAACAATACCACCTAAAGAAATAATGGCTATATCTGTAGTACCGCCGCCTATATCTATAATCATCGAACCTTCAGCTTCATTGACTGGTAAACCAGACCCAATTGCTGCAGCCATAGGTTCTTCAATCACGAAAACTTCTCTTGCGCCTGCACTTCTAGCAGCATCGTATACAGCTTTGCGTCCAATTTCAGAGGCTGATGATGGTACACCAATCACAGTTCGCGGAATCGGAATTTTTATAAATTTATCGGATTTTTGGTAAGCAAGGTTGATAAAGTATTGAATCATATCTCGTGTTGCTTCAAAATCGGAAATTACTCCGTCTCTCAAAGGTCTTACAGCGACAATATTTGCAGGAGTACGGCCTAACATTTTTTTTGCAGGAGTACCTACAGCAAGAATTTCCTTTGTATTTTTATTAATTGCAACAACAGATGGTTCGGTAGCAATTAGACCTACACCAGCAATAGCCACCTTTGTATTAGCAGTGCCAAGATCAATACCAATATCATCAGTCACTAACCGCCACAAATCATTTATTATATTCATATCTAGAAGTATAACACTTTAGATGATCTATAGAATCAGAGATGGTGAAAACAGATTGACCAAAAGTACGGCTCGCCAAACTTTATTCAACTGGTATGGGCCTCACGAGTTCGATTTTACCCATATTATTTCTAAAGTAAGTTTTATACTCTTTCATCGTCATTTTAATCTTACCAAAAGGAGTCTTTACTGTACGAAGATTTAACCTCTGTACTTTGAGCTTTTTTACTCCATGTAATCCATGTGGACCTCTAGGAGCAAAAGCACGTGTCCCGGATCGCGACTTACCCGACTTATGTCGACCCGACCTCTGAATATTAGATTTTTTACCACTTATATCACTAACTCTAGCCATAAAAGTACAACAAAATGTTAAACGCTACCAATGATAATACAAAATTACAATTTGTGCAAAAACTTTATAATTTTGAGTTGATTACAAATTTTAAAAAATATAACCTTTAGACGTATGAAGATATATTTAGACACCGTAAATGAATTTAAATCTCTGCATATACAAAAAGATACTCCACTTGCATTGGTTTTGTTTCTTGTGAAAGTTGGTACTCGTTACGAAACTTCTGATGTATCTGGGATTGCACATTTTATAGAGCACATGATGTTTAAACAAACTCAGAAACGTTCTACATCCGATATAGCAATTGAAATTGAATCTTTAGGCAGCCAAACAAACGCATTTACATCCCATCAATATACCGGTTTTTTTATAAAAATGCTTGGTACAAAATTTGACGAATCTTTTGAGATTCTAGCGGATATCTTTCAAAACGGTAAGTTCGATAAGAATGATTTAGATATAGAACGTGGTAATATAATCGAAGAAATCAAACTCACACAAGATACCCCATCAGATCTAGTATGGGATTATGCGCAATCTAATATTTTCCCTAATAATACATTAGGGTGGCCTATTTTAGGTACTGAAGACTCTGTAAACAAGATTAATCAAGGTGATATTTTAAAATTTTTAGAACAGAAATATCTACAAGATGATATTCTGATAGTGTCTGTTGGTGATTTTGATCATGATAGAGTAAAAGACAACATCACAAAACACCTACGTCCTCGTAAACCAGGCCGATTAGAATTTGAGCCAGCCGAATTCAAACCAAAATCTAAGATTAATTTTCATCACAAAGAATCATGTAATCAGGCGCATGTAGTGATTTCTTTTCCAGGAGTGAAAGATACCGATGAGGATTTTTTTAAATATGAAATTTTAGCCGAAATTCTTGGTGGTGGTATGGGATCGATTTTATTTTTATTGCTAAGAGAACAACTAGGAGTAGCTTATTATGTAGGTGCATTGCATCCAAGTTATCAAGATGTTGGAACTTTGCAAATTTATTTCGGAACAAATACAGATAAAACCTCCATGGTAATACAGGAAGTCTTCAAAACTTTAGAAGATATTAAAACCAAAGGAGTATCTAAACGAGATTTAGAACGCGCCCAAAATTATTATTTCTCGCAAATTACCATGGCCCAAGAGAACATTTTATTCTTAGGACGCCACTACGGTCTAGATTATCTACTACATGGCAAAATAGATACTATCGAAGACATAAAGCGGAAAATTTATTCAATTACCGAAGACGATATCAAAAATTTAGCTAAAAAGGTGTTTAGTGATCATTTCAACATCACATATATTGCGAATTCAGATTTAATCAAGATTTAAGATAAGATATGAGAATTTTATAACGTATTTACGTTTTACTGGAAACTAAAAAACAAATCTTGATTGAATATTTCTCTGGGTAGAAAGCCAGCTTGAGTCTCTAAAACATACTGAACTGGTACATCAGCCGAATAAGTAGGACAAACAGCGTCTATCTCTCCACAAGGTTGCGCGTTTGCTGCAACATGGACAAATTTTTTATTTGCATCAAAAAATATAATGTCGAGTGGAATGTACGTGTTTTTCATCCAAAAACTTTGATTAGCCTCGTACGGAAATACAAATAGCATTCCATCAATATTTTCTAAATTACGCCTAAACATAAGACCTTGAGATCTTTCATGTACTTCGTCTGCTATTTCTACATTAAGAATACGAATAAAATTAGTATTCTGATGCTGAATAATTATTTTAGTACTACTAGAATAGTTAGTAGAAGAATTAAAACCTACAGACTCGTTTATCAAATAAATCACACTCAAACACACAAAAATTGATATAATCAGAAAAAGGTGAATTATTTTGAAAATTAGTTTATTATTCATATGTTCAAATTATTCATATGTTCAAATTTTACTTCATTATTTAAACAATTAAAAAACTCTTAAAGACAGGAATTATCAATCAGTGTGAAATATTGACTTTTAAATCGATATTTTATATAACGAATTGTTATGGGTTTATTTAGAAACAATCCTGGAGATCAAAATCCTATTGAAATAAGGTTTCATGATGCTGTAAAAGAAATAATGGGCAAACCGTCTCCTGGTTTTGAATGGGGACGATTTGATATACCGGTTCCAGGCGCCAAATTTTCTATACACGCTCACTTACTAGTACCAGTAACCAATAAAACCCTTGAGCTAGTAACAGCAGGGTCTACTCTGATGGCTCTGCTAACGAACGAAGATATATCAAACATTGTGGAAACAAAAACAAACCTTCTGATCCCATCACGCAAATGTATAAAAGTACGATTGGGGGATGCAAATGGGATAATAGTCAACCTTCCATCAAAGTTATGGGTAAAATATCTTCCAGGATATGCTTTGTTTGCTGAAATAAACCCTACGCCTGGTAACCAAAACCTGATAGCCCCTCTTATTGTAAGGCCTATGAATGAAAATAAGCCGTTTATGGGTATGTATCCTTATACTTGGAGCAAGGGGTTTCCGAGACTTTTCCGTCGTTAAAATTGATCCGGAGGAGACCGAACGATGTGCCTGATATCGTGTGAATTCTAATTATCTCTAACACCAAATAACTCCCGATCTGCGTCATCAGTGCCCGGTGTACTTTTTTAATCTACATGCTTATCGGTATACCATCTCTGCTACAACAAATCGAAATACAAACAGCATACCATCGGTATTTACTAGATCTTGTCAGAACATAAGACCTTGAGATTTTTCGTGTGCCTCATCAGCTGTTTCGAAATTTAAATCCACAGAATAGTTATTATTTTTGTGAAGACTTTTCGCATCATGTGACTCATTTTTATCAGAAGAAAAATCAAATTTTAGCGACTTATATGAAATACCAACACGGTAAAACATACAATAACTACAAGGATCAATAGTATATACAAAGAGTTTATAAAGATTTTAGTCTTCATGTACATTGTATTTTATAGAAATATTAGTTTCAAAACATAGTCCTAAATGAAGCCCACATATATTTCTAATTCAAAAAAATGATATAATACCGCACACGTATGATAAGAACCGACACACCGGTAGGTTGCGAGGACCCAGATGACGTAAAAAAAAATAGGTAAAATACAAAGTTTGTTTGCTAAAGTCGTGGAAATGACGAAACAAGACTATAGAGGTCGTCTATCATGGTTTTGTCGTCAGTATGAGAACGGCAGTTCTTTATACATACCGATAAAAACGGACCTTAATAATATCACTCTTGGATCAAGTTCATTAGGGTATATTTTAGTAGGCGTCAATTACAAAATGCCTACAACATTTAGGCAAATAAAATCTGAATATGTCGACGACGAATCTCTCTTTACACATTTGAATCATTCTTCTATTCAAGTTAAAACAGGCGAAAGTTTATATTTAGAATTCAAACAGGGAAAGTATCAGTCCCTTCTAGCTTCACTGTCTATCGAACACCTTCAAAAGGAGGTGAAAAGGAGTATATTTATACAAGTAATCTAGAAGTACTAAAGGTACCTATTTTTAGAAGAATTGAACCTAGATTTAATTGGCTCATGAGAGATCCTAAAGATCCTTTAGCCTATGGTTTAGGCACGGTTGTGTACACTCTCCAAGGAAAGTAGAAAAATTTAAGTTTTGACTCTGACAGCTAAAGTACTGCTAAAAACAAAGATAACAAAGTGTCAACTACTGTTGCGAATACCTCCAATGATAAGTCGCATGTAAATAGAAGAAACACAGACAAGACACAATGCTCACAATATACATCTGTTGATCCTCTCTACAGCTCTACATACAACACTATATTTACAAGCCTTTCTACTTATTCAATAAACGTTTAATAAACTCAGCTGATGTTATATTTCACTATTCTTTCGTCTTGATACAATTCAATTAAATCGTACAGGTACGATTATTGTTACTCTGATCTTAAAGCATTTACTACATTGTTTCTAGAGGAAATTAGCACTGGAAATAATCCTGCTAAAAATCCCATAGACATCAATATAATAAAGAATACTGTTACTTCTACAATCGGGAACCCTACAAAAACAAATAAAGGTTTACTTACTGAAACCTGAGACGAACCAGCTGCAAGCAAATAATAAATAGTATCACCAAAAAGTAAAGATAAAACTATATTAATTGCAACTGCTAGCACCAGCCCAGCAATAAAACCCCCTGCCAAAACGATAAATATATAAGACATAAATATTTTTACAATGTCAATTTTTTGAGCACCTATAGCTCGAAAAATTCCTATTTCTTTTTTACTATCTGCTAGTATCTTGAAGACATTCATATTTACAAAAGCTATTGCAACTATTAGCAGTAATGAGGTTACACATATAACTAAATATTGTATGGAATTCAATATATCTTCAAAGTACTCTTTTACACTTTTTAAAGGATAAACATAATAGTGAAAACTCAAGTTATCTATAGTTTCATTCGAGAAACCGTTATCTGAAGCTGTAAAAGATTCCTCATTTGAAGCAGGCGGAGCAAAACATCTCACACCATCACTGTCACACCTTCCGTTAGGGCTCAATACATTTTTGTTTTGTAAATTTGTCATATCATCAACAAAAACATCTCGTTTTTTTGCACTATCAAACTCAACAATGTAAACAATATCTTGTTTTTTAGCTTGACTAAATAAGGTACCTATTTGTGTATTCACTGATAGAGCCCATTCTGGGATAATAGCACCTACCGTACCCCACGTACTATAATTAAGTCCAAAAAGATCATTACCAATTTGAAATGGTTGTATGCTGCCAGCATAACCAACAATTAAACCCTGAAAAGATAAAACTTCAGAACCATTTAAACCGACAGAAACTGTAACTTCCTGCCCTATATATTTATAAAGCTTTTTATGTATATCACCCAACTTTTCACTGAACCTTGTATCAAATGATTCGAAACTTCTATCTTGCATGAAAAAATTTTGCAGCTCATTATTCAACAACATAGCATCAGCGTATGCTGGATTAAGAAGAATGGGAACTCTACCATTATATAGATTCTCAAACGAATAACCTCCCAAAACCGACTCTTTACTCAAATAAGGGTCAATAGATACGATACTATAATTATTTTCCACTGACGATTGTCTATTGTTATTTAAATCACCTTTCCCTTCAAAATCTTTCAGCATAACGGTTGGACCAACAAGTACAGTCTTTTTGTATATACCCTTAATTTTATACTTATCACCATACATAGACTTAAATTCTGGTACACTTGGAATAGATAACGGTATATGAATGTTTTCAGCAAGATCTGTACTTTTTATCTCCCCTACTACCGACATAGACCAATTAATTGCTGCAAAATACGTCTGATATCGATCAGGGTATGCTTCCCACAGTATACTGCGAATTGAACTAACTCCTATTAGAAATATCAAAATCGATACAACACCAAATGCAAACATAACCATAGAAAGAACACTGCGCACCTTGCGAGCTTTAAACTTAATCAAACCCAGCCTTAATGAGTCTTGTATCGTTATCATAATATTAGTCCAATCTTTCTTAACACTTTTATTCTTAACTATACGATTTTTCCATCTGATATTTCAATAACCCTATGAGCGTGTTTTGCTACATTCAAATCATGGGTAACAATAACCATAGTGGTATGCAAATTCGCATTGATTTGTTTAAGCAAATTAATAATCTCAGTACCAGTATTCATATCGAGATTTCCAGTTGGTTCATCAGCTAAAATGATTTTTGGGCTGTTTACAAGGGCCCTCGCTATAGCAACTCTCTGCACTTGTCCCCCACTTAATTGGTTAGGTAAGTACGAAATACGAGCAGACAAACCAACTTGCTCTAATACTCGACGAGCTTTCTGCGAGCGTACAGCACGAGATTCACCTCTAAATACTAAAGGAATTTCCACATTTTCTTGTGCTGTTAAATAAGGTTGCAGATAGAAAAATTGAAAAACAAAACCAATGGTCTGGTTCCTAAACACTGATAATTCGTTATCATTGAGACCACCTAAATTACGACCATCTACAATCACATCTCCCGAATCTGGTTGATCTAAACCCCCTATCAGATTGAGCAGTGTACTTTTCCCACTACCGCTTGGTCCTACCAAAGCAACAATTTCACCAGTATAAATATTTAGATTTATGTTTTGTAGCACGACGACTTCCTGCTTGATCTTGCCATATTTTTTGTAAACAGATCTCAACTCTATGATCTTGGAAACATTATTTTGCTCCTGATCAACTGTATCAGAAAATTTTGGTTCTACTACATGATTGGAATTACACCGACCGAGTTGGTCTGAATCAGACGAGAACATATATCCGATTTTAGTATAGTCATATGGGTATATCAATATTCAAGAGTTCTGACTTTCCTATTAGTTACATAGCCAAAGAACACATTCGATAATTTTTTATTTTCTGTACATTTTTGATGAGTTTCGGAAGACCTGAAAAAGATCTATTTTAAAGTACTTTTGGCTTCTCCGCTAGGATTCGAACCTAGACCTGGTGATTAACAGTCACCCACGCTACCATTACGCCACAGAGAAATAAAAAATCTCCCTCGATTACGAGGGAGATTTTCTTTAAACCCAAATAACAATCCCCCTCAGACCGAGGAATTAAGATTATTATTTGAGTTTAGATTGAATAACACCATTTTTTGATTTATGAATTTATTTATATTTACACCAACAGTTTATATCATCCTTACAACATAGTCAAGTATTGAATTAGGAAAAAAGTAAAGCAATAACTAAAGGTATTGGGATTGTCTGAGAAGAAATTAATTTTAGAATAAAAACAAATAAAGACAAAACAGACACATAATGTCATCTATTTATTGGTGGAGATGGCGGGAATCGAACCCGCGTCCGAAAAGTTCTTAAACAAACATCTACAAGCTTAGTAGGTTTCATATGTAGCTTTTGTCTTTAAAACCTACAAAATGACAAAGGCTTTTGGCCTTTAACTTGATCAAGACTGCCGGCCCGCAACCTTGACGGTCAACTTAGAAGTAAAGATCAATAGTAAGCTACGTTGACCTGCTCACTTACTACTCTACCCGAACAACTACTCTTCGTAGTGTCCGGAAGTTAGGCAGCTAATTGCACAACTTGTTGTGGGGTAATTGCACTAATTATAGATCTACCTAACTCGCTTAATTTATTTTCTGCACTTTTTGATGAGCGATATTCTAGTACGTGTCATCGCCAAACACGACTTGCAGTTTGTTCAAGAACATCCCGTCAAGTCCAATACATCCCCATATAACGTCAAGTAACCATACTTAACGTAATTAAGTATACCATACCTGACCGAATCTGAGTCAAGTATACCGTAATTTGCTGAGTTCATTACAAATATTTCTCTCCATCTAACATATTCAGATATCTAATTCATTCAAAGATCCAAAGATCACGCCCATATTCATAAGGCTTTTAATATTCGAAAGCTTAAAATAGTTATTAAAACAATTCAAAGATCACTCTCAACCTATAGAATTAAACAGACAAAGGATTATTTATAGTTTTCCACATCACAGAAGGAAGACCAACAAAGCGAGTTATATATTAATATATGAGGATTTTTGTTAATTAATGTTTTATAGGACTTGACACGTATCGTATATGGGATATAATCATATCGCAATATAGGATTAGGGTACCAACCGGACCCAAAACCCCCAAGTCTGGTTCGGTAAAAGAAGCCTACTGGACTTTGGGGTGTTGGGTTCGAGACTGACCTAGAATATCGATTCAAATGTTGGAATCTCATAAATGGGAATTCGGCATTGGGGTCGGTTGGGGCAGTACCGATCCCTTTTTGATTTTTTAATTGTCTCTATTTTAATCAGCTTATTACACAAGCAGCAGGAATTAATCGAAAAATCTCAAATTACCATAACATACTTTGATCACTACCTTGCAGATACTGAAACAAATTACAGTAGCTTTAATGTTGACTTTAGAGTGTACAAAGTCTCAACTAGCATAAAGCCAGATAAATAGAAAAAGTTTTTAAAATAATCGTACGCGAAACTTATCGACTATCGATAAAAAACTATTAGCTTCGTAAGACACGGCCCAGACAACAAAGCATGTATTCAAGCATCTACCAGCAAAGGGTCGCTCCATCCAATCAGCAAAATGTTAAAGACAAAATATTACAATATTTCAACTATTTGTTTGCGTGATTCTTTACGGTAATTCTGCATTCCTCATGGCAAAAGAGAAAATGTCGTCAGACATACGCAAATTACTGTAATAGCAACTCAAGAATAAATAGATCTATACCAAATACCTATATAGCATGTCATTACTATCAATTTTGAAGTATCTGAATCCTGATTTATTTAATCCTTCAATAAAAGAATTATAATCTTCCTTATTATGTAATTCGATTCCTACAAGTGCTGGTCCAAATTCTTTATTTGTTTTTTTAAGATATTCAAATCTTACTATATCAAAGTTGACACCTACAGTATCCAAAAACAATTTTAACTGGCCTGGTTTTTGAGCAAACTCAATGATGAAATAATGCTTTAAACCTTCGTAAATCAGACTTCTCTCCATGATTTCAGGATAGCGAGAGATATCATTATTTCCCCCACTGATTATACACACGACATTTTTACCCTGTGTATCACTTTCCACTGAATCTAAAGCAGCAACAGCCAATGCCCCAGCAGGCTCAGCAATTATCCCTTCTTCTTGGTACAACTCTATCATCGACGTACAGACCTTACCTTCAGGGACAACGAAAACTTTGTCCACTTTTTCTTTTATAATATTAAATGTAATAGTACCTATTTTTTTTATGGCAGCACCATCAATAAATGTGTCAATATTAGTTAATTCTACCGGATGACCCACATTAAGAGCTTCTACAGCTTTTGGAGCCCCCGCTGGATCGACTCCAAAAACCTTAATCCCCGAAATAACAGACTTAGCATAAGTAGAAATACCAGAAATCAACCCTCCACCGCCTATTGGAACAATGATGATATCGGTATCAGGTAAATCCTCCAAAATTTCAATACCCACAGTCCCTTGGCCAGCAATAGTCCTTTCGTCATCGAATGGGTGTACATAAACTAGACCATCATCTTCAGCTCTTCTTTTTGAAGCTTGAAATGCCTCGTCAAAAGTTCTGCCAACTAATTCAATGTGTACAAATTGTCCTCCAAACTTTTTAACTTTATTAATCTTTTGGACAGGAGTAACCTCCGGCATGTAGACAATTCCTCGTATCCCCAAAGATGCACATGCATAAGCAAAACCTTGAGCATGATTTCCGGCACTAGCACAAATAACTCCCCTACTTTTTTCTTCTTCTGAGAGTGAACTGATAAGATTATAAGCACCACGAATTTTATACGAACGCACAGTTTGTAAATCCTCTCTTTTAAGATAAATTTTGGCTTTGTATTTATTTGATAACCTTGCTGAATATTGCAGCGGGGCATGATTCACTACATTTTTTATGTTTTGATAGGCTTTTTGAATGGTCTCTGCGGTCAACATAAAAATTTATTTATAAGCTATACATGCAATTTCTATTTTTGCATTTTTTGGTAGGCTCGACACTACCACGGTAAATCTTGCAGGTTTTACACCTGCATCAAAATATTGTGCATACACTTCATTAAACAAAACAAAATCATCTAGATTAACTAGAAACACCTGCATTTGCAGAACTTTATCAAGTGCAGAACCGGCAGCCTCTAAAATATTTCGTATATTTGTAATGACTTGCTGAGTTTGTAATTGGATATCATCACTGATCAGATCACCCGTTTGGTAATTTATACCAATCTGCCCGGAACAGAAAATCAGATTTCCGTACTCTACAGCTTGTGAATAGGGCCCTATTGCTTGAGGCGCCAATTGAGTTTTAATTTCCTTTTTCATGGATAGACTTTACTACTTTAGTCTTTGTTTGACAATTTTGTAAAATTTCACTCCCAAAAAAGTACTAAGATAGTTTGAATAAAAAGCTAGATTTTGGTACACTCACCTTAGTAATGTAATCAAAGTAAGCCAGAGTAGCTCAGTCGGTAGAGCAGCGGTTTTGTAAACCGCGGGTCGTGGGTTCAAGTCCCACCTTTGGCTCCACTACAAAAATTTTTATGTTTTTCACTATTTATTTCTTTTGTGTATTAGATTTAAGACACAATATATCACGAATATCAGACTAATCTGTAGTTTTTGAAATTTTGATGACATCCGTACAAAAATTTTATATCAATACTGCTCGCTGATAAATCCAATTGAACAAGGGTATTTTCGGAAACATAGAATAATCACAGCTAAGGATAGAAAATGTTATATTAATAATCTTTATCCAGATACTGTACATTGAATTTAAACATATCTCTTGATTCTGAGTAAATACGGAGGCTTACTTATTCTCTAATACATGAATAATATTGACGAATCAAAAATAAGGTATAGCCAATTGATGATACTAGTAAAATTTTTATTCGGATACATAATTCCGATCGTTTTGATTAGCTGAATTCTCATAAGTGACCAATATTCTGTCGAATAGCCGGACATAAGTTTATTATTGATCCCTTAACAGGAGGATCATTTATGTTAAAAAAAAATTATTAGAAAAATTAAAAGTATGAATATGTTTATTTAAGCAAAATACTTACATTATAGAAAATACCAACAAACATATGAATTTAAAGTACAAATAATAAAGCTTATATTCTTTAGTTTTGCCAGTCTTCCGGAAAAATGAGTATTAAAATGTAGAATTTTATTCAGTTTATAACATAGATCAATGCTTAAAACATGTGACCACAGATCCCAAAATAAACAACGAAAAATCAGGACTTTAAAACATCAACACCAAAAACAGGCACAAGATATTTCTTACATTTTATAAAATACTATTAATAGGCTGCAGTTTATATTCTGCTTACATCTCTATATTTAATTTTTAGGAGAAAACTCGCTAATCGACTTACAGCCCTAAAAATTCTATATTAGAAATGTCCTAGTTCAGATAGACTTAAGCCATCCAAACGCTCCTAGATAATATTCAATGATACAAGATTATTATTATTTATATAATTATATCAACCCTAAACGTAACTAGGACGACCTTCTACAGACAAATAACCTAATTATAAGGATAAGCGGACTACCTAATCAGCTTTATACACGAAAGTCAATGCCCTATTTAGAACCTCTTCACGTTTCGAGGGGTCACCGTACTCGTCTAGATCAGAAGGTTTATCAGTATATTTAAACTCAATACGACCATCAGGGTAAACAACAGTATCACCTTCGAATATAAATATTTCCCTTCCGACCATGTCTTGACTTAATATGGTCTCTATACTTCCGTCATCTAGATTAACTCTCAGAACCGATTGTGAATATGCTGGAGGTTCAAACGACTCACCATGAAGAATAACATAATTTTCCCCTCTATAAACGGCAGAACCAAAAGTCCTGACGAGTTCGACATTACTACCGTTAATCCTGTACAGACTAGGACCAATGAAACCTCTACCTAGGCCATTAGCATCTGAAGCTGTGATAAAATAATTATCACCAAACTCAATAATACCCTCGAAGGAAGTAAGTTTACGGCCATCATATATTTTGTACGTTTTGCCATTGATCAAATGATAGCCGGTCACCTCAGCCCATGGATCATTCTCTTGACGCTGACAATCTATAGGATTCTTATCTAGTATTGTATAAGCTAAATCATTTTTCTTATTCACGGCAATATAAGCTATAAAATTCTCGCGTTGTGGAGCAGTATATACAACACTAACATTCTTATTTGTGTCCATCATTTTTACTTTATTAGGTTCATCTGTATCAACAAAGTATAATCGCATACCATCCATACTAACCACAGGATGTGCAGGCAACCTACGTGGACAGGTATCGGAATTATTTCCCCAATCAAGAAAATTGTACAAAGGATCCATGACTAACTCACTACCTAACCTATACTCTAACTTAGAGGACTCTTTATTAAAACGAATATTAAATTTACCCGAAACTGGACTCACATCCTTAGACACAAGGTCTGACATATATAAAAGGTAATATGGTGGCAGTACAGAATAATCCATACCTGCTGATAAACTAGAATTATTTGTATCGACGGTATTTTGATTAATACTGTTTGAAGGTACATCTGAAAGGTTTTTACCAGAACCAGAATATGCTAAATATACTAGTACAATAGCTACAACAAACAATACTCCTAATGTAATAGCTAGAAATTTCTTATTCTGAAGTATACTCGAGTAATCTGAATCAACAGTATTTAGATTAGTAGCTTCGCTATTACTGGATTGATTTAATTTACTGGATTGATTTAATTCTTTTTCATTTGACATGTTTTATTGTATATTAATTGTAGGCATGCTGTAAACTGCTGTCAATGTAAAGACAGAAAACATCAAAAAATATAAGATTTCCATTTTTTGTTAACTATTGATTAGAAGTACTGCAATTTTTTATTTTATATGTAGTAAAATAAAATTTTTTATCTCACCCACCAGGACAACTGTGATAAGACTTATACTCTAAATAGTTTAATCATCCACTAGGAAGATAAAATTGATATATCGATATATGTAATAACAGGTCATCGTGCTAGTAAGTTCAAAAGTGATGGATTAATCTAAATGCTTAGATGCAGAAATTTTTATATAAAGACATTATCTAATATAGTGTACTAGAAAATTACTCACAATAATCTACATCAAATATTATTTTTGTTTTTGTAAGACAAACAAAATGTCCTCAAAGTTTCTTTCTCGGATTAGTCTTCGATGTAAATTAACTACAAAATCAAGTAGCTTTAGACTAAAAACATAATATGAAGGATCTGATAAAAATTTTAGATCAACAATATCAAAACCGTACTTGCTTGAATAGTTTCTGATTGATACACCATCATTTAATTTATAGTAGACAGGATAAGTATCTTGTTCATCTCTTCCCCATACCAGCTTTACTATTTTTTTATGAAATATATTTGGGATCAATCTGCTAATTGTTGTGACAATTGAATATTTATTTGGAGTAATAGAAATGAAATAACCTCCTTTTTTCAAAACCCTTACCAGGTGTCTAAACATAAAATCGGGATCATTGATGTGTTCCATCACCCAACTACTGACTACTATGTCAACACTTTCTTCTTCTAACAACTCTAATTTATCAAAAGTCCCGATGATTTTTGTATTTACAACTTTATTTGCTTCTATTGCGGCAGCATCAGGATCAAGCCCAATGACTTCTCCAGCCTGAGTATAGGCATCTATCATAAACTCCGACCTACCACATCCGATTTCTAGGACACGCTCTCCACCCTTTATATAGTTTATTACTGTAAATTTATATACATCGGCAGGAATAGAAAAGTCAGTATATCGACTTTTGATAATATGCTGAATATCGTGAATATACATCTACTAGTCCTTATTAAAGAAACAAAGAAAAACTCAATTATGACAAAAACCACAAGAGAAATCGCACAACTACTTCTTTTCAACAAACTCTACATGCTGTCGCACATTGGGATCATATTTTTTCAAAGTCAACTTACCCTCAGCTTTACGGCTCTTATAGGTATAATACACATAACCCGAAGCAGATACTAATTTAACTAAGTTTTTCTTCTTTTTTTTGCCTTTTTTACCAGCCATCTGTGTAAACGATACAATTAGTATTATACATGAAAATAAAAGAATAACAAAACACGCTAATTACAACCGAAATATATAACCAAAATTACCGCGAATATTCCGTATAAAGTCAATTTTTCAAATCAAGATCTTTTATTAGGTATACTATTATAAAAATATAAAAAAAAACAGATTAAACAGATCCACCAAACCTGTGCTGCAAATCTTTTTACACTGACATAGTCAAAAGAACAAATATGTGAATTAGAATAGATTATAAATTACTCCAAAATGGAGCTAGAAGCGGGACTTGAACCCGCGACCCCTTCCTTACCATGGAAGCGCTCTACCAACTGAGCTATTCCAGCACCACACTGCGCATAAGCTACACCACAAACTTCGCATAGACTATCCTCAACAAAACGAAGGAATACAAGACACGTACACCATCTAAAACCCTCACAATGGAATCACCTACCACTAAAAAACCTTTACTCGACACTAAACTCCTCTATCGTAAAGCCCTCTTCTGTATTACCAACCATTGTAATAACCACTACATTATTACGATAATTGAACGCTATTAATTTCATCGTGTTAACGCCAGTATTGTAAGGAGATTCCCCATCAATCTTAAATAACACAAACTGCAATAACAAATCAGCTGAAGACTTACTTTCTAAATAATCACAAAAATCACTTATCTTTTTTGCCTGTTCTATAAACTCTGCTTCTGTAGTATCCTGCCTAAACTTTTCAAGAGTCCTAGTTCGATAAGTATTCGATAATTCAGAATCAGATTTTTCGCAGACTGTCTTATCCAACTGCGATACAAAAACTTTTTTTGTTCATCCGCAAAGGCTAACTCATTAGCAACTAGCAAAAACGAACAAACAGTACATACACAACAAACTATGACCAAAACAATACAAGATATTAAAACAAAAGACTTCATCTTACTTCCAGATTTACTCTGAGGTACACCATACACAGCCTGGGGTGCCGAACCTGACACCGAGCCCACAGCAGGTGGTGCATTAACACGCATAGCCGGAGGATTGGTGGGAGAATATTGCGGTAGATTATGATTAACAGAGACTACGTTTTGCGGATTTACTTGAGTGTTCATAAACAACTATTCTTAAAAATTAAAAGACCCAAGCCATTCTAAAACTACATACCACATTCGTCAACGTCTACAAGAAAAACCAAACACAACCCTCCCTTAATTTGAACTAACTATTTATTGCTAAGTTACAAATTTAATTTATCTATTCACATAATACACAAAAGTAGAAGCCCTATTCATAACATCATTCTGTTTAGAAGAATCCTCAAAATCGTCTACATCAGAAAGTTTATCAATATACCTAAACTCAATACGACCATCAGGGTAAGCAACAGGACTAAAATCTCCAAAATTGAATATAAAAATTTCCTTTCCAACAGTGTCCTTGCCAAGTACGGTCTCTACACTGCCATCATCAAGATTAATCTTTAGAACCGACTTAAAAAAACCCAGTCGTACGAGAGATTCTCCATAAAGAATAACATAATTCCTCCCTCTATAAACAACCGAACCAAAGGTCATAACAAGATTGGTATCATCGCCGTTAATCCGGTACAGACTAGGACCTACAGGACCAACACCCAAGCCGTTGAAATCTGGTGCAGCAATAAAATAATTATCACCAAACTCAATAATACGCTGGAAAGATAAAGATCTCTGACCATCATTTATTTTATAAGTTTTTCCGTTTATCAAATGATAGCCGGCTACACTAACCCATGGACCTTGATCCCCAAGTTGACAATCTAAAGGATTTTTCTCCAATATCGTATAAGCTAGGTCATTATTCTTATTGAGAGCGATGGAAGCTACAAAGTTCTCAGGTTCCGGAGCTGTATATATAACACTTACGTTCTTATTTGTATCCATCATCTTCACTTTATTTGGCTCATTAGTATCAACATAGTACAATCGCGTACCATCCATACTGACCACAGGATGAGCAGGCAATCTACGCAGACAAGTATCATAATCGGAATAGTCCACAAAACCGTAAGGACGATCCATGACTAGTTCATTACCCAATCTGTACTCCAACTTAGAAGACTCACTATCGTAATGAACATTAAATTTATCCGAAGCAATAGGTACATTGGAATACAAAACTTTTGATACGTAATAAAAATAATATGAAGACATTACGAAATAATCCTTGCTTTCAGATGAATCAGATTTACTCGTACCAGACGAATCAGATGGACTTGTATTAGGCATACTTTGACTAGAATTATTTGAAGAAAGCCCGAACGGAATCTTACTAGAATAAACCAAAGATACTAAAACAACAGAAACACACAGAACTCCCAGAGCAATTACTAAAATACTAATAACTAAAAATTGCTTGTTTTGAAGCATACCAGAGTCATTACTCACATTTAAGTGTGAAGTACTTGTACCTCTATCTGCTTGATTTTCCTCAGAGGTATTTAGTCCGCTTGAATTTAACATGATTGATTCTATCAAATTACATGACTCTAATCTAGACATCAATTACATCAACAATAAAGAAAACACAAGATCTACAGGCCCTATTATCGATACAGGATAATTATAAACCGACATCAAAAAACCAATATAATTATTTCTTTTCAACAAAATCTACATGCTTACATACATTAGGGTCACATTTTCTTTCTCAGAGCTAACTTACATCGGCTTTAGGGCTTTTATAAGTATAATATACGTAACCAAAAGCAGATACTAACCTGATTAAGTTTTTTTACCTTTATTACAAGACATCTGTCGAAAGTAGGTATGACCTAAGCACGAAACATGAAAATAAAAGAATAAAAAACACAGATAACGCAATAAAAACAAACAAACCTAGCGATCGAAAGAAAAATATGAAAAAGGATCATGCACTACCTAAAATGGAGCTAGAAGCGGGACTTGAACCCGCGACCCCTTCCTTACCATGGAAGTGCTCTACCAACTGAGCTATTCCAGCACCGTATTGCGCACAAATAACGTCACATAAACTATCCCCGACAAAACAACAAAATATAAACATAAGGACCTGTCCACCATCCAAAACTCTTACAACCTATTTTGATGCAACTTCTGCTATAACAAAATTCTTTATTTTAAAACCTTCTTGTGTATTACCAACCATTACAATACTCACTCCATCACCATTGTAATTAGATACCACTAATGCCATTTTGTTCACACCAGTGTCATACGGACTCACCCCCTCAATTCCCAAAATTATACCTTGAGAATATAAATCAATCGCCGATTTACCTTCTAAATGATTACAAATACCACTGATCTTTTTAGCTTGTTTTACAAAATCTGCTTCTGTAGTACTTTGCCTAAACTCTTCCAGAGTCTTAGTTCTATAAACCCTCGATAGATCAGAGTCAGATTTTTCGCAGACTGTCTTATCCAACTCCGACACTATAATCTTTTTATGTTGTTCTACAGCCGTAACATTACCATTAACCAGAACAGATAGAAAAACAGTACACACACAACAAACTACAAACAAAACAATACCAGATATTAAAAAACAGGACTTGTTTTTACTTCCAGCTTTATTCTGAGGTACACCATACACAGCCTGGGGTGCCGAACCTGACACCGACCCCACAGTAGGCTGTACATTGACACCCATAGCCGAAGGACCGGCGGGATAATGCTGTGGCAGATTATGATTAACAGAGACTACGTTTTGCGGATTTACTTGAGTGTTCATAAACAACTATTCTTAAAAATTAAAAGACCCAAGCCATTCTAAAACTACATTCAATACTCGTCAATATGCATAAGAAAAATTACAAACAACGCGATCTCCATATAATTTTAACTAACTTATTGCAAAGTTAACAATTAAATAAACATTTATCTATCAATATCATACACAAAAGTAGAAGCTGTATTCCGAGCCTCATCCAGTCTAGAAGGATCTTCAGAATCCTCAACATCATCTATAGAAATTTTATCAGTATACTTAAACTCGATACGACCATCAGAGTAAACAACGGGACCAAAATCAATAAAATCAAATATGAGAATCTCCTTTCCAACAGTATCTGGACCTAGTAAGGTCTCTATACTACCGTCATCAAGATTCACCTTTAAAACAGACTTAGCAACACCCGAAAGAAAATATTGTCCGTAAAGAATAATATAATTACTTCCCCTATAAACCACTGGACCAAAAGTCATGACATGTTCGACATTAGCTTCGTTAATCCGGTATAAAATAGGGCCTACAGGACTAAACTCTGCAGCAGCGATAAAGTAATTATCTCCGAAATCAATAATAACCTCATCAGACGCAGCAACAAACCTCTCACCATTATTTATTTTATACATGTTTCCATTTATTAAATGATAGCCAGTTACACCACCATCCGATTGACAAAATAATACAGGTCTTTTTTCAAATATTGTATAAGCTAAATCGTTATTCTTGTTGATAGCAATAGAAGCTATAAAATTCTCAGGTTCAGGGGTAGTATATATAACACTTACGTTCTTATTTGTATCCATCATTTTTACTTTATTAGGATCCTCAATATCAACAAAGTATAACCGTGTACCATCCGTACTAGTCACAGGATAGGCAGGCAACCTCGGTCGACAACTATCATTTCCATTAAGTGTTAAATCATAAAAGCCGTAAGAACGATCCATGACTAGCTCACTACCCAACCTATATTCAAACTTAGAGGACCCACTATCATAATAAACATTAAACCTATCGGAATCTGGAACACCTCGAAGATAAAATAAAGAATTCGCATAATAAAAAGAATATGAAGGAGATAGGAAATAACCCCCACCTCCAGGTGAATCAGATGTACCATTACTAGACATCTCGTGATCATAATTGTTTGAAAAAACTCCTGGATGAATCTCACTAAAATAAGAATCGAAAACCCTCATAATAATATCTAAAGATACCAGAGTAATATCACGACCATACATAAGTCCGACGGGACATAATACACTTAATAGAAAAACAACAGTTAAACAGTTACCTAAAAATTGCATCTTTTGAGGCAGACCATAGTCACCATTCACATTTAAATGTGAAGTATTTGTACTTTTATCCTCTTGATTTTCCTTAGAAGTATTTTGATCCTCTGCAGTCAACATAATTAATTTTATTCAATTACGTAACTTTAATCCATAAATCAACTTACATAAAAATAAAGAAAACATTAGATCTACAACGTACTGTTATCGATGCAAGGTAGGAGAAAAAACTAATTTAATTAGAAACCTACATCAAAAAGCAAAAAGCTAATATAAACTATTTCGTTACAACAAAATCCATATACTTACATACATTAGAGCCGTATTTTCTCAGAGAGAACGTACCATCAGCTTTACGGCTTTTATAAGTATAAACATACATAGCTAGAAGCAGATACCAATTTGATTAATTTTTATATCTTTTTAATCTTATCACGTTTAATTTATCGAAAAGTAGTATGATCTAGTATTGTCATCAAAAATAAAGATCTTGTACCATCTAAATACGTCTATCATCCAAGATCGTTACAACCAAAGGATTTATTGTGTAAAAATTTAATCACGACTTAATGCTTCTTCAACAACGCTATGTTCCGCTGCAAGAAACCTCTTTATTTTAAAACCTTCTTCTGTATTACCATAGAATCGAATAAATACTAAATGACCATCATAATCAAATGACACTAATATCCTAGAGTGATTAGTACCTCTACTACTAACTGTACAAACAGATCCAACGAATGTAAATTGCGAGTACAAAGTCAACGCCGAGTTATTTTCCAAATAATCACAAATCTTACGGACTTTTCTTGCCTGTTCTATAAACTCTGCTTCTGTCATATTTTGTCTAAGCTCTTCGAAAGTCCTAGTTCGATAAGTCTTAGATAGATCAGAATCTGATTTGTCACAGACTGTATCATATAACTCTGATACCAAACTTCTTTTCTCTAATTCCGAACATCGAACAAACATGCCGCCAAAACATCCACCAAAAAGTAAAGCCAAGGTAAAAACTTTGGTAATCGCAAAAAAAGACTGTAAAAAAAGATGGATTTTATCTCTAGATTTCTTCTTGGACATACCACACACGGCCTGCTGGAGTGATGGATCCGACACCTGACCAGTAACAGACCGCTCATTAATTATAGCAGAAGCATAGGGAGAGAGTGATTATATCCCATATTCGTCAATGTGCATCAGAAAATTTATACAGGATCAACTTTATGGCTGATTTACACTAAATTATTGGAAAATCAATAGTCGGGAATTTATATACGTAATCTGAAAAATAACCTTTACATCAAAATAAAAAACGATTGACACACGAAATTCTAAAACGTGTATTAATTCTCAATTTTAACCCGAGTTCACATCAGAAACCTTAAAACTCATTTAGCTGGGTAAACTATGAACAAAGAGATAGAAAAAGTAAGAAAAAAGAAAAACGTACGGCAGTGGTGCAAGCGGGTGGATTTGAACCACCGTAGACACAAGGTCGCCAGATTTACAGTCTGGTGCGTTTGACCACTCCGCCACACTTGCACGACACATCATTTTACATCGATAAAGTCAATTGTTCAATACAAAGGATTATCAAGCAATATAAATATAACCACGTATAGAACAAAACTAATGCTAAAAAGGTTTTTAATTAGCCGACTAAAATTAATAAGAAAAACTTCATTCTATAGATGTACTAGAATTATTGATACATTGTGTAAGTTCTTCATTTGGAGTCCACCCACATTTGCCATCACTTTGTAATTCACACTTAGCAAAAGGCTGTTTATAACAAGCAAATTCTTCTTTCCAAATGCACATTGAAGAGACATCCTCACCAGCTTTCACACATAATTCACCACTACATCCAGCAACGACACATGCACTACTACCATCACTAGGTTGATTTAATTGATCTGGTTCTTCGATCTTAGAAACATCCGACTTCATATCGTCATTCATCACATTATAGAAAATCACTCCCGCAAGCAAAGATACAGATAAAAATAGGACAACAATAGTGATTAATTTTTTTTGAGATATGTTATTTACAATATTTGACATGTAAATAGTAAATCAAGATATTGACGTTTTGTAAAGTAGTGACATTCTAAAACAAAATTCGAGGAAAAATGATGACGTGAACCTATTCAAGATTATTTAATTAAAAAATGTAGAGCTAAGTCCGAATTTATAAAGGAAAATGGTGACTCTACGGGGAATCGAACCCCGGTTTCATGGCTGAAAACCATGCGTACTAACCGCTGTACGATAGAGTCAAGCAGTTTATCTTAACATAAGAATTCAATTTTGAGAATAAATAATCAAGGTACTGTATCGGATAAAAGAGGGTATTCAAATTAATACTAAAGAGGCAGACTACCAATCCGAGAGTGTTTAAAATCATCGGCGGAATACTTATTTCAATGCTTATCAAACTTCGAAATACGACCCGAAATCTGAGATTCAATCTTATCAATTAAGCTATATAATTCTTCTCCTGAAGAAGTAAAAAATAATGACTTATTGTGATAAACAATACTTACCGAAATAGAAAAAGCCTCCCGCCCGCTATCATGCAGTTTCTTTAGATGGACCTCCTTCAAGACAATATTTCTGTTTACAAATTTTGGCTTACTAAATTTCTGTCGAATATATTCTGTAATTGCGTCTGTATGTGTTACATTCTCAAAATTTATAACGAAATTTGTTGTATTTTCCATATTCATTATTTAAGTTAACAAAGGGTACAGTTCATGATAAACGTATATTAGTAAAAAAACAAACTCACTTCTAGCAAATCACCATCGATGAAATATTTCTGTAACCCTATTTTTGGCAGGGGCGGAGAGACTCGAACTCCCGTTGGCGGTTTTGGAGACCGCAGTCCTACCACTGAACGACACCCCCAGTATGCCTATGCTGACTATCTATACTGATTATAACGGAAAAATATTGATTAACAAATGGATCCTAATAATCGCGATTTTTTTATATCTTGAAATACTTATCATCACTCAAAAATTTGTTTTTCAATAACATCAATTAATGAATTGGCGAGCTGGATTGAGACCAAATTATATCCCCTACTCCATGATCAGCATTCAATCTACGTGCCAAAATAAAGAAATAATCAGAGAGTCTATTAAGTAATACACCAAAAGTTTTATTGAAACACTTTCTCCTAGTGGAAAACCGAACAAAAATTCTTTCAGTAGTGCGAGTTTTAGTACGACAAATGTGACAAATTGCAGCAGAATCGTGCCCCCAGGTAATATAAAATTACGCAAATCTTCAAGAATTTATCATATGCATAAATCTTAGACTCTAAATGCTTAGTCAAACTACCAAAATCTACAAAACTTACACATTTTGGATTTGCAATTTCTGATCCTGCCACAAAAAGCGTTTCTTGTATAAGTCGTAACTCCAAATGATATTTATCCGATACCTTACTAATTAATAAACCAATAAAAGAATTTAGCTCATCAATTTGTCCTAACAATTTATCCGTTGACTACATTTCATGACCCGAGAACCATCAAATAAAGATGTTTCTCCTTCATCTCCCAATTTTGTGTAAATCTTCATTTTACTCTTCTAAATAAGGTAATTCAATATCGTTGATTTTAGGTAAAGCGTTACCCATAATACCCTGCATATCTCCGAGTATAGATAATGTTCCTTCAGTCATTCTCTTAATCTGCATTTCGCGCTCCGCCCAAATCTTCATGTATGCTTTTTTTTCCTTATCCAACTGTAATTGCATGGACTTATAACTTTCTAAAACGGAAATGATCTTATTTCGAAAAAGATCAGAAGACAAATAATGATAAATCTGAGACATTTTTGCTTCTTTCCCTTCTAATAATCTTTCTATACGTTTTATTTCGAATAAGTTCATCCGTAATACATTGGCTAGTTGTAAACAATTATCGAAGTTTGTTATCCATACACCATCTTTCAAATCAAAACTCTGAATTTCATCAGGTAATGTATAAGTGACAAGAATACCGAAGTTTCCTTGTGCCTTGATCACATCATCCTTTAACTTACTAATCCAATCATAATTAAATGTTTTTGTGCGTTTACTTTCCCAAACTATCTTGCCATACACACGACCGGTTTTATCTTTTACAATCTGAATTATGTCTGCACCCATAGTACCTTTGGGAACTTCTTGGATTTCATCGTAAGGGAAAAATTCTCTCATCCTTTGTTCGAGATCTATTTCTTGTAATTCACCAACAAATCTCTCAGATTTCGTAGTGGCCTTACGTTGGGCTTCCTCTAGAGCTTTTTGCATATCTGAAAGTTTTTTTTCATATTCTAAAGACTGAAGCCTTATGCGTTCCTGAAATTCTTTTTGTACTGAAGCTATAAGCTTCTCTCTTTCTTCATCTAATCTACGAGCAAGAGCTAATTCGATATTACGTTTTTCTTCTTCGATTTTACGGCGCTCTGATCTCAATTCTAATTCCACTTTTTGAGCAGCCTGCAGTTGCTCTAGATATTCCTGATTCTGTCTCTTTAAATCCTCTAGCTCAAGTTCGATATTAGCTCTCGCTTGCTTTTCTAATTCTGATTTTAATTTTTTTTGGATATCAAGTAATTCTTGATCAAATTTTTCTCTTAATTCTTTTTCTTTTCTTTGTAGAATCTCATTTAGAGACTTTTCTTTTTCTTCTAATTTGACCGATAATTCTGCCTTCTGCCGGTTTAAATCTTCAAGTTTTTTCTGTAATTCATTTTCAAACTGTTGACGAATCTGTTGAGTTAAAGCTTCGCTTATAGGGATTTTTGTCCCACATTCAGGACAGACAATAAACTGTATTTCGGACATAATCGATTATAGATTATTTTGTGATCGATACATGATATGTAAATACTAAAAAATATCATATAAATTGAGAAATAAAATTAGTAGAATCTCCTATGAAAAAGTTAAGCAAAAAAGAGATCAAAAAATTTTTTAAGGAGGAACGATATCGTAAACAAAACATTGTAATCATACTTGATAATCTACAATATACAAGAAATGTAGCATCTATTTTTAGAACTGCAGAAGCAGCGGGTGTCAAAAAAATCTATCTTACAGGTATTACCCCTCAACCCCAATTCGATCAAGAATTTCAGCACGTATCACGTAAAAAAGAAAAACTCGTTGATTGGGAATATGAACAAAATGCTTATTGGGTCTTAGAACAATTAAAGAAACAAGGATTTATACGTATTGCAGTTGAACTGACCAATACCGCTATACCCTTATATAAATTAAAAGATATAGTTAATGCCAACGATAAAATATGCTTTGTATTTGGTAGTGAAATACATGGATTATCAAAAACAACACTCAAAAACTGTGATGAGTCAGTGTTTATTCCAATGTACGGTAAAGGGGCCAGCTTAAATGTCGCTGTTTGTGCAGGTATAATATTGTATAGTTTCTAATTTTCAAACATTAACTCCTCAACCCTTTTCCAATCAACTACATTCCAAAAAGCATCAATATAGTCTGCTCTGCGATTTTGATATCTTAAATAATATGCATGTTCCCAAACATCCAGACCTAATACGGGTTTGCCAGATTCCTCTGCAATATCCATAAGAGGATTATCTTGATTTGGTGTAGACACAAGCTTTAATTTGTTTTCCGAATCTTTGATCAACCAGGCCCACCCAGAACCAAATCTGTCAAGAGCAACTTTTTTAAACTCAGTTTTGAAATTATCAAAATTACCGAAAAATTCCTTGATTTTATCCAGTAATTGTTCTGAAGGATTTGACAACTCGGGCGTCAAAATATCCCAGAAAAAAGAGTGATTCCAGTGTCCTCCTCCATTGTTTCTCACCTTCATACGGATATCTGCCGGTAAATCTCCTATACGTTGTAATAATTGTTCTAAAGAGAGACCAAGCAAGTTCGGATACTGCTCCAATGCTTTATTAAGATTATCAACATAAGCTTGATGATGTTTGGAGTGATGTATTTCCATAGTCATTGGATCTATACTTCGCTCCAATGTATTGTATTGATATTTTAACTTTGGTAATTGGAATGCCATGATTTAATCTACCATAAACTCATATCTATGTCACCATTCAAAAATTCATGAAGTGTACCTAGTGAATTGAGATATGTAAGTAAAATCACTAAAATATTTAAGATTTTTAATCATAAAATACACGACTATGAACAAATCAGTTTTTGCAAAAATTATTGACCGAGAAATTCCAGCTGAAATAGTCTGGGAAAATGATAAATTCATAATGATTTTGGATATTAACCCGATAGCAAGAGGACATGCCTTATTAATACCCAAAGTCCAAGTTGATAAATTCTATGATTTAGATGATGAAACGTACAGTGAACTATTCAGGCTAACTAAATTATTTGCAAAAAAAATGGAAAAAACTTTTAAATGTGTGCGCACAGGTATAATAATAGAAGGATTTGGTGTACCACATGTACATGTGCATCTCATACCACTTGATCATGGTGGTATCATAGAAACAGGACACAAATACCAACCTAAAGAAGGGGAATTTAAAGAAGTAGGAGATTTAATGAGAAAATCCTTTGTAAATATTTACTAAAAACAAATTAGACAGCACACACCAGATAATCAAATCTAGAGGAAGAATTTGATAGTTTATTTTATTTTTTCGTATATAAAAATTATTGTATAATCCTACGAATTTATTTGTGTTATACTTACATTACATGAATTGGGCAACTGAACTAGTCAAAACTATATCCGGTCTCGAACTGACACCTAACTACGCGTATCTGTATTTAGGCTTCATCGCTGTAACAATAGGATTCGTAGCTTGGATGATATATTACGCATTATTCAAAGGAGCAGTCAAAGAACTAGATCATGTAGAATGGTTATCTTTTAAAAATACAGTAAAATATACCGTAATCACTCTGGTAGCTATAGTATTCTTTAGTTCTCTTTTATTTGGCTACGACTTTCTTTTAGATCAATTAGTTAGTACAATAATACAGTATGCAAACAAATAGCGATAAAAAAGCGAAATGGTACGTAGTTTACTGTAATAGCGGGCAAGAAGATACGGTGTCCGGTCTTATCAAAATAAGGGCACAAAATGCCGGTTTATCAGATCAAATACAGGATTTTCTAGTCCCTACTGTGGAAAAGATTACCATACGTAAAGGGGAGAAAAAAACAGTAAAAGAAAAAGTTTACAAAGGCTATATTTTCATAAAAATGGTGTTGAATGATCAGACATGGCCTTTGGTTAAAGATACTCCAGGAGTCATTAGATTTGCTGGTACAGGTAAAGAACCTACCCCCATACCAGAATCAGAAATCAAGGCGATTCAAGAAATTTCGGGCCAACAAATTTCCTCTTATAAACTTAATATTTCAGAAGGAGATAAAGTCAAAATCACATCAGGAGATTTCAAAGACTTTACTGGTACAGTTACAAAAATAGATTACGAAAATGGTAAAGTTACTGTCAATGTGATATTTCTAAACCGTGAAGTTCCAGTCGAACTGGATGTCACACACATAGTACATCAATAAAAATTTTATTAATGATTTATAGACCGAAGACTTTAGTCTATAAATATAATTATAACGTATAATTGTCTTTATCAAGTGTTATATTCATTCTATAATAATTAATAATAAAGAGAATGATTTATAATTTATATTAAAATAAAAAAAGAATGGCAGAAGCTAATACAAACAATCAAAACAATCAAAACAATCAAAACGATCAAAACAATCAGAAATCCAAGAAAAAATGGTTCACAATACCTGAAAGTTTTAAATATAAGCTTGTTATCTTTTTCTTAGTATTGTTATTAATTGGAGTAATTGGTGGAGGTGGTTATTTAGGCTATGTTGGTTATAAGACGCTGGGAGATAAAGATAGTGAAATACAAAATTTAAGAAAAGAGCTTGATAAATTGAACGCTGAGAGAGATTTGGGCATTGTAGATTTGCAGAAAAAATTAGATGAGAAAAATGCTAAGGTTGCAGAACTAGAAAACGAAGTTAATTCACTAAAGACCGAGCTTAATGCAGCTCGAGCGAGAATAGATGAGTTAACGCCAAAAGACATACGTAATGTGGACTACAAAAAATTAATAAGAAATAATGAGCTTAACGGTGATGTTTGGCTAAATCCGAGCTATGTTGACGTAAATGGTGATGGTAGGTTAGATGGTATATTCGCATATCGTACTGGAGGACCAGGTGAATTTCTTAATGTCTATGTTTACAGCTATTTTAACAACAATAATCTAACTCAAATTCTTAAAGCTGAAGGTTATTTATACGGAAAATATACTTTCGATACAAATGAAAATGTTTTAGAAATACATTCACAAGCGGGAACTCCAGATGATCCAAGAATAGCAGTAAGTAGATTTAAATGGGACCCTGCACAAAGTAAAATGGTGAAAGTATCGTAATTACTGGATTAGATTTTAAACATTTTCATGTCTAATAATTATTTGATTTAGAATTATTCATGAGTTTTTATTGGATTTTAATGTGTTCACCTATATCTTCTATATTTCAGTGTTTTTATATATAATCTTCAAGTCTATTTATTTATGGCAAAAAAAATAAAGGCGGTAATCAAGATACAAGCCCCGGCTGGAAAGGCTACGCCTGCCCCTCCGATAGGACCAGCTTTAGGAGCAACTGGTATCGCGATCGGTGAGTTTGTCAAACAGTTCAATGATAGAACGGCTAATATGGGTGATTTGATAGTGCCTGCTGTCATCACAGTTTATGAAGACCGTTCGTTTACATTTGTGTTAAAAACTCCCCCTGCTTCTGAATTACTCAAAAAAGCAGCACAAATTCCAAAGGGATCTGGTAAACCAAATCGTGATAAAGTTGGCAAAATCACCAAAGCCCAAATCCGTGAAATAGCAGAAAAAAAGCTTCCGGATTTGAATACTACTGACATTGAAAAAGCTATGAAAATCATAGAAGGTACAGCAAAAAATATGGGATTGGAGGTGGTCGAGTCATGAAAAGGGCAAAAAATTACAAAAAGATTTTAAACTCAATGAAAAAAGCTTCGGATCTGCGAAGCTATTTAGAAATAGCTTGTCAAACAAATCCCTATAAGTTTGACCAATCGATAGAATTAAAGATAGCGATTAAAAGATCAGCAAAAAATGTTACACCTTATAAGGTATCGGTAACTTATCCTCATAATTTTGGTAAAAATGTAAAAATTCTGGTATTTGCCGAACAAGACGATGCAAAAAAAGCTATTGAGGCAGGGGCGGATTATGCAGGATTAGATGAATATATAAATAAGATAGCAAATGAGAGCTGGTTTGACTTTGACGTAGTAATTGCTACTCCGGCAGTAATGCCACAAATAGCCCGATTAGGAAGATTCTTAGGAGCAAAAGGACTAATGCCTAACCCAAAAACAGGTACTGTAGTCAGCGATGTAGAAACTGCGGTAAAAGAATTTAAATCTGGTCGCAAGAACTACAAAGAAGATAAAACAGGAGTAATCAACACGGTCGTGGCAAAAGTATCGCAAGGACCAGAAAAAGCTATCGAGAATATAAAGACTTTAATTGATTCGCTAAAAGAAGTTAATCCAAATATAGCAAGAGAAATAAAATCTATCCATATCAAAACGACAATGGGGCCAAGTATGAAATTGTCTACATTGGATGTAATGAATTTATAATAATTTAATTTAACAATCGTTTTGAAGTATAAAAAGCCTGGTTGTCCAGGCTTTTTATGTTACAAGTTTAAATTATTTAGACTGTAATCCTTTCTGTAGTATGAAAGAAACTTTAATTTAGATCGTTAGTCTGATACAATTCCTAAGGGTAAGGATAATTATGGCACTTTCTATCAAAGCAGAAGAGTTATTTCACATTGGAGAATTGACGGTTACAAATTCTATGTTGTCAGCTTTTATTATCGTTATTGTATTAATAACTTTTTATGCTATTTATACTAAAAAATTAAATTTAATCCCGTCATCCTTCCAGCTATTTTTAGAGTGGATTATTGAATCCATATACTCACTTGTACATAATGTTTTAGGACAACACAAGGCAAAACGTGTTTTCCCTATAATATTCAGTCTTTTTAGTTTGATAATAATATCAAACTGGTTTGGACTACTCCCTACTACCGGTTCCATAGGTATAGCGGAAAAGAGTTATAAAGAAGGTGGCAGTCTTGGACAATTAATAGTATTTAACATAGGTCAATCAAAGGAAGAAATTCACGAGTCTGATATCGCAGAAGAAAATAAAAAATTTCATTATGAGTTAATCCCCTTCTTCCGATCGCCATCCGCAGATCTAAACTTCACAATTGCCTTAGCAATAATAGCGTTCGTATTAATACAATATAACGCTATAAAAGAAGGCGGATTACATTATTTAGGGAAATTTTTCGATTACAGAGTGTCCATACCCACAGGTTGGAAAGTTGCTTTAGTACCATTCGCATTTTTAATCAATTTTCTATGGAAAACTCTAGAGCTAGTTTTAGAATTTTCCAAAATTTTGTCATTCTCATTCCGTTTGTTTGGAAATATATTTGCCGGTGAGGTTTTGCTTGTCGTTATAACAAGCTTATCGTTAGGAATCATAACTTTACCCTTCCTAGGATTTGAGCTTTTTGTCGGATTTATACAATCAATAGTGTTTATATTCTTGACTATGGTGTTTATCCGAGTATCTCTTGATACTCATTAAAATTAAGTAGAAGAACTTGGCAATTTGTTAAATTTGAAAGATTAGGTTAGAATATCGCGTATTTTATTTACTTAATAAATATAAAGATTATGGAGTTAAGAGATTTAGCAATGGCAATAGCCATAGGACTTGGCACACTAGGTCCTGGTATAGGCATGGGGTTAATAGGTTCCAAAGCTGTAGAAGCTATCGGACGCAACCCCGAAGCAGAAAATAAAGTAAGAACTCTAATGATTCTAGCGATCGGTTTAGTTGAAGCATTAGCCATTTTTGCACTACTTGTCGTACTTATTATTAGATTTTTATAAAAAATGGAAGAATTAGGAATAAATCTAGTGCAGATAATATCCTATGTTGTTATATTCCTATTGCTTTATTATTTTACGAGAAGATTTGTAAAACGTGTCCTAGACAATATTGAAAAAAGAAAAAATATTATTGAGGAAGGCATACACAACGCGGCTAAAGCTCAAGAATTAAAAGAAGAAAAACTCAAAGAAGCAGAAGAAGAAAAGAAAGAAATCTTACGTAAAGCATTTATCGAGTCTGAAGATATTTTAGCAAAAGCAAAATCACAAGCAGAAAGTATCCTCGAAAAAGCAAAAACAGAAAAAGAAATAGTATTATCGAATGCAAAGAAGGAAATCGAAAATCTAAAGAATCAAGCAACTTTAGAAGGTTTGAACCGTGCTAATGAAATCATTGCATTAGCAATGCAAAAGGCATTTGAAGGTGTTCAGCTAAGTGATGCAGATCACGCTCGCATCATTCAACAAGCTCTGGAAAAAATACGCAAATGATAACCGTTTTTACAAAAATTGAACTTAACGAAAATCTTAAGAAAATTGTGGTTCAAGCGTTAGGCAGTTATCTTGGCCATGCAATAAATATTGATGACGTGGTGTTCAATGTAGATAAATCCATAATTGCAGGACTCAAGATAAATATAGATTCGGAAATTATAGATCTGACCATTAATTACAAATTGCAAGAAATTATTAATATATTGAAGTCATAATGGTCGAAAGCATAAAAAATAAAATAAATCAAATAGATTTTAGTAAGCCAGGTATATACTCAGAGGGAGAGGTAATATCTTACGGCGATGGTATAGCTACAATTAATGGTCTTAAGAATGTAGCTATGGGTGAAGTGGTGCATATTTATGAATATGGCAGCCATGGAAAGTACGCACCAGCTCTCGCATTTAACCTAAGCTATGATACAGTCGGAGTCATATTACTGGATGAAACTTTGAATATTCAAACAGGTTGTATAGCAAAAACGACGGGAGAAACTCTAAATATTGAAGTAAGTGATGCTTTTTTAGGTAGAGTTATCGATATATTTGGTCGTCCAATTGATGGAAAAGGTAATATATTTCACCCGAATCCTAAAAAACAACCAGTCGAGCGTAAGGCGTATGGTGTTATAGATAGAGAAAGTGTTAATGTACCACTTCAAACAGGCATTATTGCTATAGATGCACTTATACCTATAGGACGAGGACAAAGAGAGTTAATTATTGGAGATCGTCAAACAGGCAAAACTGCTCTTGCATTAGATATCATTATTAATCAAGGTAGAATCAACCAGAGAATTGAAAATGGTGAAATTGAAGGTAAACCAGTATATTCAATTTATGTTGCAATAGGGCAAAAACAATCAAAAGTTGCCCAAATAATACGTAAACTTGAAGAATTAAATGTATTAAAGTATACGATAGTACTTTCGGCTAGTAGTTCTGATTCTGCAAGTGTCCAATATCTAGCACCTTATGTGGGTACAGCAATAGGTGAATACTTTATGGAAATAGGTGATGACGCTCTAATAGTATATGATGACTTATCTAAACATGCACGGGCCTACAGGCAAATATCATTATTACTACACAGACCCCCTGGACGGGAAGCCTACCCTGGTGATATTTTTTATTTACACTCAAGGCTACTTGAGCGTAGTGCCAGACTAAATAAGTCTTTGGGAGGAGGATCTCTTACTTCCCTACCAATAATAGAAACTCTTGCAGGAGATATATCTGCTTACATTCCTACCAATGTAATATCTATTACTGACGGACAAATTTATCTCAAATCTGAACTATTTAATAGTGGAATAAAACCTGCCATTGATATAGGAAACTCGGTATCACGTGTAGGAGGAAGTGCACAAATTAAGGCTATGAAGCAAGTGGCTGGACCTCTAAAACTAAATTTAGCACAGTTTAGAGAATTGCAGACTTTTGTTCAATTTGGCGTGGAAGTAGATCCAACAACACAAAAGAAAATAGATTTAGGGCTTAGATTAGTCGAAATATTAAAACAAGATCAATATTCGAGCATGCCAGTTGAAGAGGAAGTTGTGTTATTATGGGCAGTAACGCAAGGCTATGCTAACGATATAGATTTAGAAAAGGTCCAGCCTTGGAGTAAAAGCTTATTACAATTTTTCCGTGATTATTATGCTGATACTCTACTCCATATCAACAAAGAAAAGGTTCTCAGTTCAGAAATAGAAATTAAACTTAGACAAGCAATTGACGAATTTAAAACCAAGGGAGAGTAATGTCTAGTTTTTATGAATTAAAAAACCGTATAAATACAGTTAAAAACACAGGACAGGTAACTAAGGCTCTAAAAATAGTTGCAGCGGCAAAACAAAAAAAATCCCAAACGAATTTAAAAAACTCTAGATACATACGTGATGCCTTACAAAAAATTATAGCTCAAATTCGCAAAGAATTAGGTAATGCTATCGAAAAAAACTACTTGCCGCTATTGTTTATTCCAAATCTTGAATCCAATAAGGTATTGATGGTCACGGTGATGTCAAAAAGAGGACTATGTGGCCCCCTAAACTCTAAATTGTTTTACAAAATTCTACTTAAAAAATCTGAATTAGAAGGCAAAGGCTATCATGTTCATTTTATCTCAGTCAATAAATTAGCCCAAAAATTCTTACGTAATTTTAACGAAGATGTTATCGCGTTTTTTTCTGATATATCAGAAAACCCTAGTCTGGACGATGTCAGCCCAATTATTAATCTAGTCAAAGAATCATATACTAAATATAGATATGTATTTTTGTGCTATTCTGACTTTGTGAAAAGCGGAATATATGAGCAAAAGATAAACCAATTACTGCCAATTGATTTACCTGAAAACAGTAATGATAATCATGATAAAAACCGTAATCTTCTGTATTCTCAATATATAATCGAGCCAGATCCAGTCTATGTACTAGATCAAATGTCAAATTTATATGTTGATTTAGAGATTTACGAAGCTATATTGTCAAGTATAGCATCAGAAAATACGGCCCGAATGATATCCATGAGTAAAGCTACTGATAATATCCAAAAACTTGTATACCAGCTAACTTTGAAGCTCAATAAGGAAAGACAGGCAAGAATAACCAAACAAGTCGCAGAAATTAGTGCAAACTTATAAATGATGTATATATTTAGGATATTTTAATAAGGCTTTAATGTATAATAGCTAGACACGAAAGTCTTTTATCTTTACTTAATGGAATTTTAGTGTATAAAAAACAAACTATGAAAGGAAAAATTAAGCAAATCTTAGGTGCTGTAGTAGATGTAGCATTTGAAAACTACAGTCCGAAAATTTATGAGGCAGTTTTGGTCAAACGCTCAGATAAAGAAGATCTTGTACTTGAAGTACAGTATCTAATCAATAAAAACGAAGCTCGATGTATAGCAATGGACTCAACTGATGGTCTAGTACGCGGCCAAGAAGTAGAAGCAACCGGTTCAGGAATAAAAGTTCCTGTAGGTGTCGAAGTGCTTGGAAGAATGTTTGATGTGGTAGGAAAAGAAATTGATGGAATGGAAGCTAGCCAATATACAACCAAATGGGAAATTCACAGACCGGCACCAAGTCTTACAGATCAATCCCCTACTATTGAAATTTTTGAAACTGGTATTAAAGCTATTGATCTTATCTGTCCTTTTATCAAAGGTGGAAAAGTAGGTATTTTTGGAGGAGCAGGTGTAGGAAAAACCGTCATCATACAAGAGCTTATTTACAATGTAGCAACGGCACATGGAGGGTACTCAGTTTTCACAGGTATAGGAGAACGTACACGTGAAGGTAATGATCTATACCATGAAATGAAAAGCTCAGGAGTCCTTGATAAGACGGTATTGGTATTTGGCCAAATGAATGAACCGCCTGGTCCTAGACTGAGAGTAGGACTCACAGGCTTGACTATGGCAGAGTATTTTCGTGATGAAATGCGAAAGGATGTATTGCTTTTTATCGATAATATTTTCAGATTTGTACAAGCAGGGTCGGAAGTATCAACATTACTTGGTCGATTACCTTCAGAAGTAGGCTACCAACCTACTCTTGCCGAAGAAATGGGCAAATTACAAGAAAGAATAACTTCCACCAAAAATGGTTCGATAACTTCAATACAGGCGATATATGTACCGGCAGACGATTATACTGATCCAGCTCCAGCAACTACATTTGCTCATATTGACTCAACGATTTCTTTATCACGTAATTTAGCGGAACAAGGTTTATTTCCTGCTATAGACCAGTTAAATTCCAGATCGACAGCATTAAATCCGGATATTGTAGGAGAAAGACATTTTAATGTAGCCCAAGCAGTACTTAAGACTTTACAGAAATATAAAGAACTACAAGACGTAATAGCCATTCTAGGTATTGATGAGTTGAGCGAAAACGATAAACTCACAGTCGCCAGAGCCCGAAAAATAATGAAGTTTTTCACACAACCAATGTTTGTTGCAAAGCAATTCACAGGACGGGATGGAAAATTTGTAAAAATCGATGAGACAGTAGAAGGATTTGCGATGATACTAGATGGTAAACTAGATCATATACCGGAAGATTTCTTTTATATGAAAGGCAACATAAATGAAGTTATCGAGGCATACAATAATGAAAATACGCAAAATTAAAATATTTTTTGTATCAAGATAAATGAAAGTCTATATCAGTACAGAGAAAAATATATTATTAGATGGATTAGAATGTGAATCAGTCACCCTCCCTACTCTAAGTGGTGAAATTACCATTTTAGATGATCATAATCCTATAATAGGAGTCTTATCAAAAGGTAAAATTCGCATACTGATAGAAAATACCAATGTCATACCCGAAATTGATGTAGATAGTGGCTACTTTGAACTAAATAATAATAATCTAACAATATTAGTGACTAAGACTGGGCTTTCATTGGATGAAATTTCTGATATTAAACAAAAGGCCATACAGGCACGAACAAAAACTATTGGTCAAGAAGATAAAATCAGTGAAAAAGAGTTTATAGAACGTCAAACAAGTGAAGGTTTTTGATCACTGATACGTTTTGTCTAAATATACTTTGAAATATATCTTTGAAAATATCTGCAAATTCGTTATAATTCGTTAGCGGTCTAAGAAATCAGGCATAGTTAGATAAATGCTTTTTTGTCTAACTAATAAGACCTGACGAGACTATACAAATGCCAATTAAGTCATTATATTTTCCGGTCTCGTATTTCTTAGTGCTGCGCACCTTTCGGGGGAGGTGTAATATTTATTTTGTAAAAAAATCGATGGCAAAGACAAAAGCTCAAAAAAGCCAATTACTAGCTCAATACGAACAGTATCTCAGAGAAGCTAAAGCTGTTTATTTAGCTTCGATGAATTTGACTGCTAATGAGACCGTTGAGTTAAAGCGTCGTTTAAAAAATCATGATGCTGTTTATACTGTGATTAAAAACACTTTATTTCGTATTGCTGTTCAAAATACGCTGAACAAAGAAATTGATTTGAAAGGTCCCATTAGCGCAGTAACTGTCAAAGGAGATATTGTAGAGGTCGCAAAAGAGTTAGCTAAGTTAAAAAAAGAAGACAAAGCTCATTTTATTTCGATGATTTTAGATGGTAATATTGATGATGGTACGAAGATAGATCAAATATCGAAGCTTGAATCAAAAGAACAGTTACTAGGTAAGTTGATGTACTTACTCAATTATCCAACGGCAGGGCTTGCTAGAGCTCTTGCTAACAATATTCAAAAATTATTATATGCACTTAATGCAGTAAAAAATTTAAAATAAACGACTATGGCAGATAAAAAATTAACTATACAAGAAATAGTAGATGCAGTTGCTGAGCTCAATGTACTTGAGCTTTCAGAACTTGTTAAAGCAATTGAAGATAAATTTGGGGTTACTGCAGCTGCTCCTGTTGCAGTAGCTGCGGCTGCTCCTGTAGCTGCTGAAGCTCCAGCAGAAGAGAAATCAGAATTTGATGTAGAAATCACGGAAGCTGGGGCAAATAAGATTGCAGTAATCAAAGCTCTTCGAGAATTAGACCAGACTCTAGGTCTCGCTGAGGCAAAAGCAAAAGTAGATGCTGCACCAACAGTTGTTGCAAGTGAGGTTGCAAAAGACAAGGCTGAAGCTATGAAAAAGAAACTCGAAGAAGCAGGTGCAAAAGTAACATTGAAGTAAAAGATACATTATTACATATCAAGTTAAAACCGCCATGTAAACATGGCGGTTTTTCATTACACTATTAGTAGTGTAAATTTAATTTTGTGTACACATTTAAATCATATACGAATTCAAACAGTAAAATTTCGAGTAGAGCACAATATTATTAAATTGAGGAAAAATTACGAACATACCTACTATACATAGCTATGTATTAGCATCAATACGTTGACAATTCTATTCCAATTTATTATCGTGTCGTATGCCGAATGTACCATATAACTCCACACAAGCGAGTCTGTATAACCAAGATACTTATAATGGAAGTAATTATGAGATACCTAAATCTCGGTATCTAACAGATGAAGAAAGAAGCCTGAAGCGTTGGGTATTGCCTACCATACTTGTATTATTAATTGTCATAATCTTGTTGTTATGTAACAGTAGTGGTCTTATAGCTGAGGTATTACCATTTTTAAACCGTAATGTTTCTAATGGAAGTACGAGTAAAAGCCTTACTCCTGGAATCAATTCCGATGATATATCAAATTGGAATAAAGCATTCTCGTGGGGGGATCATCGAGAAGCTGGATATCTGACAAAAGAATCTGATCCCTTGTATTCTTCAAGTCCTGCTGCCAAAATCACAGAAGATGACTTGAAAAAAATACAGGATGCCTACTCCTGGGGCAATCACACCACAGCCGGATATCTGAAGTCATATAATGAGACTGATCCAAAATATTCATCAAGTCCTGCAAGTAGTATCACATCAAGCGATATTGCTAAATGGAACTCGAATGTTCTACCTACAGGAAATGCTTCACAATACTTAAGGGGTGATAAAACCTGGCAAACTTTTCCTACATGTACTCCTTCACAAGCTTTAGCATGGAATGGGACAAATCTAGTTTGTGTAAACTTCCCCACCTATACAGAAACTGATCCAATTTTTACAGCAAGCCCGGCAAACTCTATTACAAACACTATGATATCTAACTGGAATACTGCTTTCTCCTGGGGGAATCACACTACCGCCGGATATCTTACATCAGAATCTGATCCTGTGTTCTCTGCTAGTGTTGCTGCTTCAATTACTGCTGCTGATATAACTAACTGGAATAATAAAGAGAATGCCATCTCTCTTGGCACTACATCACAATTCCTCCGTGGAGATAAAACTTGGCAAACCATTCCTACTTGTGCCGGTAATGATCGACTAATATGGAATGGAACTAGTTTTGTTTGTTCACCTACTGGGACTTTAACTACAGAGAATGACCCTATATTTACTGGTAGCCCTGCTGCAGCTATTACCTCTGCTGACATCACTAACTGGAACACTGCTTTCTCATGGGGAAATCATGCTACCGCTGGGTATTTAACATCAGAATCTGATCCTGTATTTGCTGCCAGTGTTGCTGCTGGTATTACATCTGCAAATATCACCAGTTGGAACAATAAAGAAAATGCTATCGCTCCCGGAACGACTTCACAATTCTTCCGTGGTGATAAAACTTGGCAAACTATTCCTACTTGTACCGGGAATGATCGACTAATATGGAATGGAACTAGTTTTGTTTGTTCACCTACTGGGACTTTAACTACAGAGAATGACCCTATATTTACTGGTAGCCCTGCTGCAGCTATTACCTCTGCTGACATCACTAACTGGAACACTGCTTTCTCATGGGGAAATCATGCTACCGCTGGGTATTTAACATCAGAATCTGATCCTGTATTTGCTGCCAGTGTTGCTGCTGGTATTACATCTGCAAATATCACCAGTTGGAACAATAAAGAAAATGCTATCGCTCCCGGAACGACTTCACAATTCTTCCGTGGTGATAAAACTTGGCAAACTATTCCTACTTGCCCCATCAATAACGCATTGTTATGGAATGGTAGTAATTTTATGTGCCAAAGCTTTGTATCCTCCAATAGTACGCTAAGATTGGGTACTAATGCCGGTCTGAATCTCACATCAGGTGTAAATAACACATTTCTCGGACACTGGAGCGGATATTCAAATACAACAGCACATGCAAACACATTTGTTGGTGCACTTAGCGGTCAAGCAACCACAACGGGAGGCTGGAATACTTTTATTGGTGAATGGAGTGGTCTGTCGAACGCAACAGGAGGAGCAAACGTTTATATTGGGCATGCTAGTGGGTACTGGGCAAACGGCAGCTATAATGTTTTTTTAGGCGTGTCTGCTGGTAGGCATTTCGGCACCGGCAGCAATGCTAATACAAATCCTCTAAACTCTATTATGATCGGTTACGACACCAGACCTCAAGCGAACAATCAGGCCAATCAGATCGTCATAGGGGATTCAGCCATAGGTGCTGGTTCTAATACCACAACTATTGGAAATACTAGTGTTACTGCTACTTATTTACGAGGAAGCCTAGTAGCAAGTGATAATATTGCAAATGGCACAACAAGAGTTGATATTACTGGTACTGGTACAGGTTGGGCAGTCTGTCACTCTGGATCAAATACGGATACAAATGATGTCTTCTTGGTCGATTGTGCGGGTACTCCCTCTGCCGACTACATGGAGATGTACCCTGTAGAATTAAATGCTCAAATAGGTGATATTCTTATGGCTTCTAATGATTATGTTATGACACAAGATAATGAAAGAATTGTAAGACTTGTGAAAAGTGATGGAATTCATAATACCCGTGTCATTGGTGTAATGTCTGATATTAATAAAGCTGGTGATTTTAATAGCATCGGACATAATATCAGTGCATCTGATAATCCTCAACCTGTAGCACTATCTGGACGTGTCTATGTGAACATAGATCCTAGCTCTCCTGATATCGAACCTGGGGATATGATTACCATATCTAATATTCCCGGTAAAGGTAAAAAGCTTACTGGTAGTGGTTTTGTAGTTGGTAAAGCTCTAGAAGCATGGACTAGCTCATCAGGCCAGACTAAAGTCATGGTTTACATCATGAATTTTTATTACAATTCATTAGGAATAAATGATTACTTTACACTTAGTGGTACTACACTGACTACGGATTATTTACTTGTTGTAAATGGTAGTATTACAGCAAATAACCTAGCTATAGCATCGGGCAAGTTTACAGTTGCAACCAATGGTGACACAGTCATCGACGCTGTATTGCAAGCTAATCAAGCAGTGATAAGAAATTTAACTGTAGACAAACTAACAATCAATACAACTCCTCTCGTTGGTGATCCGGTTGTTGGATCAGGGACAATTACTGCAGGACAGACACGTGTTGTGATAAACAATTCCAATGTACAATCAACAAGTAAAATATTCATTACTTTGACGAGTTCAAGTACGCAAGTAATTTCTGTGATCAATAAAACCCCTGGAGTAAGTTTTGAAGTATCTATTCTAACACAACAAACAGAAGATATTACTTTTGACTATTGGATAATAAATTAAATGAATTCTTGATTGCTAATAAGAAGTATTAGCTAAACGCTGCTTATGTACACTAGATTTCTGTCTTACAGTAATGCTTTTAAAAATGGCTACTTTACTCTAGAATATCAATACTCGTTATTTGAGTCTTTACTATATAACGATGCTCAAAATTTACAATACAGCTAGTCGTAAACAAGAAGTTTTTGCCCCCCTCGATCCAAATAAGGTCACTATGTATAATTGCGGTCTTACGGTGTATGATCGAGCTCATATAGGCAACCTTAGGTCATTCACAATGGCCGATATTATTCGACGCACGTTAGAATACTTAGGGTATAAAATCATACAAGTACAAAATTTTACAGATGTAGGACATGAAACTTTCACTGACGAACAAAAAGCTAAATTATCTCAGGCTACACAATCGTCAATAGAAATTACAGATACAGATGTAGGTATAGATCGCCTTGAAAAAACATCAAAACGTACTGGCATGACACCCTGGGAAGTGGCCGAACTTTACATTCGTTTAGCAATACAAGACTATCAAGCTATGAATTTTCTTGAGCCAGCACATCGTCCTAGAGCTACAGAACATATCAAAGAACAACAAGATCTAATTTTAAAATTATTAGCAAAAGGTTATGCATATATTACAAACTCAGCGATCTATTATGATACAAACAAATTTGAAAAATACTGGAACTTTGCAGGACAAAAAGCAGAGGACAAAAAAGTCGGCGTAAGAACAGAAATAGAAGTCGATCCTGAAAAACGTAATCCTAGCGATTTTCGTCTTTGGCAGTTTAATAGGCCTGATCACACAATGCAATGGGATTTTATTATAGACGGGGTGAATTATAGAGGGTACCCTGGTTGGCATATTGAATGCTCAGCCATGGCACATACATATTTAGGTCACCCAATAGATATACATACCGGCGGTGCTGATCATATTGCGGTACATCATCCCAATGAAATAGCACAAAGTGAACCTATATACGGCGAACCATATGTGAGATACTGGTACCACAATGCCTTTCTTACCGTAGACAATAAAAAAATGGGCAAGTCTTTAGGTAATGCATACAATCTCGATGACATACGCGCTAAAGGTTTTGACCCTCTTGATTTAAGATACTTTTATCTGACAGCAGATTTTCGTACTCCTCAGAACTTTACTTGGCAATCTCTTAAAGCCTCTCAAGTTGCACGAAACAAAATCATTCGTACTATGAAAGAATTAAAGCAATCCTTATCAGAAAAGGATAATAATCAAGATCACGTTACATATCAATATGAAGAGAAATTTAAAGAAGCAATAGAAGATAGCTTCAATATGCCAAAAGCTCTATCTGTTCTTTGGGAGGTCATAAATAGCGAAATAAGTGTAAAACAAAAGCTACATCTTATTTATGACTTTGATAGAGTATTTGGTCTAAAATTATCAGAGACAGAACCAGATACAATTGATCCGGATATACATAAAAAATTGCTTACGATTATAGCGCAGCGTGATAAAGCCAAAAGTAAAAAAGATTTTCAACAAGCAGATGAATTAAGAGAAAAAGCAAGGAAATTAGGTTTTGAACTAATCGACACTCCAAAAGGCACTAAATATCAACAGATTATATAAAATTGTATAAATTCGATGTTCGAAACAATTGTTTTAGGATTAATACAAGGATTGGCAGAATTTCTTCCTATATCTAGCTCAGGCCATGTGTTAATAGTAGAATATTTATTGAATATTCAAAACAATAAAGGCTTCGATGCGGCAATACATTTAGCAACATGTCTTGCCGCTATAATTTACTTTAACAGAGATATGATAGCCATATTCAAGAGTTTTATTCATTGGGGCGATAAAAGTCTTAATACGGATAAACAGCTTGGGCTGTATGTTGTTGCAGCGACTATACCAGCTATAATACTTGGATTTATCGCTAAGACACTTAACATTGATGAGTTATTTGATTCACCAGTGTCTATAGGTCTTTCATCCATTTTCTTTGCGACACTTCTCTACTTTACCTACACACACACACAAGGACATGGAAAACTGAATTTGTTCAGCTCAGTCTTAATAGGTGCAAGCCAAATCATAGCTGCTATTTTTCCTGGAGCTTCACGCTCGGGTATTACAATAACTACAGCATTAGCTTTTAATATAGAACGAGAAGCTGCAGCTAAATTTGTATTTTTGATTTCTATACCGGTTACTGCACTCGCTGCATTAAATGAACTGGTATTAGAAAAAACTGTTGCAATAAATTTACAATTCTTAATTGCCTTTATAACGGCATTTATATCAGGTTTGTTTGCCATTCATTTTCTTTTATATTTTATTAAAAACAGATCTTTAGAATGGATAATCGGTTACCGAATTTTATTCGGTATATTTGCAATAATTATATCTATGATTTGAAATCCCAACTTATAGTTTTACTTTGCTAGCATACTTATCGAAGTTCTCGATAACTTCCTGTATTCCATATGCTGTAGCAAGTTCCGGATTCTCTGCAATAACGACAGGTATTCCCAAAGCTTTTGTCATGAGATTTAAAAGATTATCAAGATAAATACCTGCACCGGTAGCCATTATACCGTTATCTACTATATCTGATGAAAGTTCTGGAGGTGTCATTTCTAAGACTTTACGTACGGACAATATTATCTCTGTAACTGTGGGTCTAATAGCATCAACTAAATCATTGGTTTGTACAGTGAAAGATTTTGGCATACCACTACTAGCATCACGACCTCTAACTTCTATACTTTTCTGATTTTCTACAGGGATAACACTACAAATTCTCAATTTAATAATTTCGCTCATGTTTTCACCTATAATCACGCCATATACCTTTTTAAAATAATTCACTAAGGCTTCATTAATAGCGGAAGATCCAATTTTTATTGAATTTGATACAACTATTCCATTAAAAGATAAAACAGCACTTTCTGTGCTACCTGCTCCTAAATTCACTACCATATTACCAATAGGTTTATGTATTTCGAGGTTTGCACCTAAAGCACTCAAGTAGCTAACAGGAAATAAAAAAACATCACTAGCGCCAGCATTGATAGTTGCCTCTTCTAAAGCTCTTTTTTCTACTGATGTAATCGATGAAGGAACCGCAAGTACTACAAATGGTTTTACAAAAGTAAAACGCCCAAAGGATTCCTGTATCAAATACTTAATAAAAGACTCCGTGCCCTTATAGTTGGCAATTACGCCATTTTTTATTGGTTTTATGATACTAATATTGCTTGGAGCCTTCCCAGACATTTCTTCTGCTTCAATACCTACAGTAATTAACTTCTGTGTCTGGTTATCAACAGCGATAATAGTCGGTTGTTCTAAAACAATACCTTTCTGAGGAATCACGACCCTCGACTTATGCGAACCTAGATCTATACCAATAACCTTTTTGAAAAACATATAAGAAATTATAAGAATTACTAGATCTCAGTTAAAGACAGAAATCCGGAGAAAGCAACCGAAAAATTAGTTCATAGCTCTACATAACCCCACTAACAATGTTAGCTGGGATTGTTTATTGATATAGCACAGGAAGCCTGTCAAAAAATGGCAAAGGCTCCATCTTTCCCTGCCAAGCATTTATTAGACCAAGCACCATATACACCAGACTAGCAATAATAAGTACTGGCAAAATAACACAATTAACAAACGGGATCATAGCTATAATATAGCCTGACACCTGAAACAAAATAAACACCCACAAAGACTGATTCACGTGAAATTTAATATAAGGTGAATTCTCCGCAAGCAATGCACTGAGTATGAACAACAGCCATATATAAGATATAAAAGCAAGCCACTTTTCTCTATCTGTCATATTATAAACCGAAACTGATGGTTGTTGTGAGTCTGAAGCAGGGTTTTGCCCACTCACTTGTTGCTCGTTGTTCTGTGTTTCTGTGCTCATAATTTTACTTAGGGATTATAATAACATAGCTATATCTAGAAAACAATAGCATTGATTATTTAGATTGACCAATCAGCACAAATACTGTGCGACATTATTTTTTATTGTGTTCAAAAAATTCGCTTATTATCTGGAAATTTTTATAGTGACTCCTATAAATAATATCATAAAAATCACCTACCACTGGAATCAAACCCACAATAGCATCAACTAACATATTTATGCACATATGAAATATGCGACTTTTAGGTATTTTAAGCTTTATACCAATCCATATAAAATACAAAGACACCATAATTGGTATTACATCACCAATCAAAGGCACTGATCCAATCAGAGGATCCAAACCAAATTTGACACCTAAAAATTCAAATTTATTATCAAGTAAATCAGATATATTCTTTGCGAACTTTATATGCCTATCCACGACAATCTTTAATTCATTTTGTTATAATAATACACATTTTATACGTAATAAATTTTATTAAAATCGAAGTATGGGACAAAATTTCCAAAAAATAGTTGGAATTATTATCATTATTTTCTCTATCACTGGACTTCTGGCTTCTTTGATATTAAGCATCGAAAAAGTTAATCGTCTAAAAGACCCGCAAATCCATCTATCCTGCTCAATTAATTCAGCATTTAATTGTGTTAGCGTAATGGATTCACCACAAGCTGAGTTATTTGGTTTTCCAAATTCTTTTTTAGGCTTAATGGGGTTTAGTTTTACACTCATATATGGTGTAAATCTGTTACTGCTCAAAGAAAGATCTAAATTACTCGATCTAGGTTTTTTTGCTGGCATTACGCTTGCTTTTATTTTCTCGTATTGGCTACTTTTTCAAAGTGCTTATGTTATTAAATCATTATGCATTTATTGCTTATTATCCTGCTTATCATCCACTAATATATACTTTTCCTTATTCATACTTTTACTTAAAGATGGTACCATCCGACTAGAAAAAAAATTCAATAACATAATTCAAATGTTTATCGAGAAACAATACTACTACTACTTAATTGGACTATGGTACTTTGTTGTAATTCTACTAATTTTACACGAAATGAAAGACATGTTCATATAAAAATGCGTTTTTGTCAAAAGTGTGGTAGAATATTCAGTAAATGCCATTTTATGGACTTACACCTAAGATTTATCAAATAAAAACTAATAATGGATCCCAGACTATTCAAGAGATTAACTCCGTTTTCAGGATACACGCCTCTTGGATCGGTAATACCTTATGATTTGCCTTACAATGCAACGATAGTAACCGGAGAAGGATATGAGGTTACTTCTATACCTATGAATCTCAGTGAGGATGAAACTGGATATTACGCAGAATTTCAGATTAACGGAGTAGATCCTGAACAAGTAGATATTCGAATAGATGATACTTATATTACTGTATCCTACGAACGAATTGAGAGAAATAACGGAAAAACATACTTAAATAAAGAGATATATGGCGGATTGTTTATAAGGTCGTTTTTATTACCGTCACAAGTCAATACTGAAAGAATCGAAGCGTTTTATAATAACGGGATTCTCACTTTAATACTTCCGAAAAACATAAATAAAAAATCCAAAAAAATTAATATTAGCTGATCAATTTAGTTACCACAATAGACTTTCGCTCACTTCTCTACTCTATTATGTGCTTTAGATTTACTATAACTAAACATATTAATTCTTATAGTCAAATATATACTCAGTATTTGTGAATATTTCCTTTCTCTTAATATTTATTATTATAAGATATAAAATTCTTGACTTAATTTTAATATATACTTTAATAGTACAAATATTTTTATATAGTTATTTTTAAGGTACGAACAATCCGTAAATTAATTTTGAATACTTAGCAATTCTCACCAAAAATCTTCATAGAAAAAGTAATAAAACTGCCTAAATTGATACATATTAACATAATCATAAAATTGGATCTTTATATATCAATATAGTATAAAAATATTGGAGTATAAATAGCCTCATTTAATATTTAGACTAATACATAACTACATAAATAACAAAGATTTAAATAACGTCGTTTATAATAATTTAATTACAAAATTTGCTTCTATGGTCGGCTATAGAACTAAAACTACTTATAATGTAGTAAAACAAGATAATATTTTGTTGTATGAAACAATTACAAGTACCCAAGCAAATGGCACACAAAATACACAAAACAAACTAATGAATTAATGAAAAGAAATAAGAATATCAAGATAAAAATAAAACTTTTTCTGATATAACTCTCATCTAAATATTTTTTCTACTTCTTTAATACTTAGGCAAAACTTTAAATCAAGATCTATAAATGCTCAGAATACATCATTGGTATCTCATACTTCCCATCTTCTACAAGATTTTGCCAGATTTCCTCCGTTATAAACGGAATAAACGGATGAAGCATTTTCAGATATGACTTCAAACTATAAAACAAAACTATTTGGGCGGCTTTGCGAGATTCATGATCAGAAGCATTCTCAGCATTTACTTTAACTCTGGATTTGACACTCTCAAGATACACATCACAAAATGTATGCCAGAAACTAGCATATAATTTTTCTGTAATCTTACCAAACCTAAAATTATCAAAACTGCTATGAAATTCGTGATCAAGTTTATCTAAATGATCTAACATATCCAAATCTTCCTGACTAAATTCAATTGTCCCTTCGAATCTATTACGCAGCTCAGTAACGGACTTTATGCTGTTAATACTAGATATATCCAGATCCCCAATATTCATCATTACAAATTTTGAAGCATTCCATATTTTATTATTGAAATTACGAAAAGTCTTCAAAGTAGCTTCTGTAATAGCATAATCGCGTCCTGCTCGGTTTTGATAGTAACAATTCATTCGAAACGCATCCACCCCATAATTTTCTATAATCTTGTCAATAGGTACAAAATTTCCTCGTGACTTACTCATTTTTTGACCGTCGGTACCCTTTACTAAACCAGTCAAATATAAGTTTTTAAACGGAGGTTTATTAGTCTTATAAATACCAAACAAAATCATAAATAAGTCCCATTTTATCAATAAATCGTATCCTGAAACCAACACATCAGTAGGATATGCAACATCCATCAACCCATGAGTACTTAGACAAATTAATGGCCATTGACCCGAACTAAACCATGTATCCAAAATATTTTCGTCCTGTATCCAACCATCTCCCGGAGATTCTATTTGGACTCTCATTTGATCCGGATTATTAGGATCTAAGTCCTCCCAATCTCCTGCTATATTGATACGTACTCTCACCTTTCCACTGTCATCGATAAACTCCTCTACTACACCTCGATACCATACTGGAAGACGATAACCCCACCATAAATTACGAGATATAGCCCAATCCCTTAGATTAGTCACCCACGATATATATTTATTTGCGGCATATTTTGGATATATCCTAAGTTCGCCTGTCTTTATTATATCTAGCATCCTTTGCTTGAATCTAGAGACACTGATAAACCATTGCGAAGCCATCAATGGTTCGATGACAGCTCCAGTCCTTTCACTTACCAATATGTTTTGTGTTATCTCTTCCTCTTTAACCAGTAAGCCTAAGTGTCTTAAATCCTCAACTATCACCTCACGTGCTTCTTTTGTTGTAAGACCCTTGTATTTATCTGGTATGGGGCCACAAAGTCTTGCATTATGATCAATGATATTAACATAATCTATAATAACCTTATCGGCATTTAGCAAATCTTCCTGGCTCTTATTCCATTCAAGCATGATTTCATAATCCTCGGAGGAATGAGCAGGCGTTAATTTTAAAACTCCAGTACCAAAATCCTTCTCTACTCGACCGCTAGTGATAATAGGAATTTCTCGATTGACTATTGGTAGTATAGCTTTCCGACCTACTAAAGACTTATATCTATCATCCGTTGGATTGACTACCACTCCTGTATCTCCTAGCATCGTTTCTGGGCGAGTTGTAGCTATCACCAAATGATCAATACCCAACGAGTTAGAAACTAAAGGATATTTGATGTAATACAGTTTACCTTGTACTTTTTTTCTCTCGCACTGTGAATCTGATATTGCGCTTTGAGATTTCGTATCCCAATTGACTATTCTCACACCTCTATAAATTAGTCCATCCTTATACATCTGTACAAAAGTAGATAAAACTTCATTTATTACTTTCGGATCCATGGTGTACAGGTCCCTATCAAAATCTGCCGATAGACCTACTCTTTGTTCATCGTCTCGAATCAACTGAATAAAATGCTGCTGATTTTGATACACTTGGTTAAAGAATTCCTCTCTAGTAAAGTCGAACTTTGATTTACCTTGAGGCTCTAAAAAGTACTTTATATAAGATACTTCCCCTTCTATTCCTGCGTGATCTTTACCTGGAATGAGTAATACTCGGTTTCCCAACATACGCTGGAACCTTCCCATAGCATCCATATACTGATACCCCGATAAATTACCCATATGAGGCCTATCATAAGCATTCGGCGGAGGACATACCAACGTCCATTTTGGAGTTGAATCTCGTGTATATTCTTCAAAATTATCTACTTTGCGTGTTTTCGGATTAAACTCAGGCTTAAAAAAAGGTCCACTATACCAAAACTTTAAAATTTTGTTCTCTGTATCCTTGAAGTTATACTGTCCTTGAGGTAATTGTTTCATACTTGTAATTATCAAACTTTTATGACAAAAGTTAAAAATACAACCTACACTTATCGCATCAAATTCAACAAATATGCTATCCTAACGGCACCACTACCTACCAACATCATGACAGCCCAAATATGTAATATTGCTTTAAAGCGCATTTTACCATAAAAATCTGTACATACAAACGAAAGAGATACAATACACTTCATCTAATCTAACAAACTTTCCAATTCCATCAATTGTTCCGGAGTATTAACTCCCAAGACTTCACGAGAGTGTGTCGCAGTGAACGCGCATACCTTATAACCTTTATTTACAAGAATCTCAATAGCGTCTGTCAAATAATATTCTCCTTTGGCATTATTATTTTTAATCTGATCTAATACATCAAATAAATAACGTCCATCAAATACCATTATACCTGAATTGATTTCTTTGATGAGTTTTTCATCATCTGTAGCATCCTTTTCCTCGACAATTTTTCGAATACTGCCGTCATGATATCGTACAATTCTTCCGTAATTGAAAGGAACATCTAATACGGCAGTCAGGACGGTACAGGCAGCTTTTTTGTCGGCGTGAAAACGCAATAAATTTGTTAAGGTCTCTAATGATATGAGAGGCACATCCCCTAATAAAATTAAAATATTCCCCTCGAAGTCTTTCAATAAAGGCTGTGTCGCTTTGACAGCATGCCCGGTGCCTAATTGTTCTGTTTGTATAGCATATTCTAAATTATGAAATTTACTAGTTGCTTGTATCACGTCATCTTTTTTATAACCCACTACAAGAATAAGCTTTCTTGGATTAAGTTGAGATGCCGCTTCAATCGTGTACTCAATCATAGGTTTACCCTTGAGAGCGTGTAGTACTTTCGGTAACTCTGAACGCATCCTCGTACCCTTGCCAGCAGCTAATATTACAATACCGATATTCTCCATTATTCCATTGTATGCGAAAACCCATAAAGCTACAAACTTCAAAGACAACTATAATCTAATCCTAAAATCTTTTGTTTAATGATTTACTACTATAAAAATCATAATTTCCGTATAGAGTATAAATTAATATTTTACGAATAGCTATAAATTCCTATAATATAACATGTCTATCTTAGATCTACTCCACACTCATATATGTACGGCCTTTGATAAACAAGTTGCTCTGTCAGAATTCTTAGGTCAGAATTATTTATGGGAAATAGATTTGAATAAATGCGTTATAAAATTTTCAGAAACAGCCTATAAGAAAAGAGTTTCACCATCTATACAAGTACTAGGCACAGAGTCCAAAATTGATAATTCCTGGTTATGGGCATGGGCAAATCCTGAATTACAAAATCTTCCGAAACTTATCGAGAAATCCCATCAATTAAACACTGTAGGCATAGAAAATTCCATCCCGTTGTTGACTAACAGCATAATCGCACTCGATAAATTTCCTTACATCGGACATTTGGTTAGTTTGATAGCGGTATCTTATTTTAACATGTCAGGTTATTTCCGCGCTGAAATCAAAGATGGCTTCGCCTATGTACTACTAGAAAATTTGCCTTTAGAATTGAAAATAACACCTCAAAAAATCATTAACAACTTCAACAAACTGACAAAGATTTTTGACTTCGACCATAAACTAGCATTGAGAGTATATCTACCTCATCATGGGTACATCATCGAAGAAGAAACAAACCAACAATGAATAGCCAAACATCAATTGAATCCAAGACTAATAATAATTTTTGATGCTGATAACAAAGTCAAAGAAATAAAATTAGCTTGATATATTCGACCACAACAACACACAAATCCCCAACCATATTATTTAGAATCACGCAGCTATGCAAGACAATATAGACTAATGGTATAATCTAATGACAATGCCAGATCGTCTAATGGTAGGACAAGGGACTCTGGATCCCTGTATCTAGGTTCGAATCCTAGTCTGGCAGCCAGTAATAAGAAATAGGTCGAGATTTAGCGACTGTCTCACAGGCCTCTGCAACAAGTGTATAAAGTCCGCTTTCTTCTAATTTGCAGTCATCCACCGATTGATTTAAAAATTGATTAATATTCCTGCTTTAGTGTGAATGTGTGTGTTGCATAGAATTGAGGAATTTTCAAAGGCTGTTTTACCATCTTCATGCTAAAGGATAATATGGTTGGGCTCCGTTTTTCAATGTCCCTTTTCTGTTTTCTTTTTCGCTTTTTAACGTTGATTATCCTTGACCAATCTAGCCGCTCTTTTTCTGTGCCTTCCAAAAAATAACTCATCAATTCATAGCCTAAAATTTGATTTTGTTCTTATTTTGTCAATTTATGGACATATTTTTCGTTTAGAAGCAATCACCTTTAATATATTCACTGATGCTGATAGTACGCTGTTGACCATACAGTAATGCAGAGCAGCCATCTTCGTGCACCATCCAAATACATCACATTGAGCGGAAAGTTATTTTTGATAGTTTCTATCACGGCATTACGTTGCTTTTCTTTGTAAAGAAACTCACACTGGTATTTTGATTTTGGTCGAATATCCTGCTTCCTGCCGTAGGCCTCATCATCTTCTTCTGCGTTAGCCTTATAGTTAGCAATTACTTCTTTTTAATTACTTTCTCTTCGCACGAGAAAAACTTAATAGCTTGATGAAGCAAAACCCTCAAACTACGGGACAGATTGAGCAAATTCTCAGGAAATATTATCCCATTTCTTTTGACACCGTATGTAATTATTTGTCTCAAAAATCACAAAAATATCCACAGGACTCTATTGTATCTGTAGCGGAGATTAAAAAGTTGAATCTAGATTTGTTTAATAATTTGCATAGAGATTCGAATAATACCTATTTGTATAATTATCTAAAATCAGATGAAGACATACATGCATTAGACCGCGAATTACATCTTCCTCTACCGTATTTTGAAGTACGTTATCCTGGTGTATTAGTAGCGTCATCCTATACATACTCTGCCTGTATACTTGAATTATTATTCACACATACTGACCTTAAACTAGACACAATGCTACAATTAAGAACATTAGAAAATCCGATAGAGGCACGAAAAGAAATACGTCAGATAATTGGAGCAAAATTATTCAAGAGATTGTACCGACTAGACCTGCAATCCCGCGAGCAATGCAAACAAGCTCTACTCGATGTACAAAATCACTTCGGAGTTAGGTTATGATTGGGGAAATACTGATTGCTCTAAAAAGTGAAAATATGCTCCCATACAGCACTGATGATAAATGGAAAAATATATGGGACAAATTACAGAATTTACCAGCCGAAACTCTTCGGTCTAGCTGTTCAAAACAGGGAATTATTGATTGGTTATTGAGGTTAATACCTACACGTTCACTAGCTACGAATCGTAAGTTAGGCAGTTCAAATACATCGACTTACTCTAACATCCCTATAGCATACTTATATCCAGAAGAAATGGCTAAAAATCTACAGCAGCTCATTATCGAACAATTTACCGATCTCCCACTAAGGGAATATCTTTTACAAACGTTCACATTTGTTAAGGATAGATTATTCAGAGATGATATTCGTGATCCGGGAGATCCAACAAAAACACTCCCACCTCTGATATACTGGACTATAAACAGTCGTGGTTTCTCTTTGGTCATTCCAACGTATGCAGCATATGCCGTGAGAATATTAGAAGCAAAATTCCCTGGAGTCCTGACAGACTTGCTGGAAGGACTAAACAGCAATAACAAAAAAGAAGTATTAGACCGGATAAGAGACAGAATTGGTCATAAATTGTACGAAGGTTTAGCTGCTCAGGATTATTCTAAACAAGGTTTCAATACAGCACTTAGCATGATACGAAAACACACTCGACAAAAGTAGTGACAGTCAAACATAATCTTACATTAATCCCCCTATACTTCTCTCCCCTTCCCTATCTTATATCTTCTCCAATACAGATAACCTAAAAGTACGACTAGTATACTAGCTATCACTTTAGACACTATACTTGTAATACTTTCTAAAGAATCTGCTCCCTGTAAATAGGCAGAGCCCATCTGCCAACCAATAATCAGAAAAATTATATTCCTGACAATTCCTCCACAAAAAAAACTAACAAAATAAGAAAGAGGATTTATTCTTAATACACCACAAGACACAGCAATAACCACACTCGGCATGACAGGCACAGATCGCAAAAACATTATTGTCAACTCATCTTTTTTAGTACCATCTAATCTTGACTGCAAGTTTTGAATTTCATCCCAACTAACTCCAGTAAACTTCTTAGTTTTGTCAATAACAGGCTTACTTCCGAAATAACCTACAGCATACATGACATAAGATCCTAAAGTCGCACCAAAGCTCCCGACAATAGCCACTAAAAACATATTAGTGACAAGTCCTACAGAAATATCATTATAATGTCCTAATAAAGCCGCTCCTGACGACATCATAACAAGAGGAGAAGGAATAGGTGCGATAATTTCTTCTACAGCCGACCCAATAAATACACCTAGTAAACCGTACTTAGCGATAATCTCCAAAACCCAATCTATAATATTTTTCACGATCTCCATGGTCAAAATGATACACGATATTATGTTTTTGCAAAATTATTCTCACTTGACTGAGAATGATGCATCCCATTTTCGAAATAATGCTGCAGTTGCTAGTACATCTCCATAACAATATCGAGCAACCTCAAGACCCTTGCCTTCTTTTATCATTGTCGTAACATCATATCCACACATCGTTTCTTTTGGACTTTTTATACCAAAAGCCTTGCAATAGAAATCTAAATTAAACCTTTTAATTGTGCCGTTAAATGTCAACTCTTCAAGAAGATCTATATGTGGATTAAATCCATTTGAAGTACGAAATCTAGGTGTCATAAGTTCAATCGAACATTTAACCCCTAAAATTGCTGATCGAATCCGAATAAACGGAATATCAAACGCTCTACCATTAAATGTAATATATCTGTCGTACTTTACTATAGTCTCCCAAAAATGTTCTAATATTTCCTTTTCATCACAAGCATAGTATTTCACATTTTCTTCCTCAAATTCGCTTGTTTCAAACTCTCCTAGACTCGGAGTATAAAAAACTGCCCCTCTATCTGAATCAACGTTATACATAGCAACGGTGACTATTTTACCCGTAAGTGGATATAGTCCCAATCCCTCCTTTATTAAACGTATTTCTTCATCATCTTTTGCGTACTTGATTAAATACTCTTGCTGTACCTGATCTAGATCTTTATCGAAATCCAGCCCTACTGTTTCTATATCAAAAACTACTCTGCTTAACATAAGTCAATTATATTTATATCACCATAATCAAACAAAATTTTAATTAACAAACAAAAATATATCTACAATCGTAAAAATGCAAATTTAAAACGACTTTGTAAGTAAATGATTCTACTTACTCACTAAATAATAGCATGAACCAAGTTTGCCAATTTGATCTGGCTGTATTTTCTTTATCATATTGACCACTAGCGGGAGTAGGCAATACTGTAGGATTAGGTTTTTCGATCAAATAAATTGCCTCACCAGGTTTTTTATAACCTAACGACCGATATAAAGATTCTGTCTCAGATTCACTAGCAATAGCTTCATTTTCTTTTCTTAATATCCTGTTCTCATTTTCAAGCTCATTTACTTGTTGATACAAAAGCTGCAATCTATTCTCTGCCTGATAACCCTCCTCAAGAGAATTCAATAATCTCATCCCAAAGAAACTTATGATGAAAAAGAACACAAGAAACCAACCTAAAAGTTTTAATGGTTCGATCTCATTTGTCCCAATTTTTGCCCTGAGACGCTTCCACAGAAGATTGTGTCTATACACTATCATGAATATGCTAAATATATTACTTTTTACATGATATTTAAATGCCAAATAAAAAATCCTCTCTGTATCAGAGAGGATTTCGGTAAAAGAAGCCTGTATGATGATACCACAACACGCACATAATGCAATTAACCTATATCCTTACTATACAGCAGCGTGAACACGAGTTTATTTCCGGTAATTTCGTGAAACCAGTAGCTCAAAAAAACTAAATACGACGAATAAAGCGGCGAAAACTTGTATATCCAAAATCCCATATATTTTGAGCATCACCAAAACAAAACTAAATATGCCAAAAACAAAAGCTCGCTTCACATAGACTTTTGTAATAATATCTTCATATAAATGTAGGTACCAATAAGCTAAAACCTGCAGGACCGCAAACAACGACCCTAACAAAACGCTTGTATTCAATGCAAAAATAAAAACATGTACATTATTCAAAAGACCACTATGATTAATCGGATTCAACAAAAAAATAATTAATATTTCAACAATCAATGAAACAATAAACACAACTAACGTGATAAACATACTCTCTTTTCCTGATATTTATTAGCTTAGTAGAATATTATTAACAATCCCGAATAAATCCAAGTCCTTTTGTTATAAAAGACAGTTTCGAAAAGTCAATACCCCAAAACGTACAGAATTTTTAGTCCTTCGATATATTGCCCACAGCCATAAAACTTCTTTAAATTAATCACGAATCAGCAGCGGAACAAGATCATCAGGAACAGCCATCACCGACAGCCGAGGATTTCTGACCAGCAGAAAATCGCGAAATAAAATATTAGATTTAATCTCTTTTAGAAAAACAGGAGTTTTAAATTTTCTCTCGAACATTATCTCTACTGCATATGAGGGACGAGGAGCGTTCAAATCTTGAAAAGGCTCGCTACATACACTGCACATACCCACAATAGCTTTATCTTTTTGAGAATGATAAATCAACACCTTATCACCAGTCTTCATTGATTTGATAAAATTAATAGCCTGAAAATTATATACCCCATCCCAAATAGTTTTTAACTCTCGAGCTAAATCGTCTATTGAGTAACAGTCTGGATCTGTTTTAAACAAAAAATATCTCATACATGCTATTCATTTGTATCATTAATACTTTACCGTATAATTGTGAGAATGAAAAGTGAATTTCCTGAAACTAAACTTACAAGATTGGGCAAGAAGCTAGGATGGCTTTTTTCACCTCTTCTATTTATCTCCTTACTCACATTTACCATTTTTTCTGTGAATAATATAAGAATCGATTTTAATTCTGCAAAAATCGAGGAAATGGATTATATACATCTTCGTGATGTATCTAACTTTGATGTCTATCTAGACGACAAAAAAATAGGTACGACTTCTCAAGTATTAGCTTTGCCACGAAAAGAAAACAGTAGTCATCCATTTAAGATCTATATAAAAACAAACGATAATCGATTCTGGGAAAAGACGATCAAATTTCAAAAAGGCTTCGTTTCAGTATACTACCCAATTCTCTACCCTCAGACTCTAGATTTTAAAGATCAGAGTATCGAAGCTAAGGCAGTTTATCCTACATCAAACCCGAACGTTTTTTTTTACGAGAAAATAGAAAATAACAGATTAATGCTTTATCGCTATTCTATCTCAAGATTAATTTTTAGACTCAATATCAAAAACGAGCAATTTATAGATTTAACCAGTATACTTAAACCAGATAATGTACTCAGACCAAAAAAAATACTTCCTAGTCATCTAGGCACACACGTTGCTATCATCATACCAAAAGAGAAAATATACATTATCCAAGAAGATGCAAGAGTATCAGAATTACCTGGTTACATCCCGCACGAAGATGACGAATATTATTGGTCTCCAGACAACTCCTACTTTGTAATCCAAAATAATAGAGAAATACTTTCACGTAATATATCAACCAACACAACTCACTCCATATATAAACAAACAACTCCTGAGGAAAGAGCCTCCATACACTTTTGTGCTGATGATTTTATTGTATACTCAGTCATACGACCAGAAAATATCGATCTAGTACAAAATACATATTTTGGTAATAACCCACAACAAATTGACATTCCCAATTTTGATAATATCAGGCGAAATAACCTATTAAAAGCATACAATTTTCTTAAAAAACAAAATATTATCCTCATCCAAACTGAAACAAATATTTATACATTTAATCTTGCAAACTACGAACTTAGGAAATTCAATCTATATCCCAACGAAAAAATCGTTTATTTAGACAGTGATAATCAAGTCATACTGACAAATAATACTTTGTCTCCCAATCAGTTTCGTTATTATAACTTAGATAGAAACGAGAACACCTCATTGTCTATCAATGGTATAAATCATGATGAGACACCCGCACGAATCATAGGATATAATTACAGTCAAAATCTTTTTATAGAGTATTCTGACAAACTCATCTTATCTGACATCAATGGAGAAAATCAAAAGGAAATCGCAAAATCAACAAAACTAGATTCCATACTCACAGCAATCAAAGAAAATCGTGAGGTATTGCTAGGAATGATTGTGTTAAACCAACAAACTGAATCCCCAAACAAATTGCTGATTAATATTGAAATATTTGATATTTAGAAAGTCTGCATTGCGATTAATCTTCCTCTTACAATAAGTCGTTGTTTGTTAGAACCCGGCGGATGACAAGTCTGTAGTGTCACTATCCTACCATCTGCAGCTCCTGTCACATAACTAACATCGTCAGGATCGACAATAGTCTTTTCAAAGACTATAAAATCATACTGCCGGCCTTGATATACAACGGTAAAAAGATCATCAAACTCCAGTTTATTGAGTAATGTGAATTCTGCATTATATCTCGGTATATCCCAAACATTACGTGATGAATGTGAAAATAACAAAGAATTACCATACTGACCAGGCTCCACAGTACCTCTAGCCCAGCCAATACCTTGCTTTAAAGCTTCTTGAACAGCTACTTCATCTGTAATGTCTACATCCTTAATGACTTTCTTATTTACATTAATTTTTGGAATGATTACAGAAAAATCACGATCCACAGGTTCAGGAATAGGATTGACCGGTTCTAAGAGTATTTCGGATTCTTTCAAAAGCTTTGGTACATCATTTGCTACTATTAATCTTTTCTTATAATCTTCATTAAATACATTATCGTAAGCATATAAGATCTCGTGCCACATTATAGGACCATATAATACAAGAATCACCAATAAAGAGATTATCATCAAAAAATTCAAAATCATCAACGCAAATAATTTGCTTGCAGATCTCTTTTTGCGGCGATGTACATGAGCATATGAATATGTTGGTAGTCTTGTATTCATATCAATATTATATCATATTATAGGCTAATTATCGAGTTTATTATAATTCTCCTGTATAATTCATATAATTATATACTTTAATAAGTGCAAGCATGCGAGTGTAGCTCAGTAGGATAGAGCAAGGCACTCCTAACGCCTAGGTCACAGGTTCGAATCCTGTCACTCGCGCCATAATGATTCACGAGACTGGTTTTCGCAGTCAATATAGCAAAGTATGCTTCTGTGTTATCGGGTTAATATTTATCTTATCTTAAATCACACGAAACACGAATCTAAGAAGATGCTACTCTATTTTATCGACAGAGCTAGCCAAATATTCTCCGAATACTCTTATTCTCCACTCTAAAACAAATTAGAAAACCTACAGATGCGCGTTGTCGCGGGGTATCGAGAACAACAATCTCGATAAAAAACTAAATCATATAAACCAAGTGTATTGTGCTAGGCAGGCGTCCCAGACAAGTAGCATCTGATCCTTATGACCATAAACATGCCTCTCAACCTAATCCCACGGGACCAGGTTATATGAGACAAAAAGAAATCAAACGTTGGATCGATTTACTTTTTTAGAACATCCTGGCCTAGCAATTTATTTTAGATTCTCTACTTGCAGAAATCAAGAAAACATAAGATTATATTATTGTAACTGAAGGTATGACACCCGGACAAAATAAAAAAAAAGCAAAACTTGATAATCAGACAAACACACAAATTGACAACAGACATTCGGATCTATGCGAATCATCTTTGCAAGGTTTAATCTCTCTCAACAGCCTAGTAAATAACTTTACAGCTATTTCAGACTTTATATCCTTTATGAAACAATACGCTATATTCGGGGTGGCTATTGGCATTGTAATTGGTAACACTACTCAAAACGCAGTGAAACATCTTGTTGATGGTCTTATCACTCCTTTTATAAGCGTAGTCTTAAAACTCTTCTTCCCGAATCTAGAATCGATAGGTGATTGGACATTTATACTACTTGATATTGAATTCAAGCCAGGCATAGTTATCAAGTCTCTTCTGGAATACGTACTTATACTTTTTATTATTTATATATTAATGGCAAAAATTTTACGTCAAAAAGAGATTCTTACACACACAAAGTAAATCACCTTATAACATTTGTAGATAACTATTCAGACACTTCTAGATTATTCTTCTATTCCGAACAGCGAGTAAAATCATAGTGATACAGGTAAATTTTATTTCTTATGACAGCAGTGTTTTTTACATTAATAACTCATATAAACTTGTTTCCACATAAAACTTTTTAATATTAAAAGCAATGTTGTGATTTTTGTTACGTATTCTCTGTGATTGCTATAAAAGTGATAAATTATTTATAACAATTGAGACAAGAATTTTTCTAATCCAAATTAAGAAGACATAAATCATTTTCATATTTGGCATACAATATATTATAAGTTCTTGCAAGGCACTACCGGTTTAAATATGATTCGATACCAAGATGTATCGTAAACGATCTTCGAGGTAAAATAGCTTTTTAAAAAGATATATTACGACAATGAACAGCTCAACATTCACAAAGAACAATACAGACGTCGGTTTATCCGATGAAGCAAAAACAATAGTTGAGAGTGTGCAAAGACAGAAAATGAATAAAATTAAGGGACTTGTAAAACCCGAAGTGGAAAAATTATATAGAGAAAGCAGTAAATACTTCCGTAATCAATTAGCTGAATTTGTTTACTACCGAACATATTCTCGTTGGCTAGATGAAGAAGGACGCAGAGAGTCATGGATAGAAACAGTAGATCGATATATGAATTTCATGAGGTCTAAGCTAGGGGATAAATTGACAAATAGCGAGTATGAAGAAGTGCGTCGTGCTATCTTAAATCAAGATGTGATGCCATCCATGCGCCTAATACAATTTGCAGGCAAAGCCGTAGAAAGGACAAATGTCTGCGCTTATAACTGTTCGTACGTAGCTCCCACGAAATTAACGGATTTTGCTGAAATTATGTATATCCTGATGTGTGGCGGTGGTGTAGGATTTTCGGTAGAGCGAAAGTTTGTAGAAGCTTTACCACAAATTAAGAAACAAACAGGTAAAAAACTTTCCACCTTTGTGATCCCAGACTCCAGGGAAGGATGGGCAGATGCCTTAACAGCAGGTCTACAAGCATGGTATAACGGATATGATATAGATTTTGATTATTCACAAATCCGTCCATATGGAGCTCGTTTAATGACTAGTGGAGGAAGAGCATCGGGGCCTGAACCTCTGAAAAGTTTACTTGATTTTGCAAGATCAAAGATCTTGCAAAACCAAGAACGTAGATTAAGCCCAATAGATATCCATGACATTGTATGTAAAATAGGTGAAATCGTAGTTGTCGGAGGTGTGAGACGTAGTGCATTGATTTCATTATCAGATCTTGATGATACAGCAATGCGTGATGCTAAAGTCGGGCGATTCTGGGAAACAGCTCCATACCGTGCAATGGCTAATAATTCGGCAGTATACGAACATAAACCAACAGCAACAGAGTTTTTAGAAGAGTGGTTATCATTAGTAAAATCAGGCACTGGCGAAAGAGGTATATTTAACCGAGAAAATCTGTTTAAAACATTACCCGAGAGACGATTACGAGCATTAGATGAATCTGTAATCTGGAATATGGGATGCAATCCGTGTGGCGAAGTAATGCTTCAAAATAAACAATTTTGTAATTTGACAGAAGTTGTAGCACGCAAAGAGGATACTGTAGACACGCTTTTGTCAAAAATCCGCATAGCAACGTTACTAGGTACTTACCAGGCAACTCTTACTGATTTTGGTTATTTGTCTAAGGAGTGGAAAAAAAACTGTGAGAAAGAAAGGCTGCTTGGTGTATCCATAACGGGTCATTACGACTGTCCAGTAGTACGTAATCCAGAAGTGCTACACAAGCTCAAAACGGCATCTATAAAATTCAATAAAGAATATGCCAGAAGACTTGGAATTAATCCATCAACTGCGATCACAAATGTCAAACCTTCAGGAACTGTTTCTCAAATAGTTGACAGTGCTAGCGGTATACATCCACGCTATGCTCCGTATTACATTCGTAGAATACGTATAGCGGCAAGTGACCCTCTATTCCAACTAATGAGAGATCAAGGAGTACCTTACCATCCAGAAGTAGGCCAATCACCAGAAAATGCAAATACCTGGGTACTTGAATTTCCAGTCAAATCTCCAGAGAATGCGATTTGTCGTAATGATATTACAGCTATAGAACAGTTAGAATACTGGAAAACAGTAAAAATATATTATTCAGAACACAACCCTTCAGTAACTATTTATGTTGCTGATGATGAGTGGGTAGAAGTTGGTAACTGGGTTTATAAAAATTGGGATCTAGTTGGTGGCATTGCATTCTTACCTAAATCTAATCATGTATATCAGCTTGCTCCTTATGAAGAAATAGATGAAGCTACATATAATCGTCTTGCTGAAAAATTCCCCAAAATAGACTTTTCACTAATAACCGTATACGAAACAGATGATGCTACAGAACAAAAGCAAGTAATGGCATGCAGTGGTAGTGGTTGTGAACTCAACTAGTATCCTACTGTCTAAATATAATTTAATCAAAACTCCCTCAACGAACGAGGGAGTTTTGATTTTTTCCTAGATTCAATCATTATGTATCTGATACATACAACGAACTTGAATAAACTGTAATATGGTGTAGAATATGTCTAGGTAGTGAATTTATAGGTAATTGTTATAAGTATGCAAAACATAATTCAATTATTTGAAAATAAGCTCAGAGAGGAAGACAAATCAATATATACTATTATCGCTTATAAGAAGGATATAGAACAATATATTGATTTCTGCACCAAAGTCAGAAATAAAGAACTCAGAGACATAGATGCTGAAGATATCAAAGCATTTATAGAAGATCTTAAGGAGAAGGGGTACACGATGAAAAGTATTTCTCGCAAGTTGAATAGTATTCGTACCTTTTCTCGATTTGCACTTGAATCTAAATACATCGATAAGAATCCTGCTCATTCAATACCCCATCCAAAATTTGAATTACGTATGCCTAGAGTATTGACAACTCAAGAATACAAAGCTCTGCGCGATACCTGTCGAAGAGATCAACGGCTTTATTCGATTGTAGAGTTACTACTACAAACTGGAATGAAAATTGGGGAGTTATGTAGACTATCTCTTGATGACATAATATATGAAAATGGTGTACCAGTACGCCTTATAATTAGAGCCTACGAATCAACACCAGAGAGAGAAGTAATATTGAACGAAGCTGCTGCTAATGCAATCATTGATTACTTAAAGATAAGGCCACAACATGAGAAAAGCACACATCTGTTCCTCACTAAATCCGGTAAACCGATGCTGATACGAAATGTCAGATTTTATCTTGATAGGGCCTTTAAAAAAGCTGGGATTGAAAATGCTACAGTGAATGATCTTCGTAACACCTTTATAGCTCATCATTTGGCTAGGGGAACAAGTATTTTATTTATCTCTAAGATGGTAGGGCATAAAAGACTATCTACTACAGAAAGATATGCTAACTTATTAGGGTTAAGTAAGCTAAAGCCAGAGACTCTCGATGTACTCTAAATGGTATTTTCTAATTCATACCTCTACGATTCACAAGTGCGTTACATAAATCTGTACTTATCGATATAGAATATGTAGTCTTACGACCGGACCCTAACTCATAATCCAAGGTATAGATAATTATATAATTACGCATCACTCCAATTAGATAAGGGGAACCTTTAGGATCTTTTCTATGAATATCAATGAAATCATCGGCCTCTTCTAGAGTTGCAATAGACACGCCACCTCTGGGATTGCCCTTATCATCAACCAACAATTCAGGAAGATAAGTATTAGGGAGAGGTGTAGACGTTCTTGGACAATTTTTTGTCTCATTGATAAATCTTTCTATCTCACTTTTTATATTATCTAGATCCTTACGCCTTATATCATTACGATAATTGATTTGGAATGTCTCAAATAAAGAGAAGTTAAAAATTATTAGAAATATATTTGCTAACACTATTATTCCTGTGATAAACCAAACTATGATTTTACGGTTAACTTTTACGAAATCTCTCATAGCTCTAGTTGTTTTAAATTTCGATCAGTCACTATTTCATGCGGTTCTACTCTACCGAGAAATATACCGACAAAAGCTGAAACCATAGGCACAAATACTACAATATTAAACAAGATTAAAAACCCTATAGATAACATTTGAGACAAAGAACTATTATTCACTGCCTGTAAAAAGTATTCTTCATTTGATCCTAAAGCTACAACACTGATAAAAATAGCAAAAAATAAACCGAAAAGGGTCAGAAAAATATGATTTAAGGATTTTAAAATGACGCTTGCAATATGCTTCATCAGATTAATCCTTGAAATATAATTATCCTCCTTTTTCTTCTTAATACCTTCTTTTAACAATTGTTCAGCAAAAACTACGCTAATTGGATAAATTACTAATAAAGCAAATACATACATCATTACTACCCGTGCATCATTGATAGTGTAAAAAAACAAATCAAACAATCCGACATCAAATATATGAATAGAACGCATTGCAAAAGCGATAATTAATGCCAATAACTGATTGACAAATATACTCAAAGTGAGAACTAAAGCAGGAGTCTTTTTCAAGAAAGTACGGTATGCATAAAAGTAAGTTGCAATAATCTGCCATAAAAAGAGCCCTCCAAAAGTCAAATAAGTACTTCGTCTGTAGAAGAAAATCACAATTAAACCAGACACTAGAAATATTAATAGTATTTGTATGAACTTGATATTATTTCTTGCCCCTGAAACAATAAAAAATAACCCCAATAAGATAATAGCCCATACAAACATATTCTCTTGACGATAGTAACTAATAAATGTTATCGGCGAACCAGGAGCCAAATACTGTGTAGACTCAATTAAAACTTTGTCCCCTACTACCAATGGTTTTTTGAATTGGGCATTTGGAAACACAAAGGTCGTTTCTATAGAATCCTTTCTGATACCAGCAGGAGTTTCTACATCGACTTCTAAAGTCACAAGCTGGCTATTGGATTCTTTAGTTTTGCTGATCTCATCGACTTCAGCAGCATCGACAACTGTTGCTATAAATATCTTTGTGTCTTCAATTTCCTGTACTGCTTGTTGTACTGTCTTTTGCGATTCATCCTGATTCTGGGCGTACGCAATATTTGCAGAATTTATAGATAAATTTAATGATAAGAAAAAGACCGACAGAAATACTTTTAAAATATTCGACATAGTAAGTTATTAAATAAATTAGTCACGTCTATGTTTGTCATAAGTTCATATTTTAGACTGTAGTATTTTAAAACATTTTTGATTAACTAAAAATCTCGAATAATTTGAAATATTGCTCAAGAGAACTATAAAAGACTCAGGTACTACATTGAAAATATATGTATAAAGAATAGAAAGTTTTAGCGAAGTCTGATAACAATTTTTTCAATACTATCAGTACTCTCATCTGCATTAAGTAATGTACCAAGACAGAAAAACTCATCATTGTATAAATACACGATTTCAAAGCCATTTACTAAGCTGGCAATTGTGTTATCTACTTTACATTTTAAACCTGCTACTTGAAATTGCATCAAATTTGTATTCTCAGTTATAACAATCATTTCCTGATCATATCTTATACCGTCATATCTAATAATATACGGAGCAAATGCGATATTTTCGGAAGCAAACTCGACTTCGATTTCTTTTAAAGTTTCTTCAATAATTGGTAGGAATCGTTGATTTAATTCAAATTCGAGATCCTGGCCATGTGATAATGTATACGATCTATCTGGTAAAAGATCACCACTTAGAAGTCGTATGCCGTTATTGATTGAGGGCACATACAATTTATGGACATTACTTTGTGAGGTATCAATCAAAGTAGCATTATAATAAGCTAGTATTTCCTTGAAATCTTGAGACCCCCAATTAATTGATGATAATGTAGTAAAATCATTGAAGGTAGAAGTAGCAGATGCAGGTATTTCAGGACTATCAGAGACAGAAATTGAAGTATCAGACTGTTGCTCCACATTCTTCTCTGACTTCTTTGTACCAAATACCAAAACTTGTTGACTTCCCGAATCGTCTTTAATAATTATCTTTGTTGTTGGATATAAAAATGTTTGTTGATCAGTATTCACTTCGTTATCTTGTTGTAATACATCTTCTAATGGAATTATTGCTTTGTTAGAATTATTCAAAGAGGTATATAGTCTACGCAGTAACGGATTCAAGTTTTGGTGAGTTTTATTTTGTGTAGATAATTCTGTCTTATTATCTTTGTAAGAAATAGATTTTTGAGCATTATTCAACGAACCTATCCAAGGTAATGTAAAATCCCTATAATTAATCCTTGCAGAATAAATGACATCTTGAATATTTTTTGTCAGTGTTTGAATCTGTCCAATGACTAAAAATATTAAACTTGCTGAAATCTCAAATAAAGGCTCAAACACAGCTATAGCCCGAAAAACCAAATCTGCCGCTTTATTATAACCTTCATCACAGTAGACCTCGGCATTGTGAACCATAGACTCACAAAAAGTACCATCTAAAATACTCCTACTAGTAATGTTTATTTCCCCTATTTCCATAAGTAGAGTCTATGTGCTAGCTTTTGACTATTTATAAGATAATAAATAATAATTCAGTATACAGAGTTTTTTTGATGAAGAAAATATTAGCAAAGAAATAAAATAGCTCCGTATGACAATAGCAAACTAATCATTTATGTACAATAATTCATATTTTGTAGATAATTCTCATAGTTAAATATGTTATAAATAACTCCATATGACTAAAGAACAAAAATTCTTCAAAGCATTGCAGGATGTTTTTGTAGGATCCAAAATTGAAGGACAAGGTGGCTTTGTTAACCTGATGCGAATAAAGTCACAGTACTATAGCAAGATCGAAGACATACTCAAAAAAGACATAGAGAAAGCACTACAGAATTATCCTTCTTTTCGAGAAGAGCTTTTTGATAAGCTTTATTCATTTTTTAGCAGATATTTCAGCGAGAGCGGATCGATTTATTTTCACTCTACCCCATTTCACAATAATGTCTACGAAAGAGTTTATACGAATGATCAAGATGTCATTCTTTTCTGGAAGACTCAAATGCTTTATTACGTCAAGACAGACAAGATCTTTCGCAGTTTAGAAGTAGAAGTAGATGGATATAGATTTTTCTTTGATGCGTCGAAAATTGAGCTGAAAAAAGCCAATGAAAAGCGAGATCTGATCTATGAACTCAAAGAAATTACCGATAATTACACCATAGTCTTCGAAGTGATCTATTCAGAAAGGGGCAAAATCACCAAGACCGAAGAAATACTCAAGAAAATAAAACAACATAAAATCCTAGTCAATGAAGATCAATTAGAAAGGGCTTTTCGAATATTTGAGAGACAAAGCGAGGTAGATTTTTTTATTCATAAAAATGCCAAAGCATTTTTACAAGAACAGTTTAAATTGTGGAGTTATCAATACTTTTGGGAGGGGGCAAAAGAATGGTCAGCAGATAGAATCAACCAACTACAAATTCTGAGAGACATTGCATTTAAAATCATTGACTTTATTTCGCAGTTTGAGGATGAATTAGTCAAAATCTGGAATAAACCAAAGTTTGTTAAAAACAGCAATTATGTAATCACCCTGGACAGGATCAATAACATTGAATTGATTGACAAGATATTCAATCATAGTGGTTTACAAGCACAAATCAAAGAATGGCACGAATTAGGCATTGTAGATGAGACTTTCACCGTCGATGATGTCTTCACAAATGACCTAAATGGCAAAAACTTAGTAGAAAAATACCAACACCTACCAATAGACACCAAATATTTCAAAGACTTAGAAATTGAGATATTAAGTTTATTTGATGATTTAGATAATTCTTTAGATGGCTGGCTGATAAAAAGTGAAAATTATCAGGCATTGAATACACTATTGCCGAAATTCAAGGAAAAAGTGCAGACGATTTATATTGATCCACCGTTTAATTTAGATTCTTCCGACCAGTTTCTTTATCGCACCAACTACAAAGATGCCAACTGGGCTACATTACTTGAGAATAGACTACAAATCGCCAAAGACTGGCTCAATGAAAAAGGAAGTATTTTTGTAAGATGTGATTACAATGGTAATTGGATTGTAAGGTGTTTGATGGATGAGATTTTTGATAAAAATTTCAGAAATGAGATTTTTGTTAAAAGAGGGTATGTACCAAAAGGATTAACCAATCAATATTTAACAGGCATCGATTCAATATTCTTTTATGCAAAAGATGCTAACAGAATAGCTTTTAAGGGTGCGAAACGAAAAATTAGAGAAGAGGATAGACAATGGATTTCTTTGGATATGCCCGGACAGAGAAAAACTTATGAATTACAGGTGAGATATTTCTTTGGCAAACCATGGTTACCTCCAAAGGGACAACATTGGGGGTTATCACAACAAAAAATAACTGAGTATGAAAAATTAGGATGGATAAGAATTAATCACGGCAGAAAATACATTGATACACAAGACAATGAAGTTAAAGGAATGCCAGAATATCTTAAAGAGCCGGAATTGCTTTTGGATACAAATTGGACCGATATAAAAAGTTATGAAACTCATAACACTTTCTTTGCTACTGAGAATTCAGAAATATTGCTCAAGAGGGTGATTGATGGAATGGAGTATGATGAACAATCAATCATAATGGATTTCTTCCTCGGCTCTGGAACTACGACAGCAGTAGCACATAAACTTGGCAGAAAGTGGGTAGGTGTTGAGATGGGAGAGCATTTTTACAGTGTAGTTTTACCAAGAATGAAAAAGGTTTTAGCTTATGATAAATCTGGTATTTCAAAAGAGAAAGATGTAAGAGACCATTACAATGAAAAAAATGCCGGTGGCTTCTTCAAATACTACGAACTAGAACAATACGAAGAAACTCTAGCAAATTGCAAATACGAAGACGGAGATTTATTCAATACACCAGGCAAAAGTCCATATCAAGAATATGTATTTCTCAAAGATGAAAAGATGCTCAAAGCACTAGAGATTGACTATGAGAATGACAAAGTCAGAGTTGATCTATCAAAACTTTATGAAAATATCGATATTGCCGAGACACTATCTAACCTAACTGGCAAATGGATCAAAAAAATTACTGCAGATGAAGTAGAGTTTGAAGATGGCACAAGAGTCAATACAAAAAATCTCGATTATAAATTAATTCAACCTCTGATCTGGTGGGAATAATATGGACTTGTATCTTCAAAAAATAGTACAACAATTCGATTGGCATAGCCTGCGTGATCTATGGCTGGATTTTAATTTCTCAAGATTTACAGACATCAAAACATTATTTGACTACCAACAACAAGCACTGAAAAACACTGCCAAAGCCCTACACAAGTACTACGTTGATTGTGGTGGGGATAAACAGCAATTTTTCCAACTATTCCTGGATAATGGCCTCGAAGAAAAAATCGATTTAGACCTATACCGCAACAAAAACCTTCAAAAAATATTCGAGCAATTCGATAAAGATTTCCGAATCCAAGACAATAAAATTGCAGGTTATAACTTCATCAATCGCATGAGCTTCTGGATGGCTACAGGAAGCGGTAAGACCCTGATCATAGTCAAGATCATCGAACTTCTCTACTACCTCATGAAGCATGGATTAATCCCCCAAAAAGACATTTTATTTCTCACATACCGTGACGATCTACTACAACAATTCAAAACTCATTTAGATGAATTCACAAAAGCAAATCATTTCCTACTCAATTTCTATAGCCTGAAAGATTACGAAAACAAAAAAAGAGACACTAGACTCTCATTTGATAATGAATTGACTGTTTTCTACTACCGTAGTGATCTGATCGGAGATCGACACAAAGACAAAATAATAGACTTCAAAAACTACGATAATAACGGTAATTGGTACATTATTCTTGATGAAGCACACAAAGGAGACAAAGAAGACAGCAAACGCCAACAATTCTACTCTATCTTATCGCGTAATGGATTTATGTTTAATTTCTCAGCTACTTTCACGAATGTAATAGATTTCGTAACTTGTGTGTACAATTTCAACCTCGAACAATTCATCCAAAACGGCTACGGCAAACAAATCTATATCTCCCACAACAATCTTGATAATCTATCCCTCACGGATAATCTTAATATACAGGCAAAACAACGTGTCATACTGAAAATTCTGTTGCTTCTTACATATATCAATCAACAAAAAAACCTCATCGGTCCAAACTTCTACCACAAACCTTTGCTTCTGACATTAGTAAACTCAGTAAATACAGAAGATTCTGATTTATTATTGTTTTTTAAAGAATTAGAAAAAATAGCTTATGCACAAAACGATGATAATATCCTCTCAGCAGCAAAAGCCGAACTATACAAAGAATTAAACAATTACTGCGAATTTACCAATGAAAAAATCAAAATCGACTACGAACAAATAGAAAAGTATACCTACCAGGACATATTAGAAAATGTCTTTCACGCAAGTAAATCAGGCAAAATAGAAGTACTGAAAATACCCGGTAACAAGCAAGAAATCCTACTGAAACTAACAACAAGTGATAGACCTTTTGGACTCATTAAGATCGGAGATATATCCGAATGGATCAAAAACAAATTATCAGGCTACGAAATCATCGAAAAATTCGAAAACCAAAGCATATTCAAACAAATAAATAAAAATGACTCAGATATTACTATACTGATGGGCTCACGCTCTTTCTACGAAGGTTGGGACAGCAATAGGCCAAATATTATTCTCTACATTAATATCGGCAAAGGTACAGATGCACGTAAATTTGTATTACAGTCGCTTGGACGAGGAGTACGTATCGAACCCATACCAGGCAAACGTAAAAGACTCATATCCCTACGAAATAATAATGAAATTGCGCCTGGGGATTTCCGAGAAATCCAAAACTATGCGCCAGCACTAGAGACTTTATTTATATACGGGACAAAAGCCGAAAATATCAAAGAAGTCATCGAAACACTAAAGCACGAAAAACAAGAAGAATTAATCGGTGATTTATTTGAAATTAATCCGGATATCCAAGATAAAACCCTGTTTATTCCCGTATATACAGAAACCGAAACAATACTCATGAATGAAGAACATCCTATCAAATTTGCGATTCATCCTGAGGACTACGAACTGCTAAAAAAATTATTTGCTTATCTGAGCGATAGAGTATTACTAGTCAAATATAATTGCGATCCAAAAGTATTAAAAAAACTCAGGAATATCTTAGAAACCAAATACTTAGATTATTTCACACTAAGTGATAGAGCAACCAAAATACAAAATCCAGAAGTTTTATTACATAAGATATCCAGACACTTCACGACTAAAGTCAAAGAATTCTCGACTTTCAAAGTCATTGAAAATGAAATACTTCACTTCAAACGTATCACTGTATCAAAAGATAAATGCGCAGATTTACGCGACAAAATCATAAAAGTAAAAAAATCCAGATATCACGATCAATACAAAAGCGAGATCACGCAAAAATTTTTAGCAAATGAAATAACTATTGATGATTTCGTCCGACAAATCCAGGATATAGCCACAAATCTATCGTCAAATGTAGAAGTTTTTTATAGCATCCACGATAAACTAATCATCAAATATTTAGCTAACCATTATTACATACCAATAGCATTAGCTGATTCAGAAAAAATCGACTTCATCAAGCACATTATCAAAAACGAAAGCGAACGTAAGTTTATTTATGATCTCGAACAACACCTAGCAAAAGAAGAAAATTTCTTTAGTCAATTTGAATGGTGGTATTTTTCAAAAGTTGATGAAACTCTCGATGAAATATATATCCCTTATTACCAAGACAAAACAAATAAAATCGAAAAATTCAAACCAGACTTTATTTTTTGGCTTAAAAAAGAGAATAATTACACGATACTATTTATTGATCCAAAAGGTACCGAGCATACCGATAGTTTCCGAAAAATCGACGGCTATACGAAAGTCTTCCAATCAGCAAATACGAATTCAGCTATAAGACAGTTTAGTCACGATGGATTGAATATTCAAGTGCGATTATTACTAAAAACTGATAGTAAATCAAAAATACCTGATCCATATAAAGACTATTGGTTTGATAACTTTGATGAATTAAAACAAAAAATAATCGTTTGAATCATCCCCTACTATCCACGTAGTCCAAAAAATCAAAAAAAATTAGGGCTGTATAAACAGCCCTTTTTTGTATGTTTTGATGATTAATGATTATTAGTTTTGATTATTATACCAACCGTGTCCCCTACCCCCTTTGAAACCACGAGGTGCCTTTGTTGTCACCATCATGTTGATCTTCTCATCTAATCTACTTTTCATGTCATCAGCCTGTTCTTGAGTAATGACTCCATCACTTACTGCTTTATTGATTTTGTCTTCTATTGTCTTTTTTAAAAATTCTTTTAATTCTGATTCAGATTTGCCTTTTTCCTGGGCTATTTCGACTAATGTTTTCTCACGAGATGCATTGCGTAATTCATCAGATGTCATTCCTAAAAAATTTGCTAAATCATCATGGACAGCCATGACACCTTTTAATCCACCCATGCGATATTTACCTTCCCCCGTCCATCCTGGGAAATTACCATTTTTTATTCTACTCTCTATTTTTTCTTTGATACGATTTGCTTGTTCTTCGGTAAGTTTACCTTCTTGTACTTTTGCATTGATATCTTCATTCAATACTTGCTTATATGCATCTTTTAATTTACTACTTTCAACTCCGACTATCCGAGCGACACGATCTAAGACAGATTCTGAAGGAGTAGTATTGCTTTGAGCATATACCATTACTCCTCCCGCTGTAGCAGCTAGTGCTAATACACCAGCAACTCCAGCTATGATTTTTGTTGTTCTTGTCATAGTGTTTTGATATTAATATATATTAAATTAAATTAAATTAATTTAATTTCGGAAATAGCTATTTCCAATATTTATATTATCTCTGCAATATGAAAATTACATGAAATTCAAAATTAATTGAAAGTCAGTATAAATTCAGTACCCACATCTACCTTGCTTTTGACTGTCATTTTTATGTGTAATTTATCTGCTATTTCTTTTGCGATAGCAAGACCTAAACCAAAGCCTTCTGTATGTCTATCTTCGGCCACTCTATAGAAACGATCAAATATATGCTTTATTTTGCTTTTTTCTATACCTATTCCTGTATCTTGTATAGCAAGATAAGTATTGCTTGCTGATTTATATATTTTGATTCTGACTGAACCGTTTTCTTTATTGTATTTAATAGAATTATCAATAATCACATAGATGAGTCGTGTTAGAAGTTTTTTGTCACTCTTGATGACAATATCATCATCAGGATATTCTTCATGTAATTCTAGATTTTTCTCCTGTATTCTAGAGCGAAAATCATTTAGTATTTCCCGCATCAAGTCCTTTAAATCAATATCCTGCAAATGTACTACGAGATGTTCAAGACGTGCAGCCTCAAGCATAGAATCAATTAATTTATTTAATCTATCAATATCATTTACGACATTAGTTGCAAATGTCTGATATTCTTCTAATGTAGTACTGGGATTTCTTGTGAGTACTTCTGCTTCAGTTTTAATATTAGTAAGAGGTGTTTTGAGATCATGTGAAGCATCGGAGATAAACTGTTTTTGTCTATCTAAAGCTGAAAATACTGGTTCAAGAGTTTTTCCTGACAGATAATAAGATAATGCTACCGATATAATAATTAATACAGAATCCAGCATTATAAGGTTAATAAAATTTTCAAACTTCACTTCATCGGTTATTGCTTTGATTCTGTTGTACTCGTCATCCGAAAACCTTCGAATGAACCTCATTCGAGGCGAATCAAGAAATCTATCAATCTGACGTTCCTGACTTTGCCATAAAATTACAGAAAAAAATATTATAACAGATAATAAAATAATCGAATACACTATTGTCAACTGGATTCTTTTCTTGTGATATTCACGCTTCATCATCACTAATCTTATAACCTAAACCCCTTACGGTTTTTATCAAAGGTTTAGAGTCAGGGAATGCTTTATCAATCTTTCTTCTAAGATTTTTTATATGTGCAGCAATAACGTTAGAATTAATATTTCGATCATCATTCCATACATACTCGATAATCCTCGATTCTGAAAGAATAGTATTCCGATGCAATAGTAAAAACTCTAAAATTCTAAACTCAGTCCTAGATAAATTGATGGGTTTATTATTACGTATCACTGTAAAATCTTTCGGATTGAGTTTCAAATCTCCTACCTGAAGAAATTTTGGTTGCAAACTTGCCCGACGAACAAGAGCTTTCACTCTAGCGAGAAGCTCATCAAAAGAAAAAGGTTTGGCTATGTAATCATCAGCCCCAATTTCTAACCCTTCAATTTTATCCTCAACAGCCCCTCTGGCAGTCAAAATAATCACAGGAGTTAAAATATTATGAGCACGCAAAGTACGTAGAATATTTAGGCCACTAATTTTTGGTAACATCAAGTCCAATATAATGCAATCGTACTCATTTGTCCTAGCAAGCCTTTGGCCTTCCTCCCCATCAAAAGCTAGATCAACAGTAAAATTTTCTGTACTAAATCCTTTTGCAATTGACCTTGCTAATCTTTCTTCATCCTCTATGATTAAGATTTTCATGATTTATGATCCCGGAATTAATTCAAAATATCACATTATCAGATAAGAATGAAAATAAAATGAAAAACACCCAAGATCAAGCTAACGCAAAGAGCTAGGCAAATCATATAACGTATTCAAGTACCCAAACATATTTGCATAATACGAACCGTTTAAACTGGATTAAATAATAATAATATTCAAGATAATAACCGTATATTTTGACAGAAAACAGAAGAAAAACACGACAAAGCGAGACCTAAACGTACCTACACTTCTGTTTTTGCACGTATTAACTATACCTAGTCTCTCTATTTGCAAGTCATGTGATTACACAATAAGTCATACAATCACTTTATCAACTATTGACAACATGAAACAGAACTTTATGATTGAAACATGGAAAATATATTTGATCTTACAGGAAAAAAAGCGATAGTGACAGGAGCCTCAAGTGGGCTTGGAGTCCAATTCGCCAAAGCTCTCGCCAGATATGGAGCTGATGTGGCTATCCTAGCAAGAAGAAAAGAAAGATTAGAAAAATTAGCGGAAGAAATTCAATCTATGGGAAGAAAATGCATACCGATCCAATGTGATGTCACTGTCGAGAGTCAAATCCAGCAAGCAGTCAAACAAGTCGAACAAGAATTCGGTAAAATAGACATTCTAGTCAATAATGCAGGCGTAGTAAGTGCATATCCTACTGAAGATTTGCCTTTAGATGAATGGAATAGGATTATTCAAACCAATCTTACAGGAGTATTCCTCATGGCTAAACATGTAGCACAAGTAATGAAGAAGCATGGCACAGGATCTATAATAAATATTTCATCGATTGCAGGATTTGTAAGTTTTGAGGGCATAAGTGTAGCGGCATATGGAGCTTCGAAAGGAGGTGTTGTCAATTTGACGCGTTATTTAGCATCAGAATGGGGCAAATACGGAATCCGAGTGAATTCGATTGCGCCGGGCTTTTTCCCATCCGAGATGACTCAGGCATTTGTAGACGATCCAAATATGTTAGCTTATATCAAATCCCGTACAGCTCTAGATAGATGGGGTAAAGACGGTGAATTAGATGGACTATTAATCTATCTTGCATCCGATGCATCAAGCTATACGACAGGGCAAAATATAGCTGTGGACGGCGGATGGCTTGCAGAGTAAGAAGTTTATTAATAAATATACTCTACTGAATTTTGATTACTACGGAGCTGTATTGGCTCTTGTCTATGCTGGCTATCCCCCGGAAAATACTCAAAAATAATTAGACAATTTGTGTCGTTGCGAATACGTGATTTTATTAGATAGCTAGTCCTACCTGAAAAAGCTTATATTAGCGGTGTTTTGTATATCTGTGATTATTTTCTTGCTAGAGCTAGATTAATTAACTTATCTAATAGCTCACTGAAACTCAGCCCACTATATTCCCATAATTTCGGATACATGCTAGATTTGGTAAAACCAGGAATTGTATTAATTTCATTTAGATAAATCAGACCATCTTCACTATAGAAAAAATCAATACGACACATACCAGTGCATTCTAGAATTTTAAAGGCATGTTTCGCTATCTTTTGAATATCACCAGCAACATCTGTAGGTATATCTGCTGGTATTAATAATTCAGCTCCATTAGGATCAACATATTTAGCATCATATGAATAAAATTCGTGATTAGGCTTCACTTCTCCAACTACACTTACCTTTGGATCGGTATTATAACCAAGTACGGACACTTCTAATTCACGTCCTGGTATATACTTTTCTAATAAAACCTTAGAATCGAAGTTAAATGCGTGCTCTACAGCTTGCATCAGTTCTTCAAAAGACTTTGCTTTTGATACACCCACCGATGAACCTTGGCAAGAAGGTTTCACAAATATAGGAAAGCTAAGCTCTGTACTATATTGCCTTAAGGTATCAATTGTATAATCCCCTTTTCGTAAAGTACGAAAATTAACCACATTTATACCAGCATGTCGCAAAAGCCTTTTTGTCACATCTTTATCCATCCCTATAGCCGACCCCAAAACTCCCGGACCGACATAAGGTATATCCAAAAGTTCGAGATAACCCTGTATACTACCATCTTCACCATAAGTACCGTGCATAACTGGAAATACCACATCTATACCATCTATAATTGTTTCGTAGGTATAATGTGAGTTATTAATAGATTTTCTTACTAACTTAGCATTTTTTGATCCTCCTATCAAGGCTACTTCTGGTGCATCAGGATTGACTCGAATACTTGAGACATCATCTACATTGACCAAGATCGATTCGTTTGTATCCATCCTCCATACTCCATCTTTATCTATCCCTATTATCCAAACACTATACTTTTCTCTATCCAATGCTTGATACACAGATCTAGCAGAAACAAGCGAGACTTCGTGTTCTCTACTCTTACCTCCGCATAAAATTAATAAATTCGTTTTACCTTGTACCATGACACATTATATGCATTTATGCAAAAACATGCATGCAAAATCTTTTAAATTACTTTTAAAAGCTCATTGTGTGAAATAACTCAATAAACTATTTAATATAAATTCAACCATAATGAATCGAAGTAGAAATGAAAAATAAACTAGAGTATGGAGTTTATATAACGGATATAGACATTTTTCGATATCTGTGCTAATATTAATTACTATGAGTCTAGAAAACGGAGATTCTAGAAACGGTTACCATGGACTAGACGGTCACCGTGGACCGGAAAACATACTATTGATAGATAGAAAAAATAAAGGAAAAAATAAAAATAGAACAAATCTGAATGCAGTACTTACAAGTTTATTAGAAACAAAAAAAGGGCAACGGCTTGTCGGAGGTTGTATGGCAGCAGCATCGTTAATTTTACTGTGGTTGGCATCCCTGATCCATAACCCTTTGGATAGAAGCGGGGCGCCTACTGCTAATCCAGTCTATAAAACTACTACTCCGGTCAGTGTTTGTCCACCTTGGCTTAGCTCACCCGATGGATCTCTTAGTAGTTGTTGTTGTTATTGTCATAGTACTAGTACCCCTACCGCAACCAATGAAAATCAGTGAGATTTACTTGGTAACCAAAGTAGTGTGACTCCAGCCTTGACTGCCCGGTCGATTGACGAGAATCATAAAGATATAGCGGCAATTAGGAGGTAATGAAATTGTACTTGACAGAATTAGATTATTGAAATGTCTACAACCCCAGAACTGCATTATTCACGCACTTTGTGATTTGATCCTTATTCGAGAAACAAGGAACGTATTTGAATTATTTAATAACATTAGCGCCTACCTGCACAGATAGTTTTAGTTTAGATAAGTTTTACAGCTAGTTTGTTAATATTACTATCCTATTGGACACTGTGAAAATATTCGATAACTATACATATGACTTCGGATAAATTTATTCCTATACTGACAACATTTTCTATACTTATTCTATACTTACAGATAATAAGGTCTTTTATGTAAGTGTACCAAGTAACTTTACGGCAGTTACAATAAGATAATCACCTGACTAATCAAAAAAAATAGATATTTGAATCCTGAAATTCTTTGTAAAAAAGTAAGTTAAGGAAGGCAGGATCAACCCAGGCATCATGAAGTTTATATATGAATTATAGACAATTATAGATACATCAGATAAAATTATTTATTATGGGATTAGAAAATAGTCCGCAGGAAGGTTCGAACCGATCACTATCTGACACTGCAAAAGCACAATTATACAAAGAAATAGAAGATATAGTCAGACAACCTCACGTACAAAAACAAGAAAGAGCCATACGTATAGGATGTGTTATAAGTGGACTGATGTCGGCTATGTTGTTTGCAGGTATATGTCTTATAATAAAAGAATATCAAATGCTAGATGATATTTATAGGATCTTGAACCATTGGTTTAATTTTTTTCCCATCCCGGAGCAAGGTGTATACTCGAATCTTGGTTCCGTCGCTACTGTTAATCCTAGTGATTCCTTTCGTGGTGTAGAGTGTGTAGAGTTTTGTCCTCCTGTTCTTACTATTTTGGGCGGGAACATTAAAACTCCCTCCATTCTTAGCCTGACTATTGGACTTCCGGCATACGATGGACCATCCATCCCCGATGAAGAACCATCCATCCTTGATACCGAGTCACTTAGCTGAGTTACTGAGTTAATTGCTATCACTATAGCAAGACTGTAGTTCTTCATAACAAGTCCGCACGCGGTCAGAGAACAAGATTTCTGCTATTCATAACACAAGATGTATACTTTCATTAAGGTTAAGATTGCATATAATTTTTAATTCTATATTTGATATATATCAAGAAATATAATATCATAGATTGCTATAGGATTAGAATCAAGAATAGAAACAATGCACCCGAAGGTTGTGAAAGGGTCGCACCACCACAGGAAGTTCAAACAAATCAGCATCATGTTCCACAAAATAATGTTCTGAAAGCTCTAAGCGCATTGATGCATAGAGTCGAAGGTCCTTTTTCTAATCCTCAAAAAATACTTTACGCTCCGACAAATGCCGTTAGGAAAGTTTCTGATCGATTCATGAGTATCGTTTGCACAGGGCTCGTCCTCTCCCATTTCCTAACTGGTTGTGGATTGCCTAACCAACCAGCACAAGCTAATTATCCTCCTAGTCCCACTGCCACTGTACCCGTAGCAACAGAAGGTGCTATTTTACCTCCAGCCCCCACAGAAGCTCAAACGAACGGTCTTCAGAGAATCCCAACCGAGGATGATGCCGGTCGTTTACGACCAGGAATTAATGTTTTTCTGAAGAATGAAATCGAAGGAATCAAGGTTGCAGTAGATCCAGATCAATTAAAGAGACTAGAAGAGGAATTTATGAAAAACGGTATATTATTACCGCATATTCCTGTAACAGTTACTATAGCATGGCCAAATAAGCTAGCGGGCGATATACTACCGTCTGCAACACGCTGTAATTTCAAGGGTAATCCGCCAGACAATGAGCATCCAACTACGTTAAGACCTGCATCCGATGCTCTTATGATACTTATTATCGAATTCGATGTACAAGCTCTAGAGAAAGTTCCTGGTATTATTAAGTCAATGACAGATGAACAAATAAAGGTGTTATTTGAAGACGCTTTAAATATAGCACTTATCCACGAGCTAGTACATCAGAAGCACTGTAGACAGGGACCCGTTGACAAAAAAACAGCAGAATTAGCTGAAGAGGAGGCTATGTATATAACGAACCAACAATACCCCAAAACCCCACAGATATTCCATTTAGTAGAAGCTGACCCTGAGTTATTAAGACAAATATTATCAAGACATTTCGAAGCAGTAAAACCATATATATATTAAATCCACAATCAAATAATCCCAAAGATAAAATAAGTCAACAACTCTACCAACAACTCTACTATCGAATACAACATAAATTCTAAACTTTGATATTAAATAATAAAAATAATGTATAAAAAACTACGAACTTTTAAGAAAGGATAAATCAATATATTAGAATTAGCTGTATCGACTAGACCAGTTTTGCACTTTTATGCCGTGTTCGACCGAAAATCTTTTTGTTGTAGACAGTGTGAATGACCTTTTACAGTTAGAGCATAAATAGCCTTGTAAACTTATACAACCTTTCATATTTCACTTTAAATATTATAATTTAATCATGGATCCAATCGTATATTGGGCTTTCTTAGCTATTGGGGCAATACTGTTTATTCTTCGTTATGGTATTTTCTTCTTATCATTATTTGAACAACTAAAAAACGAAAATACATTAACACGAATATTCGAGCACACTGATTTATTTCAGAAGCTAATGGCAATATATTTGATCGTTATATCTCCAATAACGGCCCTTGTCTAGATTGCTCAGGATATATGGCCAACTGATGAAATTAATTATTTTCAAGCAAATATTTTTGATGGTTATTATTATCCAATGCTCACATTTGTGATTGTATGGATACCCTTGCTGTTGATTGCTGTGCCTTTTGTTGTGATATATAGATTATTCAAATCACCAATCTCAGAAGTTAAATAAATTATTTTACTTCACGATATCCTACTATAGAGATAGAGTCATAGTCTGTCTCTAAACTCCTACGGAGCTTCTCAAAACCTAAAAAAGAATTGGTCATAATTGAAAAAGGGAGTTTACAAACTGTATTAATCCGACTTGGCTGGATCGCCTAGATTCGAACTAGGAAAACCTCCTCCAAAGGGAGGCGTGATACCCATTTCACCACGATCCAATGCCACTAAAATTATTACATAAAAATTCTGATTTGTCAGCTACTCAATGCTTTTTGACACTCAAATTCTTGTATCTAGCAAATATGCAAGATTTAAATTATAATAACTAAACTCTAATCATCATGGTAAAACTAAGACTTAAACAAATAGGTAAAAAACATGACCGAAAATACCGTATTGTTGCGATCGATTCAAGAAAAAAACGTGACGGTGAAGAATTGGAAGTTGTAGGTTTTTATGACCCAATTCCTAATATATCGAATATTAAAATGGATTTAGAAGCTGTAGAAAAATGGATCAATAGGGGTGCCGTAATGACAGAACGGGTAGAAAAAATCTATAACCTAGTTAAAAGTGGTAAACTTCAACAATCTAAATAAATCATGAACATAGATAATTCCAACAATTTAGAAAATCATACTAACGGTAGAGGGACTTCAAGCTCTAGACCAACAATTAATCAGGAACAATTACAGAAATTAGTAGCATTCATTACTACCAATCTGGTGACTCAAAAAGATAAAGTCGAAGTATCTGTCATGGAAGATATTCCTGGAGCATACACTGTCTATATAAAAGTAGCCCCCGAAGATAAAGGTAGAATTATAGGGAAAAACGGTAATACTATCAATGCATTGCGCACCTTAATGAAAGTTTTTGGCAGAATCATTGTAATAGTACAGGACTAATATAAAACCCAATATAATAGTCCTAATCTCATGATGTACAAAGTCATTTTATATTATAAATATGTCAAGTTATCTAGTCCTTTAGAAGTAGTTGATTGGCATAAGAGATTCTGTGCTGAACATAGCCTTAAAGGACGTGTTTTAATAGCTCACGAAGGTATTAACGGAACTTTAGGAGGATTAGAATCCGATATAGACAAATATATTCAAGAATTATCCAAGGATTCTAGGTTTGAGCATATCGACTTCAAGACAAGTCATCACACAGAAAATCCCTTTCCTAAATTAAAAGTAAAACTACGTAAAGAAATAGTAACCTTAGGCCTGCAGGAAGATATCGATATGTCCGTTGCACAAAAAGGAACATATCTTACTCCAGAGGAACTACAAGCAAAAATTGATCAAGACGAAAAAATCATATTTGTAGATGCCCGTAATGATTATGAATCCCAAATAGGTCGATTCAAAGATGCTATCACACCGAGGATAAAAACATTTAAGGAATTTCCCCTATTCCTAAAATCTATAGAACATCTTAAAGATGAAACTCTAGTTTTTTATTGTACAGGAGGCATAAGATGCGAAAAAGCTACAGCTTACGCAATTCAACAAGGTTTCAAAAAGGTATTCCATCTAAAGGGGGGTATTCACAGATATTTAGAAAAATTTCCGAATGGAGCTTTTGAGGGTAGCCTCTACGTCTTTGATGAAAGGATGGCAATTATATTTGATAAAAACGAAAATCGAAAAATTTTGACAAACTGTGTATTTTGCGGAAAACTTTACGATTCATATAAAAACTGTTTTAATGCAAAATGTAATAAACGTTTTATAGTTTGCGATGATTGTTATAGAAACAATCAGGGATTTTGCTCTACCGAATGTGCTCAGACACAACATAATAAACGAAAAGACGCAGAAAAACTTATGAAAATACTATGCAAAAGTGGAAATTCATAATAGCCGGTATCACGGGAGATCTAGCTAGACGTAAAATACTACCTGCACTTGGTGAATTCTCAAATATTTTTAGTCAGAAACTAGACATAGAAGTGATAGGCTATTCACGCAGCCAACCAGATCATGAAGCGATATATAATTCTCTCAACTCAAAACGCCCATCTAAAATAAAAAATGTTAAGTTCTATACAGGACAGTACGATGACCCGTCTTTTTTTATTAATCTAATGCAAGATGTAAGTGCTGAAGAAAAAATAATTTTTTATTTTGCAGTACCACCTCAAGTATTTCTATTATTACTTGAGAATCTTTGTCCTTATCATACAAAAAACATAGATATAGTTATCGAAAAGCCATTTGGTAACAACATAAATGAAGCAAAAAAAATTATAGATAAAGTACATGAATGTAAACTTACTGAGAAAACTCGCTATTGTGATCATTACATGTTTAAATCCGGACTACAGTTAGATGATAAAACTCTCAAAATTATCAAAAATCTACCAATGCGTATAGAATCTATATCTATTAAAGCGCTTGAAACAATAGATGTACAAGGACGTAGTAGTTATTACGAAGGTGTAGGTGCTATTAAAGACATGATTCCCGCCCACTTTTATACATTGATAAAATCTCTACAAAAAGTACTACAGAGAGAAATAGATATAAATGATGATGATAAGATATTTATCAGAAACGTAAAATTAGGACAATATCAAGGTTATTTAGAACAGATTCAAAGACAAACAAGTTCTACAGAGACTTATTTCTTAATTGATATGTATATCAATCAAATCGCATTTTTGCTTGAATCCGGCAAAAAACTAGATAGGAAAGAAACTTCTATTACTATACTCTATGAAAATAACACAACACTCTACTGGCGTATAGATCCAGATCCAATCCTATTGCTAGATTCTGAAGAAATTCATATTCAAAACAGAGAAGATGTATCAGATCACACAAGACTATTTATGGATATTTTATTTGGGAATTATGACAGATTTCTAAACGAAAGTGATGTAATAAATGGATGGAGGATCTACGAAAATATTAAAAATTTTATAGTTGCACACAGGATTTATCCGGAAATTTATTAAATAATTTCTTTTTAGAACAAAATTTGATGTTTTGTATGACTGTCATATTACTTGTATGGTAATGAGTATTTATGTGTTAAAATACTCTCATGTTTTGGCAGCTCATTTCTCCAGAAGTACAAAGCCTATTTGTCCCTATTGTCAACGGCCAAGCTATAACAAATGTAAGTTTTTTATTCTGGGTATTTGTTTTCATAGGTATAATAATGTCTATTGCATTGCATGAATTTGCTCATGCATGGGCAGCACACAAGCTTGGTGACGATACGGCATTGTATCTAAACCGTATGAATATAAACCCCTTTAACCATTTTGATGTATTTGGGTTTTGTTTAATAATTTTTACTTCAATCGGTTATGGTAAACCAGTACCAGTAAACACACAAAATTTTAGAAATCCAAGACGTGATTTAATGCTAGTAGCTCTTGCTGGTCCTATGTCAAACGTATTGATAGCTCTGATTTTAGCTATATTGTATATAGTCTTATATCCATTTATTGGACAAATAGCAGGAAATACTCAGAGTTTAAATGGTATACTAGTTGGTATTGCTTCAAGTTTATTTCATTCTCTATCCTATATTGGCATGACGAATATATATCTTATGATATTCAACATGCTTCCTTTTATACCTCTTGATGGAAGCAAAATTTGGGGATATATACACTATAAAGTTGAGGATTTTCTTCAGCAATACATATTTCCTTACTCATTATTTTTGATCATACTATTCATTATACCAATATTTGGAGGGTTTTCTTTGCTCAATATCATTAGTATGCCTTTTCTTATGATGTATATATTAGTAATAAATATTCCAATCTCAATTATCAGCTAAAAATAAACAATTTCGAAATCCGTCAGAAAACGTAGCGTCAAGTTTACTGCTTATCAAAAGTGTTTGAAAATTATAAGGAAATTTGTAATTGTTGCTATTGGAGAGTAATGCAATTGTTGCTAAAGCATCCGCGATCGTTGCGTTGTCTGCCACTACCCAAGAAGCAATCACTTCATCAGTAGATAATTTTGATGATAAATCAACTATATGACTATGCCCATTCCATGCACGTTTGACACGAGAAGACGCACAAATAGCTTTACCAGACTGAAGTCGATAAATACCAATCGCTAACTTGGGATTTATAGGATGCTCCAAAGCTATTTCGGTATACCTATTTGATTTAGAAAAAAAACGTATATCTCCTCCCCCATTAATAATGAACTCACTAATACTTTTTAATATTAGAAAGTTATAGATCTTATCTATCAAAAAACCTTTCCCCAACCCTCCAAAGTCCAATGTTATTGGTTTTAAAACTTCAATAGTATCTCTAGATAAAATTTTTATAGAGCAATCTAACGGAGGTACAGAACGTAAACATTTATTTGGAACAAAAGAATAGGACTTGTCATATCCCAAATCCTCTAGAGTAATCCCTACCAAGGGAGTAAAAGATCCTTTTGTATAAAAGTAAAATTCAAAATATAATTTTAGGATATCGACGAATTCTTCTCCTACTTTAAAGACACCTTTTTTATCTTTAAGACTGTATATCTGGGAGTCTATTCTAAAGCGGGAATACTTACTATCAAAATCTTTTACGATATCAAAAATCTCACTATCTAAATAATTATCCGTATCAGAGTATGAAATAGCCCAATAAGTTCCAATCCCTTCAAAGTTAAACTCATGCATTAATTTCGAGCTTGCATACGTATCTGATCAACTGCTTTATTAAAAGCCTGTGTAGTGAGAGAAGCCCCAGACACATTACTAAGCTGTATAGAATCAAGTGGTTTACCATTAACTTGAGATTGATAATTTTGTCCAAACAATCGATTATATTGTTTACTCTTCTTATCTTTTGATAAATCAGTGAATTGAGAGTTTACCACCACATCATTCTGTACTGTGAATGAAACCCCGATTTTTTCTACACCATCAGGAGTACTGTAGTCTACAGTAACAGAATAAGAACCATTATTATATTTATAAATATAAGTAGGATCTGCCGTTGGTGTCGGCATTACAATCTGAGTAGGACCATTAACGTCTGTAACTGCAGACGCTTCTACAGTCGGTAATGATGTTGCTGTATCAATATTATTTGCTTGCTGCTCAGAAATATTATCACCTGCAGCTTTATTATGAGTATTATTTATATCAGATATCTGAGTATTACTACCAGTTATTAGCTTAGCAATGCCTAATCCGACGCTAATGAAAGAAATTGCACTAATTGTATATATTAAATACTTTTTGCGCTCCATAATTTAATACTGGATGATATGTGATTTCACTACCAACTAAGATAATGTATACTTTGACTACTAACTAATAACTAATAACAGTAACGTGGACTTCTGTCAATCAACGGTTTCTATAGAAGAGTCATTATATTATGATTAAAACGATTACAAGTTATTTTGATATACGAAGTAAATTGACTCAATTTTCTGTTTTAATTTTTTTATTCTCATTAACATCGTTATTTCAATTATTTAATCAACCAAGATTATTTTATAGTTCAGCCGTCAGTTTAGTACTGATACATATTTTTATACTGGTTTACTATCTGATAAGTAAAAAATATCTACATGATAAATTACTTAATCTACAGAATATTATTATTTCAACTAATATAATATATCTTATAGTACACCCAATGGAATTTGATGGGTTTAATAATTTGGCTTTTTTTGATTTATTCTTAGCCGTTTTTCTGGGAGTGATATGTAATAGATTTTTAAGATACAAAGGTTTCCCTATATTTAATCCTGCTGCTTTAGCAGTCTTGTTGACCTTTATATTCACTTCTCTACTCGTTCAGCTAGACTTACGTGATATGCCTATATTTATTTCATGGTGGGGAGCGAATCTGTTGAAGATTAGTGATATTGATAGCATTTCGAATTTTGTAACGGCCTTAATTGTTGGCAGTTTATTCGTATATTATTCTAACGGTTTCAAGAAATTTTATTATGGTTTTGTATTCTTAATCTCATATTTCTTACTATATTTTGGTTTTGCCATAATGGACAATCAAACTATAAATGGGACATTATTGCACTTCATAAATGTAGTTTTGACTTTTGGCATATTTTTTGCTTTTGTCATGCTATCAGAGCCCAAAACTTCCCCCATAGGTAAAGAAATACTTGTTATATACGGTTTCATAGCGGCTTTTGTATACTTTTTATTGGATGTATTCAGTAAAGCGGGTTTCACAAACTTCGGGTTTTTAGATTTAGGAGACAATATCGCAATATGTACAATTATTCTTATGAATCTAATTTATTTTATTCAAAAGTACACAAAAAATGTTAGTAAAAATAAAAGTTATTACATCAAACAATAATGAGTGGCTTGGCTGGTTTGGAGATAATGTATTGAAACTCAAACTAAATTGTTCAAAGAATTTAATGAAAGAAGCACTTTTACAGTATTTATATGAAGATTTAGGAATTAAACAGGAAAATATTAAATTTATAAGTGTCAGTAAAAATATATTCACTTTAGATCTGCCTGATGTCGCTTGGGAATTATTTTTAACTATAGTAAAATAGACGTGTCTAAAAACAATATATCAAATCTGAGTTATTTTATATTAAAACATCTGAGAGACCACAGATCTAAAAAGATGATCAATTAATTTGACTAAATATAAAATTCAGTTTAATATTAAACAAGCCACATAAGGTTAGGTAAATATCTATGAAATTAATAATAACTGCTTATTTGTTTTTGTTCTCGCTTTTTATTATTGCGCCTGTCGCAAAAGCTGATACAGTAAACGGGACGAATTTTGCCATAAAAAAAGATGTTGCCCCAGCGACAGTATCTCCTGAGGCTACAGTCAGCTTTTCTATTACAATAACTAACTTATCTAATGTCAATACAACACCGCAAACTGTCACCGATACTTTGCCAGAAGGATTTACTTTTGTCGGTAACTCTGTATTAACTACAGTAACTGGCTCTCAAATCAACTTTAATCCTCAAATCAATGGTAATACATTAACATGGACTTTTGATGGAGATACACTACAATCACTACCGCCGAATCAAAATATTGTTATCACGTTTCAAACCAAGGCTGGATCTAATACAGGAACATATACAAACAGAGCTTGTCTAACACAACCAGAGAACGTATGTGCTACAGCAAATGTAGTCGTAGCAGTAAATCCAAATACATCGATACAAAATAATGTATTATTTGGTTTATTAGTTGGCTCTATAGCTCTTTTTATAGCCATCAGCCTACCTAAGACTCAGCGATCATTCGAACAGAAAGTAATTTCAAAAAAATTCTAGCTTAAATCATTTCACAACCTACGAATTTTATGTATAATTAGGTATCTCTTCCGAATGTAAACTGCGTTTAGTAAGAAGAGATTGTTTTGAAACGCAGTGAATGTATTTATTTTTACTATCATGAGACGAAAAAATTATAGTAGGCGCGTAATCGAGCCAGACCCTGTGTATAACTCTACCCTGGTAGCGAAATTTATAAATTTAGTAATGAAAGATGGCAAAAAAAATCTTGCCTCAAGAATAGTATATACAACATTAAAAAGGTTAGAAAAGCAATATCAAAAAGAAGGATCAAAAATTTTAGAAGAAGCATTAGATAAAGCTAGACCAAATGTAATCCTCAAAGCTCGAAGAGTTGGGGGTTCTAACTTCCAAGTTCCCACGCCTGTGGAGAGGGATAGAGGTCTGATCATAGCGATGAGATGGCTTATTAAGATTGCTCGAGAACGTAAAGGTAAACCTATCATTGAAGATTTAATAGAAGAAATCAATGACATTTTTGAAGATCGAGGTAATGTACTTAAAAAAAGAGATGAAACTCATAAAATGGCCGAATCGAATCGAGCTTTTTCACACTTTAAATAATGATTATTTAGTATTGTAGAAATATGTCAGGAATAGGACAAAAGGTCGATCTAAAATATGTAAGAAACTTCGGCATTATTGCACACATAGACGCCGGAAAAACTACATTATCAGAAAGGATTCTTTTTTATACAGGTAAGACTCATAAAATTGGTGAGGTTCATGAAGGAGCAGCGACAATGGATTGGATGGAACAAGAAAGAGAAAGAGGCATTACTATTACAGCAGCTGCTACTACTTGCTTCTGGCGATATAACAATACTCTGTATCGTTATAATCTTATTGACACACCAGGACACATAGACTTCACTGCAGAAGTCGAAAGATCGTTAAGAGTTTTGGATGGTGCCATTTGTGTGCTGGACTCATCTCAAGGAGTCGAACCACAGTCAGAAACCGTATGGAGACAAGCAGATAAATACAATGTACCAAGGCTGATTTATGCTAATAAGTTAGCTAAATTAGGGGCAAGCCTTGAAATGACAATGGAATCTATCAAAGATAGGCTTAATGTGCGTTTCAGCCCGGTGGTTATTCCTATCGGTGAAGAAGATAAGTTTCGTGGCATTATAGATTTAGTTAAGATGAAGGCTATTATTTATGCTAATGATTTAGGTACTGATGTTAGGATTGAAGAAATTCCGGCAGACATGCTTGAGCGGGCGCAAGAATACCGAGCTCGCTTAATAGACCAAATTGCTGAATATGATGATGAAGTGATGAATAAATATTTATCGGGAGAAGAGCTTACTGAGGAGGAAATTATACGTGCGATGCGTGCAGGTACATTGGCTGTCAAATTTTTCCCATTGTTTTGTGGTGATGCTTTAAGCAATAAAGGGCCACAAACATTGTTAGACTACATAGCTTTATTACTACCTTCTCCTTTAGACAAGCCTGCTGTAGTAGGCCACCATCCAGATAATGAAGAAACAAAAATAGAGAGACATCCTACCAACGATGAACCTCTTACAGCTTTAGCCTTCAAAATAGCGACAGATCCGCATGTGGGACGAATCACCTTTGTGAGAGTGTATTCAGGAATATTGAAAGGGGGTAGTTATGTGCTCAACTCTAATAAATCAGAAAAAGAAAGGGTTTCGCGTATTGTATTATTGCACGCAAATCAAAAAGAAGAAGTAGAACAATTAGAAGCGGGTGAGATCGGAGCACTAATTGGTATGAGAGTCACAAAAACAGGAGATACTTTGTGTGATCCAGATCATCCTATAAGGCTTGAAGGTATATCCTTTGCTAAACCCGTGATTTCAAAAGCACTGGAACCAAAGACAAAGGCAGATCAAGATAGGTTATCAGAAGCATTAAATAAATTATGTGATGAAGATCCTACACTCCTTGTCGAGTCAGACCCCGAAACAGGTCAAACTATTATCTCAGGAATGGGAGAAGTACAGCTAGAAGTCATAGTAGACCGTCTGAAAAGAGAATTCAAAGTTGATGTAAATACTGGAGCCCCACAAGTAGCCTACAAAGAAACTATTCAATATCCAGTAGAAAAAGAAGCAAAATATATCCGACAGACAGGAGGACGTGGACAATACGGGCATGTCAAAGTACGCTTTGAACCTTATCATGAAGGAGATTTTCTTTTTGAGAATAAAATCGTAGGTGGAGTTATACCACGAGAGTATATTCCATCTGTAGAAAAAGGACTAAAAAAAGCTCTGACTTCTGGAGTGTTAGCTGGCTATCCTGTAATAAACCTCAAAGCAACTCTTTTTGATGGATCTTTTCACGAAGTAGATTCATCAGACGCAGCATTCCAAATAGCAGCATCGATGAGCCTTAAAGAGGCTATGAAGGACCCTGCTGCTTCAGCGGTCATCTTGGAACCTATAATGAAAGTTGAGATAACTTTTCCGTCGGAATATCAAGGTGCAGTACAAGGATCTATACTCTCTCGTCGTGGACTTATCATAGGAACAGAAACCAGGGGTAATGCCACAATATTGAAAGCCGAAGTGCCGTTGGCAGAACTGTTTGGATATACAACAGAACTCAGATCCATTACATCTGGGCGAGGCGGATCACCAACAATGGAGTTTTATAAATATGCTCCGGTTCCCGCTAATATTATGGAACAGATAATTAAGGGTCGATCCGGTAAAGTTAATAAAGAAGAATAAACCAGGTCATATAAAACATTTTTTCAATAGATCGGTATATATGTATTTGACAGCCTAATATCTAGTATAGCAAGAATTATTAATTGATTGGTTTATACATGAAAGGCCTTTTGAAAAAATTAGTTATAGCTTATTTGACTTTGCTGGCCTACATTAAACTAAAGATAAAATTTAAGGGTAGAATTATAGGTGTCGGGGGCTGTTACGGTAAAACATCAGCGGTAAGTTTAATACAATCTCTACTCTCTGATAAGTTTAATGTATTTTCTACAAGCATAGAAGGAAAAGGCCTAAATTCTGAATCAGGTATTCCATTTGCCATACTTAATATTAAACCAGATTTGTATTCTGTTAAAGATTGGATTTCATACTTGATTCAAGGAACAAAGAACTTGTTTAATACATTTAAGTATGACATTGTCATTTTAGAGATGGGGGTTGATAAGCCTGGTGATATGAAACACCTAACGAAGTACTTCCGGCCTGATATCGGTATTCTATTAAACTCCAACAATACTCACTCTGCAAATTTTAAGGAGTTGCACGAAACTACATCACAAAGTTATGAAGATTTGATTGCTCACGAAAATGGTTTCATGTTTGAAAGAGCAAGAGAAGTTATATTTTACAATCTAGAAGATCCTCAAGTCGTAGCCCAAATTACAAGATTTAAAGGTACAAAAAAAATAGGCTTCTCTACTCAATCGAAGTCACATATTCTAGAATTTTCACCATCCATTGAAGGTACAAATATTAAATTAAGATACAAAAACAACAATGTGACAATAAAACACAAATTACCTTTACTAGAAGAATATAAAACTACATTTGAGCTTATAATTAACATAGCGGAATATTTCGCTTTAGAAATACAAAGTCTTACGAAAGCCATCGAGAATTTTGAAATACCGCCAGGAAGATGTTCTTTGTTTGAAGGTATAAATAACACTTATATAATAGACTCGAGCTACAATTCTTCGTTAGTTCCTGCAATATCAGCTTTGTTCTTACTGCAAAAAATTGCACCAAAACGTAAAATAGCAATTCTTGGAGATATGCGAGAACTAGGGGATCTAGCAGAAAAAGAACATAATAGACTTGCATTAATTGCAGCAAAAACAGTTGATGTCGTAATCACTGTTGGACCACTAATGAAAAGTTATTTTGCAGATCAATTTAGGCTAGTCAAAAGAGAAAACCAGCAAATTTTCACTTTTGACACTACAAAAGAGACGTTAGAATTTGTTCTCAATAACTTTTTACAAGAACAAGATACTGTGCTAATAAAAGGTTCGCAAAACACATTATTTTTAGAAACTATAGTCGAAGCTCTACTAGCTAATAAAAAAGATAAAGCTAAATTATGTCGTCGAGATAAGTTATATGAACAAAAAAGACAAGAATTATTGAAAGGCAACTAGCACAAATGTGCTATAATGCAATGTTATGAATCCAAACGTACAAGAAATAACATCAAGAATTCTTGAAGTCGTTACATCTTCGCTTTCTCAAGAAGACAAACTCAATGCATTAAAAAATATTATCACCGTTGATTTTGGCTTATCAAATGACATCTACCAACAAGTTCTGCAATTAGTTAACCAAAATATTCCGATTCCTTCTTTAGAAGAAGCGCTTAATAGTATGGTTTCTCAAGCTGTTAATTCAAATGATTTTTTGGAGGGAGCGTCTTTCCTAAGTGATAATATTGACTTAGTAACTTCTATAGGAGAATTTTTTAGTCAGAATTTTGATCAAACCGATGAATGATTGTTGATCAATCCAGACCTCTTAGTTATATAGAGATTTATAAAGATAGACTTTTATCGAATGTCCAATTTTTTAGACGGTTTTTACTCCCTAGTACGCAAATCGTCGGAGTAATTAAAGCAAATGCTTACGGACACGGACTTCAGATAGTATCAAAAATATTAGAGGACTATGTCGATTATTACCAAGTAGATGACATAGAAGAGCTAAGAGAGTTGAGAAAAGTATCAAATAAACCAGCTTTTGTTTTCGGCTATATACAACGTAATGATTTAGAAGAAATGGTGTACCTGGATGGTATACTTGGAGTTTATGATAAAGAACAAATAGAATTAATCAATAAACATTCTGCTAAGTTAAATAAAAAAACAAAATTACATGTTTGTATAGATTCTGCTCTAGGAAGGGATGGAATGTTACTTTCGGAAGTTCAACCCTTAATAGATCATGCGAAAAGACTTGAAAACATTATTATAGATGGCATATATTCCCATTTTGCAAATATTGAAGATACTTCTGACTTTTCCCATGCACAGAAACAAATAGATTTATACGAGAAAGCAATACAACTATTTAGAAATAATGGCTATACAGAGATAAAAACACATATTTCTGCTACTGCTGGTAGTCTAGTGTACGAATCAAAATTCCATCGTCATCCAATTGTTCGAATAGGAATAGGACTCTATGGACTGTGGCCTTCGGAATATATTAGACGTGATTATACATCCTACCAAAATGCTTTACAGCCAGTTTTAAGGTGGGTCTCTCATATTGCTCAAATAAAAACTTTACCTAAAAACTCAACAATAGGATACGGACTTACATACGTCACAGACAGACCTACTACCATAGCAATTGTACCTCAAGGATATAGCGATGGATACGATAGAAAATTATCGAATAAAGGTGAAGTACTAATTAGAGGTAAGAGGTGTAAGGTATTAGGTCGTATATCAATGAATATGATGACCGTGGATGTCACTGGTATAGACGGTATACAAATTGAAGATGAAGTAGTACTAATAGGATCACAGGACGAAGAAAAAATAACAAGCGAAGAAATTGCTGAAAAAATCGACACAATTAATTATGAAGTTGTAGCCCGACTAAATCCTAACATTCCACGTATAGTTATTTGATTTCTGTGATACATTACTACTTCAATAGATACCCTGCATCAACAACCAAATTATGACCCGTAATCATCCTTGATTCATCACTAGATAAGAATAATATCGCGTTTGCAATATCTTCGGGTTCGATTAAATCTGGAAATAATAATTTCTTTTTCTCATCCTCTATGATACTTTGAGCATCTTCTGTAAGCCAATAACCTGCTTTGACTGGACCAGGAGATACACAATTCACTCTTACATAAGGAGCCATTTCTTTAGCGTAAGCCTTCGTTAAATTAATTACTCCTGCCTTAGAAGCACCGTAAGCTATAGCATTTGCCTTACCTATTATTCCTTGTCTCGAAGAGACATTTACAATAACACCTTTCTTTTGTTTCAAAAAAAACTTACAGGCAAATTTTGAGCAATTCAAAGTCGACAGTAAATTAATATCTATTATCTCACGAAGTATATCACTAGAATCTTCCCATGTTCCCCTGTTGTATTCATATTTTCCCGCATTATTAACAAGAATATCCAACTTACCAAAATACTCGATAGCACGGCTAATCAATTTTTCTGATTCTAATTCTTTCGACACGTCTGCCTGTACTACTAGACACTTTCTTCCCAACGCTTTAATTTGTTCTGACAATTTAATAGCACCATCATAATTAGACAAATAATTTACCACTACATCAGCACCTTCTTTTGCGAAACTTAGTGCAGTTACAGCTCCAATGCCACTTGACGAGCCAGTCACCAATACCACCTTATCTTTAAATCTCATACTAAAGTATAAATCAATATTATGCCCATGTACACATCAACAAAGAGAATTAGGGAAAATAATAGAAATGGACCAAGATTGTTAAATTATTGCTTCATGACCGAAAACAAAAAAGGTAGTTCGGTAACGAACTACCAAGACTGGCTACGACCTATTCTCCCATACCTCGCGGGTACAGTACCTTCGGCGCTGGAGTGTTTTACGACTCTGTTCGGAATGGGAAGAGGTAGGTCCACTCCGCTACAGTAACCAAATTTAATCTTCATAAGAAGACTAACTTTGATTACCGCGAACTAATTCTCCAAAAACTGAATAGAAATGCTTGGGATAGAAATAAATAGTTCTAATCAAAATTATTCGACCGATTAGTACCACTCGGCTAAATACATTACTGTACTTACACCTGTGGCCTATCAAACCCGTAGACTGCGGGTGGTCTGATGACGAAGATTCATCTTGGGGCTGGCTTCGCACTTATATGCTTTCAGCGCTTATCCATTATTAGTGTAGCTACCCAGCTGTGCCACTGGTGTGACAACTGGTACACTAGGGACTAACCCACTCCGGTCCTTGCGTACTAGGAGCAGAACACCCTTCAATCTTCGAACGCCCGCGCCGGATAGAGACCAAACTGGCTCACGCCGTTTTGAACCCAGCTCACGTGCCGCTTTAATGGGTGAACTCCCCAACCCTTGGAAGATGCTGCATCCTCCAGGATGCGACGAGCCGACATCGAGGTGCCGAACGGTGCCGTCGATATGAACTCTAGGGCACCACTAGCCTGTTATCCCCGGGGTAGCTTTTATCCGATGATCTTCATCGCTCCCATATGCGAATGTCGGGTCACTAAGTCCCACTTTCGTGACTGCTCGACTTGTGAGTCTGACAGTAAAGCATCCTTATACCTTTGTGCTCTTAAGCCCGATTTCCATCCGGGCCGAGGATACCTTATGAACCCCTTCGTTACTCTTTAGAAGGGAACCGTCCCAGTTAAACTGCCCTCCTTGCTCTGTCCCCGATTACGCATAAGAACCCAATAACTAGGTGCTTATGCGTAATCAGGGTTAGATTTAAATACATACAAGAGAGGTGTTACATTGTCGACTCCACCATGACTGGCGTCATAGCTTCACAGTCTCCCTCTTACTCTATACATGTATGCACCTAAATCAAAACAAGGATGCAGTAAAGCTCCACGGGGTCTTTTTGTCCTTGCGCGGGTAGGCCGCATCTTCACAGCCATTTCATTGTTCGCCGGGCTCTCCGTCAAGACAGTGTCCAACTCGTTACGCGTTTCATGCGGGACGCCAATTAAGCGCCAAGGAATTTCGCTACCTTAGGACCGTTATAGTTACAGCCGCCATTCACTGGGTCTTAGGTCAGTCGCTTATCACGACCTTCTTTCGACTACCAGCATTGGGCACGCGTCAGCTCCTATACATCGTCTTGCGACTTTAGCAGGAACCTGTGTTTTTGATAAACAGTCGGCCGGACCTCTTTTGTGCCTCCTATACAGTTAAGTATAGGACTGCCTTCTCCCGAAGTTACGGCAGCAATTTGCCGAGTTCCTTAACGGAGAATAACCCGTCCACCTTGGTATACTCTACCAATCCACCTGTGTCGGTTTACGGTACGATCATAATAAAGCCTCCTTTTCGAGGTTTTTCTAGCAACCTTAAGCTATGCCAATTAGCTTCACCCGTAGGCAAAGCCTTTGCATCGTGGCTCGTTTTCATCCCATATCAATAGGAAACGGAGCTAAAGCATTTCTCTATAGCTCCTAACTTGCCACTTGCACTCCGACCTACCAGAGCTGACACTCTCAAGATTGGTCACCCCGTCAGTCAAACGGCTTTATTATGGTAGGAGAATATTAACTCCTTGTCCATCGCCTACCCTGCATTTTTGCAGACTCGGCTTAGGATCGACTAACCCACAGTTGATCATCATTGCTGTGGAACCCTTGGATATTCGGTGGCCTGGATTTTCACCAGACTCTCGCTACTCATGCCAGCATTCTCACTACTTGCAACTCCAGCAATCGTTACCGACCACCTTCAACGTCGCAAGTACGCTCCCCTACTATTTAGTAGTTTAGAAAACTACTAAATCTACAACTTCGGTGTGTAGCTTAGCCCCGTTGAATTGTTGGCGCAGATTTTCATTTGCCAGTGAGCTGTTACGCACTCTTTAAAGGATAGCTGCTTCTAAGCTAACCTCCTGGATGTCATAGAAAATCTACTTCCTTTCCCACTTAGCTACAACTTAGGGACCTTAGTTGGTAGTCTGGGCTGTTTCCCTCTCGCACTTGGAGCTTAGCCCCCAAGCACTGACTCCCAGGATACAGAAGTTAGTATTCGCAGTTTGAAAGAGTCCGGTAATCCTAAGGACCCCGGAACCCGATCAGAGCTCTACCCCTAACTCTAATTTCCTGAGGCTAGTCCTAAAACTATTTCGGGGAGAACCAGCTATTTCTAGGTTCGATTGGCATTTTACCCCTACCCACAGCTCATCCAATAGCTTTTCAACGCTAACTAGTTCGGTCCTCCCCCGCTGTTTCCAGCAGGTTCAACCTGGCCATGGGTAGCTCACCTAGTTTCGGGTCTTGTTGTATCGACTAAACGCCCTATTCAGACTCGGTTTCCCTTCGGCTTCGACCTTAGCAGTCTTAACCTCGCCGACACAACATACTCGCTGGCTCATTCTTCAATAGGCACGCTATCATCTGCTTGCGCAGACTCTAGCTGATTGTAGGCACATGGTTTCAGGTCTATTTCACTCCCCTACCCGGGGTTCTTTTCACCTTTCCCTCACGGTACTAGTTCACTATCGGTCACAAGAGGTATTTAGCCTTATCCCATGGTCGGGACAAATTCAGACAGTTCACTCGTAAACTGCCCTACTCAAGAACTTTAGAAGCAGATGTTTGCATTTCGGATACGGGGCTATCACCCTCTATGGCGTTTCTTTCCAGAAACTTCTCCTATACAAACATTTTGTAACTGCTTTCTGCTTGCATGATCGCAGCACTAAAGTCTTATTACCCCACACATACATAACCGTCATGCCGGTGACCAAAACACTCAAACGCATCGCTGCATTTAAGACGAATTGGACAGTATGTATGGTTTAGGCTGCTCCCTGTTCGCTCGCCACTACTAAGGGAATCACATTCGTTTTCTTTTCCTCAGGGTACTAAGATGTTTCAGTTCCCCCACTTAGCCACGCATCTACTAAAGATGCATTCTCCGGTAAACCGGAGGAGTTTCCTCATTCGGAGATCCCCGACTCATAACGCTTGTATCCAGCTTGTCGAGGCGTATCGCACGGATCCCGCGTCCTTCATCGCCCTCTTGTGCCAAGGCATCCCCCATGCGCCCTTGTTTCTTTTGACTAGAACAGAAATAAAACTCAGTTTTATTTCTAACCAATACAGCACAGCGAACATGAAATATGTCGTGCATTGTATTTATTCCTACCCAAACAATCTATTCAGTTTTCAAAGAACTAAGACAAGAAAATCATTACACAGACAAAACAAATAGTACAAAAACGCACCAGAATTAAAACCGACTAATTATAACAGTAGTTTAAAATATTTGCAATACTCTATCTACATCATTATGTCAAATAAAAGCAATTCACTCATAGTGTGTATATATCAAGATCTTTACATCATCTCACAATGAAGTTATACACTATCACATTTAACAGCCTCACATAAGATAAAATTATTTATTACATAAATACAATCAAAGCGAATACAGTATTAATTAACTACTCACACATTACTCATCTTCGTAAAACATTTCTCAACAATCCTCCAAAATTTTTACGTATTCCACCAGACCTAAGCCGCTTATCCTCAGGTCTTCGATAATCCCAATTAATACCACCCTCTGCTTGATTGCCTTTATTCAATGGACCTAAATAATCACCAGCAGCATCAAGAATCAAGACTTCTTTTGTATTTGGATCGTGAAGATCATCAAAAGTGATCCGACACCAAGCGTGGACGTCTTCATTTATCTGATTTCTTTCAACACTTACGCGGGCTCCATTCAAATATCCATCATTAATAAAACGTTCCACCATGCAGGCAGCAAACAGAGCCATATGTCTACACGTACCTACACCATGCTCAAGAAATTTATCTAAACTAACTACGTGATAATTCGGAATCATATGCTCTTTACAAAATTTAACAAACTTCCGATCTCCAGCCCTATAAAATGCCTCCCTAGTAGTATAAAATAGTATAAAACACTTCCTCTAAAACCGCCATCCTCCGCGAATTAATATCCCCTTTACTTTGACCTTTATTGCCCAGTTTGTTACACATTAAACCATATAGCCTTTGTAATCTTTTACTTCCTTCATAATCAACAAGAACAGAACCCCCTACAATTGCTGGATAGACCCTACCATCAATAGGAGTATCTGGACCGATTATTTCCCAAGATTTGCCACCATCTACAAAATGACCATCCTCACTTATAAAACCTTCTCCTCTTAATACTTTTATTGTTTTTTCATATCTATCATTATAAACAAATCTATCATTATCAACAAATCTTACAGGCAATCTTCCTAGAACTTTTTCAATCATACCTATTAAGTAAATAGAAATAATTAAATTTGTTAAACTCTATTGACAGTTATATACAATTGAAAATACATGTCAACTGTACTAGTGTGGTGGACCCTAGGGGATTCGAACCCCTGACCTCCTCGGTGCAAACGAGGCGCTCTACCAACTAAGCTAAAGGCCCAATCGCCGGAACCATCACACATTACTCCACCAAAACATGGTGAGCGCACCTAGAATCGAACTAGGGACCTCAGTCTTATCAGGACTGCGCTCTAACCAACTGAGCTATGCGCTCTTAAGAATTAAGATCTATCTATTCAAATACAATACTAAGTCCTACTCAATTTGCTAATTTTAAAACTATAAATACAAATAAGCAAGAGTAAAAAGAGAAAAAATAATAATAATCTATTTGATTAGTTCTCCCCAAATAAAAAAACTAAACAATCTCAAAAAATAAATAGGGATAAAACACAATAGAACAAAAGGCATATCAGAAAAGAGAGATATGTTGACAACTTAGTAGTGATAGAAAATCCTGCATTTTTGAGTCTAAAAGAGCATCCCCAAACTTCACGTGAGCGTGAAGAGAATGTGCTTAAAAACACATTCTTTTGTATTTTACTCCCTAGAAAGGAGGTGATTCAGCCGCAGATTCCCCTACGGCTACCTTGTTATGACTTAATTACAGTCGTCGAGCCTACCTTCCAATCAAAACCGATGACTGTTCGGGTATTCCCGACTCCCATAACTTGACAGGCGGTGTGTACAAGACCCGAGAACGTATTCAACGCGCAATGCTGAAACGCGTTTACTAGCGATTCCGGCTTCATGGAGGCGAGTTGCAGCCTCCAATCCGAACTGGGACCGGTTTTTTGGGATTAGCTCCGTCTCGCGACTTAGCAACCCATTGTACCGGCCATTGTAGCGTCTGTGTAGCCCAAGGCATAAGCGCCATGCGGACTAGACGTCATCCCCACCTTCCTCCATGTAAAACATGGCAGTTCCCAAAGTTATGTAACATTGGGTGAGGGTTGCGCTCGTTGATGGACTTAACCAAACATCTCACGACACGAGCTGACGACAGCCATGCAGCAGCTGTGTAGTAGCTCCCTTGCGGGCACTCCTCTGTTTCCAGAGGATTCTACTACATGTCAAGCCTTGGTAAGGTTCTTCGCTTATTGTCGAATTAAACCAGGCGCTCCACCGCTTGTGCGGGTCCCCGTCAATTCCTTTGAGTTTTAGCCTTGCGGCCGTACTCCCCAGGCGCCTTACTTAACGCGTTAGCTATCGCACTCAGCACGCGGGGAAAAGGAACAAAGTCCAATTCTAACGTACCGAACGCCTAGTAAGGATCGTTTAGGGCGTGGACTACACGGGTATCTAATCCGTTTTGATCCCCACGCTTTCGAGCCTTAGCGTCAGGAGAACCCCAGAGAGTTGCCTTCGCCATTGGTATTCCTTACCGTATCAACCCATTTCACCGGTACTCGGTAAATTCTACTCTCCCCTGGTTTCCTCGATTCCGCCAGTATCAAACGCACCCCTTCGGTTAAGCCGAAGTATTTAACGAATGACTTGGACAGAACGCCTACGCATCTCTTTACGCCCAGTAAATCCGGATAACGTTTGCTACCCCCGTATCACCGCTGCTGCTGGCACGAAGTTAGCAGTAGCTTATTCGCATGGTACCCTCGCATTGTTCCCATGCAAAAGGAGTTTACAACCTTTCGGCCTTCATCCTCCACGCGGCGTCGCTGGATCAGGGTTTCCCCCATTGTCCAATATTCCTGGCTGCTGCCACCCGTAGGTGTTAGGGCCGTGTCTCAGTCCCTATGTGGCCGATCATCCTCTCAGACCGGCTAGCCGTCTTAGCCTTGGTAGGCCATTACCCCACCAACTAGCTGATAGCAAGCAGGCTCCTCCTAAAGCGCAGTATAAACTGCTTTGGTCTTGCGACATCTCCGGCATTACCCCCGATTTCTCGAGGCTATTCCGAACTTTAGGGCAGATAACCTACTCGTTACTCACCCGTTCGCCGCTAGCTTTGATGCTGGCATATAAGACTTCCATACCATATCATCGGGCAAAAGAAGCACTAAGTGCCAACATCGCTGCTCGCTCGACTTGCATGCCTAAGGCGCGCCGCCAACGTTCATCCTGAGCCAGGATCAAACTCTCAAAATAAAAGAAATTTGATCAAAGTGAGCACAACGCTCACTCAAAAGACTAAAGACTCAAAGAATGACAGGATTTTTCTATCACTATTAAATTGTCAAGAACAAAAACCTATTACTACAACAAGAGACAAATCTACGATAAAAATCAAAACAAGTCAATAAAATCCTACAACCTAAGGGATTTGTTAAAGAACGTCACAAACGTGAGACATAATATAACAACAGAAATTAATTGTCAACTTCCCCTACGATCTAGCAGGGATTAAAAATCTATACAAAATCAGAATTAGTTGGATTCAACATTATCGCGCATTCGATTGAATCGGAAAAATAACTCAGCTGTATATAAAAGAATGATAAAACCTACAATAACCAAAATACTAAAAAGCTGTTCATAATAATTCGGCATATACGACAATATTGTATTAACCCAACTAATATCGCTAAAATATTTACTATATTTATTATATACAGACAACTGATTTATCACATAAGACAAATGTATAATAATCGTACCCAAAATCCACATATTTCTAATCTTTAAGTTATTAATCAAAAAAACAGGCAAAATAGAAAAAATTATACCGAAAACAAGATATCTAGTATGCATTTTTGTCATAAACAGAAAAAATACCGAACTTGATATAGTTAACCAAATGAACATTTCAGTCAGATCAGGCCTTCGTGCAAAGATTTTCTTCAGCCACAAATCTACATTAAAAATTGAATTTTTCACAGATTTTATATCAAGGTGAACAAAACTTAGATATAACATAACCATCACGATAGAGTACAATAGCACTCCTATAAAGCTTACAGGCAAACTAATATTTCCTATACTAATTGCATAATATTGAGTATCAGATCTTCCTAATAATAAATACCAAAAATTAAAAGCATCAACAGAAGCTAAATTCTGTCTTGTAAAAAATACCAGAAAATTATCTATCAATCTCAAAGGATTATTGAATAAAGGAATTATCGTCATCATCCATGTAGACAGTAAAAGACCGAATATCCATTTTGTGATAGGTAAAGGATTTTTCTCTTTTAATCCAGTATACGCGTAATATGTAAAATAACTTAATGCTACCAATGTAAGGAAAATTAAAGAAGGTTTATAATTGTCAGCGTATTGAACTAAAAAATATCCCAGACTAGAGAATCCAAATATTGTAATTAAAAAAATTATCGATTGAATGAGAATTGATCTGATTACTTTCTCATTTTCAAGAGCTAAAAGCATAATTAAAATAACAGGCAGAATAATAAGAGCTTGGAGTTTAGTCCATACAGCTAATCCAAAAATCATTCCAGACCAGACAATAAAACTTCTTGCAAGTTCAATATTATCGTTAGATAACCCCTTATAAAGTAAAATTACCGCAATAAGAGTTAATAAAACAATTAAAGAATCAAATTGCCCCCAAACACCTGATATGAACCATAAACTAGGACTTGCAAATATACATGAAAATATTAGTAGTTTAGAGAATAAAGTGAGTTTACGAATTCTGCCTACTGTATACGTTATTACAAATGCTATTAAAAAGTCAAAAATACCATTAAATACTTTTACAATAAATACAAAGTCATTTTCTGCGGATCCTGGAATAATACCACCAAAAAGTTTTGAAACACTAAATGCTATATAATCATATAATAATCCGCCTGGCAAATAATCAAAAAATTCAGAATATGAACTCCAAAATTCTCCGTACCCGTTGACATACACATATTCCGCCCATTTATACTGAGTCTCAATAGTATCATAATAAAATCCTAATCCGGACAAATGAATTACTCTCACAAATACAGCGAAAGCAAAAACAGATACCACAATAATCCACTGCCAATAAGTTAACTTAGAAAAAGTTTTTATCAAATTCTTTACAGTCTTTTTAACTCGATTCATATAGGCTTTCATATTTAAATAATAGCAGTTTTATCAAAAAGATTAATCTTATATTCTGTTATACTTTATTGATTCATGAAAAATAATAATCGCTACATATGTACATCATGCGCAGCTATTTACCCTGCATGGCAAGGAAAATGTACCCAGTGCGGCGCATGGAATACGATTATTCTTGAAGAAATTAATGAAGGTATTTCTCAAACACAAAAATGTATAGAAGATTTACAAACCTTTAAAATCCAATCTACGCGTACTTATGCCGAATCACGAATCAAATTTTCGTTGAATAGCTTTAACAATATTCTTGGAGGAGGAATTCTGCACTCACAAGTAATATTATTTGCTGGAGAACCTGGAATCGGTAAATCAACATTACTTGCACAACTATGTAGTAACATTCAAACAAAAACCCTGTATATTTCGGGTGAAGAAAATTTCGATCAAATAGCTCAGAGAGCTCTACGTCTCGGTACTCCAGATAGTTTTGAAAATATTGAGTTTAGTAATGATACAGATCTTGCTAGCATACTAACGTATATAGAAAGTAAAAAATATGAAATAGTGATCATAGACTCGATCCAAACGGTCACAAACAACAATTCATTTAACAATAGAATAACCAACCAAATAAGAGAATACGCAAGTTTAATAACTGATGCAGCGAAAAATTCTCACACATCTGTGCTGATGGTGGGACAAATCACTAAAGATGGAAGCATAGCAGGCCCAAAAGTACTGGAACATATTGTAGACACGGTACTTTATTTTGAGGGTAACTATAAGGACGATACACGTATCTTACGTGTCAAAAAAAATCGATTTGGTAAAACTAGCGAAATTGCAGTTTTTCGGATGTCAAATAATGGATTGCAAGAGGTAAATAATTTAGAATGGTTTTTTATTGACAACTTAAAGTGTGAAGAAGGTCTTGCTTACAGTATTTACAATGAAGGATCCGTCTATTTTATCATCGAAGTTCAAGCTTTATGTATAAAGACATCTTTTACTTATCCTAAAAGAATCTCAAACGGATACGATGCAAAAAGATTAGAAATGTTGATAGCGATATTAAGTAAAAAATTAGGCCTTCCTTTAGAAAATTGTGATATTTACGTAAACATTGTAGGAGGCATTAAAATCACAGATACAAGTGCCGATTTAGCTGTTGCTGCAGCAATAATTTCTTCTTTTCAAAACAAACCATTAGCTGATAAACCATGTTTTATTGGGGAAATAAGTCTTACTGGCGAAGTAAGAAAAATTCACAAACAAACAGAAAAAATTAAAAAAGCGAAAGAATACGGCTTCAAAAAAATATACTATGATAAAGTAATGCCAAATATCAAACTCTTATTAGAACACAACACGTTATAAATTGACCAGATGACTCAGTATTTTTGATAAACAATTTTACTAAAATCGTTAGTAATTATTAGTATGGCATATATTTTCTGGTCGTGTTTCAGAAGGATTAAATAATCTAAAATCACGGACTGGCCATATTACAACAACCACACGTCCCTTAATGGTATTAACACTAGGATCTATCGATAGAAAGAATCTCGAATCGGCGCTCTGTCTCCTATTATCGCCTAATACAAATAAGTGTCCAGAAGGAACTATATATTCTTCTCCTTCTACCATTTTTGCTCCGGAAGGCAACTCCGTAAGACGATTGACCGGTAAATAACTTTCATTCAATAATTCTCCGTTTCTGTATACTTTTCCCTCCTCAATCTTTATTCGATCTCCTCCTAGTCCTATGACTCTTTTAATATAATCCTCATTATCATTTTTCTTGAATATAATTACATCACCATAAGTATAACCACGAAATAATGGAGTCAATTTATCAGCTAATATGACATCTCCTCTACAAAAATTAGGTTCCATAGAAGGTCCTTCAATAGTATGAGGGGATACAATAAATAAATGAAACACAATAAATATTGCCAATGAAACAATCAAAACCTGAACAGAATCCAAAAACCACATAACTATACTTCCGATAAAAGCCACAAAAGGGCCCTTCCCAACAAAAAAATTAGCTAAACTAGTCTCATTTTCATCTGAAAGCAATAACCTTTTTAATCTTTCAGTGTCAACCCTGTGAATATTCATGAATAACTAGAATTTAACATGAAAATCAAAAAAAAAGAAACATCGTGCGCTATAACTAGCTATTTTCTATAAATTACTTCTAAATCGAAAAAAGAATTTAGAAGGCAACTTTACTATAAATTTGGATAGATCAGAGAGAGATGCTCAACACATCATAAACTTTGCTCGATCTGCAACAACCGATTGAGCTTAGAATTATATTCTGATCCTTTATAGTACCCTGTTCTAATGTATTCTGCTCCTAACCCTACACTTAAGTCAACTATAAAAGTATCTTCAGTCTCTCCATATCTATATGAACCAGTTAAATTCAGTCCATGTTTTCGAGCACGTAAAGCGAAATATATAATTTCCGTAACAGTACCTATTTGCGTAGGTTTGAAAACGATATTATTTGCAGACTCAAGTAAAGCAACTTTTTCAAGCCTCTCTAAATTTGTAGCTGTAAGATCATCTGAAACTATTTGCATATTTTGTCTAATATCAGATGTCTGATCAATCAGCTCTTTCCATGCATAATAATCATCTTCTGCATAAAAATCTTCCAAAAAACTTAAACGAGTATTTCTAATAATATCCAAATACTTAGACAATAAAGCATGAGGTTCGCCATTGAAATTAGTATGATTTCTTGTCAAATTAGGAATTACATAATTATTATTATCGGATCTTTTGTACCGTGAAGCAGCCATATCTACACCTAAATCTAACTTTACTTTTGATCGAGTAATCTGTTTAGTAAGATCCTCTAAGAACGTTTTTAAATTATGACGAGTATCATCTAGATCGAGTGTTTGAATAAATTTGAAAATCTGTATGAGATGCTTTTGATAATCAAAACCATTCTTAGGAAAAATCAGCACTTCTTGTGCAGGGAGAATGTTTTGAGTACTATGTGAAGCAGATCTGTATATTGTAATGACAGGTATAGGTAAGCGATATTCAGAGTGAAGTTTGAAATTCGAACGATCGGAATAGTCGTGTAATACACGAATATATTTAAATAGAGGCAAATCTGACTCTAAAGCACCCAATTTAGCGATAGTTTGGGATATAGCTGTAATTGTGTATATGCCTAAGCGATTACGCTCTATTGAATCATCAATTTTCAACAGAAGTTCATCCAAATGCTCCTGATCCATCGCATTTTGTCCTACTAACTCAGGAGCCACAATACGATGAATACTATCAATAATCATCGTTAAATTCTCTTCTTTAAGCCTTTTGATATCGTGATCATATACATCCCTAAATTCATATTTGCTTTTGGTTGCAGCTATGGGAACCGAAGAAACAGCAGTATTACGATGAGTTGATATTTCTACTTCAAGAGTTGGTATACCTTGTGAATTAATAATTTGTCTTGCTTTAACAGATTTTATTCTCATTTTTCGTTATTTTCATAATAACGAATGAAGAAAATAATTCAACTTTTTCTTATAGTATCTTATATAAAGATACCATTCTATACAATGTTGCACACAACGAGAATGATAGTGCTAAATCAAATATGCACTCAAGATTTTCAAACTAATCATGTTAAAAAATCAACAAGTATGGGTGAATTTCAATGAATTAATAACAAACCGTATGTAAGAGTTATGGCAGAGATACGAATAGCGTTTACTATGTATTAATTTCTTTAAATCAATTTTAGATAAACATAAATAAAAAATTCTCTTTTAAAATAAAAGAAAAACAAAAGACTCTAAAACACGTGAGATATACAAAATAATTCGAAGATAGAAACTACGAAAATAGCTCACTCAGGATAAACTCTTTTCCACTCACCATTTTCTTCGATCTCAACAATGATGGCGAGAACAGGACATACTTTTGCGGAATCAAGAACTCTCTCATAAATTTGTTCTTCACTCTCAACGACTACCCAATCACCATCCCTCGCTAATTCTCTTAAAGTTTCCAAAGTTACTTCTTTTTTTACTACAGCTTTACCCGATTCATCTAATTCGTAAATATTTGGCTCAGCTAATATACACGCCATTGCCGGGATGCACAAATCGCGATCTACTTTGAATCTGTACTTTATCTTTGCCATCGGATGAAATTATACACTAATTGGTTAAAATTCACAGACTGCGAATGCATACAACTGCCTAAAAAAGAGTGAATTATCATAATCGCCTATTAGTATATAAAAAATGGTATTAATAAAAGGACACAAGAGAAATTAATCATTGACATTTTAGTCATAAAATTAGCGTTATTTAATTCATGCTATGTAACTCGTCAATTTTTATAATTATTTGTTAGCGATACGAATCGAAACATATAAAACAAAAAACTTTAATTCAGTACAGTCAATTAGATACATGAATCCATAGTGAAATTTATTCTGATTCAAATTATTAAGCTGAATCTTAAAATGTTAACAAATACAATAATTCTTCAAACATCACGCTAATTGGATCAAATATGTCTTTCAATTCATGAGGAAAAACTATGCCAAATGCAAGGACTGGCAAAAGAAAAACTCCTAGAGGTACTGCTGTTTTCGTACTTAATTTTCTAGTAATTAGAAGAGGAAGTAAAACAACAGTAGCAAGCATATATGAAAACATAATAGAGTACAAAGCATGAGGCCATCCAAAATATATTCCTATAATCACACCCAATCGTAAATCTCCCTCCCCGATACCTTTACCTTTGGTAAGTAGGTATTGTATTGCAAAAAATGAAAACCCGAACACAACTCCTATCAACATATTTACAAAATCAAAGGATCCACTAAAAACTAAATAAATGACTCCAAGGATCATCAACACAAAATTAAATAATTCAGGTAATTCCATATATAACAAATCACTAATAAAATCACCCAAAATAAACCATAAAATAAAAAATATTAGCAGTGCGTAAACACTGTACCCAAATAATAAAACAGAAAAAACAGCAACAATACCGCACAATAATTCAACAATTGGATATTGAATAGATATTTTAGATCCACAATGTCTACACATTCCTTTTTGCAGGATAAAGCTCAAAATAGGGATTAGTTCGATGGGGGATAATGTTTTATTGCAACTCATACAATGACTACGTCCTATCCACCAAGGCATATCTAGATGAATACGAATTATTAAAACATTCAAAAAACTACCCATTATTGATCCGAAAATAAAAACAAAGCTGTAAAAAAATATATCTAGAAGTGTCATATATTTTTGATATTAAATAAATTTATAGTTATACTAAGCTAAATGGTAAATTCGCTCAACCCAGACTAACACAATTTTAAAAAAATTAATATTTTAATATACATTTAACGACAAAAATCTTATTTCCGACCATTCCACAACAAACAAGAAATACTTTTATCAAGTTAGTATTATATGACAAAATGAAGTTGTTACAGTATTATTTGATAGTATTATTTTATAAGAATATTATTTCTTATTTTGTCAATCTCCTGCTCTAAAAGTCTAATGTAAAGCTCATATCCCACAGCATTAATATGACCACTTTGTTCAGAGCCTAGAATATTACCCGATCCTCTTATTTCCAAATCTCTTGATGCAATTTTAAACCCAGCCCCCAACTCTTGATTCTGTATAATAGCCTCAATACGAGAAACAGCATCTGGAGTGATCCATTCATCTTCGATTTTATTTTCTTCCAGAAGATTCTTTAATTGTAACAACTCTTTTGTAGGATTTTTGTGTAATTTAATAAACTCTTTTGTTTTTGGCAATACTAAATAGCAATGTGACTGTGTAGAACTTCTGCCTACACGACCCCGCAATTGATAAAGCTGCGCAAGCCCAAATTGATGAGCTTCATCAATAATAATTGTATTAACAGTCGGTATATCTAAACCATTTTCGATAATAGTTGTGGCGATCATTACGTCATATTTTTTATTCATAAAAGCTAACATGATTTTTTCAAGTTTGTCTGAAATCATTTGACCATGACCAATACATATCTTAGTACCGGGGGGTAATTGCTGAGTTATCTCATTTGCGAATGTATCAATATCCTCGACTTTATTATGGACTACAAAAACTTGTCCCTCTCTATCTAATTCAAACTTGATTTTTTCAGGAATTTCATCTTTAAAGATAATTTCAGTATGCACAGGTAATCTTCCCTTTGGAGGAGTTGCAATTATACTTATATCCTTGATACCAGTAAGAGCCATTTGCAAAGTCCTCGGAATAGGTGTAGCAGACATAGATAACACATCCAGACTTGCTCGGAGTTTGCGAATCTTTTCCTTTTGTCGTACACCAAATCTCTGCTCCTCATCAATAATCAATAAACCTAAATTTGGAACTTCAACGTCTTTTGACAATAATCTATGAGTACCTATCAAAATATCAATTTTACCTTCTTTGGCTAGCATCAGATTTTCTTTATTAGCCTTTGCTCCGTCAAAACGGGAGACTCTAGCAACTTTCACAGGATAATTTTTAAAACGCTGTGAAAATACATTATAAAGTTGAGATACGAGTACGGTTGTAGGGGCAAGTACCATTACTTGTTTTTTTGATAATACAGCTTTTAACGCGGCTCTCAATGCAATTTCTGTCTTCCCGAAACCTACATCTCCAATAATAAGCCTATCCATTGGCTTTGGTGATTCCATGTCTGACTTCACTTCATTTAAAGTCTTGATCTGATCTTCTGTAAGTTGAAATTCACATTCTGTTTCAAATTTTTCTTGTAATTCGCTATCTTTTTCAAATTCAATACCTTTTTCAATCGTTTTTTTAGCATAAATTTCAATTAATTCTTTTGCTATTTCTTCTACATTCTTTTTCAATTTTTTACGGATGCTATCCCATTCAGTAGTACCTAATTTTGTTAATTTTGGTATATGTCCTTCTACAGATACATATTTTGATATTCTGGACAATTGAGACAAAGGTACTAATAAACTATCTCCGTCAAGGTATTCTATGACTACATAATCATTTGCATTTCCCAAAACTACTTTTGTCTCAATACCTTTATAAATACCTATTCCATGAGATTCATGGACCACGTAATCATTTATATTTATTTCATGATCGAAAAATTTATTAAACTTGGAATATTTGGATTGCTTAAATGGTTTTAAATTTAAAGTGCTTAAAGCTTCATAATCCGTCATTACAATAGTCCGAGATTTCTTTTCAATAAAACCTTTTTCAAGAGTAAAAGGTAATTCAATGTGTTGAATCTGTATACCTAAATCATTTTTGATAAAACTTTCCGGTAAATTTTTGTATAAACGACCTACATAATATATAGAAAAATCGGAATAATCTTTTAAAAATCTATTAAAAACCTGCCCGTTTCTATGAAAAAGTGGCAAATAACTTAACTCCAATTCATCAACAGTATTTGGTTTACTAAATCCATGTAATTCAATTTTGTTTTGTGTGAAAATAAAAGGTTTAATTGAAAATTTGTTATATTCTCCTATGACTTCAGGGATAAAATTAGTTTTATCTGGGTTAATATTCAAAATGATAGCATTATCGAGTAACTTGATAAGTCGTAAATTTACAGGATCTATTAAAACAATCTTTTCTACTACATCATCAAAAAATTCTATTCTATAAACTAAATCAGCAATATTTGAGAATAGAGTAACAACATCGCCTTTTACAGAGTACTGCATTTGATCATATACTCTCTCAACACGTAAATAGTTGAACTCGGATAATTTGCTTATCAGGCTACTTAGGCTAAGTTTTTGATCTTTTGAGATAACGAATATATCAAGCTCAGGATGAATAAACTGATCTGGTAGAAGTATTTGATTCTTTTTAGAAAGATTTGCAAGAAAGTACAAATACAACCTTGCAAAATCTACAGCCTGAAATTCCAATAATGTAGCAACATTAATATCGATACCGAAAGTTTTATGATCAAAAATCCTTGTTAAAAAATCATTCAACACGCGCTAATGATAACATAAGACAATTTAAAGAGATAAATCTAAACGAATATTAGCAGAGTAAAATATTGACTAAACAAGTACATGTAATACAATTATAAGTCAAGAGAAAAAGGCATTTGGTGCGAGCCTTTTACCTCAGATTCCGAGGCAAAGGAATCGAATTTCAACAACAAAATATTTAAACAAAGGGCCCTGTATATAACACAGGGAATAGGGGTGGTAACACCGTTGAGTTTTATAATGGATAATGTAGCCGATCATGTTTCAATGGTCCCTAGATTCAGGCTTAATTTATTTAATCCTGAATCTAGGGATTTTTTATTTTATACAAACAAATGCTCGACAAAATAGAAAAAATAAAAAAGAATTTTGAATACGATCTACAATCAGACATAAATGCTACCGAACTAAAACGTAAATACTTAAGTAAAAACTCTGAGCTTTATGCGATACTTAGTAATATAAAAAATCTACCACCTGAAGAACGAAAACATGTAGGATTACAGGTTAATGAGCTTAAAGATTATATTACTTCAGTAATAGAGCAACGTAGCGGTCACAATATTACAAAGACTTCGTATTCTCACATAGACGTTACTTTGCCAGGCAAAAGACACAAACTTGGTACCTACCATCCCAATACATTAATAGCACGCGAAATGAATAATATTTTTAAGTCATTAGGATTTTCTGTGTATGCTGGACCTGAGATAGAAACCGACGAATATGTCTTTGAAAAATTAAACTTGCCAAAGCATCATCCTGCAAGATCTCTCCAAGACACTCTAATTATAGAAGATCCGGAAATCATATTACGTTCACACACATCTTCTGTAGAAATTCGTGCAATGGAAAACGAAAAACTTCCATTGCGTATTGTAGTACCAGGTAGAGCTTTTCGATATGAGGATTTGAATCAAACAAATCACTTCGCTTTTTATCAGTATGAAGGACTAGCTGTCGGTAAAAATATTACAATGGCTGATCTGAAAGGAACTTTTGAAATTTTTGCGAAAATGTTTTGGGGACCAGAAACACAAATTCGCATTAGAGCTAAATACTATCCACAAGTTGAGCCCGGATGTGGACTTGATGTGTTGTGTGGTTTTTGCCATGGTAAAGGATGCCCTGTGTGTAAAAGAAGAGGTTGGATAGAAATTGCAGGGGGGGGAATGGTCCATCCGAATGCATTAAGATCTGTAGGAATCGATCCAAATATATACTCAGGGTTTGCCTTTGGAATAGGATTTGATAGGACAGTTATGCAAAAATATAAAATCGACGATATCAGAAAACTATACGATGGAACCCTTTATTGACCTATTTTTAATTATTTTTGAAATTTACAAATTATGAGAATACCAATTAGTTGGCTAAAAGAATACGTAGATCTACCACAAGATCTCAAGACATTTACCGATAAAATGTCCATGATTGGGCATATGTTGGATAAAATAGAAGTTACTGATACAGACACAGTGATCGATCTTGAATTGAGAGGTAATAGAGCAGACTGTTATGCAATTTTAGGATTAGCAAGAGAATGGTATGCATGTAATGGGGGAAGGTTTGATGTTCCGAATATAACAGCTGATACACAAGCAGCATTGAAATCAAAACAATACAGCAGCATTAAAGTAGAAATTCATTCATCAGATGTGTACAGATTCTATTCTACAGTCATTCGAGGAGTAAAAGTCAGGCCTAGTCCAGCATGGCTACAATCACGTCTAAAAGATTACGGTATTAATCCCATCAATAACATAGTCGATATTACTAATTACGTTATGGTAGAAACAGGCATGCCGATGCATGCTTTTGATCTAGTAAAAATTGATGGTAACAGATTGATAATAAGAAACTCTCAAAAAGGAGAAAGATTTTTTACATTCGAAGGTACAGAAAAAGAATTGACTGGCACAGAAACTGTTTTTGCAAGCGAAAATTCTGTACTAGGTTTAGTAGGAATAATAGGATCAAAAGACTCCGGAATAAGTAATAATACACAAGATATATTATTAGAATGCGCTGCTTACGACCGAGTAGCTATTCGAAAAACAAAAATAAGACTAAATCTACATACAGAAGCAGCACTTAGGCATTCGCATGATTTATCTGCATCTTTATGTGACTACGCTCTAGCAAGAGCTACGGATATGATTATTCAATTAGCTTGTGATGGGGACTACTCTTGTATCGAGGGGTACCATGACTATTATCCAAACCCAGAAAAACCAAAGCAAATTTTATATAACCCATCAGAAGTAAAAAGACTTGGAGGCATAGATGTAGACGTAGATATTCAAGCAGATATTTTAAAACGATTAGAATTCAAAGTCGAAAAAAAAGAAAACTCAAATAATTTATTAATTACTGTACCTTTATTCAGAACTGATATATTTGAATCTGCAGATATTGTCGAAGAAATTCTGCGTATTTATGGCTATGAGAACATTCCGTCAAGAATCCTTGAGGACACGATACCAGAGCCGATCATACTAAAGGATTTGGAAATTGAAGACAAGGTACGGGACTTATTAGTTAGCATGGGACTTAATGAAGTGATCACTGTTCCAATGGTGACTTTGGACGAATTAGAAAAAACATTTGATCCTCTAGCAAGTAGGGCAATACCTTTGATCAATCCGCCAACAAGCTACCATACGCATATGCGTACTAATATGTACACAACGCTATTACAAGTTGCAAAAAGAGTCATAGACCGTGGTGATAAAAATGTATCAATATTCGAGGTAGGTAAAATATATTTTAAACAAGATCAAAATAATCCGATACCGAATTTTCCTCATAAGCTAGAATTTCCTTATGTGGAAAAAAGAAAAATAAGCCTACTATTTGCTTCAAAAAAGAATGAATGGGATTTCTATCGAGTAAAAGGCATAATTGAAGAAACTCTTGATCAGTTAGGTATAAGTAACGTTGAGTACAACAGATATGAAAATCCGCAGTATGCTTTAGCCGCAGAAATTACTCAAAACGGCCTTAAAATTGGTTGTGTAGGCATAATAAACAATGCTATAAATAGGAACTTTGATATAATTCCAACCGTTTATGTGTCTATTTTAGATGTAGAAGCGCTGGTGAAAGCAGAAAAAACCATGAAAAGTTATCTGCCTTATTCTCAATACCCGTCAATTGAACTTGACATGTCGGTGCTTGTGCCATTTGAAGTAGAGGCAGCTTCACTAAAAAAAGAAATCATCAAAAGTGGAAATAATCTCATCAGATCTGTCGAAATAGTTGATTATATTGAGAAATCAGGGAAAAAATCTATTTTATTCAGAATACACTATCAATCTAAAGAGCGCACTCTATCTCTTGATGAAGTGAATGAATTACACATATTGATAGAGAATATTCTTAAATCGAGATTTGGTGTCATTATTCAGGGTAGAGACGATATACAGGATAAGATTATTCCAATAACAAATAAAAAGGAATTAATTAATAGGTCATCGAAAACATTATCCAATGTTCATCATGAATTAATTGAGTCAACGAATCGATTTATTGTCATTGGAAGAATATTAGAAGTCACAAAACACCCAAACGCAGATAAATTAGTAATATGTAAAGTAGATGTGGGTAAAGCTAAACCAGAAAATACTTTATATCCTGATTACTTACAAATAATAACAGGGGCAGAAAATATCAGGCCTATAGAATCACATGGAAAAATTGTACCTGTCGCACTCCCAGGAGCAATAGTCAAATCTCATCATACAAGTGAAAAAATTAAAATAAAAATTAGTAAAATAAGAGGTGAAGTTTCGGAAGGCATGTTATGCTCTGCGGATGAACTAGAATTAGATTACCCAGGATATGATGGAATTTTGATACTGGACGATGCGTTACGCGATAGGGTAGGTGAAGTGTTTGAACGTAAATCAATATGAAGTATGTTATTCATGATACGGCTGTAAAGCTGCTAAATAATCAGCGGTAAAAAGCAGAAGGATATACGTATAAAATAAATCGTCTAGATTTAAGAGTTTTTATTTACAAAATCTTTTAATCGTCTATCAAGTTCCCTCCAATTCGGTAAAAATATGTTCATATAGCTCTTCCATAGAGGTCCATGGTTAGCCACCCTGAAGTGTAATAACTCATGCACAATCACATATTCTCCTAATTGTTTGTCCATTTCCAGAAGCTCATCATTAAAATTCAGATTCCCTTTTGTAGAACAAGAAGCCCATTTATTTCTCATAGGACGCAGATAAATAGAGGCTACTTTTACATCTAGTAAAGAAGCCCAAGATAATACGACAGCCTTAAATTCTGCTTTATCTTTCCAATAGTTCATTTGCTTTGACCAAGCAATAGTCTAAAAATATTGTCTACAATAGAAGTTAAATTATCAAGATCATCAATTGATTTATACAATTCTATAGTTACGTTTTGCCGTACCTCCCGCATCATATGCCCACTAAAACGCCACTCAGTATTTTCTTCCAAAATAGTTTTTATTCTTTTTGCGATACCTATTGAATTATACGTAACTACTGGTTCAATTTCTTTATGCAGAAAAAAAGTTAAATCATCTAATTTCAATCTAGCCTGCTCTTTTTTACGAAGTTCATTCTTCTTGATCTCATCAAAAAGCATTTGAAGTGCTTCACCTGTTGATAATTGACGGTTTTCATACTGTTCCTGTATTTGCTTAGCACGTTCTGCCATCACAAACAAAAACGGGTCACCACTGTGTTCTTCAGCAACTTTTTGAATACTTTTGATCAAATTGATTACTTTTATATTGTCACTGTATCCTTTTTGTTTGATTATATCGATCGTTTTTTCATTTATCTCAATAATATCGTTAACAGGAATAAACCCATAAGCAACGATATGTTCTCTGACAAGCTCATAAGTCTTATTTAGTAATTCTTTATCAATATATGTCTTTTTCGAATAAGCATTACGCACTATTTGATACATGGATGCAAATAATTTATAAGAATCTAAATAATTCCTCAAAAATGGATCTGGAGAAATGATCTCATATAGCATCTCGCATTCTTTGTATTCTTTAAAAAATTCTTTTCTTTTATCTTTATCACGAAAGTATTCAATAAGATTATCCACATCTTTATCATTAAAATTATTTTTAATCAGTCTCAGATATTCTGGTACTTTACTCTCCATTTTGCTTTTGAATGAAGCTTTTAAAAGATCAATATCCTTGACAGTAGCATTTATCTCATCCGTATCAAAAGAAAGAGCTTGTTCGAGTTTTTCAAATATACCAATAAAATCAAGTACAAAACCATGTGGTTTTACCATTTCGAGTGCTTCGTTCTCATACGGTCTATTTACACGGGCAATAGTTTGTAGAAGTGTATGGTCACGCATCGGTTTGTCGAGATACATAGCATAGAGAATCGGCGCGTCAAATCCTGTCAAAAGTTTTTCCGTAACAATCAGTATTTTAGGAAGTTCTCCGTATTGAGTAAAAGATTTTCTTATTTGTCGCTCTTTATTTTCATCAAGATGGAATTCCTTTAGAAGTGGAGAGTCATTATTATTGCCAGTATATACGACAACAGAATATTCCGGTGGTAAATATTTATCTAAAGCCTTTTTATAATAGGCACATGCTTCACGATCTACAGCAACCAAAAACGCCTTATAGCCTAATGGTTCGACATTTTTTCGGTAATGTTCTGCAACAAAACATGCAATCTTATCAATACGATCCTTTGCCTTCAGGAAACTCTTGAGGTTTACAGCCTTATCTAAAATTTTATTTAATTCGTCTATATCAGAAATACCTTGAGCTTCTGTAAGTGATAAAAATTCTTTATCTAATTGTTCATACGGTACACGCATCTCATTAGGTGCAAGATTGTAATATAGAGGCAATGTTGTACCATCAGCTATACTCTCGGAGATCGAATATTTATGTAAGTAGCCTTTTTCATCATCCATGCCAAAAGTTTTAAAAGTACCTCTTCCATAAGCTGTTTTGTCAACAGGGGTACCTGTAAAGCCAATATAAGTTGCATTGGGAAGGCCAGCCATAAGATAATTACCCAGATCGCCTCCGGTGGTCCGGTGTGCTTCATCAATGAGAACAAAAATATTACTGCGGGTATTGATATTAGCCGGCATATCACGAAATTTATGAATCATAGAAACAATAATGCCGCGATAATCGCTTCTTAGAAGTTCGTTTAACCTTGCTATGTTGTAGGCATGTTCTACATTATTGATACCGAGAGAACGTAAATTCTTGATCATCTGGTCTTCCAGTTCATTACGGTCAATCAAAAGTATAATGGTAGGTTTCTCATGCTTTGGTGCCTTAAAAAGCATTTCAGCAGCTTTTATCATAGTGTATGTTTTACCTGATCCTTGAGTGTGCCAGATGAGTCCCCGTTTCTTAACAGGATCGTGCGAGCGTTCTAGTATTTTTTCTACAGCCTGGACCTGATGCTGCCTCAAAATAAACTTACTGAGTTCTTCGTCCTTTTCGGCAAAGATTATGAAATTTTTTATAAATGCCAAAACCTGCGGGATAGAGAAAAAAGTTTTTACCTTTTTTTCAAGGTTTCCTGTCTCCTCTGCTTTCCAATTAAAAATATTTCTACGGACGGTATTCCATGTAACGCCATAATAAAAACCAATAGCTTCGGTGACCGTAAATATTTGTTCTGGAACAAAAAATTCTGGAGTTTCGTTATGATATCGACGAATTTGATCAATTCCCAAGGCAATAGCTTCATCTTTAGTAGCATTTTTGCATTCTATGACCAAAACCGGGATACCGTTAATCAGAAAGACAATATCTTCCCTGTTACCGTAGTAGCCATTATACCAATAAAATTCTTCAGTTACTTCAAAGACATTGTTTTTGGGATTTTCGTAATCGATGACTATCAAATTCAGATCGCGATTTTCTTCTTTGCAGTAATAGATGCCTTCATTTCGCAGATATTTCAAAAAATCCCGATTTCCGTAAATGTCCGGCTTTATAGAAGTAAATGTCTTGATGAGAGATGCTTTGTTTTCGGAATATTTTGGATTAAATTCCTTTACCTTAGCAAACAACAAATCTTCAAAATAGAGAGAGGCCGTCCGGCATCGCAGCTGAATATTATTTGATTCATTATTAAACCCCCTCCGTTTTTCTGCTTCGGATCTATCAACGTAAATCCAGCCAATCTCCTGAGCGTATTGTAGGATACGGGATTGAACGGTTTTATGTTCGGTTGGTGTGTGCATATTTGGCCTCCATTAGCATCTGATATTGCATTTGATACAGAATTTTACCTTATTTATGTAAATTTATTTATCCATTATGAATTTGGCCAAATATACATTTGTGATCTTTCACGCACGTTGTAATAAAATACGCACCCGGTTGGGAATAATCGTAATCCGGTAGGCGTATTTTTTTGCGTTCTGGATGAGACATTTTTATTCCTCCATTTTCAAAAAATCCAAATTTATCTTGTCTACCCTCACCCTTGCTGTCATTAATTCATGCAGCAAGGTACGAAAAAGTTCTTCAAGTTTTTGTTTTTTAGTGGTGTGATGTTCTATTTTTTGGTCGATGGTGGAGAGGATATCGACAATGGCTTGCTGCTCTATTTTATCAAATGTCACAGGTATTTTGATTTTTGTAAATTGACCTTTACTCAAAATATTTTTAGGTCCAAATGATGAAATATTCTTTATATAGCTTGAATAAAAAGTCAAAAGATAATAAACAAAGTTAAAGTTATATTTCTCATTACAAATAATGGAATTAATTTGTTGATTTGTGCAAGATATTTCTTTATAAGTTATGCCAGTTTTTCCTATTGTTGAACCAATACATACAAACATAACTGTGTTTTTAGGTAAAACTCTTGCAACAGATAGACCTTTGGATGATATTTTATTAATTGATTCATAAACAAATTTTGTTTTACCTAAATCAGAGGGTCCAATAAAATCAAATTCTTCTGGTTGATAATAGTCTTTAATCGATGTTCTTGGTGTTGTTCCTGTAATACAATTACCTAATTCCCCCAACCTCACCACCTCCCAGCTTTCGGGTATGGGGCCTATTTCGGTTTGTTTTTGGCTGGTTTCGACTCCGCTCAACCAGCCAATGCCTTCGGTAAAAAGCTTTTGCATCATTGATTTTTTGAGTTCTTTTGTGCGTTCTATGAGTGTTTTTTCCGTTTCAATGGCTTTCTGCACCGTTGAGAGAATAGCGGCAATCTTGCGCTGCTCGGGAAGTGGGGGAAGGGGGATAGAAAAAGCATTCAGCTCACTCCTATTGAAACCCGCTTGTACTGCTCTTCCACCTCCTAATCCTTTAACGAAAATCTGAAAATCACGCTGATGCAAACGATAGTAAAGAAAAGAATTATCGATTTTTTCGGGATTATTTATGACTTTCACAATTGCCACGTTTATTGCTCCGTGTTTTCCTCGAAGAATTTTGCCTACTGACCACCCATATCTTGCAATTAAAACGTCTTCCGGAGAAACCATCCTTAACTTACTGCTTATCGGGACATATGTAGCATAATCATCAGATTCATAATCTCTGATTTGTAAAAGTCTAACATAGCCTTCTTTCGGTTCATAAGTAAAAACTGACTTCGGTGGTTGAGATCCTCCTTGAAATATACAAACCTCCCCCAACCTCACCACATCCCACTCCTTTGGCAGATGGCCGAGTTCGGTCATCTTGTAGCCATTGGCTATCTCAGTATTTTTTTGTTCTTTCATATTTACAATAGTTCAAAGCTCACTTATACATCTACATCGCTCCCTTCGACTTCGCTCCCTTCGGCTTCGCTCAGGGAGCGAGGGGACGGTGGTTGAGCGGAGCCGTCGGTGGTTGAGCGGAGCCGTCGGTGGTTGAGCGGAGCCGTCGGTGGTTGAGCGGAGCCGTCGGTGGTTGAGCGGAGTCGAAACCACCGACACAATTCAAATTCAAAGACTTCATTCCCTTCGATCTTGCTCCCTTCGACTTCGCTCCCTTCGGCTTCGCTCAGGGAGCGGGAAGACGGTGGTTGAGTGGAGTCGTCGGTGGTTGAGCGGAGCCGAAACCACCGACATAATTCACATGACTACTCTCATTCATACACTTAGCCAGTTCATGCAATTTTTCAGGCATATTCATTATCAGCGCTTTCTTCTTTTTTCGACTCCATCCTTGTACCTGTTTCTCCCTGTAAAATGCTTCATCTATCCTGCTGTATTCTTCAAAATAAACTAATTTCACCGGCAAGCGCTTTTTTGTGTAATTCGATCCTTGGCCTGCCTGATGCTGTGCTAATCGTAATTCCAAGTTAGTTGTACTACCAGTGTAATAGCTACCATCTGCGCATTCCAATATATACATGTATCCTTTCATATTCCCAATCTTTCAATAATATTTTTTAATTTGCTATTAATATCTACAGCTTCCATTTCTAACTCTTTTATCTCTTCCCATATCTCCTCGATTGGACGGTACTCTTCCTCCTCGCTAATGTGAATATAACGGCTCGGTGATATGTTGTAATCGTTTCTAACTATCTCTTCTTTAGCCACTATTTTGCTAAACTTATCAATCTCTTTCCAACCTAAAAATGTAGAAGTAATCTTTTCTATTCCTTCATCAGTAATGTAGTTTTTTGGCGTACCTTTCGCAAACTCCTGCGAAGCATTGACTAAAAGCATCTTATTTTTGCGATCAGCAGGTTTATTTTTATTCAAAAAAATCACTATACCTGGCGCTGTTGTGTTGTAAAACAAATTTTCAGGTAGATACAAAACCCCTTCTATATAATCATTCTCGACAAACCACTTGCGTACTTGTTTTTCTTTGTTGGTATTTGCATTCCCAGATCCACGGCTTGCTGCACCAGTATCTAAAACAACAGCGGCTTTTCCCTCTTCCTTTAAACTTGCCAAAATATGCTGCATCCAACCCCAATCAGCACTTTGTTTACCAGGGAATCCAGCGCCATTCGGAAAGCGACCAAAGGTATCTGCATCATAATCCCTTTCATCAAACATATCCTGATTCCACATCGGATTGGCAACGACTCGATCAAAAGTCACTAAACGATTATTTTCGCGAAACTTGGGATTGCGAAAAGTATCGCCAATCTCTATGTGCCCCTCCATATCGTGGATAATCATATTCATATTTGCCATTGCCCATGTTTGAGGAACAAATTCCTGTCCATAAAGCTTAAGGGGTTGAAATTTTTTAATCTTTTTTGCTTTCATTTTCTCATTCAAAACAATTTGGCACTTGATGAGAAGCCCTGCAGAACCACAGCAAGGGTCATAAATCCACATACCAGGCTCAGGGTCCATGATTTTTGCCATGATTAAACCAACTTCTTTGGGAGTATAGAATTCTCCAGCACTTTGACCGCCACCTTCGGCAAATTTTCGAATCAGGTATTCATAGCTACGGCCAATGATGTCCGGTTCAACATCATCAAGCCCAAGCCTCTTTTGACTTATTTTTTCAATTAAATTAGACAGGCGGTCATCATCAATATCCCGCACTCCGTGGGTGGTGGCGTTAAAATCTATGCGATCAATAATGCCCGAAAGTCTAGGATTTTCTCTCGCTATATCACGCAAATGAGATGTAAGTTTTTCTCCGATTTTATCGGTAAGTTTACGGATAACAGACCAAACAGGTTCTTCGGGATTTTCGGGTCTAAAAGGTATATAAAAACGAACTAGTTTTTTATCACGATCTACCAGTTCAAAAGCCTTTGCTCGCGAACCAACTTCTTTAGCAAATCTGTCGATTTCATCGTCAAATACATCACAAAGCCTTTTTACAAAGATTAAAGGTAAAATAAAATCTTTATACTTGCTAGCATCCTGAGCGCCTCGAATGCTACAAGCAGCATCCCATATCCATGATTCCATTGATTTGTTTAATTCATTGTTTTTAGATTCTTTTGTCATAGTACAAGCAAGATTAAGCTTATTTTATGATATTTTCTATTTATCAAGATAATTACCATCAAATATATTTCGAATCCTGCTACACACCGTAGGTTATGTTATCTGCGCCTCAATTTTTTACTGTATTTCAATTGATATTTTAATTAATATCACAATTTAATTTGTTTAACTTTGTGAGGTAGAATTTACCATAAATCAAACCAATACCCCTATTATTTTATTACAAATATAGCAACTAAATACATCAATAACTTATCTACTATGTATAAAACAATTAGAAAACATTTAATTTTTCTATCATATGTGAGACACAGTTGGATTTAGTTTCACCAAATCAAAAAAGCACATATGTACAGATATTGTACAAATATAGTATAATACTCCATGGGAAAAGGTATGAATGGAGAACCAAAATTAAGCAAAGGCGCAGCTCATAGCAGTCTTGAAATAAAACCCCAAGAAGGTCATGAACTCCGTGAAAAGGTATTCAGGGCTTTATTCTTTGGAGCAGGTTTAGGGTTAGGTCTAGGACTAGGAGGTATACTGGCACGAATTCATGCTGCATTTAGCTTAGAAACTGCTGGAGAGTTGTTCAAATGGATAACAGCCCCATAAAGCTATCTGTTATTAGATGGTAAGAAGAGTCCTAGCAGTCTCTTACCTGTGATAATATCTTAGAATGACTTATAGTTTTTAGTCACTGTCATTTGTTAAGTTGTTAGTTTACAAGCTACTCATAATATGATTTGGTTCTGCTGAATTGTCGGGTTGGAAGTGGATATAAAGCATGACAAATTTTTGGCCATTTCTACCTGTTTATAAGCATTTAACCATTGTACATTCTCTTTTCAGATATACCCGCAAGTTTATACAAAAACGATAAAACCGGTCGATAGAGATCAATGTTAAAATCATATCTTTATACTGAGCATCCTGGGCTTCACGCATGCTACTGATAATTATCCAAAGGACAGATTATCATATGATTTTTTTACCTCATCTCTCACACTATTAAAACTTTAACTTACCAGTAACTGTACGGTGTAGAACAATATTCTCAACATGATACCTTATTTTTATTGTCTCTACGGATAAACTGACGAGACATTAGTATATATAAATTTGTTGAATATATAGCAATTCTTTTTATTTACCTATAAAATTACTATTGCTAAAAAACACATTATGAAGTAAAATTAACCATGAGCAAAGGAAAAAAACCACAAGATCTGGAATTATTAGAAGGTCTGTTTTCTACAGATCCGAAGCATGAAGATCCTCAAGAAACTGCTAAATATGAACCACGACGAAGACCAAGTATAGCGTGGGGACTTTCAGAAGCCTTTAGGCAAACAGGAGCAGATGTACAAATAATCGTGAGAGGGGTAATGGGTCTTTGCAAGTCATGTGGAAAAATTGCTGGAGGTATAGTGGGATCTGTTGGTAGATTTGCTTGTCTCGGTTTTGCAATCCCTACTGCTGCTCTTCTATCATTGTTTTCTAGAGGCAATAATTTTGCCGATGCTTACGCTGTTACCTTAGCTGAAGTTAATAGATCTCCTATTTTTCAAAAGCTGATTGGTGGTTTGGTTATCTTAGCTTGGTATGGTCGGTTGGTTCGTGAAGAGATACTACCGCACCCTCTAGAAGTTGCCAATGGTATCTACATAGATTTCTCCGCGCGATGGGATGCTGCTCAAGCTTGGCTACAAATGTTGGGAAATATGTGGCAAAGATAACACATTGAAGAATTGTGTTTCATATAATACTTATGCGAAAGTATTTCTATTGAATCAAAAAGCCCATCTAGCAAGTGCATAATAGAGTCACGATTTGTTATGTTTGCTCCTTTGGGTACAAATCTCTAGACCAAACAAAAAAAAAACTATATAATCCGTACACAGAAATTCATATATGGCAGCTACACCTAAAAAAAGACATAGCAAGTCAAGACGTAATAACCGAAGGTCGCATCATATGAGGATAGCTCGAGAATTAGTTGCTATATCCAAGTGTCCAAATTGTGGTGTGTTAAAGACGCCTCATCAAGTATGTTGGAATTGTGGTCACTATAAAGGACAATTAATCAAGAAAGCGTTATAAGTTTTACTTATTTTATAGTGGTGATAATCTTACTTGTATGAGGAGTATTAGAGACCCTAGACACATAGCACGAGTCCTTGCAGTTATTCATTTATATAATAATTTCTTTGGTCAAAGCTATCCCGTAGAGAAATGGAATGTTGATGACCTAGAAATCGGTAATTATTCAACTAGGTTAAAAAATGCTATAGTCCAAGGAGTACAGGAAAAGCATAACGAAATTGATGAATTAATTAACAAATACTCCCATCCTGTAAAAACTACAGATCTAGACCTTGTGCAATTAACTATTTTGAGAGTTGCAGTATGTGAAGGTTTTTTACTGCAGTTAGTTCCTCCAAAGGTCGCAATAGATGAAGCAATTGAACTAACAAGAGACTTTGGCATGGAATATTCCGTAGATAAAATAGCAGGAATACTAGGCAATATTTATAATCATATTGTAACAAACACTACTGACAAACATAATACGTGCTTTGTTTTATAAAGATTTCGATTTTTGTACGCGTACCAGACACCAGCATATCTAAGTTATAAATCTAAAAAACCTAACATACTATTTTTCTAGTTAAATACAGCTTTTACTTCTAAAGGATTTCTTCTTAATTTATTACGGTAATATAGTATAAATAACATGACTTAGTTTGATATTTTATATATAGTATAATATTATACAAATTTAAATGGAGGGAAGTCACGACAGAGAAGGAAGCACTCATATTTATAGAAAATCTGCATGGATTTTGACAGGTACCGATGAAGTCGTAACAGCATCAAGGTTACAAATTCTATTTTATCAAGCACTTAGAGAAGAACACGAAACAACTTTCACTTATGAAATACGACCATTTTGTTGGGTTACAGGCGAAGGATTGATAGGCAGCTCCCGTAAACATAGAGGTAGAAGTAGCGGTATTAGTAACACAGGAAAATTAGACGCTCATCATATCGTACCTGTCGATTGGGTATTAGAAGAGATGCGAAAAAACTGTACAAATGAGCAAATTCATAAATACATACATAATGAATATCGAAATAACCCAACAGATCCAGTCTTTCTGTTATTGCAGAAAATAATTAAAATTACGTACAGTAGCGAGAATGGAGTACTGATAGATCCTGATTACCATGAAAAGCTACACAGTAAATGTGGAAATAATCCTGAAACATTAATAGAATTTATGCGTATTCGGTGTCTGGTAACTTATCGACAGTTACAGAACGACACAGGTGATAAAATACCTCGTGAAGTAGTAGTTGACGGAACTGTTAGACCCGGCAAACCGTTTATTTTAAAGAGGTGGACTTCATTAATGGCTGATAGAGGACTATTTCCTGTAAATATAGATACAGCTAATCAAAAATCAAACTACGTGTACAAGCCCACGTTTCTAGACAAACTCAAAACAGAATTTAACCAATTTCGATCCGACAGCACAAATATCAGTTTAAGAAGAAGTTAATCTAAAAATATTAAGGCTAGTCATGTATCGGTCTACTTTTTATTTACTAATCCAAACTGCTTTTTATACATCCATTAAATCATACTAAAACAATGGCTTATTCTTTACTCGACTATTTTAAAATAGTAATTTAGCTCCTGGCGGAGAGGGCGAGATTCGAACTCGCGGCAGCCTATGAAAGACCGCACCGCTTTTCGAGAGCGGCTCCTTAAACCACTCGGACACCTCTCCAAAAACACAAAATATTAAATCAAAGTTTTAAGAACTATTTTATAAGCCTATAACAAACAACTTTATCTCCTGTCTGCAATTCTACATTTGGGTCCAACATTATGCCACATTCCATTCCCGTATTAATTTCTTTGACATTATCTTTATTATGTCTGAGAGAAACAATCTTACCCGAAGCAACCTTCTCATTTTTTCTCATCACATATACATTATAACCTTTGATTATCTTTCCTTTATTCACTCTAACCCCTAGCACAAACTTACCGTTACTGAGCTGGAATACCTGCAAAACATTGCCTTCCCCTACAATTTCTTCACTAGAATCTGCATCTACAAGTCCTAACATAGCTAATTCAATTTCTTCTAACATTTCATAGATTACATTGTACTCACGTAGGATAACACCTGAATTCTCAGCAAATTTAGAAACTTTGTAGTCTACTTTTACATTAAAAGTCAGTATTATAGCTCCACGAATTTTAGCTACATCTACATCATTTATAGTGACATTTCCTGTACGTTTCTCGACAATGTTCAATCGGACACCTTCTACTTCAAGTTTATTTAATCCATGAGTAATAGCCTCTATAGATCCTTGAGTATCAGCAACTAGTATGATGTTTAACTTCTTGATATTTTCCTCTTCTTCATCGACAGCTAACATGGATAAAATATCAGCTTTACTGAATTTGTTGTGATTTTCTTGTCTTTGCTCATTAAATGATTTTTGCTTAGAAATTTCCCGGGCGACATTTTCTTTGACATAGGTTCTGACAATTTCCCCCAGCTCTAAGACTTTTGGAATACCAACAATTTTTACGGGCATTGATTCAATTGCAGAATCAATAGTTTTATTTTGATCGTTGATTATTGCTCTAATCCGACCGTATATACATCCACCTACGGCATATTCACCTCTTTTTACTTCACCTGCTTTTACAATTACAGTAGCAATGGGACCTAAAGACTTATCTACGGACGACTCAAGTACTATACACTCCGAAGTAAATTCAGCATTAGATATGTCAGTAAACTTATATAATTCATTTATTTCAGCTACTAAATTAATCAAATCTAGTAGCTTATCTACATTAGTACCAAGCTTCGCAGATATTTCTACATAGGGAATGTCTCCTCCATAACCTTCTAGCATAATCTCTTCCATAGCCAGCTCCCTTTTGACTTTTTCCACGTTTGCACCTGAGACGTCAATTTTATTTATAGCCACAATGACATGTGTTCGTATTTTTTTCAAAAGCCCAATAACCTCCTTCGTTTGCGGCATGACACCATCATCAGCAGCGACAACTAATATCACAATATCCGTTATTTTTGCTCCCCTTTCACGCATTGCAAAAAATGCCTCATGCCCTGGAGTATCAATAAAAGTTATAGGTTTATTATCATATCGAATTTGATAAGCCCTAACTTGCTGTGTAATACCTCCATATTCGCGTTCTGCTATATTTGTCTTAAGAATGTAGTCGAGTAGAGTAGTCTTTCCATGATCTACATGACCCATGATAGTGACAACAGGTGCCCGATACTGCCTATTTACAGACATGAAATTGTTTTTATCGTTTTTACTCATAATGCTACAAGATTTTAAACTAAAAAAACTATTTATACCAAATTTTTCGTAAGTTTGAATAAATCTAACACAAATACCGCCGAAATATTGCTATCAGAAATAAACAAAGAAATACAGGTCTAAGATCTTAAGATAAAAAGACCTACCACAGTCCACCAAGTAAAATTATTATCAACTTCAAAATAGAATTTAAAACCAAAAGTAATTTAAATCCTATTACTTAGCCGTAGCCGTCGCTCGTATTTCTCTTATTACAGTAACCTTTACAATACCGGGATAAGTCTGGGTAGACTCTATCTCTTTTGCTATATCATTTGATAGGATAATTATAGCATCATCGTTCATTATTACAGGGTCTACGAAAACTCTTACCTCTCGTCCTGCTTCGACAGCATAAGCTTCTTTTACTCCTTCATATTTTTTCGCGATTTCCTCTAATGCTTTGATACGTTTGACATAATCCTCTACATTACCATAACGAGCTCCCGGCCGTGCTGCAGAATTAGCATCAGCTATGTATACGAGTGCTGATTCCATACATACTGGATCTTTTGCCATATGATGAGCATACATAGCATTAATGACTTCAGGTCTTAACTTTAACTTAATTCCAATCTCTTCTCCTAATTGCATATGATCTCCCTCTTTTTCGTGTGTTATGACTTTACCGATATCATGCCACAATGCACATTCTTTTGCTAACTGTACATCTAATCCCAATTCACTGGCGGCACGCTCTACAAAACTGACAACCTCAAGGACATGTGTTGCAAGACATTGACCATAACTAAATCGGTACTTCATACGACCAAGATATTTGAGATGCTCCAAAGACAAATTTGGAAATCCTGCTTTATAAGCAATTTCTTCTCCATCCTTGATAATTTGCTTCGCTATTTCTAAACGGGCCTTTTGTACATATTCTTCTATACGGGCAGGATTTATGCGACCGTCTTTGATCAATTTAGTCAGGGCAATCTTCGCTAATTCTCTTCTAAGTGGATCAAAACACGATATCACTATGTAATCATCTGATTCATCGAGTATTAGATTGACACCAGTAATTTTCTCGAATGTTTTGATGTTTCTACCTTCTTTGCCAATGATCTTTCCTTTTACTTCTTCACCATCCACAGGAAATACAGATGTCGTATATTCTGCAACATAATCTGTAGCTGATGATGTCATAGCATCAATTATTATTTCTCTTGCTAGTGTTTCAGATTCTTTAGTTAGTTTTTCTCTATAAGTTCGTATTTGATTAGCAAAATCTTTTTCTAGAAAACTTTTCATGTCTTCCATCAATTTTTCCCTAGCCATATCAGGCGTCATACCAGCAATTTCAGCCAATTTTTCAGCTATGGAGTTTCTTTCTTTTTTCAAGTTTTGCTTTTCTTGCTCGAGGATTTCTTCTTCTTTATCTAATTTTTTCTCTTTTTCTAATAAAAAGTTTGTTTTTTGTTCAAGAATTTTTTCTCGTTCTAGTAAAGATTTTTCTAGCTCTACAGCAGACTTTTTAATTTCTATAGCATCTTTTTGGGCTTGTTGGCGAATCTTTTCTGCTTCTTGTTTAGCATCTTCAATTTTTTTTGCGGATAATTCATCCAATAGTTTGATTTTTTCCTCATCACTGAGGAATTGAGTTTTATTAAGAGCATCATCTTTTTCTTTTTGAAGAATGCGATTTTTATTATATAGATAAACTGATGCTACTATACCAACAATAGCTAAAACAAAAGCAAATATAGTTATTCCTGTCATAATATTTTTTCTCAAATATAAAACTAACCTGATAATTCATCGATATAATAGTCTCTTTTTAAATTAATTTTTAATCCAAAGTCCATAATTATATTAAGGCTTACGAGAATTAACAGGTCAGAATATTATAAATCAATTTGAGTAAATCTACCAAAAACAAATCAATCCTCTTACGGAGTATTTACTTGAAATATTGATAGTAATGCAGGCAATTCTATAATTCTAAGGATTAAACTCAAAGCCAATATACTTAGAGCAATATGTACAAACATACCCCAAAAAGTATCGTCTCTATATTCTAAATAATTTTTCACAGTCAATATTTTATTTAGGAAATCATTTTTAGGTTTGGTTATATTTAAATATAAAAAGACAAAATAAACTATTGCATTAGCCAAAGCCGCTATAAAAGTAGATAAATCAAAAGTTATATCATTCTTCCTGTAAGAAATAGTTATTTCGTGCGTACTGGAATAAATCGGCATAATCAAAAATGCAAGTAATGCAAAACCAAACGAAATATCCAAAATACCTAGAAAATGGACAAAACCTAATTTACTTCTATCCACAACCATATGAGGAATCAGATTCAATACAAAGTATACCAATAGACCAACAAAAAACGCAGGTAATACACCGAGTTTATATTGCATCACTATAAAAACAGATACAAGTATATTTGCAGTCAAAAACATAATCGATTTTAACAATAAATCAGAATAAAGACTAATGTGATAATAAAAACAAGATCATTAAATCACTATTTCATCCAAATCATTTATAGTGACATACGAACTTTATAACAAGTAAATTCCGAGCCAATGTACTAGTTATTAACTAGAGAATTTAACGATAAAAATAGAGATAGAGAATGTACCGTAAATGGAGCGAAAGACGGGATTCGAACCCGCGACCTTCTCCTTGGGAAGGAGACATTCTACCACTGAACTACTTTCGCTTACGTAATATTTTAACACAGGGCCCCAAACTTACATCAAATTATTAATCAATAAATACTTACTCAAAATACTTTATCAAATAGACATCCGCAAAATTGTCAAAAGAAAGGCTGCTAAGACATTTACTACACCGGCAAAAAGCATACTAAGCAATATCAAATTAAATATTTGATTTAAATCTTGTAGCGAATTTTTAGGATCTTTTAAAACCTGTTTTATACCAATAGCAACACAATAAGAAGTGTAATACTGCACAAAAGCTAATGATGCGATAAATAGAGTAGGGTATAAAATAAAAGGATTTGATTTCGTAAATAAAACATAGAAGAATAGCAATAAAGAGACCCCCAAACTGGCAAAGCCAATATTTCTACGTAGTATTAAATCTTTGCCGGATATATTACATATTTTTGTTGTTTGAGAGTCTTGGTTTTGTGAATTCTGATCTTTTTCCATTTCCGTTTATCTCAGAATTAAGAACTGATGCCTGTAAATAAACACGGCAAGGAACAATAAAAAACTAGTTATGTTATTTTATTCAGGCAACTAAACTTATACTCCTAGACCTACAAACTCACCGTTTTCATAAATGACTAATTCCCTTCCATCTTTTAATTTCGCTGTCACTCTACGATTCGAAGTACTAATAATATCCGTATGTATAGCAGAATCATTAAACCCCATGGCTTTCAATTCCTCATCCGAATATTTTTCTTGATTTGCTATGGCATCTCGATAACTTTGTCCGAGAGCTATGTGAGTATTACCATATTCGCCACCGAAATTCTCATCAAACAAAGTATTAGCCATAATCCTATCTATACGTGAGAATCTCTTGTCTGTCAGACTAAACTCTCCTACACGCCTTGCGCCTTCATCTGTTTCTAACATAGCTTTCAATGCTTCATAATTTTCATCTGCTGAATAATTGACAACATTACCATCTTTAAACTCCAACCTAATACCTCTAATTATCTGTCCGTTGCGATATAGAGGCTGATTAAACTTTATCCAGCCATTTGTATATCGAGCATCCGGTGAAGTGAATACTTCAAAACTAGGAATATTTCGGCCAGTACCTCCGCAAAATACTCTTTCTGATCCCATAACTATGTGTAAATCAACATCTTCACCTTTGACATGCAAAGATTCAATTCCTAAAGAATTTAACTTATCGATAATTTGTTGAGTTTTGCGCATTGTATCCCTATGTCTAGCGATTGGATCCTCTTCATCAAGATAGCAAGCTTTTATTACTTGATCCCAATATTCTTCTATCGTCATAGAAGCGGCTTCTGCCATAGCAGGTGATGGATAGTCTGTCAGTACCCAAGTAAGTTTGCCCTCGTACTCTTTTTTAAACCGCATATCCATATATTTCTTCCAGACTCTGTTTCTCTGTGCTATACGACTCTGATCTATACCTTGATAATAATTATGATCATATGTAGAAAGTAGCAATACCACATGATCAATTGCATCAACTCTTGCTTTAATATAATCCTCCGGGAAGAAATTTAATTGTTCTTCATTTGCTAATTCATAAAAAAGTCTCGTTTCATCTCTATCTCTTTCAAGTTCAGCCGGCAAATAACATAAGATCATATGAGCGCCAGATTTTAAAATTGCCTCTTGTAAAGGCAGTAACATTGGCTTTGCAATCTCATTTAACATTACATATACAACTTCGCCCTTTTTCACTCCTTCGCCAGAATTTAAAGCAAAATTAATTAAAACATTTGCTAAGTTTTTTAATATTTTTTCTTCTGGAATGTAAATGTTATTTATATATACGTTTTTTGACATAGGCATTTTTTAATTATTTTTTTGATAAAAATTTATTACTTAAGTATAGACCTTTTTTAATTAATTCAACATCATAATTCTCATTTACTCCATGCATGTTACAATCCTCATTTCCAAGCCCTAATGAAATTACAGGCACTTTCAGAATAGATTGAAATGTACCTGCAACAGGCACTATAGCCCCACATAACTTGAAATAGCAATCTTTCCCGTACACTTCATGAGCTATTGATTTGAGTTCGGTTGCATAAGCATTATTCACGTCAATTAATATAGGCTCACAAGCTTCGCTAAATTCTAACGAATAATCGGCATAACTTGGTATATGTGTTTGTAGATAATTTTTAAAAGCATTCAAAACTTCTTTTGAGTTATGTTTTGGTGAAATTCTAAAATTTATTTTCGCAACTGCACTGCCAGGAATTGCATTTCTAAATCCTTCCCCCAGATACCCGGCACTGAGAGTAGTAACCTCCGCAGAAGTCAAATAACCATTCTGTAAATAAAAATTCATTGTATTATTAAACCTCACTTTAGCTCCAGTATTATTAAGGAAAGTAGCCTCATCAAATGGCATACTTTCACTATCTTTTACTAAATTCTCATCTATACCTGTCAGAGTGTTGTCAAGCCCAGGTAAGATCAAAACTCCACTAGCATCATGCATACCAGCTATTAATTGTGATAGCACATGAGCAGCGTTCGGTATGGTACCGCCATATAAGCCTGAATGGTTATCTTTTTGTGAAGTTGTAACTTTGAGAATCACATTAACTATACCTCTAAAACCCGTCTCGATCACTGGATGAGACATAGTCAATTCACCATCCGAAAAAAACACAAAATCACACTTCAGCTCATCTGCATAATCTTGTACAAACTTGTCGAGTAGGGGAGAACCAGTCTCTTCATTTCCCTCGATCATAAAAATTACATTGTATCTTAATTGACTTGTTTGGATTAATTCGATTACTGTGAAAAGATGTATCAAGATTTGTCCTTTATTATCAACGACCCCTCGAGCGTATAATTTATCATTATCTTCATATAGTTCGAAAGGATCATTTTTCCAACCTTCATCTTGCGAAGCCGGCTGTACATCATAATGACCGTAAATCAATACCGTATTAGCATCTGGTGAGACTACATATTTACCAAGCACTATATCATTACCATAACCTGAAACTAACTTAACATCAAAACCAAAACGACTCATCAATTCATACAGCCATCTTGCGGCGGCAGCAACATCGGATTTGTACTTTTCATCTGTAGAAATGCTTTTAAAACTTACAAATTCTTTTAGTAAGTTTTTGTAATTTTCGTAATTCATAATTAATAGCTAAGATTTAGATCTATATTCTATCAATATTTTAATTCTTTGTAATAAAATATAAAGTATTTGAATAAATATCAGAGTCAAGATATTACGGATTTAGCTATTTTGTGCTAAGATTAAGTCAAATCATTATACGGGGAGTAGTTAAGTTGGCTATAACGCTTGGTTTGGGACCAAGAGGGCGGAGGTTCGAGTCCTCTCTCCCCGACCATTGATGCAACAATTTCCTTTGAAATAAACAGTTAATACAAGCAGAACATATTTTCAGCATAGATGAGTTTATTCAATACTTTGTTTATAATTTACGCGAGCTATATAAATTGACATGAGTGAAGATAATGGATTATTAAAAGGAGTATGGTGTTGTTGCTCTTGTGGATGTGTCTTACTTGTGTTGGTAGCTCTCATGCTGTTGTGTTCTCTTCTTAATCTAATCTTTGCTTGATTGATTCAAGGTTTAATTACAGTTTTATGATCGTAAAAATCTAACATATTAAAAGTTTAAATCTATTTGATAATAATTGTTTTAGTATTTGTCTAGAATTATTCATGGATAATACCAATCAAAAACCTAACAATATTTCTTCGCTATCAATGCAGTCATATCAAGCTGGTGGATTAGAGCCAAGCACCGTATTACTCAACCCTACAACAGCGACAAAGCTTACGGATACAACCGAATCTAAATTTAAAAAATTTATAGTTATTGCAGCAGCTTTAATTGTAGAATTAATCGTTCCAATGTTATGTGTTTTACTTGCATGTGCGGTATCTATACTGTATAGACTAATTTAAAATGTATTTTTATCAAAAATTAAATGTCTCAATCTTATTCATTCTTTGTTTATACGAATCTTAAAACATGCAAGAAGATGAGAATATATTTCTTTTAGTACAGATGATTCTACATTTTAAATAAATACACATTTACAGTGTTCAACTAAAATCAATATTAGGTTAAACTTTATCGTATCTATGTCTCATGATTCACACAATACACAAAACAATGCAGGCATCAATAGTCTGCACATAAACTCCACACAAAATAGTCAATACCATCCAACAAATGTACACACTGTATCAATAGGAAATACAGTATATTCCCAACAGGCACATCCATCGACATATCAAGGTCCCCAGAATCCTCAAGTAGCCCAAATGCCTCAGTCAACTCCACAAATGCCAGGAACTACTAATTCTCCTAATTATGTCTACAATCCTGCTTATGTGATAAGACAAGCCGAAAACAATGATTCAAAAGTACTTATAAAAATATTTGCTATTACATGCGGTATAATATTGATAATATGTTTATGTTCTGTGGTTTGTTTTGTTATTTATGCCCTATCTCTCGAGACACCGAGCACAGTAGGATCAACTAATACATCAATTACACAAACTACACCTACACCAAAATCTACAAATCAGGCGGGTTCAGTGTCTGTCACTCCTACACCAAAAAGCCAACCTCCAGTGCAATCAACATATAAAGTCGGGGAAAAAATACTAATAGATGACTTAGAAATCACTGTCGAAGAAGTAAAAGATGACGTAATAGCAAAATTCCCAGTAGAAGGGAAAAAATATATAGCAGTCTTCATATATGCCAAAAATAATGGCACAAAATCTGTGAGTGTAAACTCAAGCGATTTCAAATTAAAGACATCGGACAATACTCAATACAGCCCATCTGTTGTAGAAAAGACAGAGCCAAATTTTGGTTACGCTAGTATAGATCCTAATACCGCAGTCAGAGGATGGGTAACTTATGAAATACCACAAGAAGCTAAGGGACTGTCGTTGATTTACACCTCAAATAAAGGATCTACAAAAATTACGGTTGATTTGGGATTATGAGATTGATTGAAAGGGTGTATAGGCATTTTATCGACAATTACATACCATTATTATCACATGCGATGATGAGTATTAACTGTTCTTCGACCGTCATTATAAACTCAATACTGAGTTGAACTTTATCATATCTATGTCTCAGGATTCACAGAATAAAAAAACTGAAATCGGCATCGGCAGTGAAAACATAAACACTGAACAAAATAAACAGGATGAAATATACTTCGTTGAGAAAAAGTTAGAAGATATGTTCAGAGACAATACTGCATCATCTGAGCATGCCAGTCAGACAACATCTCGACCACCTGATTATCTCGTCAATATTGCAAATGAGACAAAACAGCCTGAAATAGGTATTTTTTCCTTTTTTAAAAGCATATTTAATGGGATAATGTGGATCCTCAAACACAGATTATTAGATATCTTTTTAAAGATGTCTATTTTTGTTCTTCTGACTTTCTTGTATCTTAGTGTAAAGAGCATGAACAACTCAAAGAATGATTCTACCACGTCCACATCAACATCATCATCGACATCAACACCAACGCCCCAGGGAAGCTATCTCTATATTACTCCTACACCGACAAACCGACCTCCAGTGCAATCAACATATAAAGTTGGGGAAAAAGTAATTGTAAATGACTTAGAAATCACTGTAGAAAAAGTAAAAGATGTAGTAGCCAAATACCCTACAGAAGGCAAGAAATATATAGCAGTATTACTGTACATAAAAAATAATAAAACAAAATCTGTCAGCATAAGCGAGCGATATGATTTCATATTAAAAGCATCGGATGATAGTCAATATAGTCCATCCATCGTAGAAAAAACAGATCCGGCCTTAGGTTTTGCAACTGTTTTTCCGGACAATGCAGTGAGAGGATGGATCACTTATGAAATACCAAAAGAAGCTAAAGGTCTATCGTTGGTTTTTGATTCGTCAATTACTGGAGGGAGTTTAATCAAAGTAGAACTAGGATTGTGAGATTGATCGAGAGAGTGTAGGCGGGAGTAGAATATTGTTGATCTCTAAGTTCAATATTCTTTATTATTTGTCTTATTAATCAATTCTAGGAATATTACCAATATAAGTTTACCGTATTTTTTATTCATATTTGAAGCTAGCAGCATCTTGTAACCTTAATGAATAAAATTCGACAATTTAATTTTTTTATAGTAAAATTCTATAAACATTATATATTTAATCGATTAACATCATGCCTAAAATTAGAAACGTAGGGACAAAAACAATTGAAAGAGATGGGAAGACAGTTGGCAGAGTTGATTATTATGAATCAGCAGGTCAAGAAGGCACATGTATTTGTAATTTATACGTAGAAGAAGCTTATCGACGTCAGGGAATAGGGTCTGCACTTGTGGAAGAAGTACTAAGAGATTCAAAAACACAACCACCTTTTTTTGCTTATATACGAGCGAATAGAAGGGGAGTACTTAATCAAGGATCTTACCAGCTTTTCCTAAAATTAGGTTTTAAGCCAATAAATAAACTTGGCCTACAGATAGGCGATGATGGAGAGAGGTATAAGGTAATGGAAGAGACACAAAGCTATAAAATATCGAAAATAATTCTATAAATCAAAACTTCTTTCTTAAACAAGCAAAATCAGCACTCCCCCCACACCCTATCAATTACTTTTTTGATTTTTTCTTCGTAGGTTTTGATCATTTCTCGAAGGCTGTCTATCACCCTCCGCTCGGCTTCGATTTTTTCGACAATACACTGCTGGATGTCAAGTGGCGGAAGGGGGATTTGATATTCCTGTATAAAAAAAGCTGGTACTCTCTGTAATCCACCTGTACCTGTCATCATTTTAGCCCCTTCTTTTATGAATCTATTAGACGAAATATACGGATAAATGTATTCAGAAACAATTTTTTCTTTAATTGGTCTTAAAACATGAAGTTCACTTGAACCAAAGCCTATTCCATTTTTTAAATTACGTGCAATTCCGGACTTACCATTTTCAAAACAAGGAGTAACTTTGGCAACTAAAACGTCGTTTTCTTTGAAATTTGTATAACCTTTGTATACTTCTGAAAGTTTTTTTTCTTTTTTAGGTATAATATCCTGTACTGTACCAATATCTTCCATAGGTAAAAATGAAACGGTTATGTCGTCATTAAGGTTGGCAACCTCAGATTTTTTTGGATTTATCTCACACACCTCCCCCAACCTCACCATGGGCCAGCCGTTGGCTAATTCTTCTTTTTTTTCGGGATGTTGGGCAAGGTAGTTTTTTAATTCTTCTTCGAGATAGGTTTCTATATCAGGCTTCCAGGCATCTATCACCTGCCTGCAGCCGTCGATAAGCTTCTGATAGCCTTCTATCTCTGCCACTATCTCCTGCTGCACTTCAAGGGGTGGGAGGGGGATTTGAATTTCAATAAAATCTGATGTTGGTATAGTTCTTCTGCGGTTGGCTGTCCCTATCATTTTTGACTTATAAATTTTTCGTGCTTGTTTAGAACGAAATATTATTTCCAAATAAGGGATGTAACTATCAGTTTCTTTTTTTAACTTCCAAATGTTGTATGCAGGACTTACAGCTGCAACTTCATATTTTGTTTGAAAACCAAGGACACCTTCATCAATAGGAAAGCCAACCACTAATTCATTTTTAAAAACTTTTTTATAGTTCTGAGTGTTTTTGCTTGCTATACGTTTTTTAAACTTTTCTTCTTGATCGATCAGCCCTTTGTACATAGTAATAGACATAATTGGCAAATTCTCATTGCCAGCTCTGTCCTTTCCAGATAATTCTATAACTTCCCCCAGCTTCACCATCGGCCATTTTTGGTGTTTGCGTTTTTCTACCACTCTATATCTATCGCCGGTGAGGTTGTATTCGCCGTTTTCGGCAAGTGTTGATTTTTTGACGAGTAGGGGACTACATGGCTTATTTTCTAGCGTGAATTCGTCTACTTTATTCTTTCTAACAGCATTTTTATACTCCAAAATGACTTGTAAAGCATCAGGTAAATCATTCTTATCGATAGGACGGCGTTGTGCTCCTAAATCATAACCATCATTCTCAACCTTGATAAATAATATGCTGTCAGTTTTCCTCGCCAAATCCTTATCTATCAATAAAATCGAAGTCTTGACCCCCGAATAAGGCAAAAAAACCCCAGCCGGTAACGAAACTACCGCATATAGATTAGCATCCTCTACTAATCTTTTTCTAAGTTGCTTGTATGCTTTAGCACTTTGGAAAATAATCCCTTCCGGTACTACTATTCCTGCCCTGCCATTGTAAATGCTCAAATGATCAATTATATAATCAACAAACAAAACCTCTGCTCGTTTTGACTGAATAGAAAAACGACTATGTGGCATTATGCCCCCTTTAGGAGTCATAAATGGTGGATTAGCCAAAATAACGTTAAAATTATCATCCCATCTGTCAGTACTACTCAGAGTGTCATACTCGTATATGTGAGGTTCACGAATATCATGCAAAAACATGTTCACAAGCGATATTCTCACCATATCAGGCGAAATATCATAACCAACAAGATTATCAGTCAATCTATCCCTTTCCGAAGGACTAAGAGGAGTATCCTTATTTTGATCCAAAATATATTTATACGCAGAAATCAAAAAACCAGCAGTACCACAAGCAGGATCGCAGATCTTATCGTTTTTAGTTGGTTCTACAGCATGTACTATAAAATCAATAATATGCCTCGGCGTACGAAATTGCCCAGCTCCACCTTGTGCAGCCATCACCGACAAAAGGTATTCATAAGCATCTCCCAGGTCTTCACTATGCTCGTATTCGAATTCATCAATGACCTTTAGGAATAAATTCAAAGTCTCAGGACTATTAAATGACAAAAAAGCACCTCTAAAAATATCCCTAAAAATTTGTTCAATATTGGGATTTAATGACATTTTCTCCAGGGCTTCCTTGTATAATTTCAGCCTGTTTTCACCTCCTAGACCCGGATCCATAAGCTTACTCCATGCATATTTCTCGTACTCCCCACGAAAAAACGTCCTTTGACCACCCATTGCCTCAGACTTGCTGTCCATATAATCCATAAATTTATAAATCAAAGCTAGCGTGATCTGCTCCACTTGGGCCTTTGGATCAGGTATTTTGCCTACTAGAATATCACGGGCAGTATCTATTCTTCGTTTTGTCTCTGCATTTAACATAGATTCATAAATCTACACAAAAGCATTCAGATCAATATTTTTACGGATAAAATCAACAACCAAGTCCAAAATTGTTTGTAGATTTTCGATATCTTCAAGAGATAATTTAGGATTGGTACAAAGCCTGGAATACTGCTTACTATCGATAATATCACGAATATCTCCATCAGTAACATATATCTCAATAAAATCCCTCAATAGTTTCCTATCGACATCAGGATTATGAGCATTTAAAAATTTAGTAAAAACCTCGTCTATCAAATCATCCTTTGTCTTAATCTTAGGAATACGACCGAGAATATAGCCAATTATTTCCTTCACCGAAACCTTTCTATTCACATCTAAAGCCTTAGCTAATTTATCCAAATTAAAGTAATATTCTGGTTTATTAAATAAATTCTGATCTACATACTCTTCTAACTTATCATACTCCTGATCCTCATAAAGCCTATTGATAATAGGATCAATCTTCACATCATCAGCAAATCTATCAAAAAACTTCCTATCTATCTTCATACCTTCGGCACCAATATGCGTTTTGGTAATAGTTTTGATTGGATCAGGAATAGATATGGTTACCTCATCGATACTTATAGATTTAGTCTCGTCCGGTGAGTCTATCCTCTCACTTGATATCGGTAATTTCAAAACCCGATCATAATCAAATTTCTCCTCAAAATACTCACAATTAGCAAAGAAATCAAAAAGATAAAATTCTTTCTTGTCTATCTTGATTTCTTGGCCATTTTCATCGGTATAGGAAAAAGTATGTGTACGCGTACCACGCCCTTTGATCTGAATAAAATCAGTAGGTGAAAAAATCGGCCTCATCAGACAAATATTCAAAATATCCTGACAATCATATCCCGTCGTCATCATATTGACTGTCACACATACGCGTGTCTTGCTTGATTTGTAGCCTTCTTTGAATTTTGTCACACCATTGAGATTATTATTAGCAAATTTCTGTGCATAGCTTTGTGCATCATGAATATTCGATGTTACTTGTACCGCAAAATCAGAATTATACATTCCTGGCCAATATTGATCAGCTAAGTGATTGAGAATAGCTGTAATCTTTGATGCATGATTTTGACTCACACAAAATACCAGAGTCTTGCCAATTTCCCCGCTTATCGGATCTCTCAAAGCATTATCCAAAAAAGCCTTACAAAAAGCGTTATTTGTCTCTCTTGAGAAAAATCTTTTCTCAAAATCCTTTGAAAAAAAGACTTTTTCACTTTCATCTCCTTCCTCAGTACGTACTACCGTAGCATAGCCCTGATCAGAGAGTAATTGTGTAGTGATATGAGTTCTAGCATCATATACGACTGGATTGATTAGGTAGCCATCTTTGACTCCATCTATCAAACTATAGCGAAATGTAGGTTCGCCCGATGGACATCCAAATGTATTATAAGTATCCAATAATTGACGACGTTCAAAAGCCCTAGGATCTTCTTGACTTAATTTCTCAATGTCTACATTCCTTAGATAATCTCTAGGTGTAGCAGTAAGTCCTAACTTATACCCAATGAAATATTCAAATACATCACGACTATTGCCCGAAATCGATCTATGCGCCTCATCCGAAATCACTAATTGAAAATCATGGGGAAGAAATAATCTACGATACCTATTATCCTTCAATAAACTCTGAACCGTAGTGACCACAATATCAGCGCTATTCCAAACATCACGATTCTCTTTATAAATCACTACCCTGAAATCTTTTTTGAGTAATTGAACAAAACTTTGATATGCCTGATTTTCTAATTCTATCCTGTCCACTAAAAAAAGTACCCTTATGGCATTTCTAGTTTTTAAAAATAGTTTAATGATAGCCGCAGATAATAGAGTCTTACCTGTACCCGTCGCCATCTCCAATAAAAACCTTGTCTTACCTTCTTTTACAGCTTGTTGGATAGCATGGATAGCCTTGAGTTGGTAATGTCTGAGAAATTTTAGTTGATTATCTTTGATAAATTTTTGCCTTGTAGATTCATCTAGCCACTCAGGATGACTCTTATAATCACTTATCTGAGTCAAGACTACAAAATCACTTTCGACTTTTTCACTAGCTAAGGCATCAAAATCAAATTTGTACTCTTTGACTCCTTCTATTGATTTTAAAGAAGGAAATTTCTCGATCTGTACAGGATTACCATGGTTCAAATCCCAGAAATAATGAGTTTCACCATTGGACAAAATTACATAATTTACACCCATGGCCCATGCATATTCACGGGCTTGTTCTTTAGCATCCAAAGGATCTTTATGAGCAGCCTTCGCCTCAATAACTATGATTGGAGATTGATTATCATCAAGAAGTACATAATCTATAAACCGTACTCCTGATCCATCTCCAGTATTTATATGTACTGTAACTTCAGTTCTGACATTTGCTCTCTTGCCATTGGTATTTTCTAGCATCCAACCGGCCTCTTCCAGTAATTTGTTGATTTTCAACCTGGCATCAGATTCTTTTGGCATTATTTTCTACACAGACTAAATAAAAATGTAAATCTCTCGATAATTATAATATTTATTCATTAGTTTTTGTTGAAAAGCTTTTATTCATGAGTAATAAAAAATAGGGAAGTACAGAGACTTCCCTTGATTATAGATTAGCTTATACTTGGCTATTATTCGGATTTGATAGTTATTTGCTTTGGCTTATTCTGGGCAACCTTTGGTAGTTTCAATTCTAAAACACCGTTTTTCATCTTAGCTTCAATCTTTTCTACGTCTACATCTCCCGGCAATGTAAATGTCTGCTCAAAATAAGTCTCTAATCTATTCAAATAATATTGTCTGCCTTCTTCAGACTTTTCTTCCTCTTTCTTACCGCCTTTGATTCTGACTACATTGCCCTCGACTTGTACATCTACATTATCTTTATCAACTCCAGGTAATGCCATTTTGATGAAATAATTTTCATCTTCTTCCCAGACATCAGCCATCGCCATATTGTAATTAAAACTAGGCATCAGTGATCTATTAAATACATCATCAAACCATGACTGCATGGATAATAATTCATCCAACATATTCCTTAGAGGTGAATATGCTGGGTTTGTTAATGATCTTTTATTATTGTTTATTCTCATTATTCTCATAGTTCCCTCCTTTTTAAATAAAGATAAAATTTTTATAAATAAACCAAAAACTAATTTAAATACACTAAAAATATTAATATAAAGGCCAGATGGCCATGCTGGATAGTAATCCAGCATACTAGATCATTTATGCAATGATCTATTCAGTTATTTACTTTTAGAGATATTTGTGTGCTAGATGAATCCTAAAACCTTCAACATTTTTCGTATTAGGATCATCGTGCATTAGCAGTCTAACACTATGCCTGCTAATTGTCAATACCCTCTACCATCTGCTAATTATTTTAATTGATAGTCCAGATTTAATTAGAAGTTTATGAAAATTTTGTGTATGCTTAAACGTGGAAAATTTCGTATATGCTGAAGAACTAGAACTCAGTGTTGTAGAACATAGACTCATTACATTATTTGAATTAATGGAAAAACACGGAGTGAAGGTTTTTTATCCTGCACTAATCTTTAATGAGACTTTCTGGCTACTTCCCATCCAAAAGCGCATAAACATAATCGAACACAATCAAAAAGAGTGGCTAGATGATTATCCGATACATGATGCATTGTTTTATTTCGATCCTTTTTACATCGATCTACTAAAGTCTATCCGACTAACATACTTTTCTTACACCCGGATCAGATTCGAACAACTTATTGAGATATTCAAAATCAAAAATAAGTACACTATCAATTCTTTCGTAAGCTTCAGCGACTCCAATAATGCACAAAATATCCTAAATGAATTAACCCTAAGAAGCGAAGATTTCAAATACTTACCATCACATTCGAAAACATTACTTGGAAAAATATTTGCAATAGATTTTTATGCCCATTACAGAAATAAGAAAAATTACAAATACCTTATTCTTACATACAATTTTAGCTTTGATATATGGGAGAGTTTCTTTGAATCGCTTAACAAAATAGCTAGCTCAAAAGATGAAAATATCACAGAAAATGTTGAATTTCTAATAATTTTTCTATCAAAATTCGGCTATCAACAATTCCATAAAAATCTAGAAAATTACAAAGCCTTATCTAAAGCTATCGAAGCAGGTATTATCAATCACGACTATCTGTCAATCGAAGATATTAGTCCAACAAAAAAATATGATTATATTATCTTCGATGAAATACTATCTATAGCGCCAACAGAAATACTCATCAAATACGAACGCGAATATTATCATCGTTTTGGCCGTCTGGTATATACTGATAGACAAGACGAAAAAACAGCATTAGATAAAATAACAATAATTCAATCTCAAATAACTTCGGAAATAGAACCACAACTAATAAATAATTTGTATTATGAACTTATTTGGCAAAGATATACAAATACTCAACTAACAGATTTCATAGAGAAATGTATAACGGTATTTGAAAGAGACATGTTTTCCCTCTCTATAATCGGACTACATCTCATAACGGTGATGATCAAACATCTCAAGCATGATGGAAAATTACAAATCCTAGATTATTACAATGACAAACCAAAAAACTTACTCTACAACGACAAATACGGATTACTAAGATTTATTGTGAATAGTAACCATTACATAAGTATTCTATCATCATTTAGTGATATTCAAGCTAACTACCAATTAAAATCGATTGATGATCTATTAAAGGAAGAAGTACTCGAAAATAAAGAAAAAGTATTTTATTTAGGTGATTTGCTTCATTTCCTACTAGAAGATCATAAACTCTTCAAAGAATTTTTTGATGAAAAAAAATTCACTTTTTACGATAAAATCACTGCTATATCGAAAAAGTACAAACCTTATTACTTTTTACGTTCAAAGAAGATTTTAACATTTGGATTAGGTACTTTGCTTTACCATATAGGCTACAAAAAGTTTTATAGAGAATTCAAAACAACAGCTAAATTAGACTTATTGTCTAATGTACCAGAAGCAAAAATATATGAGTCTTATAGCAAAGAAATCATTGTAGATATGGTACCCGTATGCATAACAAAATTTAAAGATAATGAAGATTTAATCATATCATTCGATAAGGATTCAAAAATCAACGAGCACATCAAAAAAATTCTACAAGAATCTTACATGAAGATAGACGAATTTTTCGATTTTCTAAATAAATATCAAGACAAAATACTAGAAACTATCAAACAAACTCAATCGCAGCCATATCGCAATTATAAAATTCTCATCACTACCAATGTACAAACTCAGTAATAACTGATACCAGAAAATGGTCTGAGTGAAACCATAGAGATGAATAAGAAAACACAAACGCCGATTAACACAGATGTGTACACAAAGACTAGATACCTCGAAATATTAGTTGTAATTTCTAACTGTTTTTTAACTGTAGCTGTGTCAACTAAATTAAACGAAGATGTATATTGAGCAGAGACATTTATATCAGCATTTCGTTTCGTGATAGAAATATCACTCTCAAGCTTGATCGGATATCTTATTTTAGACTCTGGTGGTATCAGAAATGATGAAATTTCGTCAAAATCAGACCGTAAAGAATCTATGTTAGTTGATATATCTATTTTTGATACTTGAATAATTTGAGATGTATGATTGTGGAATTCTAATGTCAAATTTTGGTTAAGACTTGAATACGAATCTATTTTTAATTCTAATTTTTTATCGATATCTAACGGTTTATAGACTTGAGTCAATGGTTTAACGATAAAGTACGCTTCTTGTTTGAAAAAATCACTTATCTCGCTTTCATCATAATAATGACCAAATTTGATGTGATGATAATTATTATTATCAAAATATATTGTTCCACCTGAGGATAAATACCAGGCAGGATCAACAACTACCCATTTAGACCCGTCCCAAAATTCCGTCCACACGTGTTGATATGTAATAAAAGTATCTCTTTTTAAAGGCTGTATAGGAAAGACATAGCCAAAAACCCCCCTAGATTCGATGTCGAATTTCTCCAAAATATTACGATATATATAGTTTAGCTCCACAACATTCACATCAAATTTATTTTCGGTGATACTATTAGTTGTAAATGAATTTACTTTGTAATCATTGATTTTAAATCTTTTTAAGACCTGTATATAGATATCTTTGGCTATATCATATGCTTTCTTATTTTCCTTGTTAATTGTTTTTGCAATCTCATCTAAATAAGTATAATGTCTGTATTTATAAGTATTTTGCTGATGATAGACATCTTCATCAGAATCGGTAGTTTTAATATAACCTTTTAAGGCAGTATCTTGTTTATTATTTATATAAATGAAATTATTTTCGAATTTGAGAGACTCAATGTCTGATCGAAAATTTTCATAATAAACACTCTGATACTTAGTATGATAAGGCAAAAAGATTTTATCAATTTGACTGCCATCTTTTAGTTCAAACTCATAATCTGCGTCTCGTCCAATAAGAAATACAATACTAGACTCTAAATTATTTTTTGAATAAAAGTGATAGACATCATATTCTCCATCAGACTCTACATCAGCATTACCATATACATAGGCTACATCACCAATACTCTTAGGATATCTGACGGATATATCAAAAGTTATAGAAGGATCATTTTCAGAGAATGTCGGTATAAGAATAGCCTTTTGTATGCCGTGATTGATCAATATATCTTTGATTCGAAATGATATTTGCCATTGAAACGTTTTGTTTTGACCAATGACAGGCTCTACAAATTCAACTACTAATTTATAAATACCAGTATTCGATGACTTATTTAATTGAACTACTTCGATACGTGTAGGAGATTTTGATACGTCAAGCCCCTCAGGTTCGAAAGGTAAAAGAAACTCGAATTTCTTTAAATAATTATTAGCTACCTGATTACTTGTTACAAATTCATATTTTACATTCGTTGATCCGTTCTCATTGATTTCATAAATTGCTTTAATATCATGCTTGAAGTCTACAGCGAAAACCTTGTTATCCTGCAACAAAAAATATACAAAAAGAAATAAAAATAATCCTACAAGCTTGTACAAAGAAGAGAAATCTCTCATATATACGCTATGAAAATACTTAAAATAACAACAATCGCAATATATTCTAACAAAATCTTGTATGAAAAAGTTCCCTCTAATTTATGATAAAAAACAGCTGATGCCAGGTAAAAATAAACTACATTTAAAACAGCATTATTATTAACTCCGAAAAAAGGAATCACCATCCCAAAAAAACTAACAAATATTGCAAATAACATTGCTATAAACATATTTAGACTGGTAACAAGCCCTTTTTTATATAAATAAAATAACAAGTAAATAAAACTAATTAATGCACAAACAAAAAATAGTACTTCTGTCGTAATAAGATTATTCGATTTATAGGATAGAAGAGTCAAATTAACAGTAAAATACGAAAACAATTTAAAAATATGCATGACAGTCTCACTTCTGATATAAAATTTTTTATACTTTTTCTGCCTATCATAAACATAAGTAAATTCCAATGGTAAATAGTAAAAATAGAGTAAATGCAAAATAGATGTAGATATTATCATCACAACAGAAACAAATGGATCTCGATTTATAATCCAATAAAATATCAAAGAAAATAAAGTGAACATAGGATAGCATAAATGATTAATTAATAAATCAGAGAGGATATGCTTATAAAAAGATGCAACGTGATTACTTATATATTTGTAAGTAAAATATCCTTCAAATATAAAAACAATTACAAAAAAACCTGAAATAACCTGATAATATAACTCATAGAGAGTATAATCTATATTCGCTAATACACTTAATATGATGACAATTACGAGAGTATAAACAATAGACCTGAGCAACAACGCTGTAGGTGAGATTTTATCAACGAACTGTTTAGCCCAAGCGGTTTTCAAGTTATTAAAATCGACTAAATGCATAAAAAAAGAGGGCGACTTCATATTTCTTAATCAATTTAACATATCTGTAGATTTTATCTATTTTCTATATAAGTATAAAAGTTATCAGTATATTTAGTAGACACTGTGGAAATTTGTAAAACTGTATTTTAACTCTAATTCTTCAATAATTTGAATGTGTAAAAATCGTAGGATTTATTTTACTCTTTCGTCTGACTTATTACTAGTTTTACAAGATTTGATAATAAAATTTCCTTTGTATAATAATACGATACTGGGTCTTTTAATAGTAAAACTTTAATTACCTTTCTACATTTTGTTTTACTTGTATACATGGTATTTATACGTTCTTATGCTGAATAGAATAAGAAGAACTCATCGTTAATTAATGTCATCTTTTTTACGTACTTTATACACACTCTATCCAAACAAAAATTATTGTCTAATAGACTTCTCCACATAAGTGTGTAGTACAAAAATAAATAATTTTTTTTATAGGAAAAAATGGAAATTTATAAATGATAAGATTTGTGTTACCATAACATTAATTATGCAACTCAATGTCACTAAAACTAACTTACAAAAAACATTATCTGCCGTAAGTAGGGCTGTAAGTTCTAAACCTACCATTGATGTACTACGAAATATAGCTTTGGAAGCAAAAAAAGGGTCTTTGAGGGTAACTGCGACTGATTTAGAATTATCTATCAGTACCTATGTGGGTGTTGACCTGATTGTACCAGGAGCTACAACTGTTCTAGCTAAGACATTTATTGAATTTGTATCGCTTCTACCAGAAGGAAATATTTCTCTGACTCTAGAAAATAACGAATTAAAAGTAGAAACTGACAAAATCAAATCTAAATTTGCTACTATTCCGTATGAGGAGTTCCCAGAATTGCCTCAAGTAAACGAAACCTGTGAATTAATTTTCAAGGTTGAAAAGAATGTGTTCATTCAAGCTATCGATAAAACAACTTTTGCTGCTGATAGAAGTGGTATCAGTCAACCAGTATTTTCAGGTATATTATTTGAGAAAAGTCACGGGAATATCAATTTAGTTTCGACAGATAGATATAGATTATCCAGATACTCATTACATTTGGATCAGCCGTCAAAATTCGAGACTTTACCGGTTATTCCATATATTGCACTAGAACATGTTGCAAGGTTGTGTGCTGACTCAGAAGATGATTATGTTGAAGCTTTTCTTATAAATAAAAACAATCAAGTACTATTCAAAAGTGGTCGTATTGAGATTACCACTAGTCTTATTGATGGTGAGTTTCCTAACTATCAGGCATTTATGCCCCAAAATACAGTATGCACTTATAAAATCCTTGTGAGAGACTTTGTAGACGCTGTGAAATTATCAAATGTTTTTGCGAAAACGGAAGATTCTATAAAAGTTGTAATAAAGAAAAATTTGAGTACAGATCACATCTTATTAAGTTCAAAAGTATCTGAAGTTGGCGAATATCAAAGTGAGTTAAAAGTTGAAATTATCAAGGAGGAAGAAAATATAGAGGTTAACTTCAGCCCGAAGAAAATTCTTGATGTTTTAGCTAGAGTGTCTACTGAGTATGTATATCTCGATATAGTAGTGCATCCTAGAACTGAACACAGAATGGCTATTTTCCGTGAAGAAGGTAATGATAACTTCTTACATCTACTTACGCCATTAGTAGGAGCATAATTGTAATCAGGATTAATTTAATCTTAAATAAACAGGTATTTATTTTAAATTCCAGTACTTTTCTAGTGCTTTGAGTGCTACCTTCTCGTCGCTCCATTCTATGTCTTTTCCTCCAATATCTATCGTTTTTTCATGACCTTTACCTAGTATTAATACAGTGTCATCTGCGTCTGCATTTTTAATAGCAAAATGTATAGCATTTATACGACAGTTTTCATTTGGTTCGTCAAAACGAACTATAAACTTTTGTTGAGTATTATCGTACTCTAAACCATCATAATAACTGTGTATTACAAAATCCACATCCTGATTTTTAAAGCCTTGAATAATTTGGTTATTAATTTCAAAAAGACTTTCTCTTCGAGAGTCGTCTGCTGTAATAAGGATATTATCCGCATAATTAAAAGCTATTTTACCCATAACAGGCCTTTTGGACTTATCTCTTTCACCTGTACACCCGAATATAACCCATAATCTCCCTTTAGTTTTAACTGATTTTAAGACATTTTCCATTCCATTGGATGTATGGGCGAAGTCTATTATCACTTGCGGTTTTTGGTGAATTACTTGCATACGACCAGGGATATTTTTCAGATTTTTTATGCCTCTTGCACACGCTTCAGGATTAGAATCATTAAATCCATAAAATATACTAAAAGCAGCAAGTGCATTAAATAAGTTATATTGACCTAAAAGCCTCACGGAAGTCTGATATTGCTTACAATCTTTACAAACATTATTTACTGATTTTGCTGTAATTTGTTGAATATTACCTTTTTCTTGTACTTCAATAATGAAATTTTCGAGTTTTATTTTTTCGATATCTTCGATTCCGTACTCTAGAAGACGATAATTATTATATTTATATTTCCTGTCTAATATTTCCTTTAAAAAGGTATATGATTTATTATCGTTTTTATTTAAAGCTATGGCACCACCTTCCTTCAGTAAGCCTATTAACTTTGATTTAGCTAATGCATAATTTTCCCAATTCCCATGATAGTCTAGATGTTCATTGGTGATGTTTGTGAATCCTATAGCATCAAATTGTATGTTATGTACTCTATACTGGTCTAGAGCATGGGAAGTACATTCCAAGATAAATAGATTTGCTCCTTTTTCTTCATATTCGATTATTAGTTTACGAATTTCTGATGCTAAAGGAGTGGTACGATGAGTTTCCTTGTAAGTTTTTTCATATCCTTCTTTATCATGTAATAAAAGTGCTTTTATTGCTTTTAGATAATTTTTTTGTTTGAGATTGGATAAAAATGTTTTTATAGAATAAGCTAAGAATGAGCCTGACTTCATTTCAAAGTCAATATATTCATCCTGAAATTTAGCTCCAACTGTAGTTATCAGTAAAGGAGTGTAGCCATGTTCTTTGGCTATTTCATATAGGTAATGGCATGTTGTTGTTTTTCCATCAGTACCGGTGATGCCTAAGTAAGGTAAAGATTGATTGAGAGGGTATCTTTTTGAGGCCAGCCAACTATCTAAGTACCAATATATTTTTTTTAATTTTCGTAACAGATTCATTTTTTTTATTTTAAACCTAATATTCTTTTTGCTTCTTCTTCCTGTTGTTTTTGGATCTCATCTAGTAATTTCAAGTTTCTTATGGTTTCGGCTTGTCTTATATCTTCTATTGTTATATCTGCTGGAATTACACCTTGTTTTTTAAGTTGATCTATAATTTCTGAATATTTTATATCATAATATCTATCTATTTTCTCTTGTAAAGCCTTAAAATCGTGTAAGGGAATATATATACCTTCCGCCCATCTCATAAACCAATTTTGTTTTTTAGGTGGGGGTTTATAAGGTAGGTGAGCCTCCATGATCATTTGGATATTTTTTCTGTCTTCTTGAGAGAATAAAATTTGAATTCTTTGGGGTGAAGCCAATATGGTCTCGACATACATCACTTCCTGATTTTCTTTGTAGTAATATGCATACTCTAATAATTGTCCCCACGCGTATATCTCTATACTTTCTCCTTCACCTATTTCAATTCCTTGTTTAGTTAACCGATAAACAGTATCTTTTGCAGGAACGGAAGCACTCACATATATGGCAAAGAAAAAAGCTAGTACTACAGCGATAAGCATGAATTGTTTTGCAAGTACTCCAATAAAAATAATAAACATGATTATGAGCCCTACTGTCCAATACCATTGTTTATCACGTTTTATGCTAAGTCTTGATGGTGCTACCCACTGATAGTAAATATCCTCTGGCGGGGAAGGGTATAATTCAGGGAATATTAATGCTTTTTTTTCTTGAAAGGTTAGGTTACGATTCTTGATTTGTTTAATAATTGGATTAATGTCCTTTGGTTTAGGACTACCGGCCATTAAACTATTTGCTTTTTGAAGGCTTGTTCTGTATTGATCTGGATTAATCAATTGTGATTCTATTAGATTCTTAGAGTAATTATTTACTTCTTCTTCTAATTTCTTTAATTGCTCTTGATAATTTGTCATGATTGATTGTTACAGATTAGTTGGGCGTGGTATACTACTATTTAACATTTGTTCTAATTCTTCAGATTTGAATTTTAATTCAATTTTCCCACTTTTTTGAGCCAGATCTTTATAATACCCATCATATACGCCTCTAAGGTATTTATCTATTATTTCATCAACAGTTTCCTGATTATGAGTTTTTATTCTTTGTGCTGTTGGATTGATATCGGCAAATACAGCGAAGTACGATCCTTTAGGTATTTTGTTTAATGCTGTAATTTGCGCTGGTATAAAAGTATCACTCCCTTTTGCTTCGAATAACTTTATACTATTTTCTGGTCTTGTTAAAAATTCTAAAAATTTGACTGATTGTTCATAGTAAGGCAGATAAGATGGTATGACTAAGGACTGAGAAAGAGATAAGTTTCTGATAGTAGAAATTTGTGGAGGTATTGCTGTAGCAAAGTTTAGATTTGGATTAAGTCGTATTATTTCATCAATATCTTTACTATTTACTATGACAATTGAGGTTTTACCTTCTGCAAATGTTTTTATGTCATTACCTAAAGAATCATCCCAAATTTTTTGTGTAGTGAATTCTGTGTAAAATTTCAAAGCTTCTTCAAATTTACTATCAAGAGCATATTTCTTTGTTTTAGAGTCATAAAAACTAGCATTATTCTGCATAATTAATAGTTTTAATATGTCTTTCGCATTAGTAACATTTTTGGGTGATCCTATTGCTGCTCCCGATCGGATGATTTTCTCTATTTGTTTTTTGTCACTGTTTATAGTCTTTTCAGTCTTTGTTATTGATTTTGCTTTGATAGCTAATCCTGTCCAGTCTAGCTTATTAAAATCTTCCTCGGTAAAGTTTATTTCAGCTAGATGATCACGATTATATGCTATTACTAGACTATTAAATCGAAATGGGACACCATACACAAGAGTATTTAAAGTATTATTATCAAGAATCGTTTTTGTGTACCGACTCAGAATAGTGTTAGAAGTAATAGGTAGCAATTGTGTGTATACTTCATCTATCCAGGATTCGTCAATTTCGACAATGTCACCCATATTTGGGGATGACGAAGTGAGTCTTGTGATAATTCTATTTTTGTAGTCTGTATCAGATTGGACTTCAAGTTTAACCTTGATTAGAGGATTCTCAGCTTCAAAATCTCTTATAATGTTTTCCATCACTTCCTGATTGATCGATCGAGTCCAGAATTTTATTGTCACTGGTGTTTCTACAACAGTTTGTTGCTTTGGTAAAAACACTAAAATTATGCCAATGATCAATGCTGTAATTATTAACCCTAATAATGTAAAAACTATAAACTTGTTTTGTATAATTAAATCTTTTAACAGCTGTCCCTTTCGACTTGTAGTAGAGGAATTATTTGGTATATTTTGATTTTGTGGTATCGGCATATTAAATTTTAGAATTACATACTTAGTGTGTAAATAAAAACCTAGTCATTTTATCAGAATTCGTATATTCTTTTTTATAGTATATAGAATGAGCCCGCAATTTGCACAAAGTGTTCATGATGATATAGCTTTTTTATTACAACAGTTGCGCTCATCGAATTGCCCTGAAGAATTACGTTCGGAAGTAGAGCGCAAATTAGGAATAATCATCAAAACAGCGCAATTTGGCGGATTTTCTACTGAATTTGAGAAAATTACTAAATATGTAGAATGGATTTCCCGTATACCATGGGGAAAATATACAGTTGATAATCTTTCTCTAGCTAATGTAAAAAAGACTTTAGATAAGCATCATTATGGAATTGAGAAAGTAAAAGAAAGAATACTTGAGTACATATCCATCATGAAATTAAAGATGGATCAAGAAAAGACTAACGTTGTGAGAGCTCCAGTGATGTGTTTTGTCGGGCTTCAGGGAATCGGCAAAACTAGTCTTGCAAAAGCTATTGGTGAGGCGATGGGACGATCAACAGTCAGAATTGCTATGGGAGGTCTGGGTTCTACTTATGAGTTACGAGGTAAGCCAAAAACAGAACCAGATGCAGAGCCTGGACAAATTATCAAAGCTTTAATTAATGCTGGTAGTATGAATCCACTAATTATACTTGATGAGATGGATAAAGTCTCGGGGAATATAGCGCTAAGAAAAGATTTTATGGCAATACTACTTGAAATATTGGATCCAGAACAGAACTATGCTTTTCGCGACCATTATATTGATTACCCTGTAGATTTATCTAAGGTGTTTTTCATTGCTACCGCGAATAATCTAGGAAATGTATCCGCTGCTTTATTGGATCGCTTGGAGGTGGTTCGATTCTATTCATATTCAGATGAAGAAAAAGAAGTCATTGGTAAGTTATATCTACTACCTAATATTATGCAGGAAGTTGGATTAACATCTGAACAATTAGAGTTCACTGATGATGCTTGGCCTACTATTGTGAGACCTTTAGGATTTGATGCCGGTATTCGCCAATTAAAACGCAATCTGTATTCTATTTGCAGAAAAGTCGCAAAAATTATAGTCCTTGGTAAAGCTAAAAAAGTGATTATTAATTCAAACAATGCAAAATCTTTTATAGACGAAAGTTTTGCCGTGATGTAAGCATTATAAGTTTTTTACTTGCAATAACTATAGCTTAACACAACGTCCCCGATGTATACTACAAATATAAAGGGATTTAAAAAGCCTCTCTGATGGATACTCCTAATTGTACTAAATTGGAGTATTTTTCAGATACGAAAAATAAACATAATATAATCTACATTACTCTAGATTATTTTAGATTACCTTATCTATTCTCTTCCCATTCGGTAGAGTAGAGAATATCTTCAATAGCTAGTCTATAATCATAAATTTCATCTTCCTTGAACCAAACAGCTAATTCTCTTTCGGCTTCTTCAACGGAGCTTGATGCGTGAATCAAATTACGTGCTGCTCGGTCGGCTTCATCTGCAAGTACATATGAATCTATCGTGTAATCACCTCGTATTGTACCAACATCAGCATCAAGCGGACTACCATGTCCTACAAGTTTTCTTACATGATCGATAGCATGGGCCCCTTCGATTACCATGACTAATACTGGTCCAGCGAGCATAAATCTAACTAGTCTTCTTTGTACATCTTCTGCAATTTTTATTGGATCCATGTTTAATTCTATGCCTCTCTTTTTATATGACTCCAATGTACGTGTGCCGCTTTTCAATTTTTCTTCATCTGACCAATAATAATGTGCTTTTGCTTGTTCTTCTGTAGCCTTGAGAAATTTCATAGCTACAATTTTTAGGCCTTTTTTTTCGAAGCGTGAAATTATTTCGCCCATTAGCCCTCTTTGTACAGTATCTGGTTTTAGTAGTACTAATGTTCTTTGGTATGATAATGGTTTATTTTGCATAGCGATTTATTTTAGCATTAATCAATGCCCAATTACTAATGTACTATAAATTTATTTAAAATCCATTAAATAATATTGAGATATTTGTGTTGTTATATTATTTAACACTTTGTAAACGTTCAAAACCAATTTATACATTGTTGATTAGATCACAATTCAGTTGTAATATTTGAGTCTAAAATGAATGTTTACTTATTAGGATTAATTACTTTCTTAAATGCTTCTTGTATCGGACTGGTAATCCCGGTAATGTTTAATTATGCTTCTAGTTTAGGTCTTGATAATGTCTTAGTAGGTTTACTCTTTGCTACTTTTCCTTTTGCCCAGTTCTTGGCAACCCCAGTAATTGGAAGATTGTCGGATAGATATGGGCGCAAAACTTTACTTGTAATTTCGTTATTGGGAACTTTTTTTGCTTCGTTGATTCAAGCTTTGGCTACTAATGGATGGATGTTATTTTTGGGAAGATTTTTGGACGGGATTACAGGAGGCAACACTTCGGTAGTACAAGCAGCGATTGCTGATTCTGCAAAAAATAAAGATAAGACTTTTGAATTTGCTTTATCTGGAGCGGCACATGGTTTGGGATTTCTTTTTGGTACTCTTTTAGCTTTATTTATTTCTAGAATTGGCAATTTTTACGTTTATATGAGTGCGGCTTTCCTTGCACTCATTGCAACAGCGATTACATTATTTTTTCTTCCAGAAACTAATTTGTACAGAGAAACAAAACCTTTAAATGTAGTAGAGTTAGTATTTTTACAAATATTTAGAGCTTTCAAATTACCTGTGATAAGAGATATTTTGATAATAAGCTTGGTAACTGGTATATCTCTTATGCTTTTCCAAGTTACTTTTCAGCCTTATATAACAATGAATTTCGGATACGGTCAGGATGAAATTACACAAGTTATGATATTAAATGGATTGATGAGTATAGCTTTTTTAGGGTTAAAGTGGATTGTTGATAGGTTTGGTTTGATTCGTTTATTAAAGTTGACGTTTTTACTAAGATTGTTAGTCTTTTTAATTCTCGCACTAATTATTGATAGATATGTTTTTTGGGGGGCTATGCTGATTCTTGCAGTTACTAATTTAGTTGGTAGACCTGTGATTTCTAATATGATTAGTAATTATGCAAGAAAAGAGGATCAGGGTGCTGCAATGGGTGTTGCTGAGAGCATGTATTCTATAGGATTAATTATCGGACCGTCGATATTTTCAATCGCTACAATTCCCCTAAATAATGGCTTTACTCTGGGATTCGAAATGCTAAATAATGCTCTAATTACTACAGCAAGTAATTACACACTCCCTTTTTATTTTATGGCATTAATTAGTTTGATTACTTATGTTCATGTCATTAAATTTACTAAGCAAATTGAGTCATAATCTGCCTCCGCTTGTTTCTCTGTCGCCTTGAGAAACTTAATAGCTACGATTTTAGGATCCTTTTGTTTATACCATTAAGTCTCTTTGAACGGCATCTGGTTTTAATATGACTACAGTTCTTTGATAAGAAGATGCTTTCTTAGACATAATCTGCCATTTTTAACATTCAAAATAAATAAGTATATAATGCGACTCATTTGCATTATTTATATTTTACTATATAATCGGCAGGTGTATCTCGTTATGGTAAGAAAATATTCGGTCAAAAGGCAAAGAATACTACAACTTTTTGAAGATCATCATATATTGACTGCTAATGAGATTGTACGATTATTACCAGATATTGATCGCGCTACGATTTATCGTAATTTAAAGTATTTTGTTGAAACTGGTGAAATTCGCCAATTGCAAATACAAAAAAATGTTATGAGTTACGAGCGTTTTAATCCAGATGATATGCATCAGCATTTCTTATGTCGTAATTGTAATAAAGTCTTAAAAATATATGGAATAGACAAAAACTATATTCAAAGTAAATTGCCACATGATGTGAATGTAGAGTTTATAGATTTAAATGTAATAGGTGTATGTGATGAATGTAGCTCCGTTTTAAAACCTTGTTGAAATATAGTTATTCAAAATATCACATTACCAAATTATTAAAAGTCTTATGAGAGTAGCTTTCGTAGGTAAAGGTGGCAGTGGGAAGACCACTATTGCATCATTATTTGCATCATTTTTAGCATACAAAAAGCAGAAAAATATATATGTGGTTGATGCTGATCTTAATAGGAATATAGCAACACAATTAGGAATTGATACTAGTTCTGTACCAAAATTAAGTGATCCCGAAAATCAAACAAAGATACGTTTGTGGTTAATGGGCATTCGTCACGATATACCTGAAAATAATTTAAAGTACTTCAAAAAAACGACTCCTCCGCGTATTGGTTCAAATATAATAAAAATATCTGACATTGATTCCTATCCTGTATTAAGAGAATATTTTATAGGAGATTCTATTAAGCTTGCAGAGATAGGTGAATATGACAAAAGCCTAGTTGCAAAAAATTGCTATCACGGGTCATTGAGTATTTTAGAAAATATTTTGAGTCATCTAGATGATAGAGAAGGCTGGTTTGTTGTTGATATGGTAGCAGGGACAGATGCCTTTGTGGGATCTTTGTTTGTACAGTTCGATTATATCTTTGTTGTTGCAGAACCTACACGCAATTCACGAGAAGTAGTTCGTCAGTTTGATGAATTAGCAATGCATACGGGCACTCAACATATATTCAAAATTATTGGTAATAAGGTTGAAAGTTTTGACGATGTCGATTTTATAAAATCTTTTAGTAAAAACTTAGAGTTCCTATATGCTTTCAAAAAGTCTGACTACATAAAAAGGGTTGAAATAACTGATTCGAAATTTGAAATTCAAAAACTTGAAAAAGATAATCTAAATGTATTGGAATCTCTTTTTACATATGTAGCAAAGAAGACAATTGACCCTAATGCAAGATTGGAATTATTGCGCAAATGGCACTATAAGGTAGCTATGGATCATTCTGGAGAAGACAGAGATATTTTACTTAATCAAATAGCTAACGAGATATTATTTAATTGAATTTAGTAATATGAATGTTTTTATTGGAGAAAATTCATTGCAGGATTTTTTAAACCCTTCTAATATATTTACCCCACTGGTCGAACTACCATCTTCATTAAATACATTTATTGATAGAAACGTCAGAATTTTCATTAAATTAATGTCACATACTTCGCTTTTTAATATAAAACACGTAACAGTTTATTCGATGCTAGCACGCACACGAATAGCTGGTAAGCGCTTTCTTGTAGAGAGTTCTTCGGGGAATACTGCACTAACATTAAGTATTCTAGCTAAGTACTTTGGATATAAAAAAACAAAATTCTTTTTTTCCCATAGGGTACCTATCGGAAAATTGAATTTGATTAAACTTCTTGCTGATGAAATAGAGGTAAATAAAGAGCCTTTATGTCCTGATAAGAAAGATCCAAATTCTTCTATAAACAAAGCAAAATCAATTGCACAAGAGTCTGATTTTTTAAATCTAGATCAGTATTCTAATCCAGCAAACCCACAGGGGCATTTTGAAGTCACAGGACAACAAATTTTAGAACAATTTGAGTATGCCAATTTGCATGTTGATTATCTTTTTGCTGCTGTAGGAACAACCGGAACTATTGTAGGTACTTCGTTGAAACTTAGGGAAAGATTTCCAAGTTTAAAGACAATAGGAGTAGCGTCTGCCGATGATATGGTTCGGCTTGGTGCTAGATCAAAAAATTTACTTGAAGAGATAGATTTTGAATGGAAATCTCATGTCGACGACTTAGTGGAGGTAGACGTACAGACAGCTTTTGTCAATTCTATCAATCTTGTGAAATCAGGAATATTAGTTGGACCGTCTACCGGTCATATATTTGGTGGAATCCTAAAATATGTAGGTGAGAATAATGTCAACAATGCGAACATTGTATTTGTCTCATGTGATACATTTTTACCGTACGTAGAAGAATATATCAAATATTTACCGTCTGAATATATGGCAAGTGTCATAAATGAAGATCTAGCTTTGAATTACGCTAAAGTACAAGCTAAATTAGCAGGAAGGAATTATATGGACTATAGAATTGAAGCAGATGTTTTTATAGAGAGGTATCGAAATCTTGACAATAACAGTATTTGTATTGATATAAGAAAAGATAGTGAGTATTCAGCATTTAGGTTACAAAATGTCGAAAGGATTCATGAGCAAGATTTAGAGGACGAAACAGTCCAGTCCAGTATAATTAATAATCTGAAGAGTTACAATTCGGTATATGTAATAGATTGTGGTATGTCAGACATGGCGAAATTACTTAGTCTCATCTTGAGACAAACAGAGGTAAATGCGTATTGGGTAGATGGAGGTATGGACTACATTTCTAAAAACTGGCCTGAATTAATTGTTCGTTAGTATTTAAGAGTTGATTTTGTAATTATAAATTTACTCAGAATGAATTTCAGTGTAATTTCATCATTCGTATATTGCGTGATATTTCAACCATCCTGATACTGTTGTTTAATTGATCATGTCCTTGTGAATCGGAGAATTAATAGTTCATCTTTGGCTCAGTCAAAGTCATTTATTTTTATATGTTTTTACTTGCATAATGTTTATTCTAGGTTAACATTGTGTTAGAATCGCGAGCATATTTTTTTAGGGATATGGGATCAAAGAGACTGATATTTATAGTGGGGTTAATTTCTTTTTTAAATGCCCTTACTTTAGGTGCTATTATTCCAGTAATTTATACTTATGCTTCAAGCTTTGATTTAAACGATGCTTCAATAGGTGTACTTTTTGCTACTTTTTCTCTTGCTCAATTTTTTGCGACTCCAGTTATAGGTAGATTATCAGATAAATATGGACGTAAACCTCTATTAGTCATTTCACTATCTGGTACATTTGTTGCTTCACTAATTCAAGCTTTTGCTACTAGCGGATGGATGTTATTTTTGGGAAGGTTTTTGGACGGAATTACAGGAGGGAACAATTCGGTCGCTCAGGCTGTGATAGTAGATTCTGTTGAAGAAAAAGATAGACCATTTGGGTTTGCTGTATTTGGAGCTGGTTTTGGTTTAGGTTTTCTTGTCGGCCCAGTGATTTCTCTATTTATCTCTAAAATAGGAAACTCTTACGTATTTTCATTTTCAGCTTTACTTGCTTTAGTGACAACATTGATAGCATTATTTGTCCTTCCCGAAACAAATTTGAATAGAGAAACTAAACCACTAAATTTTGTAGAGGTACTTTTTTTAGAAATATTTCGAGCTATGAAAATGCCGATAATAAGGGATATTTTGTTAATTAATTTTATTACAGCTCTTTCTACCGCTATTTTTCAAATAGCATTTCAGCCTTACATAACCGTAAATTTCGGTTATGGTCAAGATCACATTTCATATGTATTGATACTAAATGGAGTTATTAGTATAGCATTTTTGGGGTTTGTTAAACGTCTAAGCGATAAATTTGGATTAAATAATCTACTTAGATTAACATTTTTAATTAGATTTTTAACGTTTTTGGTTCTTGCAGTAATTGTTAACAAATTAATTTTTTGGATTGTCATGGTAGTCTTAGGTTTTATAAATTTATTTAGTAGACCAGTTATTTCTACTATGATTAGTAATTATTCCAGAAAAGAGGACCAGGGGACCGTTATAGGTGTAGCAGAGAGCATGTTTTCACTTGGATTAATCATTGGACCATCATTATTCTCATTAACTTCACTTCCCAAAAATTCGGGATTTAGTCTAGGAAGCCAAACATTAACAAATTTATTAATAAATTCTGCTAATAATTATACGCTTGCATTTTATCTAATGGCAGTAATAAGTTTGTGTGCTTTTGTCTATGTATTAAGGTTTACAGCTATCGTTGAGAAAATGTTTTCTACCCATAAGAAGGAAATAGACTTTTAATCAACGTATACAAAAGCAATTGATTTCAATCATTTATATCACATCTTCATGTAGTTTTTTGTGATGGAGCCACTTGTGGGATTTGAACCCACGACCTGCGGTTTACGATACCGACGCTCTACCAGCTGAGCTAAAGTGGCATGTTAATTTGTTTATCGATTATAATACAAATAGATTACAAAATTCCATTTAATAATCTAGGATGCAAATAGTACAACAAAACGAAATATCTCTAGCTGACATTGTCGCTGTGCTAAGACGAAATGGGCTTATTATATATCCGTTTGACACTTGTTATGGATTAGTATGTGATCCTACCAATCAAGTTGCCGTTGATAAATTGTTAAAATACAAGGCCCGAAGAGAAGGTAAGGCTATTTCTGTGACTGTAAAGGATATTGCAATGATAGAAGAGTATGCTGTAATTAATGATACAGCTCGTAATTTTATTCAAAACTTCTTGCCGGGACCTTTTACTGTCGTTTTACAATCCAGACATAAATTTGCTGATGGAATAGAAGCAGAAAATGGCACAATAGGTATTCGTATCCCCAATTATAGACCTATTGTAGATCTGGTTGGTTTGTATGGGTCACCTTTGACATCTACTTCAGCCAATCAAAGCTATCAAAAAACTCCTTACAAAATTTCTGATATTTTGGATTATGCAAATAGACGCGATTTAGATTATATAGATCTAATAGTAGATGCTGGTGATCTTCCTAAAAACCCTCCTTCCACGGTTATTGATTTTTCTAACGATAATATTCATGTATTGCGAAAAGGATCAATAATCCCAGAGGGAGCAGACTTTAGTCAACGGGTCTCAAATTCGGTCGCTGACACTATAGCGATCGGCAAAGAATTGATGCAAAAATATAGAACAAATCTCCAATATAGACCTGTGATATTTGCCTTACAAGGAGATATGGGAGCAGGGAAAACTCATTTTACTAAAGGATTAGGACTAAGCTTAGGAGTCAAAGAAGAAATCAATTCACCAACATTTGTTATTGTAAACGAATATAATTTAGATACAGGAAATAAGTTATATCATATTGATACTTGGCGGTTAGACATATCTGCTGACTTTCACGAACTAGATGAAATCCAATTTGTTAATATGCTAAGAAAGGAAGGAGATTCATATAATGCCATCTCAATTGAATGGTCTGATAAAATTGTTGATTATTTGAATAAAATAGATAGCAATATCAAGCTTATATGGGTTGAGATTGTCATCGATTATCAAAGTCCTAATAAACGAATTATTAAATGGAGTGAGTAATTATGTTATAGTGCGATATGTCGATTGGTAATTTTGAATTTGAGGTTGTAGAGAACCAGTTAATAGTTGAGAAAATCCGTCTATTAAGAGTAAAGCCAAATATTCCAGTTGATTTTCAAGCAGGTCAGTATTTTTCTTTTAAAATAGCTGATAAAGTAAATAGATCTTATTCTGTTGCTTCTCCTCCTAATCGCCAAACTATAGAATTTCTTGTAGAGATAATAGAAGGTGGTTTAGGATCGACTTTCATTGATAATCTTAGAGTGGGGGATAAATTTGATGCCATTGGTCCTTTAGGTTTTTTTACTTTAGAAAAAACGGGTGCATTGGAAGATGATAATCCTATTATTTTTGTAGCTACAGGTAGTGGCATATCACCAATTAGATCTATGTTATACGATTTATTGGAGAATAAAAAAACTTCTCGCGAGATATACTTATATTTTGGCTTAAGATATGATGAAAGAGCTTATTTTTTTGAAGAATTTGGTAATCTAGTATCAATCTATCCTAATTTGAAGTTTTATCCTGTTATTTCACGACCCAGTGCTAAATGGAATGGATTTGTTGGTTATTGTCAAGATGTAATTCGGCAACGCCCATTGATACATAATGCACGGATATATGTCTGTGGTAGCAATAAAAACGTCGAAAGTATTATAAATAATTTAGTTTCTTTTGGTTATGATAAAAATAAAATTTTTCATGAAAAGTTTGGTTGATGATTTAGTTTTGTTAAAGACGGGTTCGTCTGAGTGACAGTCGAATTTCCTCTCCTTTTCCCTGTGGTGCTGGTGGATCAACTTCTTCTCGGGCAACTGGTAAATCATTTTGAATTAACCATAGAGCAAAAGTATCTGCGATGTTGAGTTGATTAAGTACGATATAGTGTAACATAGCTTGTACAAATCGGTATTTTCCTATCTTGATAACATTCTCTATGTCCTCACCTAAGGTCCATTTACATCTTTGCCAGTGATAAGTGATTTCATTTGGTGCTTTTTCGTCGAAGCCATTTTCTTTCCCATACAAAGAATGCATAAATCTATTTAGAGAATAACCTATAGGAGATACAATAGCATATTTTAACAACGGGTGCATATCTACAAACATCGTCCAGTCTGGGAGTGCTATGTTATATTGGTTTTCCGCTCTTTTCAGAACATACCTATCCGCGGGTGTGTAATGTGCGAGGAAGGGGAATTTTTTGAAACCCTGAGTAATAAGTTCTATAAATACAAAAAACTTCAACAAATTTTCCCGTATATCCCTATCACTAGTACTGTTCGCTGTAAACGTCATCACACGTAATTTCTTTCCTTTTTCTCCTAATTTATTTAGTAATGGGGCAAAAGTATTTTGAAAAATTCCGTGAGGGGACAGTGTTTGATAAAGTATCGGTAAAGCCATTTTGATCAATTTAAGTCGGTTTACCGTCGCACGCATTGTTTCAAGAGTATTCTTATCCAGTGGGGCATGCCTTTGTTTGGTATTTTCGTATAAAATTGCTATGTTTTCGATAATAAAGTTATAAATAACCTGAAGATTTTTTTCTGGTTCGTATGCAATAGATGATATTAGGTTTAATTGTCTAGTAATTCTGTGTAACTTCCTTAAATGTTTTTGATGTAGATGAGGGTCAAGATCTTCGTTATATGCGTCCTCAAGTTGTACTAATATGTATTCAAAATATTCTATAAGGGGAGCTCTGTAATTATGATCAAGGTCTTGAAAGTCCACCTTGTCTTTGTCAAGATTATGAGAAGCTATGGATGTTATTGTTCGATGTATTTCGCTTATAAAATAGTTAAAAGAGAAAGTAGATGATGAAAGTTTACGTTGTTTTCCATTCTTTGATTGCGAGTCTATTTTATATGGTACATGTGAATCATTTACAGAGTCTTGTGAAGCATGCGATGAGTTTGATGTAATACCGTACACTTTCTCTAATTGTCCTAATAATACTTTTAATTTTTGTGATACATCGGTGATGCGACTACTAGGCATTTGCATACTGTTAATTTGAGTCAAATAGTTACTGCCAAGACTATGTATCTCCTTGATTTGGTGTTGGATTTGGGGGTGAATTGTTTTGTATACAGTCAAATAATTACCTACAATCTGTTCAAAACGTGATGCTAAGGCCTGTATTCTTTGGTCTAAAGGTTCACCTGATCCCAATGTAGATTCATGCAGTATACCTATATGATAAGGAGGTTGATTAGGTATAAATTCGGTGTCGAAAAATATTATTTCTATTTCATTAGGATCAATACCTTCTTCATTTGCTATTCGCTCGAGAGCTTCAAATGCGGATGTAACACTGTCTGTTTGTGTCGCAGCTTGTCCCAGAAATAATTCGGCATAATTTATTATCTGTTGTCCTCTATTTGGTCCTAAAATACTTTTAATCTTCTTTTGTCCTGAAGGTACGGCTTGGATGCCACCAATGCCTACACTTTCTAATCTTTCTGCTGTAGATTGCCCAACCGAATGAAGTACCGTTAGTGGTGTGTTGCTTTGCCTTGTTAGATTAAGACTGTGCATAACAGCAAACTTTCGTGAGGGATATATACCAATAATATAATTATACTATATAGTAATACTATCGAAAAAGTACAACAGACTCTTATGTTTTCAACGAATCACGCAGAGTTATAATACTAAATGTAGGAGACTGGTTTATCTAATATGGCTTCTTAGTGTTTCGGATAACTTGGGTTTGTGTACGTAATAATATACAGCGGACGCTATCACAGCCCAGACAAATCCCGGTAAAAAGAAACTTACCAACAAAATAGTGATCCACAAACCCCTGTCTTTGATATCATTTCTAAAGGCGTGGATGAGACATAGACACCAGAAAGCAAATATGCAAATTACTACAATCAGTAGGATACAGACTACGGAACAAGATATTATAGGACCAATCTGTAAAAATAAATCTGCCGTATTTTGATATTCTGACATACAAGTAATTTACTTAGAATTTATGATTATCTGTTCTATTACGAAAATTTTTTACAATAGAAATTAGATTTTCATCATCTCCTTTGTTGCCCATAATCTGCATACCTATTGGCATACTATTTTCATCTTTTCCGGCAGGAAATGCTAGAGCTGGTATACCAGCAAGATTAGCAGTGACTGTATATACATCTTCTAAATACATTTCGAGAGGATTTGTAAGTGTACTGCCTATCTTTAATGCAGATGAAGGAGTTACTGGACTCAAAATAAAGTCTACATTAGTTAAAATATCTTGTAGGTAGTGAAGTATATAATTTCGTATGATTTGGGCTTTTTTATAGTATGCATCCACATATCCTTCCGATAAAATAAACGCTCCTAAGAAAACTCTTTTTTTTGCTTCATTAGTAAACCCTTCTGTTCTAGATTTTGTGAATAGATCTTCCCAGCTATTTACACCAAAGCTAGCAAAATCATAATTAGAAATTTTTATTTTATTTGCTAAATGACCATATCTTGTGCCATGATAACGAGCTAGATTTGTACTGGCTTCTGCCATTGCCGTTATGTAATATGTTGGGATGGTATAGTCAAATACAGGAAATTTTACTTCTATAGCTTCATAACCTAAATCTGTGAACTGTTGCACTGTGTGTAAATAAAGATTTCTTGTATTTTCATTAATACCGTCAGGAACGAGATCTAGTGAAAAAGCAAATTTTTTTAGTAGTGGGCGTCTATTCTTATATTCTACGTATGTCATATCATATCCGTCACCACCCTCTAATATAGGGAAGAGTATTTCAATATCTTCTGGTGTTTTGGCAAAGGGTCCAACCGAATCCAATGATGATGCGTACGCTATGCATCCAAACCTTGAAATTCTACCATAAGTAGGTTTTAAACCGTAAACACCGCAAAAACTTGCAGGATTACGTATAGATCCTCCAGTATCTTCACCTATCGCAAATGCGCACATATCAAGAGCTAAAGCTGCAGCTGAACCTCCTGATGAGCCTCCCGCAACTCTAGTTTGATCAAATGGATTTTTAGTCACTCCATATGCTGAATTCTCCGTAGATCCTCCAAATCCCCATGAATCCATATTTGTTTTACCCAATAAAATAGCCCCTTCATCGAGTAGTTTTTTTACTACGGTTGCATCATATACACTATCCGTTTGTTCGAGGTATTTATCTCCAGCTGTGGTAGGAGTTCCTCTAGCTAAAAAAGAGTCTTTTATAGCAAAAGGTACACCAAGAAGTTTTTTCGTAGATCCCTGTTGACGCATTTCATCTGCTGCACGAGCTTCTTCTAAAATTTGATCTCTATTACGTACAAATATGTATGCGTTATAAATATGGTTTATTTTTTCAATTCTGTTTAAATAGAATTCACATAATTCAACAGCAGTTAATTCTCCAGATTGATATTTGTCAAGAATTTTTTTTACACTTAAACCAATAAGCTCCATAAATTGATTTAGAGAATAAATATACTTACGCTTATTGTAACATCGTTTTTATCATTTAGATAGAATGTAAAACATTCCAAATATTAAAATTATAAAGCCTGAAATTATCGGTGATAAAAATTCTGCTTGTTTCCCAAATTTTTCATCGACTCGTATTTTTGTTTTCCCTTTAAGTATTAGGGATCCAAGTAATATGATGGAACTAGCAAGTCCTAAACTAAACGTAAACACAGTTATCAGTCCAAGATCAATACGCCCTAAACTCGTAAATGCGAATAATAATGATAATGCATCTATACAAGGTATCATTCCTCCAGATATGCCAGCATAAAATAAACTCCATTTATTTGTAATATCAATTAATTTATTATTTTTTAAAATATTTCTAGAAGATTGAGCTTTCTTTCCGTACAGATATAAATATTTGTAATTTTTATATGCTTTATAACCATTATAAAAAAGGATTAAGCCTAGACCGATAAATAAAAACGCACTAATTCGTTCTATCATACTAATTACTACTTGTGCTTCTGAAGTACGATTCAAGAGTAATAACATAAAGCCTAGTATAAATATAACTAAAGTATGAGCTAATGTGACAGATAACCCTATTATCATAATATCATAGACGTTTGCGCCTTTTTTACTTACTAATACTGTAGCCATAATACTTTTTCCATGTCCTGGTGTTGCAGCGTGTAAAGCTCCTGCAATAAATGCAAAAAATAATGCAGGAAATAGCGCTAATGGATTACTAAAATCATAGTATCGAATATTGTTAATTAATTGCGTTGATAAGTTTCTGATATTATCCATTAAATTAATATTAGATAGTGAATTTTGTTCTTTTTCGTTTATATTATCTGTAAATTTAAACGTTGTTATATATGTACCAAATTCCAGATTCTCCTGAGGTGTTTCAATTTTTTGAAGTTTATTTCTTTCTGAAATATTGTCTTCATAAAGGATAGAGTCACCATAGAAGTCGTTTGGTAGATGTCTTTTACTATATACCGCGTGTACTGTGTTAATTTCCTGTATAGATGGATTTTGAGCTTTAAGATTTATCGAGATATAGTCATTCAAACTTCTAAAATCTCTTTTATTAATTGGTTCAGATGAGATATATTCGAATCTTATATTTTGGTTATTAAGTTTTACTGATAAATAAGGTGCTATTGAATTTTCATAGTACAACCTCAATTCTTCATTGGTTGTAATGTTATCATTATTAGCGTCTATTTCAGGATATACTGCATCTATTACGGCGGGGTCTATTCTAAGACGATAATTTAGATATATTTCAGTATTTTTATAGTTAAATATTAATTCTGTGATCACTAATGGTTGAGGATGTGCTTTGATTTGATAAGTACTAAATAGGATTAGTATAGAAGTAAAGATACATGTGTAAATAAATTTAAGCATATGATTTTGTTTTTTTAATGTGATTTATGTACAAATTATCAATGAGAGTGTACAATAATGGCACTAATAATTTCTAGAGCCGAGATGGCGGAATGGTAGACGCTGCGGACTTAAAATCCGTTGCCTTCATAGGCGTGAGGGTTCGAGTCCCTCTCTCGGCACCACTCCCTTTTATAATATGGATGAATAAAGATCATTGGTAGCCTAAAGTGTTTTGACTTAAGTTTCTTACTTACTAAAACTAAAATAGAGACTTAGATAACAACTACTCCTAGTAGGAATACGACTATCAGAGATATATGAAATGAATGTTTTGAAGCCCATTCACGTACATGTCCGTGTTTTAGAAGAAAGATCACATCTAGCAAAATAATACTTAATATTACGCTGATAAAAATTAAATCTATAAATCCTTGTAAACTAAAATTTTTATCATTTAATCCAATAAGAAATGCAGAATCTGATGAGAGAACATTGTTAATTCGTTTTGTATTATCTTGAGTCATAAATTCTTCTAGATTTATTTGTTTTGAGGTAAAATTTCCTACTTGATCGTAATACTTTAATGTAATTTGTTTGACGTCTTGTTTCACAGTTAAAGTATATGTATTATCCCTTAGGTTTAATATGACATTTTTGCCATTTACTTCTGCTATTACCTTATGTATTTCTGCGGAAGTTTTTGTGTTTATCACGTAACCTTCCTCTACCTGTTTACTTATTTCTACTTTAATCTGTGAAATATCCGGAGGAATAGTATCTATATTAATTGTTACTGGATTAGACCTGATGCTAGTTTTATTTTGAGATGAGTCTATAGATTGTACTTGTAATATATTTATGCCTTCTTGTAATTCGAACCTTTCACTAAAAAATCCTCCATTTAAAGGTATTTCTCCTTTTGATTCATTATTGGTATACAGAGTTACCATGTCCCCAAATTTGGATATACCAGTAATTTCAATAATTGATTTGTTTATTGTAGTATTGTGTTTAGGGTTAGTAATTTCTGGTCGATAATTTTCAATGTTTCTTGTGGAATTTTGGTCATTTAACCGTACATGAGTAGAAAAAGTTTTTCGGGAGCCAAACATTTGTACGATTACCGTTGATTCTTTACCATTCAGAATTCCCGATACTACAGCTATTCCGATTTCGCTAAATTTAGGATTAATTATATTAGCCTTGTGTGTAGGGCTATTCATCCAAGCGTTTATGACTTCAGTACTATTTTCAAAATCTTTCGCAAGATTTTCGCCTGCATAGATATAATCATAATTTTGTTGTAGCATGAATTGCCAAGGCGATTCTCCATTTGGTCCGTAATGATTCCAGTACTGTTTTTCGAATATATCTTTACCTTTTGCAAGAGCAGCTTTTTCCAACTGCTCATTTCTTATCAATGGTGCAATGTTTCGTTTGATTCTTTCTAAATTAGTCAATTCAATTATTTTGTTTTCTTCTAAATCATTAGCAAGTACAGTTATACCATTTTTAAAACCAATTGCTGGAAATATGAATAGGTTCAATACAGAGAATAGTAATGAATAAATGATAAGAGCATAATGACGAGTGAAATGAGGATGATAATTATTCGAATGATGAGGTATAAAAAGGCGCAAAAATCCATTCATATACCAAATTAGGATAAATCAAGTCATGTTTCAATACTTTTCTAGGAAGATGTCTCTGTTGGGGTTGGATTTTGAGGAGTATTAGGCTGAGATTGATTGTTTACACCGTATTTTTGCATTAACGATTGTAAGTAAGCTTCATGATCTGTTGAAGTTATTTGAGTAGGTTGCGAATAAGCAGAGTTAGGTTGTGCAGAATCTTGGATAGGCTGTGAAGTAGTTTGGGTAGGTTGAGATGAATATGTTGAAGGCACTGATGAATTTATACTGACATTTTGAGTAGTATAAGTAGGCATACTTACTTGACCTATTTGTCCGGACTCATCATCTTGATATGTAGATCCGGTAGCATAACTATTATTTGTTGTTATGTCAGGATTTTCTCGAAGTACTACGTTTGAATCATATGTTTGTTGAATTTGATCGTTTCCATACGTATTTCCCTGACTGATATCCTTATACGAATAAGTTTTGTCGTATTCATTAAATTGATTTAAATTTTGTGCTTGTTCTGAATTTTGAGTGTAGGCTTGATATGTTGTTTGTTCAGATGAATAATTTTGGTTTGGATCTGTATATGTTTGTGTTTGTTCGTTTTGACTGGTAGTTTGGTCCTGTATAAAGTTTTGTTGAGAGTTATCTTGTTGATATTGATTTGTTTGACTGGGATTTGTGTAATTTTGGTTTATATCGTTATTTGATGATGTGATATAGTCATTGGGATTATACGATTGATTCTTAGGGTCTGCATACAGATTATTACTATCACCATAATACTCAGTAAATTCAGCTTCTAAATTTCCTTCTCTTTGTTCTCGAATATATTTTATTGTTTTAATAATAAGATAGAGTATCACTACTAATAATATGAATACTATTAAGCCTATTAGAATAACACCCACGGTCTGCGGTACGCATAATTGTGTGCCTGGTACGCATATTTTCGCTGTCACTATCGTATCTGGAGTAGTGTCGCTTGGTGCTGCTTGCCGCTGAATATTGAAAACCCACTGCTTAGAAGCAGTAGCTCCTTCTTTTGTAACTATTTTGACTTCTACTTCAACACGATTTCCTTCATAAGGAACCGTTGGTTGATAAAATATTGTGTTAATCGTAGTACTGTAAGCAACTTCATTACCATTGACTTTTATAAAAGTTTTTGACTTATCAATTTCAGCATCCGGCTTAAATTCGACAACTATCTGTTGTTTGGGGTCTCTGACTACGTCATTATCTGCAGGACTATTTTTAGTAATAGTGATGCTTCTAGCAGATTGCTCTTGTTCTATAGATATTTCAAATTGTTCTGAGATTGCTGCTACAGTAACGGGAGGATTACTGTTATCGGTAGCTTCTATTTTAATAAAATATTTACCAGATATGACTTTATCAATATCTTTCCATTTATATGATGTTGTGCTACCTGGTAATGTAGTAATAATAGTGTAATCTTGTCCGTTTGTTGAATAACTAATAGTGAATTTTTCAATTGTTGCTCCCTCGTTTACATTCCATTTAATCTCATTATTTGTCTTTGAGAAAACAGTACCTGCATTAGGCGATAATATTTGGATATTGGGTGCTACGCGTGAAATCGGTGTAGGGGTTGGTTTATCTGTGTCACTGGCTTGTGTTGGAGGTATATCTACTCCACTTGGTAAAACATTTATGGATATAGGGTGTACTGTATTTCCTCCTCTACCATCTGAAACTACTATAATAACACCGTAGTAACCTACATCTTGTTGTGATGGAGTTCCTGTTAGTTTATTCTTGTCCAATCTTAACCAATGGGGTAGTCTGTCGTTTGTTAGAATGTAAGTTAAAGCATCATTATCATGGTCGGTAGCCTGGATTTCGTAATTATAGGTTTGTTCTGGCTTTATGTAGTTTATTGGTTTTGATGTGATTTGTGGTGGATTGTTAGGCGACAGAAGCTGCGACGTGCCCCCATAAGCACCGATGTCTATTCGTGAACCGTCTGTGTTTTTTTCTCCTGGTGTTCCTTTATTTTTTAATTGACTGGTACTACGTAATTTAAAATTATTGGCCCCAACAAATTCCGAATCTACCGATAAGTTTCCTTCGGAATTAGCTAGAGTAGGAGGTAAATAATTAGTACCATTTTGATACACATTAGAGTAACGAATTGATGATTGCTCTCCTACAAGTACTACACCCTCACCACTATGCTTTTGGATTATTGAGTTCGTTATTGCTACAGAGAAATTTGTCGTGTTATTTTGTCTTCCTGCCGGAATACTGGTAATGATACCTTTGCCTCCATCATATAATGTGACGTTTTTAACTATATGGTTTCTTCCTCCTGTGATTTGGATTTGTGTTCCTTTATTCGAATATAAGAGTACATTTACAATCCGAGAATCGTTTTGAGCATTAATAGAATCCTCGATTGTGATCCCATTATTGGCATTGTTTCGAATAACCGTGTTTTCAACGATTAAAGGTGCTCTGGAAAATATGCCTTTACCATTCTGGTCTATTATTGATGTTAGAACAGTAGTTTTAGCATTCGCACTTACTCCATATCCTACATTATTACTAACAATAGTGTTTATCAATTTTAACTCTGTTTGTGATGAGTCGTCTGTTTTTATACCATCTCCTGGAGATCCCGTTATCGAAAGACTTTCTAATGATAGTTTCGCATTGGTTAGAGCTATAATCGCTTGATTGGAGTTACTTCGTAATGTAGTATATTCAGTTCCAGATCCTAGTATACGTATATTTTTATTTTTAATCTCAAAAGGTTTGCCATTTGGTGATGTGTAGGTGCCTGGTCTCAGAAATATAGCATCGGAATCGTTAGCATTGTTTATTGCAGTTTGCAGATCCTGTCCACTTTCTAAGTAAATGGTACGACCAGCAGCATCTTTTCTAGTATCGAAGTTAAAGATATTACTATTAAAACCTATATATAAAGCAAAAATAATGGATATAAATATAAACAAAATGACACCAAGAAACTCTAATTCTCTTTTCGTTCTAGGTCTCCCTAGGTTTAATCGGCGTCCCATTCGTAGTACTCTAATATATGACAATAGTATAAAATAAATTACTTATTAAGTAAAAGTGTTCTTGCAAAACATGAACATATAGACATATTTGATTTCGTATGTAATTATTTTATGAAAAACACTATACTAAACTATCATGGTTGTTATAAAAATAGGAGGATCAGTTTTGCAAAGTACGCCTTTTGATATCAACCCATCATTTTTAAGGCTTTTGGATATTTTTAAAAGTCATAATGATCAGTTTTTTATTATCAATGGAGGTGGCCCTTTATGTAGAGTTTTACAAAATGTGTTAAGAAGTATCGGTATAACCGATTCAGATAGGTTAGATCGTATGGGTATAAAAGTTAATAATATGTACGCTGAATTTGTACGTATGCTTTTACCGGAAGATCATACTTATCCAAATATTATCGTTACTAAAGATGATATAGATGCAGCGAAAGGAGATTTACATAAATTTAAGTATTTTGTAGGTGGTGCAGAATCTCCCGGACATTCATCAGATTATGATGCTGCCATTTTTGCGCATGCTTTTGGTTCTGATAAAGTGCTACGAATTACTAATGTGGATTATTTGTATGATAAGGATCCAAATACCTATTCTGACGCACAAGTGATAAAAAATATTTCTTGGGACTCTTATTTACAAATGTTTGATTCTGTTTTTGTACCTGGAGGAAGTTATCCTTTTGATCCTGTAGCGTCAAGATTTGCTAGAGATCACAAAATAAAAGTATTTTTAACTAGCATAGAAAATATAATTCGCAAGAATAAGATATCATTGGCAGAATTTGATGGTACAGTAATTGGTTAACGATACATACTATTTATAATAATAGCTATTAATCCAATAAGACCAATTACGAATAAGGATAGTAAAGCGTAAAAAATTTTAGTTTTTAAATTTCCTGTCTCCATTCGGTATCATTTTAGTACTGAATTTAATTAATTTAAACTACTGTTTGTGATTCCAGCGGCAATTTTTGTTTTTTCAATAATTTCTCTAGTTAGTTTTGTATCTGATCTTAATAATTCTTTGACGGCATCTTTACCATTTCCTAATTGCATCTCTCCGTATTTATACCACCCAGCTGTTTTTTGTATTACACCAGCATCAACTGCCGCTGATATGAGAGACGAATATTTATCTATACCCATAGGGTAAATAATGTCAAATTCAGTTTCTTTAAATGGCGGAGCTACTTTATTCTTGACCACTTTGACTTTTGCAGTATTACCGGTTATTTTACCTTCTTTGTCAGTGATTTTTTCACCTTTTCTTATTTCCATTCGTATTGATGCATAAAACTTTAATGCGTTACCTCCCGTTGTCGTTTCAGGATTACCAAACATTACACCAATTTTCATTCGTATCTGATTTAGAAATATTATCGTCGTCCTAGCTTTTGATGCTATCGCTGTAAGTTTCCTGAGTGCTTGAGACATTAATCTTGCTTGCGTACCAATCGATGCATCTCCCATTTCACCTTCAATTTCAGCTTTAGGAGTGAGAGCAGCAACAGAATCTATAACTATCACGTCCATAGCTCCTGACCTTACCAAAGTTTCTGCTATTTCGAGTGCTTGCTCTCCGTAGTCAGGCTGAGAAATAAACATATTTTCGACATCTACTCCGATAGATCGTGCATATGATGGATCTAAAGCATGTTCTGCATCAATATAAGCTGCAACGCCTCCCATTTTTTGAGCTTCTGCCACTATATGAAGAGCAAGAGTAGTTTTACCTGAAGATTCCGGACCGTAGATTTCAATTATACGTCCGCGAGGTACCCCTCCTATACCCAAAGCAATGTCCAATGACAATGCACCGGTCGATATTACATCAAGCTTCTCATGAGGTTGATCACTCATCTTCATTATCGCTCCTTTACCGAATTGTTTCTCTATTTGAGCAAGAGCCGCATACAATGCTTGTTTTTTAGCATTATCCATAGATGTATCTTGAGATTTTTTGTTTATTTCTTTTGTAGTCATAGCGAGTTTAAGCAATTGTAATAAAAAAGCTTAGATTAAACTAGCCATATTTTAATTTTTTTATTATCCTCAATTAATTTTAATTATTCTATAAATGGATCTAATAATATTAGGCCCGAGTAGCTCTGGTAAAACTAGTCTAGCAAATTTCATAGCTTCAAAGTATTCTTTGCCTATCTTTAATTGTGATTCTATCCAAATTTATAAAAATTTAGATTTTTTATCGAATAAACCAAAATTTATATCTCAAGAAATAGTCGAAGAAGAAATAATAAGTTATACAGAGCGTACGTTAGCTTTAGATTTAGGTAAATATAAAAATTTTATTTTTTCGGCGTATGTAGACAGAAGAGATTTTGTGAGTAATCAAACTTGTAATATAAATAAAATCTTATTGTTGATTGATGAAATTTTCTCTAGTTCAAAATCAGATATGATCGTGTCTGATAAAGTCGTTAATTTTCTCTTTGACATAAAAGATCCAGGTCAGAATTATTCTACTCATACGTTCGAATTAGATCTGACCCGCATCGTCAAAAAATTTAATATCTACAGTAAGATCATAGTAGGAGGAAGTGTGTATTATGCCTTTAATTATTTATTTGGTTTGAATAGGGAAATTAATAGCGACTTCACTTGTTCAACCTGTTCTAACATAAGTGAATGGTCAAAAGATGAACTGATTAATTTTCTTTATGATAATGATCCTCAGATCTTGGAATTCATTGATATTAAAAATCGTAGACGCCTTGAAAGTGCTGCACGCTTTGTTTTAGCTACATCAAAAAAATATTCAGAAGAGTATTTTCGTAAAGTACAGCCTAAAAGAAATTTTTTTATAATATTAATTTATCCTATTGATCGTGAGGAGTATTATAAGCATTTGGATAATGTGATTGAAAAACGATTTAATTCAGACAGCTTTAATGAGTTAGAGAAGTTAATTTATCTGTATGGTCACGAAATCATTCCTTGGCTAAATAAAATTTCTTATGAATATAGGTATTTTTTGTCTATTTATACGAAAGCCAAAGATGAGAAAACTACATCATACATAGACTTGAGTAAGCTTCGCCCATTATATGCAGAATATTTAACAGAATTAAAATACAAAGAACACCAATATGCCAAAAGGCAAATTACTTTTTTACGGAGGCTAGAGCGAAAGTTGAAAGAGAATTTAGAAATACGTGCAACTAATTACAAAAATCTAGCTATCTAACCTTCTATAATTCCGCTTGCAACGACTTCGTCTCCCATGTAAATACATCCGAATTGTCCTGGAGCTACAGCTCTTTGTGGTTCAAAAAATATTAATTTCGTTTGGTCACGGCTGTTTCTACAGAGAATGATTAATGCATTAGATGGTTTTTGACGATAACGAAGCGACACTTCTGCCTGTAATGAAGCACATGTATATTTATCAAATTCAGGGTTAATCACATGTATATCTCGTAAATACACTTCTCGGCTGAAAAGGGCAGGATTATCTTTTCCTTTTGCTACAAATAATGTGTTTGTTTGAGGGTCTTTTTTAACCACAAACCAAGGTCCGCCTGGCAAGCCCATTCCTTGTCTTTGACCTATGGTATAAAACCATATGCCATCATGCTCCCCTAATTCTTTTTGACTGTCTATATCTATTATTTTTCCTTTTTTTTTACCTAATTCTTTTTCTATAAAAGTTCGTACATTAATTTTGCCTACAAAACATATACCTTGGCTATCCTTTCTATAAGCATTAGGGAGTCCTAATTCGGCAGCTATTTTTCTTACTTGAGGTTTAGTTAGGTGTCCTATTGGAAACTCTACGTTTGCTAATTCTTCTTGGCTAAGCCTACAAAGAAAGTAAGATTGATCTTTGTTTTGGTCTATTCCTTTCAGCAATCTATATATGCCCCTATCGTATACTACTCGCGCATAGTGTCCTGTGGCTATCTTATCAACTCCTAATTCGTGAAATACTTTTTTACGAAATACATTAAATTTAATCTCGCTATTACACAAAATATCAGGATTGGGTGTACGTCCGGATTTATATTCTGCAAAAAAATATTCAATTACTCTCTTTCTATACTCTAATTCAAAGTTATAAGAGAGAAATTCAATCCCAATATGATCTGCTACTTCTCTGGCTGATTTCAGATCTTCTTCCCAAGGACAATCACCCTCAATTCCGAAATCATCAGACCAATTCTTCATAAAAACTCCTACAACCTCATGACCTTGTTGTTTAAGTAGTGCAGCAGCGACTGCAGAGTCGACTCCACCAGATAAACCTACAGCTATTTTCATTTACAGATTATACAATAGGGAAAAACCTAAAGTAATCAATCCATGATAAGGTCATATTTTAAAAAAGTTAATATATTTCTAGAATTCAATTTGTGGCCTTAAAAATTTAGAATATTGTTTTTATGTTTGCCTTTATTTGATCAGATATCCCTCTAATACAAATTCTTTTGCTTGTTGTATTTTTACATACACAAAATTTCCTATTAAATGGGAACAGTCCTCGTCGCATTCAATAAAAACATCCTTGCCATGAGTAGTTCTTGCAATTAAACCTTCTTTTGTACCTTTTTTTTGCTGATATACTAAAGCTTTTTGTGTGGTTCCTATTAATCTTTTATTATTCTCTAACGCACCTTTTTTAAGTACTTCTTCTAATAATTGCTTACGTTGTGCTTTGATCGCTACTGGTACATCATCTTTATAGAATTTGGCTGCAATAGTACCCTGCCTCTGTGAGTATTCTGCAATATATATTTGGTCAAATTTTATTTCTTCACAAACTTTTAGAGTTTCTTCGAATTCCTTATCTGTTTCTCCACAAAATCCAACAATTATATCGGTAGTGATTGCCACATTAGGTATTGTACGACGTATAAAATCAACTTTTTCTTTAAATTCACTAACGGTGTAATAACGATTCATCCTTTTCAGTACAGAATCTGAACCTGACTGCAAAGCAAAGTGCACTTGTTTAGCGATATTGTCCTTTTGAGCTATTACTTCAATAAGTCTGGGATTGATATCATATGGGTGCGAACTTGTAAATCTAAGCCAAAAATCACCCTCAATATCAGCTAAGGATTCCATTAAGTAAGGAAAATCTAAATACTCTTTTGGAATTAAGTTTTGATCTCTATATTTTGGAATTGGTATTTTTAAGTGCCCCGTCGTATCACTTCTCCAAGAATTCACATTTTGTCCTAATAAAGTAATTTCTTTGTAATTGTTTGTAACCAGAGACTGTACCTCATTATAAATTTCTTCATATGGTCTATACACCTCTTCTCCTCTTGTAAACGGTACTATACAGAAAGTACAAAACTTATTGCACCCTGTAGATATAGGAACAAATGCTTGAAATGTAGAATTATACTTTGGCTTTATTGATAGATATTCTACAGGATTTATATTGACTTTTTTACCTAAAATTTCTGGTAATTTATGAATTTCGCTGATTTCAATAACTATATCAAGAGCCGGGATTTGTTTTTTAAGAGTTTCTTGATATTTTTGCTGGTATAGAAGTGATTTTTTCTGTCCTTGTCTTATGTCCCTCTTCGCCATACATCCCGTAAGTACAGTTTTTATTTCTGGCTTTTTTGACTTCAATTTTTGTAAGTTACGCATTAATCCGTAAACCCTATCTTCAGCTTTTTGTCTGACAGAACATGAATTGACAACATATAAGTCCGCAATCTCATATTCTGATGCTTTCTTATAACCCATCGATTCACAAACTGCAGCAATACGTTCAGAATCGGAATGATTCATCTGGCAACCAAAAGTTTTGATAGAATATGTCTTCATGATCAAGTAAATTGTGATTTATCAATGTTAAACAGAAACTATTCAGTATTGTGATTATACATACTGGGATTTGATGTGTTAACGATATTCAATAATTTTGTCACTCAAATGTATTTTGTGCTAGTAAACTATTTTTTATTTTGTCGCTATATGAATGATTTTTTTCTTACCAGCTCTTAATATCCCGCTTTTTTCGATTTCGTAATCGTAAGTAGTTATAGTTTCGTCCTCGAATGTTACGGCTTTCTGGTCTATTAATCTTTTTGCTTGGCTTTTTGATAGACCGAACGCAGTAACTAGTGTATCCACTACGTTTTTATTTTTTTCTATTAATAGGCTTTTGATATCTTTTGGTAATTCCTTGTTTTGTACGACTCTTTCAAATTCTGCTTGTGCTCTTTCGGCAGCTTCTTTACCATGATAGAAATTTACTATTTCGAAAGCGAGACGTTTTTTAAAAATCATTGGGTTTTCACCTGATTTCATGCGTGATTCGATCTCGGCTATTTCCTCCATAGGGACACGAGTTATGAGTTCGAAATACTCTATGATTACTTCATCCACAATCTGCATAACCATTGAATACATTTCATCTGCTTCAGCTGCAACGGGTATAAAATTTTTCAGACTTTTTCCCATTTTACGGCCATCGTTTCCGGTAAGTAATTTAACGATGAATCCGATTTGAGGCTTTTGCCCGTATACTTCCATCAAGTGTCTGCCTGCTAGAATATTAAATGTTTGATCAGTTCCTCCAAATTCAACATCGCAATTTAACACGACAGAATCGTATCCTTGCATGAGCGGATATAAAAACTCAGATAATTTGATTGGTTTACCAGACTCAAATCTTAATTTAAAATTCTCCCTTTCGATCATTTGAGCTACAGTAAATTGCTTGGCTAAATGTATAATATCGTTGAAACTTAATTTCCCGAGCCATTCAGAATTGTGTCGTATTTCTATAAGTTGTGGATCATTGATGACAGTTTTAAAAAATTGTTCTTTGTAAGTTTGTTCATCTTCTCTTATAGCTTCAATAGTTCGTTCTTCACGCATATCAACTTTGTCAGAGTGATCGCCTATTAATGTTGTATAGTCTCCGATGATTAATGTAACTTTATGTCCAAGTTCCTGAAAATCGCGTAGTTTTCTATGTGTGACAGCATGTCCGAGATGGATGAGCGGACTTGTGACATCAGTTCCTAGTTTAAGATGTAATTGTTTGCCAGATAACAAGAGTTCTTTTAGTTCGTCGGTATTATATATAGCAGCCACTCCGCGCGTTAGTATATCTTCAATTTTATTCATGTCTGTCTTTATAGTTATTTGTTGAGTATTCATGAATTTAAACTATTAATACATAAAAAAGAGCTCGCATCCTTAGCAAGACTTTACACTATGTCTTGGCAGGACGAGAGCCCTCCTCTCGTGGTACCACCTGTATTCCCCTATTATAGAGATACTTTTTATGGGCACTCTTAAATATATTTACTTTTTGTGTAATTCATTATCCGTTCTACGGCTATTTTGCACTAGCCAACAGCTTTCTTATGTCACGAACGAACAACTACTAACTAAGTAAAGCATATAACGAAAATTATACTAGGTCAAGTTTGTTTTGCAATAACTATTAAACGGTCTGTACCAACACCTGGCGGCCAGCATGTCATAAGAGTTACCGTTTTAATATTATCATTAAATGTGTAAATTGGGCTAATATCATCAGGAGGTACTATCTTAGCTCTTTCTACAATATAAGAATAGATTTGACCATCATATTCGATAGTAATCTCATCGCCAATATCAAGTTTATTCAGGAATGTGAATGCTGTCGTTGGTGCATTTGGATTTATTCGCGCCCATATTTCATTAGCGCTATGACCGTAAATGAATGAATTGCCAGGATGATTTGGAAGAGAAGTCCCTTTGAAATGGGCTAGTTTTGACTCTAATATCGGCAGGTAGACTTTTGAATCGTAGCTGTTAACATTTATAGCGACTGGTAAATTTTTTATATTGAGTTTTTGGATCGATAGCTTCATTTCTCCTGTAATATTTTCTAGTTCTGGATGTATCTTAGGATCTAGCTTTAAAACCTGATTAGTTATATTTAAATTCTGAGTCAAATTTGCCGAATAGACCTCATTAAAATTGTAGATAGATTGTAATCCCAGTACATTGTGGCTGCTAGATGCTGTGAGTATAGATTTAGAAATTTTATTTTCATCGTTTGTCACATTGAGATATATTTGCCCGTATGGGTAAAGTGAGAATATCATTGTGATAAGACCAAATATAAATAATGTAGAGGCTAGTATGTTTATTATCATCATGCCACCTTTATTACGGTTTAATTGAGAATCTCTAATATTATATTTAAATGAAATATTGGGGTTTTTTGTGTACTTATAAAGCATACTGGGCAGTCTTAAAGATGTTATAAGTTTTAATATAGACTTTTTAAATATTTTGTAAAGTTTGATAGAAGCTTTTTAAGTGTGGAAATCCTTTATATTAATATTGAGAAATTTTTCAGCAATAGTCTTTACACTACTTTTTCCATATTAAACGGTTTATGAGAGCTTAAAATATTTATATATTTAATAATAATTGTGTGTTTTAATGTCTTTTAATGATGATGTTTATGGGAGTTGCATTTTTTGTAAATATATAGTACATTTTCAGAGTCTTTACGACTAGAGTTTATAAATATTTACTAATTTAAGTTTTATAATTAAAATATCAAGAATTATGGCAGGTACATTTCAAAGAACAAAACCACATGTAAATGTGGGTACAATTGGTCACGTTGATCATGGAAAGACGACGTTGACTGCAGCTATTCTTGCTGTTTTAGCTCGCGCGGGATTTCAAGCAGATGCTTTAGGAGTAGATGGTATTGATAAAGCTCCTGAAGAAAAGGCAAGGGGTATTACCATTAATGCTACTCATGTGGAGTACGAGACAGAGGCTCGTCATTATGCTCATGTCGACTGTCCTGGTCATGCAGATTATATAAAGAATATGATCACGGGCGCTGCTCAAATGGATGGTGCTATCTTAGTCGTAGCTGCTACTGATGGGCCTATGCCTCAGACAAGAGAGCATATCTTATTGGCAAGACAGGTTGGTGTGCCCAAACTTGTTGTTTTCCTAAATAAGTGTGACATGGTAGATGATCCGGAAATGATAGACTTGGTAGAACAAGAAGTGAGGGATTTGTTGTCGAAATATGGTTTTGATTCTGATACAACTCCTGTTATTCGAGGTTCTGCTTTAAAAGCTTTGGAGGAAAATGAAGTTGGAGAGTGGTCGAAAAAGATTTTAGAGTTAATGAATTCTGTGGATAATTATATCCCTACGCCCGTTAGAGATATTGATAGGCCGTTTTTAATGCCTATAGAGGATGTATTCCAAATACAGGGTCGAGGTACTGTTGTTACAGGTCGAATAGAGCGTGGTGTTGTAAAAGTCGGTGATTCTGTTGATTTAATCGGCCTTGGAAAAGATAAGAAAAGTGTTGTTACAGGTGTGGAAATGTTTAAAAAATCATTGGATCAGGGGCAAGCTGGAGATAATGTAGGTTTGTTATTAAGAGGTGTTGAAAAAGATGATGTTATGAGAGGAATGGTCGTTGCTGCTCCCGGTACTGTTACACCACATAATAAGTTTGTTGCAGAGGTGTATGTGTTGACCGCAGAGGAGGGAGGAAGAAAGACTCCATTTGTTACTGGTTATAGACCTCAGTTTTATATTAGAACTACAGATGTTACTGGTGAAGTCAAGATTTTGAATGCTGAAATGGCTATGCCGGGTGATAATATACAGATGGAGGTTGTATTAATAGAAAAAGTTGCGTTGGAAGAAGGTATGAGGTTTGCTATTCGAGAAGGTGGAAAAACTGTCGGTGCTGGAGTTGTAACTAAAATCATCGAATGATGAATATGCAGATTATTCGAATTAAAATCAAGGGTTTTGAACCAGTTATTGTTGATACAGCAGCAAAAAAAATTGTCGATATAGCTTTAATGACAGGGGCGCAGGTTGCGGGCCCTGTGCCTTTGCCTACAAGAATAAAAAAATGGACGGTTCTTAGGTCGCCTAATATAGATAAGAGATCTCAAGAGACCTTTGAATTGAAGACTTCTATAAGATTGATAGATATCAGGAACAGTAATCAAAAGACTATTGATGCTTTGCAGTATCTAGAATTACCTTCTGGGGTAGCGGCAGACATACAAGTAATAGATAAGTAAGGTACTATGTTGCTTGCAAGAAAAAAAGGAATGACACGTGTTTTCGATGATGAAGGGGTTTCTGTACCAGTAACTATACTAGATTTTTCGGATACAAGGATCATTCGTGGGCTAAAAAATTCGGGTTTATTTATAGGGATAGGATATAACAAATCTCCGAAAAACCCTCAGAAAGGTATTTTTGGTGAAGATGATGTGCCTGAATATGCTATAAAGTTAGTTGACGATGTTGCTTGTCTCGATGAATTTTCTGTTGGAGATATAGTAACTGTTTCTGGTATGTCAAAAGGTAAAGGTTTTGCTGGTGTGGTTAAGAGATGGGGCTTCCATGGTGGTAATCGTACACATGGTCAAAGCGACCGGGAAAGGCATCCAGGTTCTATAGGAGCGGGTACCACGACGGGTAGAGTTTTCAAAGGTTTGAAGATGGCTGGACATATGGGTGTAAAGAGGGTAACAATACGCGGTTTACGTGTTTTGGATTTTGATAAGGATAATCATTTATTGACTGTGATTGGTACAGTGCCTGGTTCGTATGGTTCAATTATTGAAATATACAAACAATGATGGTGAATGTGATAAAGTCTAATACTGTTGAAACATTAGAAATTCCTGATGTTTCTAGTCATTTAATTAAAGATAATTACATATCTTTGATTGCGAGAGTTTTAGGACAGAATACAAGGCAAGGAACTAAAAAAGCAAAAACAAGATCAGAAGTAAAAGGTAAATCTGCAAAACCGTACAGACAGAAAGGAACAGGTTATGCCAGACAAGGTTCAAGAAAAGCTCCCCATTTTAGGGGTGGAGGTGTGGCACATGGTCCTATGCCTGATTACACAAAGTTGCGATTAAATAAAAAGTTTAAAAGAATGGTTTTAGTTAATATTTTAAAGAAGTATTTATTGGAGGGCAGACTTGGTTTTATCGATTTGTCTGAAGGTAAAGATGTGCGTATTTTTGGCTCGCCAATTTTTGAAGGGCGTAGTCTTGTTGTTTACGATTCGAACCATAAAGTTTATGTCAATTACTTAAGGAATATTTCAAATGTAGATATTTTGCCCTTTGTTAGTTTAAGTCCTTTATTGGTTTTGAATTATAATAATCTATATTTTGATTTGAATATTAAAGATACTGTAGTAAGTATGATTACAGGTAACGATCATGTCGACTAAAAAGAAACAAGTAATTATAGCTCCTATTATTACTGAATCTTCTTTATTGATGTATAGGAATTCGAAGGTTTGCACTTTTTGGGTCGATGTTAGATCGAGTAAAAAAGATATTGCTGTTAAATTTGAGGGTTTATATGGTATAAAGCCTATATCTATTAGAACTGCTCTTATTAGAAAGAGAATAAGTTATAGAAATACTAATGCAAGGTATGAAATTCAAACTTCACGGAAACTTAAAAAGAAAGCTTATATAGACATAGGTCAAAACGTTATAGATATTTTTGAGAATATAAAGTAGAGTGGCATTGAAAAAATTAAAACCAGTCACACCTTCGTCCCGCGGAGTAACTTTAGTCGACTATAGAAGCATAGTCACTAATAAGAACCCTTACAAACCATTAACGATACATTTAAAATCCGCGAGGGGCAGAAGTGGTGGAAAAATTACGATGCACCATAAAGGTGGTGGAGTGAAAAAATTGTATAGGGTTATTGATTTTTCTCGTCGTATTCGCGATGTTGAAGGTAAAATTAAAACAATAGAGTATGATCCTAACCGTTCTTGTTTCATTTCTTTAGTATCATACTCTAACGGTTTGAAAAACTATATTATTACTCCTCAAGATGTAAAAGTAGGAGATAAAATTATTGCTGGTGAAAATGTTCCTGTAGAAGTTGGGAATGCAGTGCCTTTATCAAGAATACCGGTTGGTACTACCGTACATAATATCGAAATTAATCCGGGTTCGGGGGGCACTCTGGTAAGAGCTGCTGGTACATCTGCTGTTGTTATTGGTTTTAGTGGAGATTATGCTCAAATTAGGATGCCTTCGAAGGAAATACGATTAATAAATACGAAGTGTTATGCTACTATTGGTGCGGTTTCCAATCCTGATTATAAAAATATTTTAAAAGGTAGTGCCGGGAGAAATAGAAGAAAAGGTATCAGGCCTACTGTGAGAGGTATGGTAAAGCCACCTTCGGCTCATCCTCATGGAGGGGGCGAAGCTAAAGGAGTGATTGGACATATTCCGAAAGATAGGTGGGGTAATGTTCGTGGTAAAATTACTAGAAGGAAAAGACATCGGTATAATCACATGAGGCTCGTAAATCGAAAAGGACGAAAATTATTGAATAGTTAACGTATGTCAAGGTCACTTAAAAAAGGTCCATATATTGATCATAAACTACTTAAAAAAGTTCTGGAGGTTAAAGAAAGCGGCCATCGAAAGCCTATTAAAACTTGGTCTAGAGATTGCGTAATACCTCCTGAATTTGTCGGTGTCACTATTGCAGTTCATAACGGGAGGACACATATACCTGTATTTATTACTGAAGAAATGGTTGGTCATAGATTGGGTGAATTTGCTTTGACTAGGACATTCAAGGGTCATGCGGAAAAAGGTAAAGTTGCCAAGGCTACTGGTTCTACAGGTAGAGTTGCTAAAGATTAGTATAGAATTATGTATGCGAAAACTTCGAAAATTAATTATACACCTAGGAAGTTGAGGCTAGTAGCTAACCTTATTAAAGGTAGAAAAGCTGAGGAAGCGATGGAATATTTGAAAAATGTCAATAAAAAAGGGTCATTATTTGTGTATAAAGCTGTTAAGTCTGCTCTAGCTAATGCTCAGAGTAAAGGCTTTAATCCTAGTGATCTTTCTATCGTGGATGTAAGGGTCGACAGTTCTATTGTATTAAAAAGATTTTTTTATATAAGTCGGGGTAGAGCTCGATTGAAGCTGAAAAGATATTCAACATTAACTATTAGATTAGGATAATGGCAAAAAGAGAACATCCAAAAATTTTTAGAATCGGAGTTAACGAAAGGAGTTTATCTAATTGGTTCGCTAATAGCAAAGATTTCGCTGCATTTGTTCATCAGGATAAAAAAATTAGGGATATTATTAATAATCTTGCTAAGCCGGCTGGAATAGATCGTGTTTATATTTCTCGAGTTTCTAATAATGTATATGTAGACCTTTATGTAGGTAGACCTGGTATAGCTATTGGAAAAGGGGGGGCCGGCATTGAGATGATGGAAAAAACAATTCGTGATCGACTAGGTGTTACCGCAAAAATAAGTGTTTATGAGGTTAAACAGCCCTATTTATCTGCTGCACTTGTAGCTCAGTCTATACAAGAGGCTTTAGCTCGTAAGGTTCCCCCTAAAGTTGTAATGAAACAGCAAATAGATAAAATTGAAGCTTCAGGAGCTAAAGGTGCAAGAATTGAAATTTCTGGTATTGGTCCTATTAAACAGGCGAGAACTGAACGTGTGGAAATGCGGGGAGGAAAAATACCTCTAACTACTATTCGTGCAAAGATTGATTATGCTTATACTGATGTCCTAGTAGATAAAAAGCTAGGAATTAAAGTTTGGATTTATAAAGGTGAATAATTTAGTCTATGTTAGGTCCTAAAAAAACAAAATATCGAGTATCTTTTGTAAGAAATTTGAAAGGAGTGGCGTCAAAAGGTACGGAGTTAGTATATGGCGATGTTGGTCTTATGTCTTTGGATAATGCTTTTATTACTCCTAATCAGATAGAGGCAGCAAGAAGAGTGATTGCTAGTACGACGAAGCGATCAGGTAAAGTGTGGATTAGAATTTTTCCCGATCAGTCTATGACAGCCAAGCCTTCTAATGTCCGTATGGGGAGTGGGAAAGGTCCTCTAAAAAATTATGTTGCTGCTGTAAAAGTAGGTAAAATCATCTTTGAAATTGGTGGTGTGAATAAGGATGTTGCCACTTTGGCTTTGACTAAAGCTGCAAAAAAACTAGGCATTCATACGAAACTGATTACAAATTGATCATGGCAAGAAGAATAGATGAATTAAGAAAATTGAGTAAAGAAGAATTGAGAGATATGAAATCATCGCTTGTAGCTAGATTCAGAAAGGTGAAAATTCTTCTCAAATCTGGTCAAACTGCTCCAGAAAATATAAATGAATCTCGAGCATTAAAAGTTGATATTGCTCGAGTAAGTACAGTTTTAAAAGAGTTAGAGTTATTAGAAAAGTTAGATGGTAAGTCAAAATAAGATTAGAAAAAGATTTACAGGTACGGTAGTGTCTGCTAAAATGACAAAAGCTGTTGTTGTCGAGGTGTTACGAAGTGTACCTCATCCGAAGTATAAAAAAGTAGTTAAGATGAAGAAAAGGTTTTATGCTCGGACTGAAGATCCTTTAAAAGAAGGTGACATTGTCGTTATTGAAGAATCAAGGCCTTTATCTAAATTGATTAGATGGATGGTAGTTGAGAAAAAGTCATAAAAAGTCATTATGATACAGATTGGAAGTGTATTAAAAGTAGCAGATAATTCAGGGGCGCGGTACTTTAAAGTAATAACTGTGCTTGGGGGATCAAAGCGTCGCTTTGGTTATATTGGAGATATTGTTTCAGGCGTTGTACATAAAGCTGCTCCTGATGGTTCTGTAAGGGATCACGAAAAAGTATACGCTGTTATAGTGAGGACAAAAAAAGAAAAAAAACGTAAGGATGGTTCTTACATAAGGTTCGATGATAACGCTGTCGTACTAATAAATAAAAAGACTAATGAACCTATTGGTACTGCCGTTTTCGGTCCAATTGCGAGAGAAATAAAAGACAAAGGATTCAATAAAATTGCAAGTCTGGCTTTAGAGTTATTGTAAGTTATTATGAAGGTCAAAAAAGGAGATAAAGTAAAGGTTTTGGTAGGGAAATACAAGGGTAAAGAAGGTGTAGTTTTAAAGACATTTCCAAAGAAGCAGCTGATAATAGTTGAAGGAGTTAATATAAGAAAGAAATCTTTGAAAAAGAATGCTTACAGATTTAAGAATGATTCTTCTGATAATATAAATGATGAGAATTTTAAATATATCCTTCTCCCTATTCATGTTTCTAATGTGAAAGTGATAGAAACTGTTAATAATAATATGAAGGATTCGGGTGATTCAGAAAGTTAGGTGAGAGTAGAGATCTGTTTAATGCATGAAGAAAAAACGATATAAATCAATTGATATTTCAGTTCTTAAAAATAAAATAAAGAATGGTCTTTTTGTTGTGGGTACTAATGCTATATGTGAGTTGATAAATTCTTTTCATGAATATTTTGATTTTATTGTTTTACCGGAGAATTACCGCTCAAAAAAGATACATGATGTCCTGCTAAAAGGAGCTCGGTATGGAGTGGAAACATTGTTTAATGATAGAATTTTGAATTTTGTCAATAGTTTGAATGTTGATGGGTCGGATGTTAGGTCGATTGCGTTTTTGAAGGAACATATACATAAGTATTACTCTTTAGATGAGGTATACAATTTATTCAAAAATAAACAATTTTGCATAGCTGTAGCGTTATACAATATAGACTATGATCAAAATTTGGGCTCTATATTACGGACTTGTGCTGCGTTTAATGTGGATTTTGTTGTTGTTCCAAACAGTCAGCAAAGAATTTTCTCTCCTGTCGTTACAAGGGTATCTATGGGGTACAATTATTTTGTGCCTGTTGTTAGAGAAAATTTTTTACTGGCTGTAGATAATTTAAACAAACTTGGGTTTGATATAGTTGCTTTAGATACAGGTGGTGAAAATATTGAAAATGTGGTGTATAATAACTGGACTTGTTTTATTGTAGGGAATGAAGGAAGTGGATTAACAGATACGGTATTTAAGAAAAGCGATTTAGTAGTAAGAATACCGACAAGTTCTCTTGTGGAGTCTTTAAACGTTACAGTAAGTTTGGGTGTAGCTTTATATGATAGAAACAAAAAAATAAATGAGCTTAAAAGAGCAGTTTAAAAAAATAATAATGTTTGATTTAATGAAAAGTCTTGGGTTGTTTAACCCAATGGCTGTGCCTATGGTATCCAAAGTAGTAATTAATTCTGGATTGGGTGATGCTTTGGTAGATAAAACTCTGATAGATCGTATGTCTCAGGATATCTCTATGCTGTCGGGACAAAAGCCTAAAGTTACTAGAGCTCGAAAAGACATATCAAATTTCAATAGGCTAAAGAAAGGAGATGCTATTGGTCTTATGGTTACTTTGAGAGGAGATAGGATGTGGGATTTCTTGGATAAATTTGTGTCTGTCACACTTCCGGGCATCAAAGACTTTAGGGGTCTTTCGCGCAAATCTTTTGATGGATCAGGGAATTATAGTATTGGCATAAAAAATCATGCTGTTTTTTTGGAAGTTGATCAAAATAGGGTTGACTCTCCCAGAGGGTTGCAAGTTGTTATACATACTACTACGTCTAGAGACGAAGATGCTTATGTTTTACTTAAGAGTTTGGGTTTTCCGTTTAGAGATTGATTATGTCTAAAAAATCAAAGTTGGCAAAATATTTTAAAATGCTGAATCAAGATTTGAAGTATTCTACAAGGTTGCGTAGAAGATGTCCTATTTGTGGTAGACCACGTGCGTATATAAGGCATTTTGATATGTGTAGGATCTGTTTTAGGAATATGGCTAGACAAGGCCTTATTCCAGGTGTTCGTAAATCTAGTTGGTAGTAATTTATTATATGGAAAAAAAAGTTAGAAAAACTCATGATATTCTTTCGGATGTATTGACGCGTATGCGTAACGCTATAGCGTCCAATAAAGAGTTTGTTGTCTTGCCAAAAACTAAAATGGTTTTAGAGGTGCTTAAGGTGATGTCCAATTACGGTTATATAAATCAGTACCAAGAAAATGAAGTCGGAGATATTGTTGTATATCTTAAGACAGAATTGGGTTATAGGTTTAAACATTTAGAAAGAGTATCTAAACCTGGTCTGAGAATATACGTCTCGGCAAAGGATATTAGACCTGTCAAGGGTGGTAAAGGATTGTCTATAATTTCTACTTCTCGTGGTGTAATGTCTGGTGATCAAGCAAAGAAAGCAGGTATAGGTGGCGAATATTTATGTAATATATGGTGATATGTCAAAAATAGGTAAAAAACCGATTAATATACCTAATGAGGTTAGTGTTGATATAGTTGGTAATACCGTTCATGTCGCAGGTCCTAAAGGGGCTCTTTTTGTAAATACTAATAATAAAGTTAATGTGTACATAGATGACAACAGCATTTATGTAAAGGCTATAGATCAAAATAATACTCAGTATCAAGGTTTGTACAGGTCTCTTATAAGTAATGCAGTGGAGGGAGTCTCAAAAGGTTTTACAAAGAAGCTGGAATTGAATGGTGTTGGTTATAAAGCTAGTATACAAAATGGAGATTTGGTATTGAATGTTGGTTATTCACATCCTGTTGTTATTAAAAAACCTGAAGGCATAGAGTTTACGGTTAATGAAAATATAATTTCTGTTTCTGGAATTGACAAAGTCTTAGTAGGTGATGTAGCTGCGAACATAAGATCTGTTCGACCGCCTGATCCTTATCGAGGTAAGGGTATTAAATATGTTGGTGAGTTATTAATTTTGAAGAAAGTTAAGTCTTTAAAGTAAAATGAATAGCAGGGAAAGAAGACACAAAAGAATACGCAAGAGAGTTTATGGAACAGAGTCAAAGCCGAGGTTATCTGTATACAGAAGTTCCAAGCATATGTTTGCTCAGCTTATCAATGACGATTTGCGAGTCACTATTATAGGTATGAGTACATTGTCGTTAAAGTCTTTCGATGGTCAGACAAAAACTGAAAAAGCGCGTAAATTGGGTTTAGAATTAGGAGCAAAGATTGTTGCTTTAGGGAAGTATAAAAAAATTGTTTTTGATCGTGGCGGCTATAAATATCATGGAAGAGTCAAAGCTCTTGCGGAAGGTCTTCGAGAAGCTGGGTTAGAATTTTAATTTGCTATGTCGAACGATAAAATTAACAACAATAATAATGAATTAGAGGCTGTTGTGTTGTATACAAATAGGGTGGCTAAAGTCGTCAAGGGTGGTAAACGTATGAAGTTTCAAGCGATGGTTGTGGTTGGTGATAGAAAAGGAAGATTTGGTTTAGCTTTAGCTAAAGCAGGTGATTTAAAAGCGGCTATCGAAAAAGCTACAACAAAAGCAAAAAAGTCATTAATAAAAATTGACATAGAAGGTAGTACTTTTCCTTTTGAGATAATGCAGAAATACAAGGCCTCAAGAATATTTTTTAAACCCGCCCCTCCGGGTACTGGCTTAATATGCAGTAATTCTATTAGACCTATATTAGATCTAGCGGGCGTCAAGGATATTTACAGTAAATTGTATGGAACTAGAAATAAAATTACTAACGCATATTGTGTAAAGGAAGCCTTATCCACTTTTAAAGTTTAGGTACGATGTTCACTAATAATTTGATAAAAATTGTAGATAAAAGAAAAAAAAGAGTAGGCAGAGGTCCGGGTTCTGGTAAAGGAATGCACACCGTAGGTAGAGGCCAGAAAGGGCAGGCGTCAAGATCAGGTTATAAAAAAAGATTAGGTTTTGAGGGAGGTCAGACTCCTGTACACAGGTTATTTCCTCGTATTAATCGGTTGAAGCCCTCGCGTGCTAAAATGACAGCAGTACCTATTGATTTGCTGTTAGAAAAGGGAGTGTATGATATTTCCTCTGAATCCATACGGGCTATATCAAAAGACAGACATGTTATTTTAGTCGGACCGAACGATGCTAGTAAGTATGATTTTAGTAAAGTTCAAGTTGAGTCAGGAATAAAAATAACTCGGTCGCTGCAAAGAAAAATACATGAGTCGGGGGGGAAAATTGGGTAAAGTTAATTGAGTTTATGTAATACCTATGGGTGCTTTTGATTACGTAAAATCTTTTCTCTATAATAAGGAAATCGTTGGAAGAGTTTTCGTTACTTTGTTGATTTTGTTTATTTTCCGTTTGTTGTCAAAAGTCCCCGCTCCGGGGGTTGAGAAAGATGCTTTAGATGCTATCTTTGGCGGTAGTCAGTCTCAGGCGTCCTTATTCAATATTGCTAATGTACTTGCAGGAGGAACTTTATCTAATTTCTCAATCATTTCCATTGGTTTAGTTGCATTTATTAGTGCTTCAGTGATTTTTCAATTGTTAGGATCCATAGTGCCAAAAATCGAAGAATTACAAAAAATGGGGGAAATTGGGCGTAAGATAATTGACCAGTGGACTAGAATTCTGACAGTACCGATTGCGGCTATTCAATCGTATTTACTGTATTTGTTCTTGAAATCAAGTGATAATTTTGTAGGGAGGCCTCTTGTAGAGGACTTGTCAAATTTAAGGGTTGTCACTTTAGTGCTGACTCTTGTAGCAGGCACAATGCTTTTAGTATGGTTAGCTGAGTTATGTTCTGAACACGGACTTGGAGGTAGAAGGGGAGGTGGTATATCTATCATAATAACTGCTGGTATTCTTGCGTCTATACCCACGTCTATAATACAGGCTTTCTCTAATTTTGTTTCAAGCGATTATTTAAAAAATTTCTGGCTATATTTTGGGCTAGAATGGCTGCTATTTTTTGCTTTGTACGGATTGGTTTTGCTCTTTATCTTTATTACTAGACGTATCTTGAATTTGACAAATATTCATGTCCGTAATGTATTCTTAGTACTCTATATTTTGTTATTTTTTGCTATTTTTGCTGGAGCAATTATAATGTTACGAGGAGATTATGAATGGGTTAAGCAGCTTAGAACGCTTTGGGAAGCTAATATCGCTAGATTAGATACTTTAGAGACGAGATTTGGTTTCTTTCTCGCTCTAACAATTCAGTTAATAGGTATTACTACATTTTTTAATGAATCTTATCGTAAAATTCCTATTAAATTTATTTCACGTATAAATAATTTTTCGAGACAATCTATTGATACTCTTTCGTATTTACCAATAAAGTTATTAAGTGTAGGGGTTATGCCTATTATTTTTGCTCTATCCTTTCTTTCTTTACCGGGTGAATTTTATCGTTTTTTTGGCGAAAGTATTAAAAAATGGGATGGCATAATAAGATTTTTTGGGTTATGGGAGATGAGATTGTTTACTGAATCTTTTGTCCAATCTTTTTATAGAGTTTTAGAGTATGCTTCACTAGGATGGCTAAATCCTTTTACTAGTCCTTATTATCATGTCTTGCATTTTATATTGACCGTTTTATTTAGCCTATTCTTTATAAGTGTAGTAATGAAGCCAGACGATGTTGCGAATGCTCTGAAAGCGCGTAAGTCATTTATTCCTGGTGTAAGACCTGGCAATGAAACAATTCAATTTATTTCAAGTACTATTTTTAGGGTTACATTTTGGGGAGGATTATTTTTAGCGATATTGTCTTCTTTACCTTATATATTTAACTTTTATAATTCTCAAGTTCCTTTAGGTATAGAATCCTTAATTGCTGGTGGTACTAGTATTTTGATAGTAGTATCCACTATTCTTTCCGTTAAGACGCAGATTGATGCTTTAATATTGACAAAAAATTACGAAAAATTCGAGGATATATAGGCATAAATGCGTAGTATTATTAAAACAAATTCCGAGATCAATATATTGAGGGATGGTGGCTTGATTGCTTCGGAAATTTTTGGTCATTTAAAACGGGAAGTCGTTGAAGGAAACGATTCTTGTTCTTTAGACAAGTATGCGGAGTTTTTATTGAAGAAGTATAAAGTTAAATCGGCTTTCAAAGGTTATCAGGGTTATAAATTTAATATCTGTGCAAATTTGAATGAAGTCATTGTTCACGGTATTCCTAACAAAACAAAATTTAAATCTGGAGATATTTTTGGATTAGATTTCGGTATTGTCTATAGAGGATATTATTTAGATATGTCTGCTACGATAGAAATAGGGGAAGTTAGACCTGAAGTACATGATTTTGTACAAAAAACTTTGCACAGTATGAATCAGGGTGTATCTGCAGCTATTAGTTCTAATACTATAAGTGACATAACCAACGCAATGAGAAAAAATTTAGTAAATGAAACATTTCAATTAATGAAAGATTTTGTTGGACATGGTATTGGTAAGCAGCTTCATGAAATTCCAGAGATTCCGGGTGATGGTGTTTCTCCTCAACATGATTTAAAAATTTTTCCTGGGATGGTTTTTGCTATAGAAGCAATTTCAGTATTTGGACCCACGAATAATTATCAGATCCTGGATGACGGATGGACTGTCGTTACAGAAGATATGAAGTATCTGTCTGCTTTGTTCGAGGTAACCGTATTGGTAAATCAGGACGGCCCTGAGATTTTGACACCTTTATAGTTGTAAATTTATTTAAGAAAAGAGTTTGTTATAATTAGATTTTGTTCCTAAAAAAAATTATAAAAAGTATTTGATAGTAAAAATGCTTCTATGTACGCAGAGGAGTTTGATTTGTGAAAGTTTTTCCTATATAATCTGGAGACATTTATGGAAAATGGCAAAATCGTATTGGAAGGAGTAGTTGAAGAATGCTTAAGAGGCACAGAATTTTCTATAAGACTGGATGTGAAAGGTAAAGTAAAAAAGGTTGTAGGTTATATATCTGGTAAAATGCGTAAAAATTATATTAAGGTCGGTCCAGGGGATAGGGTTGCAGTGGAGCTTACACCGTACGATTTAAATAGGGTAAGAATAATAAAAAGGTTATGAAAGTTAAGACTAGTTTAAAACCTCGATGTGAACATTGTTATATGGTAAGACGTGGTAAGACTTTATTTGTATATTGTAAACGAAACCGAAGGCATAACCAAAGACAATGGAGAGGTCATGGAAAGAATGTTAAAAAGACTAGAAAAGGAAGATAATATTAAATAATCATGGCGGTTAATACAAAAATTTTAGGAGTTAATATAGACGCTTCTAAAAAAGTTTTGTACTCTTTGCAGGGTATATTTGGTATAGGTAAATCAACGGCTGCAAAAATTTTATCTAAAGTAGGTGTTGATCCCGAACTAAGAGTTAAAGATATCGATGATGAGAGTTTTAATAAAATACGCTTAGAGATTGAGAATGGCGATTATGTATTGGAGGGTGATTTAAGACAAAAAATATATAAGGATATAACACGTTTAAAGGCTATAAAGTGTTATAGAGGTTATCGACATAGGGTTGGTTTGCCTGTAAGAGGTCAAAATACCCGAAGAAATGCACGTACAAGAAAAGGTAGAGTAAAAGTTGCTGTGGGAGGTTTAAAGAAGAAGTTACAAAAGAAATAGTAAGTATAATCCATAGTATATGGCCCGATCCAAAAGTACAAAAAATCAGTCTGCAAAATCAGTCAAATCTAAAAAAGCTAAGAAGGTAGTATATAGAGGGAGAATCTATATGTACGCATCATACAATAATACGATTTTAACTTTTACTGATGATAATGGTGATGTCTTAGCTTGGTCTAGTGCAGGGGTAGTTGGTTTTTCTGGTGCAAGAAAAAGCACTCCTTACGCGGCACAAAAAGCGGCTGAAAATTTGAATTCTAAAATTGCTAAGTTTGGGGTTAAAGAAGTTGATGTATATATCAAAGGTGCAGGTGCTGCGAAGCAATTAGCTTTGAAAGAATTATCGAACGGAGGTTATCGAATATGCAGTTTAATCGATAATAATCCTGTTCGTATGGGGGGCACCAGACCAAGAAAGAGGCCTCGTAAGTAAACTATACTGATTATGGCTAGAATTACAAAAGGAAAATATAAATTGTGCAGGAGGGAAAGGTACGATTTGTTTCCTAGGGTGGGAGATCAGTCTCAATCTAGTAAACGTTTAAAAAGAAGAACTCCGCCTGGTGAGCATCCTATATATCCAAGGATGTCGCAGTATGCTGTTCAGTTTAGAGAAAAGCAAAAAGTAAAAAGAATATATGGAATGTTGGAAAGGCAGTTTAGACGTTTTTTCGAAATGGCATCAAAAAAGGAAGGTGAAACTGGTCTTGCTCTTTTGCAGCTTCTGGAATTACGATTAGATAATTTTCTGTTTCGTGCTGGCTTGGCTAAGACTCGCGATCAAGCGCGTCAATTAGTCAATCATGGTCATGTTTTAGTTGATGGGAGAAAGGTCGATGTTCCTTCTTACCTACTGAAAGTTGGTCAGACTGTCAAGTTAGTTGATAAGATTTGTAATTTAGATTGGTATGAGGAAATTAAAAGAATAAATGAGTCTTATGTATGTCCGTCCTGGATTTCCAGGCAATCTATAAGTGAAGCTTCTGTAGCACGTATACCGTCAAGGGAAGATATGGATCAAAGTATTAATGTACAATATATAGTTGAGTTTTATTCTAAATAATTATGGCAAATCTTAATGTAAAAAAAATAAAAGAGGACCAGTTTTATGGTGCTTACGAAATATACCCTTTTGAAAAAGGTTGGGGGAACACGTTGGCTGTCGCGCTTCGAAGAGTGTTGTTGTCATCTATACAAGGTGCTGCAATAACAAAAATGAGGGTAAGAGGGGTGGATCATGAGTTTTCAACTTTAAAAGGAGTCAAAGAAGATGTGTTAAGAATAAGGCTTAATTTGCAGCAAGTTGTTTTAGATATGACTGGTTCTACTTCTGAGAAGATTATTGTAAAAGCTAAAGGTCCGAAAAAAGTTTTTGCTTCAGACATAGAGACTCCGGGAAATGTGAGAGTCATAAATCCAGATCTGTTTATTGCTGAATTGACTACAGAAGATGCAGAATTATACATAGAAGCTTTTGTAGAGGTAGGGAGTGGTTTTAAATTAGCTGATGATGAGATTAGAAATTTGGAACCTGGTACAATACCAATGGATCGAAATTTTTCTCCTATATTAAAAGTAAATTATAATGTCGAAGCTACTCGTGTTGCTCAAAGGACGGATTTTGAAAAGATATTTATTGAAATATGGAGTAATGGGGGTGTGGCTCCTTATGATGCTTTATTGGAAGCTGTAGATAAGTTACAGAATGGTGTGAATGAACTTAAAGAGACATTAAATGCTGAAATTAATGAATAATCTTATATCCTGTTATGTATAAGAAAAAAAGAGTAAGAAAATTAGGTAAGCCACGAGATCAGAGAATCGCTTTAGTAAAGTCTCAAGTGAGGGATTTGATTGGTAGAGGATATATCAAGACCACTATGGCAAGGGCTAAAGAAGTGGTCCGTGTATTAGGAGTATTAGCTCATCATGTAAAATCAGAAAATAAGCGAATGGCCGAGGCTTATTTGAAAGATGAAAGATTAGTATCTAGGTTATCTGCTTTTGACTTAGATAAGAGATTAACTGGTTTAGCTCGCATGATAAAAATAGGCAATCGAAAAGGTGATAATGCCAAGAAAGTTTTGGTCGAATTAGTAAAAAATAACCCATGAAAAAAACTACAACATTAAAACTAAAGGATGTAATACGTGATTGGTACGTAATAGATTGTTCTGGTCAAACACTTGGTCGAATAGCTTCGAAAGTGGTAAGAATCATCACAGGAAAAAACAAGCCAAATTATGCGCCAAATTTGAATAATGGTGATAAAGTTATACTGATTAATACATCTAATATAAGATGGACTGGTAATAAAGGAGAAACGAAGATCTATCGTAGCCATTCTGGTTATCAAGGTGGTCTTAAAGAAAGAACCTTAGAATGGTTAATGCACAAAAACCCAAATGCCGTTTTAAGAAACGCTATATACGGCATGCTTCCTAAAAATCGTATGAGAGATAAATATATTACAAATGTGTATTTTTATACTGACTCAAATCATAATCACGAAGCTCAGCAACCGAAAGTATTAGATATATGAGATGATTATTTACTATGTCAGATAATTCAAAAAAACGTGCAATTAATATTGATAATGTTATCAATGCTGAAATTCTAGCTTATGCAATAGGCCGACGTAAAAGAGCTGTTGCAAGAGTGCGTATGTATCCGGGAATCGGAAAAATAATAATCAATGGAAAGCCACTAGAAAAGTATGTTTATTTTGAATCTAAAGTAAGGGAATTCCTCAAGCCACTAGAGATTGCTGGTGTTAAAGAAAATCATGATTTTACTGTAAAAGTATCTGGAGGAGGTGCTTCTGGTCAGTTAGACGCTATTAAACATGGTATAGCACGATGCATAGCTAAAATAAATGATGATATGAAGAAGACGATGAGACAGCATGGGTTTTTGACTAGAGATCCTCGGGAAAAGGAAAGAAAGAAAGTTTATCGTGTTGGTGCTCGTAAGTCTCCTCAATATTCTAAACGATAGTTTTGATAAATTGTATGTATTGGAAAGTCGAGGTAGCTCAGTTGGTAGAGCGAGGGACTGAAAATCCCTGCGTCGCGGGTTCAAGTCCCGCCCTTGACACCATTGTGTTATTTATTTTGGGCGGTTAGCTCAGTTGGTTTAGAGCGCCTCGTTTACACCGAGGAGGTCGGGGGTTCGAGTCCCTCATCGCCCACTCGTAGTTTGGGGTACAAACTACGATTTATAAGAAAAATTTGAATATTCTTTATTTCGGAAAGAATTTCCCTGCCCGCCTTAAGACGGTCTCGCTCTTAACAATTTTTCAAAGAGTTGAAAAGAAATAAACAAATGTGAAAAGTTAAAATACTAAGTACAAAATTATGTGTTAGGGTTATTGGTATTGGACATCTATAGTAGATCATATCCGATCAATTAAATCCTCATAATATGTCGAATTAGTGGGTATTATTGTGATTGATAGACAAAAGATTCTGTTTTTTTCGAAAGACACTAAGGATGCAAAAATATATGACAATTTTTAGGATTTGCTAAAACTCAGAAACCCTATTTTATTATTCTAGCAATGCCTCATTATTTTTATTTTGAATCATTTAGCTTTTATTGAAGCTGCGCATAACTCGGCGAAGGTAAATCAATATATGAACCCAAAAGAATTTCTTGATTTATGAAATTTTAAAAAGAAAAATTAGCAATTATTGGCGGACCAAAGACTATTAAAATAAAACCTCCACATTTTGTTTGGCCAACAATAAACAGAAAAGTAGAAAAAGCGGTTATCAAACAACTTTATGAAAGCATTTCCATTTACTATAGAAGTTGTATTTTAAAAGACTTTGAGGATGCTTTTGCTAAATATCATCAAAAAAAATATGCGCTTTTATGTAGTTCCGGAACAGTAGCTATTCATTCGATGTTTGTTGCTGCTGGATTTAAAGAAGGAGACGAAGTAATTTGTCCAGTTTATACTTTCTTTGCTACTGTTACTCCTCTTTTATTTACCGGTGCCAAACCAGTTTTTTGCGATATTGATGAAAACGGAAATATCGACCCTCAAGAAATCAAAAAGAAAATTACTTCAAAGACAAGAGGGGTAATTGTAACTCATATGTGGGGTATCCCTTGCAAAATGGATGAAATTGTTAAAATTTGTAAAGAGAATAATTTATTATTGTGAGAAGATTGTTCTCATGCTCACGGTGCAAAATATAAGGGAAAGCTTGTTGGTACTTTCGGCGATTTAGCGGCTTGGAGCCTCCAAGGGCCAAAAATTTAAGTGGTGGAGAAGGAGGAATTTTAGTTGCCGATAATAAAGAATTTTATTATCGGTCCTTACTTTTGGGACATTATAATAAGCGTTGTAAAGAAGAAATTCCTAAAGACCACCCATTTTATAAATATGCTGTAACAGGGATGGGTTTAAAATATCGTGCTCATCCTCTCGCGATTACGATAGCTTATCCAATATTTAAAAATTTAGAGAAATATTTACGCCTCAAAAGGTTATTTGCTAATAAAATGATTAAAGCATTGAAAGAGGAGCGTGGGATTTTACTACCTCTAGCTTTTTTTGATTCTAAAATTGAACCTGCTTGGTATGGCTTTGTATTTCAATATAGACCAGAGGAGCTTGATAATCTTCCTATTGAAAAATTTTTTAAAGCATTGCAAGCAGAAGGTTTAAGCGAAGTTGATAGACCGGGTTCTACTTGTCCTTTAAATCTTTTACCTCTTTTCCAAAATCCGACTGAATTATTTCCTGTTTACAAAAAGCACGATTTTTCTTATAAAACTGGCGATTTTCCAAAAGCAGAAAAGTTTTATCAAAATGCCATCAAGTTGCCTGTATGGGCGTCTAAAAATGATTTAAAATTTGTAAATTTATATATCAGAGGGATAAAAAAGGTGATAAGAAATTACCGTAATTTATTATGAGCCATAAACCAATTATTCAAAAAGTAGTTTTAGCCGCAGTAATAATAAAAAATGACAAAGTATTAATTCTTCAGCGCCATAAAGACGAGAATATTTTTCCAAATATGTGGGAACTTCCAAGTGGAAAAAAAGAACCTTTAGAAACTTCTGAAAGTTGTCTACTTCGAGAAGTAAAAGAAGAAACGGGATTGGATATAAAAATTATTATGCCTTTTTTTGTTTTTGACTATCAAATTGAAAAACCAGAAGAAATACTAGACTCTACTCAAATAAATTTTTTAGTAACGCCTATAGGCAATAATAAAAAGGTAAAGTTAAGTTCAGAGCATCAAAATTTCACCTGGATTCGAGAAAACGAAATTAACCAATACGAAATGTCAAAGGAAACAAAACAAGTTATTAAAAAGGCCATTGAATTAATACAAAAATTGAAACGAAAAAATCTGGTAAAAAACTATTCCGGTGAATTATTTTCGGTTGAGTATATAAGGGACAGACGCAATTGGCAAGACTAAGTTATTAGAATAGATTGAAAAGTTTTGAAGGAATCAAAAAAATAAATTATGGTCGTATAGGAATTTTCCAGTTCTTCATTGTGTGATTTAATAAAAGACGTTCTTTTATTTTAGAAATAGACTTCATTACCCTTTTACTGAAAATTTATTACTTTGTGTCGATTTTGTTTATTAGTTTGAACAAGTATTATTGAAAAATACTGGGGAGAAAAAGTTATTGATTATTTCTGCTAAAGGACTGCATTTATAACTTATCAGCTTTCAATAGTCAATCATCAATCGAGCATCTGTGAATAATGTTAACCCGGATAAATGGTTTAGAGAAATTTTAAAACCAATAAATAAACCTCATGGTGTAATTCTTTTAACTTCGCCAATTAACCAAACAATACAGAAGATACGCTGAATTTCTTGTTTTGGTCTTTGCATTGTGATGCATCCTTTTATAGGTCCAAACAGCCAATACACAGGAGGAGAAAATTGTTTGCAAATTATCAATTCATTATCACAATTTTTATTTCTTTTGCAGATTTTTCCTTCCAGATTTATGAATTAAATTTTGTAAAATAAAAGATAAAGTTTGAAACGGTTTAGTTTGAGCACCACAAATACATTTTTTCTCCAAGCAAATCAAAGAACATTGTGCAGCCTGTCATAATTTATAATTTTTATTATTCGGTTACGAATTTATTCATTACTTTGTTTGCTGATTTTAAGGTCAAATGTTGGGAGGTTTTCGTGACTAGATCTCATTGTATTATCTAGGCTATGTGTAAGTGTATGATTTTTCAATATCTTTCTTTTGTCGTTAAAATAAACTATAGTGATTATAATTCCATAGATAATAGTTAAAACAAGGGCTACTAATAGAGCAATATTCAAGGAGTTTTTATTATCATCTTTATTTTGATTTGTATCAGAAGCAGTTGGCGTCAATGTAACATTATTTTGGTCCTTTTCCACTTTATAAGTGCTAGTTACAATATTACCAGCTTGGTCTTTAGCTTGTATTATTATTTCTTTAGCGTTGTTTGGTATCGTTACTTCAGAATTTTGTTCTCCTAATTCTTGACCATCTACGATTACATAATATTTTAATTTTGATTCGGTATTATCGTGAGTTGAAAAATATAATTTATATGTACCATCTTCTTTTTGTATTAGTGTTGGAGTAAAAGGATTTGGGGGAGTACTATCTATCCTGATCGCGAAATGAGTAGTTGGCCCCCATCCAACACTATTCTTTGCTCGAATATGAAAATAATTGATACCATCAGGGACTTGATTGTATGTAATAGTATCAATGGTACCGTTGATTTCTTCGCCTGGTATTGTATCTGGTGATGCATCTAATAGATAACTAAACCCGACAACATCAACATCTTTTTTCCAGTTTAGAATTACTGTATTAGATTGATACCACTCATCTTGATTCGTATGAGTGGTAGAGGATACTTCTACTGCATTAGGCAAAGGTTTTGGCGTTGGGGTTGGAGTCGCTGTAGGAGTTGGTTGAGGCCTTATGATATTAAAAGATCTACTTCCACTACCATTTTCAGATCCGGCACCAAGTCCGGTCCCATCAATCTTTCCAGATACTGTTATTGATCCAGTTGTTGCCTTATTTGGGGCTCTTAAATTTATTGTTAAGACTGGTTTTGATCCCGATGCTGAGCTACCTAATAAAGCACCAGCAAAGGATATAGTATTACCAGCTACAGAGGGACCCGAGACGGCAGTCCAACCTGGACCTACACTGGTTCCCACATATGTAAATTCTGTAAACGTTACATTTAAATCTACAGCATTATAAGCTGCATCTCTATTAGCTGATATTGTGATAGTGACATTTTGTCCGGTGTTGATCGTTGATGGACCTAATATTATAAAACTTGCTGCAGCTTTAACATCCGTGTTTAGTAAGATTGAGGCCCCGGTAATTGAAAGTAAGCATATAAATATTGTAAGAGTTTTTCGTATTAACATAGTTTTACAGATCAGTCTTTTGCCAATTTGCTGCGAGTATACTGAGATCTGACAAATTTGTCACATTATCTGAGTTTGTGTCCGATTGTGGATTATTTTTATTCCAGTTTGCAGCGAGAATACTAAGATCACTAATATTGACTATATTGTCACAATTAAAATCTGCCTTGGATCTACGTCTATCACAAAGGTAAGTGATCACAAAAGTACGAGAAGACTCTCTTATGTTACCGGCTTTGTCTATAGCTTGTATGGTAACGTTGTAGTTACCATCTGGCAGAGAGTTAAGTGTGTGTGGAGAAGATACATTTTGAAAGTTGCTACCGTTTACAGAAATTCGATAATTATCAATACCTGATATGTTATCTGTAGTCGCAAACGTTAATTCAGCGTTATTATTATTGATAGTTACATTTATGTTAAAAGATTCCGGAGGAGTTGCGTCTAGGTACAGAGTAAATTTATTTGTATCTCGAATGTTGCCTGCTGCATCCTTTGATCTAACAAACCACTCATAAATACCTTCAGCAAGATTAGTATTGGGCGTAAAAGTGTTACTTTGCAAATTAGTAAAAACTGGATTGTTGTCTAAATAAATCTCATAAGTTAATCCTGGGTGGTTATCTATTGATTCGGACCAATGAAATGATGGCTTTAATTCTTTTGTTGCGAGACCATTTGATGGACTTATTATAGAAAAATTTGAAGGAGGAGTTCTATCTATTACGATATTAGTCGCTGTCGCTGTTGAAACGTTTCCATAAAAATCTTCTACTCTTAAAATTATGTTGTAAGTGCCTTCAGGTAATATTGTAGAATCGACTGACATTAATAAACCAGAGCTAACAGACCCTCTACCTGCAAATTGTCTAATTATCTCTCCGGATGAGATTGATTGGAAAGATATAGTGTATAAGTAAATATCATCATCCGATGCACTCCCCGTGATGTTAATTTGACTTTTATGAAAAGTGTCGGATAAGCCTGTGATTGATGCTGTCGGCGGTGTAGTGTCTACTGGCATATCTGGATACTCAAGCGATTCTTTTGCCCTCATTTTTCCAAATCCGGTTTCATTATCGAATCCTGTAGTATTTAAGTCTAAAACTCCTTTGATTAACGCATATCGCACCTCTTTAGCTGTCCATGTGGGATGTAATGAAAATATAAGACCAGCAAGACCTGAAACATGTGGAGTAGACATAGATGTTCCGGAAACTGGTTGATAGTTCGTAGAAATAGTATTACCCCCTGTAGTTAGTATAATTTGTCCATATGACGTTATATCAATTCTTTTTCCATGATTAGAAAAGTAAGATTTGTTATCATTGTAATCTATCGATCCGATGCTTAAAGCTCTAGTACAACCACTAGGGTAGTACTTGGATGCATCATCATTGTCATTACCTGCAGCAGATACAACAAGTACCCCGTTATCCCATGCATAATCTACAGCGTCTTGTAGGATTTGCGAATAACCTTCTCCACCCAAACTTAAGTTTATAACTTTTGCTCCATTATCTACAGCATAATGTATAGCCGCAACTATATCTAAATCATACGAATCTCCAGCATCATTAACTACTTTTATAGACATTATTTTGCAAGACCAACATATACTAGCTATGCCTATATTGTTATTACTTACTGCAGCACCTATTATTCCAGCGACAAAAGTACCGTGCCCAAAAGTATCATGTATATTTGCATCTGCTGGTTCACTAACTAAATTTACACCGAATATGTCGTCTTTGTAGCCATTAGGAGGGGAATTATCATCATTATCGTTAAGAATAGGCGAACCTGGTGATATTATGTCTATGTAATTTATAGTACTATTACCATCAACATCTAAGTTGTTTGTTAGAAAGTAGTTTATTAGTTCTTGACTATCTACTTGATTATCTGAGTTTGAGTCTATACTGGGAAATAATGCCGTTGGGATTTCTTCTTGATTTATCCATAGATTAGTGTGGCCCCAAGTAGTAGGCCCTTGTTTATTAACTATGTCGGGACGCTTAAGATTTATTCCTGAATCTATTACCGCTATAATCGTGTCAGGAGACCCTGTTGTTATATTCCATGCTGAATTGCTGTCTGATAATGGAGTAAATCCTGAACTTCTGAGATTCCATTGATCGTATTTACCGGATAAAAAAGTATTTTGAGAGTTAAAATATGGATCATTAGGTGACGATGATACTCGTCGTAAGAAATTTTTATACACACCTAAAACTTTATAATTTTTTTGTAATTTAAGTAGTTCTTCTGTATTAGATGCTTTTAATAAGTACCAATCATTATCAGATACATTCAAAACAGTTTTTAGGTTAGTATCATGAATATTTTTATCCGCCTTTTTCTCTATTTTTACTATATATCCGTCGAATTTTACTTTATCGGTGGGACTTGGTTGTAGGAACGTATTAAAATTATTAGGATTATTTAATGTGTTTATTGACGCAAAAGTAGCATTATTAAAATTATTAACAGGGTACACTAAAGCAATAAGACATATTATTACATTCAATATGTTTCGTAATAAGGCCATTATATCTTCGTCATTATAACATTGTAAAAATTTTGTTTCAATCAAGGATTTTTTTATATATACTTGCTCGTATGAATCAGAAGCCAAGTGATTATTTATTTTTAGACTCTGATAAGTTTATAAAAGATCTACAATTTGAGCTATGCAATGACATTAAACGAGTTGTTTTCATATATTTTAGATTAGTACATCAAGATTATTTTAAGAAAATATATCCTTTACTACTTTTTGCGCTCGAACATGGGGCCAAGGTAGAATTTTATTTGGATGGTATTTTTTCTAAGTCAAATCTAGTAAGTGGTCTATTATTACCTCCGATTTTTGGGCGTCGTCGTAAAAAACAAGCAAAAGCATCAAGAGCACTACAAAAAGCATTTGATAATTTATCAAAACGAGGGGCTAAAATTAATTACTTTAATATACCACAGAATTTTTTGAAAAAATTTTTACTGCAATTCTCTGGAAGAGATCACCGTAAATTTGTTTATGTAGAAAAAAATAATGGTAAATCTATTACGTATTTTGGGGCGTGTAATTTAGTTAGGTCGGGCACACATGATTTTATGATCAAAATACTGGATTCTGATTTGAGTCATCGATTACTTGTTGAGAATTTGAATGTATGGCATAACCCTTGTACAGAAGATAAAGTTATAGAAGTATCGGATGAAAAGCGAATTTTGATTGATTCTGGTGCTATATTTCAGTCTGTAATTTGGAAGACCGGAATTAGTAATATCCGTAATGCTAGAAATAATATTATTTTTGTATCACAAATTCCTCCAGAACCTCCATTATTATACGAATTTTTTCTTGCTCGTATGAGAGGAGTAAAAGTTCAGATTCTCATTCCTGCATTTAAGCATAAAAATATCTCGAGTTTCCCATACATAATAGCATTTTTACTAGCCAGATTAGTGTGTAGTATACTTAGTATACAGCTAATACATGTTAAGCCTGGTTATACACATGCAAAAATTCTGATTTGTGATAATCGTGTCATTTTAGGATCACATAATATGTCATTTATTGGGGTGGCTGCTGGAACTATTGAGATGAGTATTGATACGAGTGATGCTAATCTATTGAATGCTGCTTTGCGGTTTACGCATAGATTGCGTGGTTTTGCAAACGGGTTTCACTAACTTATAATGCAGCACAAAGGTAAATTGAAAGAAAAAGTATTCATATTTGATTTCGATGGTACGATAATCGATTCGATTGACGATATTGTATTTATACTATCAAAATATATACCTAATCTTACAAGAAACACATTAAGACAAATACTGGTGGATGTATATATTCGTCATAGTACTTCTGCCCTTTTCAAAATGTTTTATGCTGAAATTTTGATTTTTTTGCATGTCAATCAGGTTTTAAAGAATATAGTTGAAGATACTGGTAAACTGCCATTAATTCATGATATTCAAGATGTTCTAATTGATTTACATAAAAATGGAGTTAAGCTTTTTGTTGTAAGTTCGAATTTTACAAAGAATATTCAGGATTATTTGATATCAAAAAATTTAGATGTTTTTGAGAGAGTAGAGGGCATTGGCATAATATTCGGTAAAGCACGATATATAAAAGCTATTGCAAACACATATTCAGACAGTGATATTTATTATATTGGAGATGACATAAGAGACGTATTAGCTGCAAAAAAAGCGTGCGTCAAGTCCGTTGCTGTCACCTGGGGATTAAGTACTAAAGAAGACTTTCAATATGTAGATCCGGATTATATTGTTGATCAACCAACTGATTTACTAAGAATTTGATTCCCTACATTTTTTTATCAGATATTGAATTACAATGTCTGCTATATTTACGCCGCTGTAATATGAAGTAAGCGTTATTTGAGGTGATAGATTAACTTCTAAGATATAAAATTTACCTGATTTTCGGTCTTGAATTATATCAACTCCTGCAAATTCTATCTTCAATGTCTTTGCAGCTTTTATTGCCATCTCTTTTAATTCCTGGGGTATTTCAACAGGGATAGCTGCTGCTCCTTTACTCATATTAGATACAATAGAGTCTTTTGGTCTGATCTTGAAAATTGAAGCTATTACTTCATCCCCTAATACGACTATACGATAATCACCATCATTATCGATAAATTCTTGAAAAATATTTGGGTAAAAAATCGGTAAATTATAATTTTGCAGGAAACCTAGCAAATCTTCTCTTGTCCTAAATAAATACGTGTCTCGGCCTTTTGATCCATCTGCAGGCTTGAGAAATAGTGGAAAATGTAATTTATCTATATTTTTTAGAACTTGGTCTTTGCGGAAAAAAGCATAAGTAGGGATAATTGGTAATCCTGCTTGCATAAGTGTATAAGCTTGTATTACTTTTGTGTTGGTCTGTGATCCACTGATAATGAAACTATCAAATACTGGCTTACCTAATCTATAGTATATATGACTTGCAATCGTACAAAGTTCCGCAAATATACGCACTTTAGTATTTGATGCTTTGTGAATTAATTCTGAAATATCCCTAAAAATAAATAAATCCTGTTCTTGTATATCCACATCGTTACCTGATACACTAAAACCCGAGTTATTATCTATACTCAAAATTATTTTGCCTTTTGGGATATTATTCAAGATTACATTAGCCTTTTTTGCTGCTTTTACTAATAAAGTAATGGAATTATCTTCTTCTGTTTTCTGGTTCGTTTTACTTCCTATAAGACAAAATTTTAACTTTTTTGACATAATTTTTAAGGAAAATTTTAGTTTATATGAACAAAAGTTTGAAAATATAAATTTTTAAATATCGAGTAAAATAAATCATATCTATATCGTGGATTTTATTATATAATTGCTTATTATGAAAGTTGGTTTATATCAATCTAAAGGAGATGCTTCATCACTTGAAGAATTTGAAGTATATAATGCTTTGAATCGTAGGCATGATGTAGAAGAAGTTATTTTTCTATCACCGGGAAAGTTTAAATTGATGATAGAATCGTCTCGTTTATATTTAAATTACGGGGAATTCAATATCGAACCTGGTATTTTTGATGTTCTAATTATACGTGGAGACTTTGCAAGTGTTACAAACGCTATAGTGCTTGCCGATTACTGTCGAAGTATTGGTATTAAAGTATTTGACAATAATTTAACAAGAATTAAGTATCTAATAAACAAAAAAGCAGACTATGTAAAATTAATAAATGCTGGTATTAGAGTGCCTAATACTTACTTTTTTTCTAGCTTGGATAGATTTAAAGAAGCAAATTTAAAGTTTCCTCTCGTGATGAAACCACCACATACTGGCCAAGGCTACAATGTAATGAAAGTTGAAAGTTACGATGATGTCGAAAGAATATTGCTAGAACTTGATAAGAGTATTCAAAAGTTTATGTTTCAGGAGATGATCGAATATGAGCATGATCTACGTGTTTTAACTGCAGGCGATGAGGTTGTTGGATGCATGAAACGTATTCCTCCAGAGGGTGATTTTCGAGCGAATTTTTCGATTGGGGGTAGTGTAGAGCCTTTTCAAGTGAATGATCGTATTAAAGAGTTGGCTATCAAAGCTATGAAAGCTTGTGATCTTTTGGTTGCAGGCGTTGATATTTTAATTGATAAAAAGGGAGAGATGTGGCTATTAGAAACAAATCATACTCCAGGTATTGAAGGTATAACTCAAGCTTTAGGAAGACAAGTAGCAGATAGATTTACCGAGTTTATGATAAGGCATGCATGCTAGATCTGGTTTTTGTGATTCGAAATGGTCTTATTTAGGTAATATATTTAATTGTATTGTACTTTAGAATATAATTTTCTAATAAGCGCCCGTAGCTCAGCTGGATAGAGCACCTGTCTTCGGAACAGGGTGTCGGGAGTTCGAATCTCTCCGGGCGTGCCATTGTATAGTTATTACTTTATATTCTTTAAATCATATTTATCTCAAAGATTTTTTGGTTGATTCAGTATTATTCTGACTATAAATTAAATTCAGAAATAATAGAATCTTTTTGTGTTTTGATTAGGTTTACAATCAAATGCAGAACAATTAGTACATACTGATTGCATCCTAGTTGGAGTCACAGCATCTATATGAGAATCAAGTTATTTACTATAAATTTGATTCTAAATATCTTTAAGTTATTTTAACATAAAGAATAAATCTGATTTTTTACTTAAAAATAGGAATATTATTTGTTAGTAATATTTTTTCGTTAGATAAAAATAAATAAAACCAGATGCCATAAAAAAAGCATCTGGCCAGAAAGTCACAAAGTAAATGAAATAATTTAAATTAGTTTAGTAAGAAACCTGTCTTTTGTTACCGCACCATAAACTTCCATCATTTTCCCGACTGCAAGCTATATAAGTATATGTACGGCCTGCTTCTACGTTTGTATCCATATAAGACTTTAAGTTTCCACCTCTAGCGATCTCAAAAAAATTGGTTCCATCTATGGATTTGTATAGTACGTAATATGATAGATTATTACTTTTACAGTTAGTCCAAGACAATGATACGGATGTAGAATTTCTTGAAGCACTTAAAGCTAATTCATCAGGATCTGTTGAATTGTAAGATAAAGGTTGTCCTGCTGGATAGATAAGAGTTGGCTTTACAGTTGGAGTGGGAGTAGGGGTCTGCATCTGGGTCGGTACATTAGTTGGTTCTGGAGTAGTTTCTGAGGTTGGTTCTGGAGTAGCTTCTACAGTAGCTGTCGGTGTAGATTCAGTAACCGGATCTATTGCAGTTAATTGATTATCATCAGCGGCATTTTCTGATACCTGTGTTTCCTGTTTTTTATCCTCCTGGTTATTGGATGTAACGTATGTATAACCTACATAACCTGCAGTAGCTACTGCTACACTTGATACAGCAACCACAGCACCGAAGCCGAATTTTGAACTGAGTATAGTTGTTATTATGTTTGACATATTCACTGTTAACAAATCCAGCTTATTGTGTCAACGTCAACATATTATGATAAAATAATAGACTTTAATAATTAAAACTCATTACGTGTTTATATAACATCATTTGTAGTCTTTTAAATGGATAGATCTTATTAATGTAAGTTTGGGGTTGGTGGTAGCCTCTTTTTTTAAAGTCATATACCTCATTGACACTAATTTTTCCAAGAAATAAATCGGTGAATTTTTCATGATTTGTTAAATATGGCCAAATTGTCCGATTTCCTCTCAGGTAAATGCTAATTTTCGGATTAGATAAGCCTATTCTAGGAGTATGGAAATCTGCATAAAGTCTGGTTAATAGATTTTGTATTATTGTGTGTTCATTGATCGTTGTATGTGGAAAAATCTCTTTTTTAAGTTTGATTAATTTTTTTATAAACTTATATGTCTCATAAGGGGTTTTCACTCTCGAAATTTCTAGAGCAATTACTCTAAGATAGAGATCAAACAATCTGTATATGTCATATTGGTCAGATTCGCCGAAAATATTTTGTTCTAAATATGTACATATGCCTTCTTCCGTCAATAAATAATCTTTAGTACCTAGACTAAGTAATTTTAAGCATTTACCTGTTTTGGATACTGTTTTTTCTGCACTTAGACTTCTAAGCAAGTGTCCGAGTATTTCATGTGCAATAATCTCAATCAGTCTTTCACTTGAAATTGATAAATTTTGTGGAATATAAATCTTTTTAAGATTAGGTAACACAGCAAAAAGATAATTTTCATTGATTTCTACACTAATCCCATTTATACCTTCTGCATCTAGAAGATTTTGAATAAGTATTTGTACTTCCTCCGAAGAGAAAGTTTTTCTTGGTAAGAGATTTATCTTTTTTAGTCTTTGTTCGTGTAATTGTGTTATTTTATCGAAATCAATTTCTTTATGTGTAATATGAAACAGTGATACTAAGGTATCGATTATCTGTTTAGAATACTGAGAATTTTTTATTCGTCCCTTGTGTAATAGATAATTGATAAATGAAGCAAATTCAGCAATGAATGCTAAATTATCTTTATGAGAGTATGAATATTTTTCATCAAGAAGATCAACTAATTCATCTTTATGTAGTAATTTGGCTTTATGTATTTGTATATCAAGTTTTTCACTCTGGATACGCTCGAGGTACTTTTTGTGGATAAATTTTTGTTTTGGTTTTCTAAGGATTTTTGATTCAAGTTTTTCTAATTTTCTTTGTTTTTTTTCTAGAGCTTCTAGTAGTTCTAATTTTTCTTGCTTATTAAGGTTAAATAAGGCCGATTTTACTTCAACATGTTTGTCTTTTATAACAATCCTTGCATCTTTAGATTTAAAGATTTTTCGCTTATATTGATGTATTTTGAGAAATTTGTTGTACCAGTATTTGTCAATACAAATCTGATCGTTATTCATTGTTTGTGAGATATTTTTCGGCATCTATGGCTGCTTTACATCCGGAACCAGCAGCAGTAATAGCTTGTCTATAAATGTGGTCAAAAACATCACCAGCCACGAATACACCTTCTACACTAGTCATGGTCTGATTTGGTCCATAAGTCTTTATATACCCCTTTTCATCTAGCTCTAATTGTCCCTCTAGAAATTTGGTATTTGGTTCATGGCCTATGGCTACAAATACCCCATCTAGGTCTAACTGAGTTTGTAAACCATCTATTGTTGATTGTAATGTAACGGATTGGACTTTATTTTCGCCATTGATTTTGACAACTACAGTATTCCAAATAATTTCGATTTTTTTATTTGCAAATACTTTTGTCTGCATTGCGTGGCTCGCACGAAATGTATCTCTACGATGGATAATATATACCTTATTAGCAAATCTTGTCAGGAATAGAGCTTCTTCCATAGCGGTATCACCTCCTCCTACGACAGCAACTATTTTATTTTTAAAAAATGCACCATCACATGTAGCACAGGTACTTACACCCCTGCCACGAAATTTCTCTTCATTTTCGACATTTAGCCATTTTGCAGAAGCTCCTGTTGCTATAATGATTGCCTTAGCTTTCAAGACATTATCGTCTAAATACACTATTTTCTCTCTAGGGCTAGAAAAGTCTACTTTGACTGCATCCTTATCTATAAATCTCCCTCCAAACCTCTCTGCTTGTTTACGCATTTTATTCATTAATTCGGGACCTAATATACCATCCTCAAATCCAGGATAATTTTCAACTTCAGTTGTCATCATTAATTGACCTCCTGGTTGATAGCCCGCAATTACCAAGGGTTGTAGATTTGCACGTGCCGTATATATTGCTGCAGTAAGGCCTGCGGGACCTGAGCCAATGATAATAATGTTTTCCATGATGCGTCTTTCTGTAAAAAATTATAACTCTAGTTTTATGTATGATTATATCACTATTTGTCGTAGAAAAATGTAATACGATATTCATTTTTTATAAGTCGAGATATCTTGAAAGTATTTATTGAAAGTTTTATTGACAGAAAAGTCTATATTATGTAGTCTTTTATATGCCGAATGTACCATATAACTCCACACAAGCGAGTCTGTATAACCAAGATACTTATAATGGAAGTAATTATGAGATACCTAAATCTCGGTATCTAACAGATGAAGAAAGAAGCCTGAAGCGTTGGGTATTGCCTACCATACTTGTATTATTAATTGTCATAATCTTGTTGTTATGTAACAGTAGTGGTCTTATAGCTGAGGTATTACCATTTTAAAACCGTAATGTTTCTAATGGAAGTACGAGTAAAAGCCTTACTCCTGGAATCAATTCCGATGATATATCAAATTGGAATAAAGCATACTCATGGGGCAACCATAAAGAAGCTGGCTATCTCACAAAAGAATCTGATCCTTTGTACGCATCAAGTCCTGCAGCTAAGATCACAGAAGATGACTTGAAAAAAATACAAGATGTGTACTCCTGGGGAGATCACGCTACTGCTGGGTATCTTAAGTCATTTACGGAAACTGATCCAAAGTATTCGTCTAGTCCAGCAAGTAGTATCACAGCAAGTGATATTGCTAAATGGAACTCAAAAGAGAATTCTATACCTACAGGAACTACCTCTCAGTACTTGAGAGGTGATAAAACCTGGCAAACTTTTCCTACATGTACTCCTTCACAAGCTTTAGCATGGAATGGGACAAATCTAGTTTGTGTAAACTTCCCCACCTATACAGAAACTGATCCAATTTTTACAGCAAGCCCGGCAAACTCTATTACAAACACTATGATATCTAACTGGAATACTGCTTTCTCCTGGGGGAATCACACTACCGCCGGATATCTTACATCAGAATCTGATCCTGTGTTCTCTGCTAGTGTTGCTGCTTCAATTACTGCTGCTGATATAACTAACTGGAATAATAAAGAGAATGCCATCTCTCTTGGCACTACATCACAATTCCTCCGTGGAGATAAAACTTGGCAAACCATTCCTACTTGTGCCGGTAATGATCGGCTAATCTGGAATGGTACGGGTTTCGCTTGTGTACCTACTGGAACATTGACTGCTGAGACTGACCCTGTTTTCTCTGCAAGTCCTGCAGGCACTATCACTAACGCAATGATCTCTAACTGGAACACAGCCTACTCTTGGGGGAATCACGCTACTGCTGGATACTTAACTTCAGAGACTGATCCATCATTCTCCGCTAGTCCAGCTGGCTCTATCACAAGCACGGATATTTCTAACTGGAACACGGCCTTCTCCTGGGGTAATCATGCTGCCGCTGGATACCTTACATCAGAATCAGATCCGATATTCTCAGCAAGTCCTGCTAGCTCAATTACAAACTCTATGATCACCAACTGGAATACTGCTTACTCTTGGGGAAATCATGCTTCCGCTGGATACTTAACATCAGAAACGGATCCAGTATTCTCAGCAAGTCCTGCTAGCTCAATTACAAACTCTATGATCACCAACTGGAATACTGCTTACTCTTGGGGAAATCATGCTTCCGCTGGATATTTCAACTCTATAAACGGTATAACAGGGCCAACGTTGACATTGTCTGTAGGAAATGCAGGATCAGATTTTAATATCTCAAATTCGGGATCTAATATCGTTCTTAATTTACCTGATGCATCAAACTCTGCGCGTGGTGTCGTGAATACTTCGGCTCAGACCTTTGCAGGGACAAAGACTTTTACTAATGCTCCAATATTCTCCACGATGACTCCTGGATCTATATTTTTTGCTGGCGCAGGGGGATTAGTTTCTCAAAACAATCCAAATTTATTCTGGGATAATACGAATGCTCGTCTAGGACTAGGAACAAATACTCCAACAGAAAGATTACATATCATAAACGGCAATATTAGGATGGATGGATATGGTGTATTTCCAAATATATCTACGAGGTTTTTTCCTTCTAGCAGTACAGTTCCTTACAGTTTTTATTCTTTAACTACTACAGGATGGGGTCAAGGATTTCAATTGTCAGTCAATGCAGTACCTAGTACAGTGAATGGTCCTGGTCATGCTTATCAACACATGGTTTATATGGTGGATCCAGGCCCTTACAATACTAAAGCCGGAGCATTGTATTTTGACGGGAACGGCCCAAACTGGAGTTTTTTTACAACTCCTCCGTCGACAGGGTATGGGACGCCCGCTACAATGACGGAAAATGCTAATATCTCTCCTTATAGCATTTGGCTGAGCCCTACAGGCTCCGATAGTACTTTTCACATTAACAATTTAGGAAATGTTGGTATTGGAACAAATAGCCCCACTGCTCGCCTTACTGTTAATGGGAGTGTTAGATTAGATCTTACCGGTACTGGTACAGGTTGGGCTGTCTGTCATTCAGGATCAGCTACAGCTACAGATGACGTTAACTTAGTCGATTGTACGAGTACTCCTTCTGCCGACTACATGGAGATGTATCCCGTAGAATCAAATGCTCAAATCGGAGATATTCTTATGGCTTCTAATGATTATGTACTGACAAAAGATAGTGAAAGAATTGTAAAACTAGTCAAAAGTAACAGTACTAATAAACAAAAAATAATCGGTGTAATGTCTGATATCAATAAAGCTGGTGATTTCAATAGCATAGGTCATAATATCAATGACTCTGATAACCCTCAGCCTGTAGCCCTAGCTGGACGTGTGTATGTGAATATGGATCCTACCTCACCTGATATTGAACCTGGTGATATGATTACTGTCTCTAATGTACCTGGAAAAGGTACTAAATTGACTGGATCGGGATTTGTCGTTGGTAAGGCATTAGAAGCTTGGAGTAGTGCTTCAGGACAAACTAAAGTAATGATTTACATAATGAATTTTTATTATAACCAAAACTCTATAAATGAATATTTCACACTAAGTGGCAGCACATTGACTACTGATTATTCACTTGTTGTGAATGGTAGTATTACAGCAAATAGTTTGTCCCTAGCTTCAGGTAAATTTACCGTTGCAAGTAATGGTGATACAGTAATTGATGCTGTACTCAGGGCTAATCAGGCGGTGATAAGGAATTTAATAGTTGACAAATTATCGGTGAATACGAGTCCACTTACCGGTGACCCTGTAATAGGTAGTGGGGTAATACCTGTAGGTGCTGCTTCTGTATTTATTAATAATAGCAATGTCACATCAGATTCGAAAATATTTATCTCAATCAAATCTTCAAGTTCAAATTTTGATACCATAGCTATTTCTGCAATTAGTCCTGGTGTAGGATTTGAGGTACGTATCAAAGAGGTTAATAATGATCAAAATACCATCTTTGATTATTGGATAGTTAACTAAATAATCTTTGACTGATAGATTCGAAAGTTGGGGAGAAATCAAAATCTGTCTTTTGGAGCACATAATCGGCTCCTTTAATGAGCTTTCTTTCTGATGGTGTACGGGCTTCTATACCTATTCTGACAAAGTGTATATTAGAGTAACCTAATTTCGCGATGACATCATTAATACCATTATGAGATTTAGGATATTTGCCTATTTGTATTTTGTATTTACCTAAAGGTATATCTAAATCATCAGCGACAATGTATATACTTTCAGGTGATAATTTATAAAAATTTACTGCTAGATTGACAGAATCTCCTGAATGGTTCATATAGGTTTGAGGTTTTAGAAGGAAATATTTTTCGTTATTATGAAGAAAATCAGTAAAAAGGCCTTTAAACTTCTCTACAAAGTTTAAATTGTATCTTCGAGCTATAAAATCGATAAAATCAGCACCGATATTATGACGGGTATATTTATATTCAAGACCAGGATTTCCTAAGCCTACGATTAGTTTCATGATCTATAGTTTTGTATGTATTATTGTCAAATGTGACTGTATTTTAACACTTTTGATTGAAAATTAATTAAAATTTATGCTAATATATAGTTGGAGGTGCACCTATAGCTCAGTTGGATAGAGCACAACTTTGCGGAAGTTGGGGTCAGAAGTTCGAGTCTTCTTAGGTGCGCCATTTTTTGTATGTGTGTTCTTGGTAGCTTGTCTTAATTAAACACACAATATAAAAATCAAATTCCAGCTAAAGTTAGATTCTATTTTAGAGAATAGGATTTTCGAAAAATATTGAATGGAAAATATGTTGCTTAGTTCAGGAATAAAATATATTCAATAAAATATATTCGTTCAAATATATTCACGTGTGTGAAAAATGATAAATAAATACCGCTTTTAAGCATGCCTAACAGGAAAAAATTCATCAATTAAATTCAGAAAACGAGTGCTTTAGAAAGTCTAACAGTAATTTTATTTCAAATAATCAAAAAGAACTCGGTGATAATCCTTATCTCGAAGTTTTTTTAATGCTTTTGCCTCTATTTGTCGAATCCTTTCCCGTGTGACATTGAATTCTTGTCCGACTTCTTCTAGGGTTCTAGCGATACCATCCTCTATACCAAATCTTAATTCGATGACTTTGCGTTCTCTATCGTTTAATTGTGCTAGAGCTTCGCGTAATTGTTTTTTCATATAAGTGTACTCAGCATATTTCTCAGGAGACTGGGAAGACTCATCCGCTATAATCTCAGCTAATGTTGATTGATTATCATCTCCAATTTGCATTTGAAGGGAAGTGGGAGTTTGAGATATGTTTTTGATTTCGCGAATCTTTTCCACATCCAGCTTCATATACTCAGCAATTTCTTCATCGGTGGGAGTTCGTTGCTGTTTTATAGAAAGTTCATTTAGAGCTTTTGTATACTGATTGATAGTTTCATGCATGTGTACTGGAATTCTAATGGTCCTAGATTGATCTGCTATTGCTCTGGTAATAGCTTGACGAATCCACCAAGTCGCATAAGTTGAAAATTTGAACCCTTTTTTATAATCAAATTTTTCAACTGCCCTTATTAAGCCAACGTTTCCTTCTTGTATTAGATCCAGTAAGTCTAGCCCACGATTAGCATATTTTTTAGCTAGAGAAACTACCAATCTTAGGTTTGCTGTAGTGAGAAGCTGAGCTGCTTCTTGATTACCCATTTGTATTTGTTTTGCTAAATAAACTTCTTCTTCTGCAGTAAGCAGTGGTATTCGCCCGATTTCTTGAAGATAAGCTCTAATAGGATCTGATGTGATGTTTGCGTGTATCTTGCGTAGTATTTTAATTTTTGCTTCTAATGTGAGAGGTTCTTGCATTGCATCATTTGAATCGGCATTGTATTCATCATCAAGACCTATTACCTCAATTTTTTTATGGTACAATTCATAGAATAACTCCTCTATAACTTTCAGCTGTAATTCAGGCTGGGGGATTAGTGACAAAATATCTTTTTCAGTTAGAAATCCCTGTAGCGAACCTTTCTCTACTAAGTAGTGGATAATTTTCGATAATTTAGATTTTCTTTGCAGTTTAGATTGTTCCATAGGTATAACTACGGCTGACAATTATAAAATATTCTTGACATTTAGTGAATATCAGTTTGAATAGAAGCTGACAAAAGATGATTAGAAAGAGAGTAGACGAACATCAAAATCAGAATCTTTATCTACATTAAGAAATTATAGTGGAGGTACGGGCGGGAATCGAACCCGCGTATAAAGGTTTTGCAGACCTCTGCCTTACCACTTGGCTACCGTACCATTATAATAATTAAGTGCTTATAATGCTTATTATAAAGTGTTAACTGTTATTTGCAAGAAAAACTTTGTTTTATTAATGTACTTTAAATACATATATGTTGTGTTAATATGATATGCGAGTTGTATGACCGGATTAGAATTGATAATAGTTTTGGTGTTATTTCTGTTGTTAGTAGGGTGTATCGCTGCATACATATTGTGGATATTGTATCTGGATTCCTCAAGAAGAGCTGTGTACGATGAAATTATTGATGACCAGGTGTACTTTACTGTGACAGTTCCCAGAGATAATGAATATGAGATAGCTAGTGCTGAGCAAATGTTTGCTGGATTGTATTCTCTTTTTGAAAAAAAACCTTTCGGAGGAATTTTTAGTGGACAACATGTCGTATCTTTTGAAATTCTTGCTTTGAAAGATAAGATAAAATTCTATGTTGTCTGTTCAAAAAAAGTAGCAGACTTGGTAGAAAAACAAATTCTTGGAGCTTATCCTACGGCAGAAGTTCTTCCGAGTACAGATTACAATATCTTTCCTGAAAAAGGATATGTTGAATATTCAGAATTAAGGTTAGCTAAAGAATCTTATTTCCCAATAGTTTTGTTTGACAAGCTTAACGCAGATCCTATGAATATCATTACAAGCACACTAGCGAAAGTTGGCGATGAAGAGGGTATAGCTCTACAGTTTCTAATTACTCCTGCTAGTGATAAATGGCGTAATACTGGACAGAGTGTACTTAAAAATATAGAGCAGGCTCAAAAAGATCCCGAAAATAAATCAGCTGCTAATCTGCCACCAGATGTTATTCAAGCTATAAGTGCTAAGATAGCGAAAATCGGTTTTGATACTACGATAAGAATTATTTCTGTAGCTCAGACAAGGGAGATAGCTAAAAATAATCGCTCAAATGTTGAAGCTGCTTTTCAGCAATTTAATAATCCTCAAGGTAATAGGTTCGCTCCTATTAAATTAAATTTTATTAAGTCATTTTTAAGAAATAGGAACTTGGTTTATGACTTTGTAAATCGTGTGCCTCCTATTTGGGGTAATGATTCAGTTCTTAGTACAGCTGAGCTCGCAACTATTTTTCATTTCCCAAATAAAAAGGTTGAAACTCCTAATATAGAATGGCTTACTGCCAAGAAAGCACCTGCAGATGAAACTGTACAATCTCAAGGTCTGTGGCTTGGTACGACTTCATTTCGTGGTCAACATAAGGATGTTGCAATGGGAAATATTGATGATAGGCGACGTCATTTGTATATCATTGGACAGACAGGTACTGGCAAATCCTATTTTATGCAAAACTTGGCACTGCAGGACATTTATTCTGGGCATGGTTTGTGTTATATCGACCCTCATGGAGATAGTATAGAATGGATTTTAGAGCGTATTCCCCCGCATCGCATAGAGGATGTTATTTACTGGAATCCGGGTGATTTCGATAGGCCGTTTGGATTTAATATATTGGATCATCGTAGTGAAGATGAGAAGCATTTCATAGTCAATGCTTTTTATAAAATGATTCAAAAGCTATTTGACCCGAATAATCAAGGTATTACTGGGCCTATTTTAGAAAGAGCTGTACGAAGTGTTTTGCTTACAGCTATGGCAAAAAAAGGTGGTACTCTAGTGGAAGCTATGAAGTGCCTGTTGCTTGATTGGGATGTTATCAATGATTTAAAACAGTATACCGATGATCCATTTGTGCTGGACTATTGGGAAAAGGAAATACCTTCTACTCCTGAAAGTAGAAGAGGTGAATTATTAGGTTATTTTACATCAAAGCTTGATAGGTTTCTGAGTAATCGTTTGATGCGTAATATGCTTGGACAAAGTGTTTCTTCTTTCGATTTAAGAAATGTGATGGATACCGGTAAGATACTATTAGTTAATTTATCTAAAGGAAAGATTGGAGCTGAAAACTCTGAGTTTTTAGGTCTTTTGCTAGTTCCTCGCATTTTGTCTTCTGCTATGAGTAGAGTAGATATCCCTATGGAACAAAGAAGAGATTTCTTCTTGTATGTCGATGAGTTTCAGAACTTTGCTACAGATGATTTTGCTACAATTTTATCTGAAGCAAGAAAATTCAGACTAAATTTGATTGTTGCAAACCAATACATAGGGCAGATGAAAGAAGAGATTAGAGATGCAGTATTTGGTAATGTTGGTAGTATTATATCGTTCCGTGTTGGTTTGGATGATGCGGAGTATCTTGAAAGAATATTTAGTCCTGTATTTAATAAGAATGATCTAACAAATATAGAAAATCAAAATGCTTATGTTAAGTTAATGGTAAATGGTAGGTATCCACCTCCTTTTTCAATCCGTACAACCTTTAAAACCATGCCAAAAGGTGATAAACGTATACGTGATCTTATTGTACAATTATCTCGTAATGTTTACGGCAGAGATCGTGTAGTTGTAGAACAAGAAATTTTATTAAGGATGAATCCAAAAAAGAAAGAAGAATTACAAAATCTCAATAATATGAATTCAGTTAACCCAAGCTTCTGATATAAAAAATATGATATGTATAAGTTTGTGATTTATGGCTAATTGATATATAATTCAAAGAGTTTTAGCTTAATAATTTAAGTTGTATGAATGTAAAAGTTATTTCACAAGTAGAGCAAAAGTATATTAAAAAAGACATACCGGCCTTCAAAGTTGGTGATACAGTAAGATTAGGCTTGAAAGTAGCAGATGCTAAAGCTGGTGAAAGGATTCAATATTTTGAAGGTATTGTGATTGCCATTTCGGGCTCAGGTCTAAGAAAAAACGTTACTGTAAGAAAAATAGGTGCCAATGGAATTGGAGTCGAACGTATTGTTCCTTTACATGCACCTGTCCTTGCATCGATAGAAAAGGTTGCAGAAAATAAGGCTCGTAGAGCAAAACTATATTATTTGCGTGGTCGAACGGGTAAAGCGGCAATGACTTTATAATGCATTTTTGATTGCCTGATATTTGATTTGTAGTTTTTGTTGTGAGGTTGGTTATATTTTTGTTTGAGACTTTGCGTCGTCACATCTTTCGGTTTTGTGTTTCCTAGTTGATGGCTTTTTGTTAAAGGGAAAGTGGGTCGACAATACATAAATACTTGCTCAAAGCTACAAACATAAAACCACAAAAAATATAAGTACAATCAACAAAGTTTTTGATCTTGTCCTTGTGCGAAAACTCTGATAACATCCGATAGGATGTTTGATATATTCGTGTCATGTTGTCTTATTTTCTAACACAAATAATCGCATTTCGTATAAAATCTAATATTGCTGTACTTGAACTATCTCGATATTTATGCGAGAACAGAATGGTTTTTGTTCCTATGTGTTCAAATTATTTAAAAAATAAAAATCAGATATGTTGAGATCTGTTTTAAGTAAACTTCGCAATAAAATTCCCGGTAATCTTCGCGATAAAATTCTCAGTAAACTTCATCTTTATTCTACTATTGTAAGTGGTGGTATTAAGCCAGACATAAGAAGGGGAACGAATGAAGGTTTGTATGGTTATATAGATAATTTGACAGTTGATGGCATATCCGGGTGGTTCGTAAATTTAAGTGATTTGAACGATAAATCTCTTGCGGTTTTTATAAACGGCATCCAAGTCGGAGAGGTAACACATTTCTTTTACAGGCAGGATGTAGCCGATATTATATCAAAAAGAGTCGATTCCGGTTTTTATGTGAACTGGAGCGATTTGAATATTGATAAAGATCTGTTTTCCAACGATGACTGGAGAGTAAATATTGTTCATTTGAAGACAGGTAAAAGAATTGTTGGTAAATATACAATTACGGAAGAAGAAAAAAATAAAATAAAGAAAAACTATTCTTCCTCAAGAGTTTTAATTAAAAACTTTGTGGTCCCCCAAAAGGAAGGATTGAAAGTTTGTATAGATAGAGTAATTACGAGTAAAAATTCGATACGGCTCACTGGCTCGGTTGTTCATGAAACAAAGCATATAAATAACGTATATATTGAATTAGGTAGCAGACGATTCAAAGCTAAGTACAATATAGAAAGATTTGAAAATGGAAAATCTCAAAAATCAGGCTTTGTCATTGATCTGAAATTACATGATGTTGGCGAAAAGCCATTGAGATTAGTAGTTGATTTTGGTGATAATGAATTTTATAAACTGGATCTTGGAACAGTAGAGCATATAAAGCATAAAAGCAATTGGTCGGATTGTCAAGAGTTAAAAAACTTTGATTATATTCTCAGTAGGTTTAGAACTCCGAACAAAACTAAGAATGAAAAATTACCTGAAACTATCGACATAATAGTACCTGTATTCAACGCGTACGGTTACCTAGTCAATTTATTCAAAACTTTATTAGAGAATACTAATGAGCCATATAGATTAATAATCGTAGATGACGCATCTACAGATTATAGAGTCAGAAACTTATTGAGAGAAATTTCTGAAGGTCGAGATAATGTGATCCTAATTAGAAATGAAAAGAACTTAGGTTTTGTTTCCTCCGTAAATAAAGGTTTTAGTGTTGCAGAAAATCACGTAGTTATTGTAAATACAGATGTTGAGCTTCCTTCTGGATGGTTATACAGGCTGGTAAAGCCTATACTGGAGGATAATAGAGTTGCATCTGTCACCCCTTTTACAAATGCAGGAACAATATGCAGTTTTCCTGAATTTTTAAAAGATAATGAATTACCCAAAAATCTGGATTATGATCAAATAGACGATATTTTTTCTTCTTTTGTTGTAGATGATTGCTATATTGAACTTCCTACGGGTGTAGGTTTTTGTATGGGAATCAGTAAAAATGCCCTTAAAGACGTAGGTTTTTTTGATGAGAAAACATTTGAAAGAGGTTATGGAGAAGAAAACGATTGGTGTATGCGGGCAAGACAAAAAGGATATAAAAATATATTGGCTCCTAACCTTTTTGTATACCATAAGCATGGTGGAAGTTTCCAGAAAGAAGAAAAGTTAAGTTTGATTAATCAAAACCTCAAAAGACTTTCGGGATTGCATTCACAGTATTTTGAATTGGTTAATGATTTTATAGACGAAGAACCTAATAAAATTATCAGGGACACTGCTTTTCTCTTAAGTGTATGTAAAAATATAGATACTACTTTTATTATAGATCATAACATAGGGGGAGGAGCAAACATATATAGGAATAATCTCGTAAAAGAGAGATTAAAGGAAAACAGAGTTATAATTTTATATACGGAAGATTACTCTTCATCTTACTCAACTTTGAAGGTTTTTTATCGAGATATTGAGAAAGAATTTTTCGTTTGGGATTCAGATTTTTTGTTCGATCGATTACAAGGATTTAAGATTGATGAAATTATTCTTAATAATTTGGTATCTTTTGGAAGACCTCTAGACTTGTTGGGTAATATACGAATGCTAAAAGAAAAGACTTCTGCTAAGCTTGTAGTTAATGTGCATGAGTTTTATCTAATATGTCCATCCTATAATCTATTAAATGATAAGGGTAAGTTTTGCGGTGTTCCTGAGGATATCAACATATGTAGGAAATGTTTAAAAAATAATTTTTTTGCTACAAATGTGGAATGTGATGTATTACTATGGAGAAATAAATGGAGTGAATTGATGAATATTGCTGATCACATTGTATGTTTTTCTGATAGTTCGAGAGATATAGTTACAAAAGCTTATCCTACGATACCAGAAGATAAGTTTCTTGTAATTCCTCATAGACTCGATGTGCGTCTACGAAAAGTAAAAATAGAGCCTTCAAAGTATCAAATAAATCTAGGGGTAATTGGTAGTATAAACTACCAAAAAGGCTCAAAAGTCATTTCCGAGTTAGCAAAATATATAGATCGAATGCAGTTGCCAGTTAAACTGTTTATCATAGGGGAAGTAAATATGAGTGATATTGAGGAGAGCGTAAGAAAGTCTATACACATTTATGGTCGTTATGAAAGGCAGAAATTACCTGATATAGTTGAAGAGCTAAATATACATGTTGTTTTCTTCTCTTCGATATGGCCCGAGACGTTTTCATTTGTAGTGGATGAAGTAGTATCTATGGGATTGCCCATAATCATATTCGATATTGGGGCACCAGCGGAAAGGATTAAAGCATATACCAAAGCAAAAATTGTTGATATTAACAATATGAATGTCGAGAGTTTAATAAATGCAATAAAAGATCTTTATAATGAGGTATACGGTATTAAAATCTTAAGTTAATGTTGTAATTTCCTGCTTGCAGACGGCACTTAATGTTTACTTAAACGTAATCTATTCCTGATGGAGCGTATTTGTAAACTTATGCCATGAAGCTTTGGTAAATTCTTAGGGAACGTAACTAATAAATTAAATTGGCTTTTAGAAGAGATGTAGTTTTCAGTTATCCATCATTTATATTATGATTTTTGTCATTCTAAGTTGCTCACGTTGTATACTCTATTGAGTGTTTGTTTATATTCATGTTCATTGGGCTTAAGTAATCTTATCGTCCCGTTTTGTCTAAGATCTAATTGATGTGGATGGAGTTTGTAATTTATAAGTTTATTCCCATATAGAGTGACTTCGATTGTCATACCTTGCATGGTTTCAATACTCCAATCTTGATCAAACACAAAATTCCCTACAGAATAAAATACTGGTCTACCTTCTATATATTCGATTTCCTGGACCCAATGAGGATGATCTCCAAAAATTATATCCGCTCCGTTCTTGATTAGTAAATTAGCTAAGAGTCGTGTATAGTCTGTTGGCTGAGGAGTATATTCGACACCTCCCCAATGCATGATGACAATTATAAGATCAGGATTTAAATCCTTTGCTTTTTGCATAAAGTATTTTATCCGCTCAATATTTGGTTCATACTTAATGGTATTACCATTCTCGTCAATTTCCCAGTCAGATATATTCGCGCTTCCTGGATAATTTTTACCAGCCCATTGTTCTCTACCAGGAGTATCGTTAAATGCTAGATAGGCTATTTTTAACCCATTGATTTCTACGAGTACTGGCTTAGCTGCATCATCATTGTTTATTACTGACGCTCCTGTATATTTAATGTTGATTTCACTTAGTTTACGTTGAGTATTGGAGAGAGCTTCAACACCCCCATCCATTATATGATTTGATGCAAGAGAAAAAAAATCAATACCTGAATACTCTATTGCATTCATAAAATCATCTGCTCCTACGAATTGCATGCATTTAATGCATGGTCTTCCTTTCCCTAAAACAGGTGCTTCAAAAGTACTACTTACAAAGTCCATACTATCAAATAAAGGTTTTGTAGTAAGAAATAACCTCTTGAAATCACCATTAAACTTGTTACGAATGTAATATTCTACTAGCCGTGCAGGAATCATAGATCCAGTATGACCTATTGTTGTAATCTTAGCTTGTGTAATGTTAGACTCATCTGTTTTTGGTGAAGATGATTCCAATTCTTGTATGTATTTTAATTTATAGTCTAAAATGTTTGAATTTCTATCCAATATATCAATATTTTCAAATCTAATAGTTTTAAGCCTAAAGTGTAAGTTAGAAAAATTTAAGATACCTACTTGATCTATATTAGAGTTTAAGTAACGAGATAATTCATCAAAATTACTGAATAAATCAAATTTAACATTGTAGTCGTACAACAATGTTTTCAATACCGGTTCATCTTCTTTTAAAATAGCTATCTGTCTATTTTGTAAATCATTAAAAGTTATATTATCAATGTAGCTTTTTATCGCGACCACAGGAGCAAAATATGTTATTTTTTTGTATTTATAAACTTGATTAGGAGAATCCGGATTTATACTTACAGAAGAAATATCCTGCTTTCTATATTTAGAGTAGCTCAAAGCAAAACATATACCGAATACAGAGCCTAGTACTAGCAATGAAATCGTAAAAAATATCAGAATACGTCGCATAATTTCCGTATTATAACACTGCACCAAGCGCTGATACATATTAATTAGTTTTTTATGTTAGAATATGGAAAAATTTTACTGTGAGAATCCAAAAAGGTGGTTGTAATCTATGTTTTAAAACTTTTTATTTTTTTATTGAGAACTTTTACTTCTAATTCAGCTACAGCTTTACCTGGTTTGATATTGGAAAGATTTTTTCCGCGGATTGTGAAGAGAATATTTAATCAATTTAACAAAGTCATATTAATCACTGGCACTAATGGTAAAACTACGACGACTCATATGATTTGTTATTTGCTTCAACAAAATGGAATAAAAACGATAACAAATCCAAGTGGTTCTAACCTCATACGTGGAATTATATCTGCTATCGTTGATAGAATGGACATTTTTGGGCGAGTAGATGCTCAAGTTGGTGTTTTTGAAATGGAGGAGGGTAGTATTCGGAAAATAATTAAATTTATAAGCCCAGATATCATCGTCGTGACAAATATTTTTAGGGATCAACTCGATGCATATGGAGAAATTGATAAAACTTATAAGTATATTAAAGAAGCTGTTGAAGGATCTAATGATCCAATATTAATTTTAAATGGTGATGATTTTCGTGTAGCAGATTTAAAGCATTATACTCGAAATACCATTATAGAAATACAAGTGGACCATCAGTATATTTCTCAAATTAAATTAGAAAAAAATCCTTTTGTGGAGAAAACGTCAAACAATACTCTGAATGAAGGTAGATTAGAAAAATTTCTAATTAAAAATGTCAAAGTGGGTCGGGATTTGTCAGTGACGTTTGATTTGTGTGGAGATGTCACAAACTTTTTAGACAATCGTATAAAAGTACCTGGTTTACATAATGCGATCAATGCTGCTTTGGCTATTTTGACTGTAAGAGAGACACTTTCTTTTCCAAATATGAATTTGAATTTAGAAGATTTCAATCCCGTATTTGGTAGAGGGGAAATAATTGAGTTAAAAGATAAAAAGAATGGTATAAATAAAAATTTTCAGATACTTTTAGCCAAAAATCCGGCAGGGATGAATTTAAATTTACATTTACTTACTCATTGTCCCTTACAGGATGCAGCGGTTTTAATTCTTCTAAATGATAAGATTGCTGATGGTCGGGATGTCTCTTGGATCTGGGATGTAGATTTTAGACTTCTAAAAAGATTTGATCCTTCAGATATTTACATTAGTGGTATGAGAAGATGGGATCTAGCTGTCAGACTAAAATATGAAGGGTTTACAGTGAAAGCAGAAAATATTTTTGACAATATCGAAAAGGCTTTGGTTCAAATTAGGGCATCAAAAATATATGTTTTACCAACATATACTGCTATGCTTGAGTTTCGTCATGCCATAAGTAAATTTACACAAGTAAAAGCAATGTGGAGATCCAATGGATAAATACCAATTAAAAATAAATCATTTGTATTCGGAAAATCTCAATATTTATGGAGATTTAGGGAATATAACCGCCTTAAAATATAGGTCTCAGGTAAGAGGTATAAAGGTTGAAGTTGTTCATACCGAATTAAATGACGAGGTTATAGAAGAAGCAGATATTTATTTTATAGGTGGTGGACAAGATAATGATCAAATGCAGGTTTTTAGACATCTTATTAGACATAGAGATTTTATTAAAAAAGAGGTAGAAATTGGTAAGGTATTTGTGTTGATTTGTGGTGGTTATCAATTATTTGGCAAGTATTTTTTGGATGCCGAAGGTAATTTAATTGATGGTTTACATATTTTAGATATCGAAACTCGTGCTCCGGGTCCAGAGGTAAAATCTCGATGTATAGGGAATATCATCGTAGAGATGAGTGATGATTTTGTGAAATATTGGAATGTGGATATTAATTTTTCACGATATATAGTTGGTTTTGAGAATCATGGAGGGCAAACAAAGCTTCGTTCAACGAAAATGAAACCCATCGGTCGTGTTATAGTTGGCTTTGGAAATAACTATTTTGATAGGTTAGAAGGTTGTTACTATAAAAACATAATTGGCACTTATTGCCACGGACCATTATTACCAAAAAACCCTCACTTAGCTGACGCTATAATATCCAAAGCTTTAGGAATCTCAAAAATAAAGCATTTGCCAGATGATTATGAATCCGAAGCACATAAATACATACTAAATCGATACAAAATCAAAACATGAACATCGCACAAGGGATCTATTTAATATTCTGGACTAAGTCGATTTAATTCTCTTCAAGTTTCGGTCTATATTCTTTATCGTATCGTTCTTGACACTCTTTGATTACTTTTATTGCCTCCTCAGCGCCATAGAAACCTTCCGTTTTACAAGTCCCTGGCTTTTTAAGGTCCTTGTAATGTTCCCAGTAGTATTGTGTTTCCTTTAAAAAGTGTTCTCCAAGGTCTTCTAAATTGTGAATATGTTCTACTCTTTTGTCATCATTTAATACACAGATTACTTTATCATCCTGTTCTCCCCCATCCTTAAATCTCATTAACCCTATGACACGGGCCTCAACGAGACACCCAGGTATTAAAGGCTCTGTAACCCCTACGATTACTACGTCAAGTGGATCTCCATCTAGATCCCAGGTTTGTGGTATTGCTCCGTACGTAAAAGGATACGCAAGTGAAGAGTACCCAACTCTGTCTAATTTTAGTTGACCTGATTCAGTAATGAGTTCGTATTTATTTATCGTTCCTTGTACAATTTCGATTACCGTATTGACGACTTTGTTCTCTTCATCAGCAAATGTCTCTATTGCATGTAGTAGATTAAGCATGTATTTTGAAGGTTTGTGACTTATATTTGCCATAGCCACACGATTATAAAACAATGACTATTTTTTGAATAGTGTAATTTCAATTTCTCCTGTAATGATAAATCTTAGTTTGCCATGATTTGGCGAAATGCGTAGTATTTTACCTTTATATTCTTGATTTTGTTTTTCAATTGCTGCTTCAAATTCTTGCCGAAATTGTTTCTGTAGTGCCTCACATTCTGTTTTGTTGTTATTACATAAGTTTAAAGGTACGATTATTTTAATATCCAATACTTCTATTTTGTCTATGATGTAGACGACAGCCGCACTGGTTTTATTCAGAAGTCTAACTGAGTACTTGATTGAAGTTTGGGATTCTATGGCATTTACATTGCTACGAGTTCTGATGATTATGGAATCGTCTGAAATATCATAAATTGACTCTTGTATACCCGAGCTTTTAGCTTCAGGAGTGAGTTCTTCAGACCAGCTACCGAGATGATACTTATCACTTTGATAAATGGACCATATTAGAAAAATTGATAGAACAGAGACAATAACGCTAAATGATAGAATAAAAATCTGTTTAATGTTCAAATGTCTTAGTTTAGCTCTTTTGATACTTGGTTGTTCGATTTCCTCGGCTTTTGTATTTACTTCTTTTTCGTTATTTTGCTGATTTTCGCTGCTTGCGGAATGGTCGGGGGGGAGTTTGTTATTCGTGACTTTTTTTTCTGATCTTAAAGATGCAAGATTGAGTACTTTGGTATTATGGTTGTCTTCAATTTTTTCTTTAGGAGTCTGTGATGGACTTACTGTGTCTGGGGTATTTGATGTATTGTATGTAGTTATATCAGATGAAGTCGATGTATTTGAAGGACCAGGTGTACTTGATGTATTTGGAGTATTTATAGTATTTATAGTATTTGATATTCTTGAGTGATTCAAAGTATTCGATATATCTCTAGTCTGCAATGTACTAATCGATGCTAATGATAGTCTGATATTTACACCTTTGGTATTCTTAAGCTGGTTCATTGTGTTGATCTATGTTTGGAACCTACGGCTTCCGAGATATTGTTATAATTATCTTGTTTTAAGAAATATACGAGTTCTCTATTGATTTCACTTATTAATTGAGGACCTTCAAATATCATGCCTGTAATTAATTGTAATAAACTTGCACCTAATTTAATTTTGTTATAAGCGTCTTGTGCAGAAAATATTCCCCCGCATCCTATTATGATGTATTTTTTACCATATTTTCGATAAATATACTCAATTTGTTTATTTGAAAGATCTTCTTGCACTTTTCCACTCAAACCACCTTTTTCAGGAATATCTTTATCAAGAATTTTTTCATTATTTCGATTTTTCGTTAGATTTGAACAAATAAACCCGTCAATATCGTATCTCTCAGTTATTCGTAGGATAGACTCCAATTCGTTTTCGGATAAGTCCGGTGAAAGTTTCAAGAAAATTGGCTTAGTTTTTGGGTCTCTTGCAATTGCTGATAATAGTTGGTCAAGTAATTCTGGGTTTGTGAATGGTTGTCCTCCAAATGCATTTGGACAAGAAATATTTATCGTGTAGTAATCACCGATATCCTGAAAAAGACGATAAGTTTTCAGGTAGTCGTCAATCGCTTCTTTTGGATTTATGGTATGTGGCGAATTAGTTTTTGCTATACTTATACCTACTGGTATTTTAAAAGATAGTTTCGATAGTCTTTGAGATATTGTTTCCGATCCGTCATTTTTTAATCCGTAATACACTACTAAAGATTGAGAGTTTTTTGCTCTCCATAATCTAGGTTTTGGATTACCTTTACAGTATTCGCCTGTGATCGAACCTACTTCTACAAAACCAAAACCTACTTCTGGTAATATTGCTGTAAGTTCTGCATTCTTATCAAATCCAGCAGCTAATCCGATAGGATTTTTAAACATTATTCCTTTGATATTTTGTGATAAGTATTTATCATTCGAGTAGTAAAATAACAATTTAGTTATATTTCGTGTAATATTTATTGATCCAAACAATTTTCCTAGTTTTATAATGAAATCATGTACCGTTTCTGGATCCTGTCGAAAAGCTATAGGTTTAAATACAGTTTTATATAATAATCTCAATATTTTGTTGCGTATTTTGATCAAACGGTCTGTCATAATGTTATTTGATAATTGAATCTCGTATATATACAAACAGTGTACCATAGAAGATAGTAAAGATGGATTGTGTATAATAAAGGTATGAAGTTTAAGACAATTTCTATTTTTCCTGAATTTTTTGAAAAATCTCTAGATTTTTCTTTAATCAAAAAAGCAAGACAAAAAGGTTTACTCGAGATAGAAAACTACAATTTACGCAATTGGTCACAATCACGCAGCATACATAAACAGGTTGACGACAGACCGTTTGGAGGTGGTCCGGGTATGATAATGATGGTAGAACCAGTGTATAGAGCTTTAAAGGATATTAAAAAGACAACAAAGTCTGTTAGTATAATATTTTCCCCGAAAGGTAGGATGTACGACCAGACAATAGCAAAATATTTTGCTTGTAATTTTGATGAAATTATCTTGATTTGTCCCCACTATGAGGGTTTTGATGAACGTATATTAAACTTTGTTGATTATGAATTGTCTATAGGAGACTTCATATTAACTGGAGGTGAAATTCCAGCTTTAATAGTAATAGATTCAGTGTCTAGATTGATTCCCGGAGTTGTGGGAAATCGTGAATCTCTAAAAAATGAGTCTTTTTCGCATTTTGATAAGGGAGAAAGAAATTTTGAACATCCTCAGTATACTCGTCCCGCTGTTTTTATAGATGACGAAGGAAATAAATACCCTGTACCTGAAGTACTCCTTAGCGGCAATCATCGTGCTATCAAACTTTGGCGTCACGCACAATCACGCGTTGAAAAATTGTAATTTCCTTTTATTTTTACTGTTGTATCGGGTTTACATTTCCGGAAAGTATCATGTTGTCAGGTCATTAGCTTTGTGATTCTCAATATAAGGTTTATAATAGGCGGTGTTTGAGTTATTAGTAGTAAATCCTCTAACGAATTTATTGATAGCCAGCTATGTGTTGGTAGGTAATAATTTAGGTTGGGCTCTTATTGTATTAACTCTTTTTCTAAGAGTTCTGCTTTTACCTTTAACAATAAAACAAATACAGACGCAACGTAAATTACAGGAGTTACAGCCAAGACTACAAGCTATGCAAAGGAATGCAAAAGACCCATCACAGCTGACACCAGAAGAAATTGGTTTAATGCGCGAAACTACACTATCGTGTTTAGGGGGTTTGTTCCCACTTTTGATCCAGATACCAATTTTGTTCGGCTTAAACTCAGTTATTGCTCAAATAGCATCTGTAAATTCAGATCCTCATAAAGGAGGAGATTGGTTTAATCAAGTTCTTTATTTTGATTTCCTAAAGCATAGCTCGGATTACTCTTTCAATACAAATTTTTTCGGGCTAGATTTGGCTATCATTCCATCTCACGTTCCTTTTGGTGCGGAGTTTATTCCTTTTGGGGGATTGATGGTTTTGCTGGTTTTGACCCAGTTTTTACAATCTAAGTTAATATATTCTTTCCAACAGAACAGGAGTGATGGACATGCTCCTAGTCATAAACATAATAAGAAAAAAACAAAAGAAGAACTAGAAAAAGAAGAGTTACAACAGGCTCTGAATAGATGGAATCAGCTTCAAATGATATATGTCATTCCTCTGGCTGTTGGTTTGGGTGCATATCAGTTTCATGCTGCTTTAGGTTTTTATTGGCTATTACAGAATATCTTTACCATAGTGCAGACTGTGATTCAATATGGATTCATGGATGGAAAATTTAATGTACGTAAGCTGAAAGAGTATTTGAGTCGTCTTATAGCGAAATAACAATTACTGGAGACAATATTTATTAAGCAAGTTATAATAATCACATGGATAAATTAGAAATTATAAAAAACGTGGTAACAGAAATGTTTCAATTGGCATTCGGTGATAGGTTTTCGGTGGAATTTACACCAATATCATCGTCAACCATTAAGATTGATATTAGTGGTGATAATGTTTCTTGTTTGATAGGACAACGAGGGAAAACTTTGCTAGCGATTGAGCTATTAATTCGACAAATGCACATTAATTTATCTCAAGATTTTACGGACGAATTTAAAATCATAGTTGATATAGGTGGATATAAATCAAAAAAAGTTGAAAGAATACAGGAAATTGCAAGACAAGCAGCTCAAAGAGCCATTGAATTATCTAAGGATGTAACGTTGCCTCGCATGAATGCTTTTGAAAGACACATAGTACATCAATACATCAACGAGAATTTTAGTAATTTGCAAACATTTAGTATTGGACAGGAGCCCGATCGTCGAGTTGTATTGTCAATAAAATATTCACAATAAAATATTGTAAAATCATTTCAAGTATTAGTATTAACTACATGTCTAGAAGCATATTTGAGCGTGTCGTATTTAGTTATAAGTTTTATAGATTGTTAGAGGCTTTACCTGGGCTTATATCGTGGACTTGTATTGCTATACCTATCGTATTTAGTTTTTTTGCTCCAGATATAGCAGCTTATTTTGTTTTATTTTATGGAGTATATTGGGTTTATAATGCAATTAAATTTGTTGTACTTGCTTATGTTGCGCATGAAAAGGTTTTATATGTGGTCAAACAAGATTGGCTTGCAAAACTTAAACAAGAGTTTCCAGAACACTGGAACGAGTATTACTACTGCGCAATTATCCCTTTTGCTTCTGAATCAATAAATATAATTCGCCCAACAATCGAGAGTATTTTAAATAATAATTATCCTAATAATCGTAAGATTATTTGTTTATCTAGTGAAAAAGCTTTACCAAAAGGGAAAGAAATAGCCTTAGAACTACAGAAGGAATTTCAATCTAGATGTGCTTATTTTTTTGTAACAGAGCATGAACTTAAACCTGGCGAATTAAAAGGCAAAGCATCTAATCAAAATCATGCCGGACGTTTTGTATATCAAGAATTAACTAGCAGAGGTATTAATCCTGAAAGAGTTTTATTGACAAGCAACGATGCTGACATGATAAACCATAAGGAGTACATTCCTTATCTTGTTTACAAATTTTTATTAGAAGGGGAAAACAGGCATAAGAGAATCTATCAGCCAGTACCCACTGACTATAGCGGTGCCGTATGGGATGCTAGATTTTTTTCTCGGATCATTGTGACGCTAGGCGTGCAGTGGAGGCTTGCTTTATCACAGCGTAATAATTATAGGCTGACGGTATATTCATTCTATTCTATGAGCTTAAAAACCTTGCATGACATTGGTTTTTGGGATGTTGATAATATTCCTGAGGATGAGAGAACTATGTTTAAAGCGATTTTCACGTTCGGGAGAGGATTTTCGTGTCAGTTCCATTGTTTATCCCCACTGCCGGTAGGCCTGATGCAGGCACAAAACATTTGTTGCCGCTGTGAAAGAGCAGTATATACAAATGCGCCGATGGGCTTGGGGAGCTTCGGAGTTTGCCCATTCTTTTATCAAGTCTGTTGAAAAAAAGGACATTCCTTGGCGAGTAAAAATTTTACCCCTGATTAACCAAGTGAGAACTGCTGTTGATTGGTCATTATCCTCCGTATTGCCGATGTTTGGTGGTATGATTCCTGGGCTTGTTAATGAGAAGTTTCGTTTGACGGAATTGTCGTATGCTGTACCGTCTGTCATGAGTTTATTATTTAGTATCAGTGCATCAATGATTTTGCTTATTATCCTTGTTGATTTGCGGCTAGCTCCAAAGCCACAGAAGCAAGCAATCTTTTTCCGTATTAGTACCTTTGCTCAGTGGATTTTAGTGCCTTTTGTTGGTTTATTTTTAAGTTCGTTACCCGCTTTAGACGCGCAAACTCGTTTAATATTTAATAAACGTATTGTTTACGTTGAATCAAAGAAAGAATAGTAAATATATGGAAATTAGAAAAAATAAATTGATTTTAATCACTGGTGGTCATGTGACCCCTGCATTAGCATGTATCGAAGAACTTCAATCCAGGGGTTTTAATGATATAGTCTATGTGGGGCAAAAAAAATCTCTACTTTTTGACAAAAATTCATCGGCTGAATATAGACTAATCAAGGATCATTTAGGAATTCCTTTTTATAACATTATTGCTGGTAAATTATCTTTATTTTTCCATTGGCATTCGATTGTTTGGCTATTGCGACTACCAATTGGGTTCATTCAAGCCTTGTATCTACTTGTTAAATTCAAGCCATCTATTATTCTCACATTTGGTAGTCACGTCGCTGTACCTATTTGTTTTTGGGGCGGCTTATTTAGAATTCCTATTATTGCCCATGAACAAACGACTACAATTGGGCGCTCTAATAAATTCATCCAGAAGTTTGCAAAGCAAATCTGTGTATCATGGGAGTCAGAAATAGCTGACTATCAAATCTCAAGTAATTTTAAAGATAAATTTATATTGACAGGTAATCCTATTCGAAAAGCTATTTTACATACTAAAAGTAATAATTTTATCTTTAAAGACAAAAAACGTAAGACCATATTTATTACTGGTGGCAATCAAGGAGCTCACGCTATCAATGAATTTATCTTTGCTAATATAGCTCGTCTAACTTCAAAGTTTAACGTTATCCATCAAACAGGCTCAAATACTTTATTTAATGATTTTGACAAGGCGAAAAAAATTGCTGAGAAAATAAATTGTGAGGGCGTCGTATATATTCCTAGGGATTATATTTTTGCCAACGAGATGGCGGAAGCATATGCAGAATCCGATCTTTTAATTTCTCGTGCTGGTGCTAATACTGTGACTGAACTGCTTGTACTTAAAAAGAAAGCAATATTGATACCAATACCCACAACTTCTGGAAATGAGCAATTCAAAAATGCCAAGTTATTACAAGAGTTAGGATTAGCGCGTACTCTTTCTCAAGATGAATTAGATTTCGAAAGTTTGGAGAAACTCATAGAGGACTTATTGTCTGCTAATAAATTAGATGTTGATCGCATCGAGAAACTATCTTTATTGCATAAAAATGCTCATAAATTGATTATAGATATAGTAGAACAGAATTTAATTTGATGAAGCTTGTGTACTAAATCGTGTTTTCGGGCTATTTTTTAAGCCCTAGTTTGATAAACATATCTGCCGAATCAGCGACAGGTACACTAGACTGGTTAGTTTCTATTACAATAGGAAATATTGCTGTAAATGTTGATCCTACATTGACTTCTGATTCGATCAGCAATTCACCACCCATTGCCTTTAGCAAGCCTTTTACTACGTATATTCCAAGCCCTGTACCTCCTGCACGTACAATCGTATGCGATGAATCTAAATGTTGGTGTACACGATAAAATTTCTTTCCAATGTTTTGTAATTCTTTTTTTGGTATTCCTATTCCAGTATCTTTTACAGAAAAAATCACTTTACCGTCTTTTTCATCAAGAGTTACGGTTACTGAACCTTGATGAGTGTATTTGATAGCGTTACTAATCAAGTTATTTACAATTTCTTGTACACGGTTAGGATCATTGGTTATTACGAATCCTTCTGGTTTGTGATTTTCGAAGGTTAACTTTAATTGTTTAGCTTCAGCATCCTTTTGGTAGGCCTGCAATGAAAATTCTATGGTATCAACTAAATTGAATTGTGTTGCTTGCAAATTGATTTTAGAATTATCTACGTGTGAAGTTGAAAGCATGGTTTGTATTAAATCTGCTTCTTTAGTTATTGAAATATGAATTTTTTCAAGTTTTTCCTTCAGATAAGTTAAGTCTAATTCTTGACCACTATTTACTTTAGCTAAAAGTAATTCTGTCATACCACGAGCAACTGTAATAGGTGTACGTAGCTCATGACCCATTATTCCCATCATATCACGTTCTACACGGTATTTCTCTTCAATTATTGCCTTTTGTTTACGTATCTTTGCGGTAGCTGACTTGATTTTTGAATTCAAAATCTGATTGAAATTTTTTAAATCTTCATATAAGTCAAGTTTATATAGATATACTGCAAATATTTCACTAATTTCCTTGAGAAATCGTATTTCATCGTTAGTAAATACGATATCTTTTTTTTGTACCCCTAGTAAAACATAACCAATTACCTGATTAAGATATTTTAATTGTATAAGACAATTGACATCAAAACTGTTTTTAAGTATTTGAAAGAATCTTAGGACCTGAATATTTGTTGTCACCCCATCCATGTATTTCCTATATTCTTCATCAAATATGAAAACATTGGAATCTTGGTATTCGAATATTTTTGTAAACGTTTCTTTATGTTTTTTGTATTCAGCATGATGAGTAAGAATGATTGTGCAATTTTTGATACCCAACGTTGGTATAACTATGGATTTATACAGATCTATAAGATCAATGACTGAATTTACTCTTAGAACAATATTTTTGAATCTCTCTAATTGTTTTTTAAAGTTGGGTATCGGTAGAAATCTTTGAAAATATCCATTTTGGAAAGCAAATTTAAAAAATATTAGAAATAAAAATGTCGATATTGAATAGATGATAATTTCGGTACTTATATATTTATCTTGTGGTAGTCGTCTAATTAAGTAGTTGGTAGTGACTATAAAGGCAACGAAAATTGATGTTAAAATCAACTTCTCAATAAATTCTGAAAAAACTATACGAAAATCTGCATAACGGTAATTTACTAGAAGGTACATAAATCCTAACGACATAAAAATTGCAAGCGCCGGGCCGATCAGTATAAATCTATAATCCTGTAGAGATGGTAATGCCACACTAGAAGTTATCACCTCGCAATTGCAGATATCAATAGACTGAGACGTGAACACACCGAGTTGTAATTTCAGAAATCCACTTGTGTCTGTTTATATGATTCATATAGACTGTATGTATACCGTAAGCCAAGCTGACCATCATACAATACGTAGTATGGGGTTTTGAAAGAATGAGGTCACTATTAGTTTTTATCCTGTTATATTCGTCATATATCACACCCGCATCTAAATAGTTCAGTAAATATGCGCTAGTATGACAAGTAATACGCTTAATGCAGTACATATACCGAACAAATAGCTTGTTTGTGAGGGACCCTTTGTTTTGCTTTTGGATCGGGAAGGTTTGGCTAAAAAATAGTAGCCCCCCAATAGACATCAATAGTGCCGAGACGTTCGCTATTCTGTTGTACAAAAAAGCCTCGCTCTCGGCTCGTTGTTATTTGAAAAAGGTAGTTCGATGTTGCCCAGAGTACAACACCTATCAGTATTAAAAAGACCTGTATAGAGTAAGGAGTCGACCTACGCTTTACTAACAAATAAAAACCGCTTATACAACCGATAGTTATGACAATAAATAGGAATATAACCGTTAATGTCTCCACAAGATAAATATATCATTTTTCTTCATTTACTCAAAAAACTTCTATATTAAAAAAAACTATATTTATATAATTTACAATAGGCTTTAAAAAAGCTTTATGTCTCAATAAGTTCGTTCATGTTAGTTAAATTTGAATTAAATGCTATAGCGACTGGACTTCCTGTTAATGTCTTGAAATCTTGTAGACCTTTCGCTAGCTTCCGTATTGCGCCCCATCTTACCATTTGTGTAACGGGAATTCGTATGATATTACTTAATGCTTGTAGTAATTTCGCCCTAGTATGTACTTTTGTACTTCCTGGTTGTGGTATAGTTTGTATAGTAGTAAACAAATTCGTGCTGAAACTTTTTAACCACAGATAAAATCCTAAAAATCGGTCATGTAAGATTACAGATTTTAGAAATGTGTTGCGCATACCAGGTGCTAAATCACTCTCGGCTAGACCTCTAGCCAATTCTCTGTACATTGCCGCCAGTTCCTTATCACCTGAATTGCGAAATATTAGAGAAAGAGTGTGGGCAATACCAGCATTTGAAGCCTCAGCTATCCATGCACTATCGCTAACCAATGTACCAGTAGTTTCATCCTTCTTCTCCATGCGTACCCCGCAAGTATTAATCTTGTATCTTTTCACGAGGTGTGGTCCTAATACAGCTTGTAAAGCTTTAACCAAGCTGTAACCTGATACTCCTACAGATTTTGGTACGAATGGGTGTTTTTTACTAGCTTCATGTATAACACCACATCCAAATGCAATTAATAGCAAAGCTCGTGCCACTTCTTTAGGAAGGCGAGGATTGCGTCCGCTAAAGGTTAGTACTCTATCAACATATACTCGGTTGTCAGTCTGTTTCATATATGGCAAAAGAGATGTGTATTCAATCCGACCATTATCTTCGACAACAAATCCTGCTAATATAGATTTGTTTGGATCTTCCGAAATACGCATGGTAGCAAATGGATACTCACCACCTGTACTGATAACAATATGTCTTGCTGGATCATCAATTCCAGGGATATAATCTGTTTCTGGGAAGACACAGCTGTTTATGACTTCTTCATCTACTTTATCTCCTATAGATAGATATGGATTAGATTCTTTCATGGCTTTTGGGTTCACGATCCAATATGTCTTATCACGTCGTCCAAGCCTCTCGATAGCCTCCATTCTCGCTTCAGCTAAAGTTTTTTGGGCATTTCCATCGGGATTTCCCGAGCCACTACCACCGAAATGCATTGGTGTAAGAGGATCTACAGGACAAATATTTATGACTGCTTGATTTGTGTTTTGGTTTTCTTGTTGCTACCATCCTATTGACCAGCTATAGTATACACTATCATTGGCTTTACATTTATATATAATTAATATAGATGCGTGATTTCTGTATTTTCATTTTCACAACGAAAGATTTGCGTGAATTAGATATACTTTCTATTATTTACCATGTTTGTTCATTTGCGGGTACACTCTGACAACTCTATTCTTAATGGTGTCATGAAGATTGACAAAATTGTGAAGAAAGCAAAAGAATTTGGTATGCCCGCTATTGCGATAACCGATATTTGTGCCATGTATGGTACGGTGAGTTTCTGGCAAAAATGTAATAACGAAGGTATCAAACCGATATTTGGCGTAGAAGTTAATTTGGCACCTCGAACACGACATGATAAAGAAGCAAAGCTTGATGAAAAAACAACATCTCTTGTATTACTAGCAAAAAATCTTACTGGTTATCAGAATCTTATAAAAATAGTTTCTATAAGTCATTTAGAAGGCTTTTATTATAAACCACGAATCGATTATGAAGTTTTAGAAAAGTATCATGAGGGACTGATTCTGCTCTCCGGTGGTATATCCGGTAATATAGCGAAAAATCTTTATTTAGGTAATTCTGAGGAAGCATATGCCATCGCACAAAAATATAAATCAATCTTTGGAGATGATTTTTATTTAGAAGTCACTAGATTAGGCACCCATATGGAGGAAGTTATAGAGCCGAAAGTGCTTCAAATGTCAAAAGATCTTGGTATACCTATTGTGGCGACCAATGATGTGTATTATGAGAAACAGGAAGACTGTGAAGTCAGGGAAGTACTTTGGTGTATCGATAGCGGTAGACTACTAAGTGATCCATCTCGTAAAAGACCAGAAACAGACCAACAATATTTTCGTTCTCCTCAAGAAATGATTGAACTTTTTAAAGATTTGCCAGAAGCTATTGAGAATACGTTAAGGATTAACGATGAAATAGAAAGTTTTAGTATCAGTTACGGTAAGGTACAGCCAATTTATCCAAAAATTCCAGAAGGTGAGACAGAAGAAACTTATCTCAGAAAGCTTGTTTTTACTAATGCTAAAAAACGTTTTGGTTATTGGACTGAGAAAGTAGAAAAACAATTAGATTATGAATTAAAAATTATTCATGAAAAAGGTTATGATGGATATTTTCTTGTGGTATGGGATGCTGCTAATTGGGCGCGTTCCCATGGTATTTCAGTAAGTGCTAGAGGTTCGGCGGCTGGTACAAGTATAGGTTATGCACTAGGTATTTCTACCGTCGACCCTCTCAAATGGAATCTTTATTTCGAAAGGTTTTTAAATCCGGAACGAAAATCTCTTCCTGATATTGATTTAGACATTGCAGATAACCAAAGAGATGAATTAGTTAATTACATAAAACAAACTTATGGGGAAAATTGTGTTGTGAATGTAGGTGCTTTAGGTAAATTAACCACTCGTGCAGCTATACGTGATGTAGGAAGAGTTTTAGGTATTGATCTAAGAACAACAGATCAATTATCTAAACTTGTACCTGTTCAATTTGGTCGTGTTTTGGGTATAAAACCTATGTTAAGTGATGAATTAGCTGATAAAGAACTGAAAATTGTTGAAGCGCACAGAGAAAAAGTCGAAGAATTCAGACGAATACTAAAGGAAGATGGTAACGACCTTCAGGACATCAAGTACTGCGCACAATGTAAACAAATATTATTCGGTACAGATCTTGAAAAATGTAAAAATTGTGGAAATGCATTGAAAGTAGTGGCTCAGGCATCTAGCAGATTTACGAAACTTTTATATTACGTGTACAAAATCGAAGGATGTGTTAGGAATGTATCTACTCACGCATGCGGATATTTAATTACGTCACCTCAACCTATAGTCGATTATTGCCCTTTACAAAAAGAGTCAGGCAGTCGTGAGAGAATAATTACCCAATTTGAAGGTAAATATTTGGAAGAAATTGGCCTGATGAAATTCGATTTTCTGGGGGTAGCGAATCTATCGATTATTGATAATACCGTCAACTTAGTAAAGAAATATAAAAATATTGATATCGATATTTATAATCTCGATGAAAATGACCAAAAGACCTATGACTTGTTATGCAAAGCGGACACTACCGCAGTATTCCAACTGGAAAGTGCCGGGATGAAGAAATATCTAAGGGAGCTGCAGCCGCGCAATCTGGAAGAAATCTCTGCTTTATTGGCTTTATATCGTCCTGGTCCTTTGCAGTATATACCAACATATATCAATCGTAAATTTGGGCGCGAAGAGACTACGTATTTGATTCCAGAGCTTGAAGATATTATGAAGATTACTTATGGTCTGCCTGTATATCAAGAGCAAATACTGCAAATAGCACATCATCTTGCTGGCTATACACTTGGTGAGGCAGATAATTTGCGACGTGCAATGGGTAAAAAATTACCTGCAGTCATGGCTGAAGAAGAGCAGAAGTTCAAGGCTGGTTTTATGAAAAATTATCCACATTACGGTCAAGAGATTGCCGATAAATTATGGGAGTATGCTTTACCTTTTGCTGATTATGGCTTCAATAAATCTCATACTGCAGCATACGCCTTAATCTCTTTTCAGACGGCTTACTTAAAAGCTAATTATCCTACGGAGTTTTTTACCGCATTGATGCTGGCCGATATTGAAAAGCTTGATAAGTTAAAAAGGGATATTGTTGATGCTCAGATGCATGGTATCAAGCTTTTACCTCCAAATATCAATAAATCTGATGCTTTTTTTACAATAGAAGGAGATGGAATTATACGTTTTGGAATTGGTGGTTTAAAAGGAGTTGGACTCAAAACTATACAACATATTGTTGATGAAAGGGTAAAAAATGGTGAATTTAAATCTCTTGATGATTTATGTTACCGCATTGATCATAAAGTAGTACCAAAAGGGGCAATAGAGGCGCTGATTAAAATCGGTGCGATGGATGATTTCGGCTCACGAGCTGGCTTGCTCAAAATTTATAACGATGTATACACAAAAGCACAAAAATCTAAATCTGCTCAATCTACTGGGGCAGTAGATATGTTTAGTTTGGATAATGCTGGTTATACTCTGGCAGCAACAAAAATTCCTGATATACCTGAAGTAGACAATAATCAAAAGAGAGTATGGGAAAAAGACATACTAGGTGTTGCTTTGACTCCTGATTTACTAGATCAGATAGATTCATACTTACGAGAAAAAGGGTACAAATTGATTCATAACCTGCAAGACATAAACAGTTACAGCACAAAGTTGGTTAAGCTTTTTGGTTTGGTTACGGCGGTTAATGAAATTACTACAAAGAAAGGTGACTTAATGAGCTTTGTGAAGTTAAAAGATTCTACAGGTGAGATATCGGTGACCGTCTTTCCAAAGGTCTATGAGAAATGCAAAGACTTAAAAGATGGAGTCTACATTCATGTGCAAGGCAAAATACAAAGACGTAAGGAAGATCCTGAAATAATTGCAGATGATATAAAAATTTATACTCCTGAGGATCTTCAGAGTATCATAGTAAAGTTAAATAAAAAAATTTCAAATTTGGCACAACAAAATCAGCAAGTATACAACACTTCGAATGAAGTAATAACAGAAATTTCACAGTCTCAGAATATTCACATTGGTGCAGAAGAGAAGACAAAAATCCCAAGCAGCCCAGAGGTAAATTGTATAAGTAGCATAGAAATAAAGCTCAAGAATAATGTAAAACTAGAGTCTTTAGAATCATTTAGTCATTATTTGAGATCTATGGTTGATGATGACGGTGTAGAAGTATATTTGCACATACCTAGTCACCATACCGTCCGCACAATTAAGCTTGATGGTAAGTATAGTCCTAACGTAAAAGATTATCAGGGAGATATTATTGAAGATATTGTTGTAAAATAGGGGAAAAAAGACTCATCAATAATACCCTTAACTATATTTAGGTTTTCTAATAAAGATTTCTTAGTAAAGATTTCTTGGCGATCAAAATTTGTATATAGAAAATTTTATTTTATGCAATCCATAATTTAAATATGCAGAGTCGAGATAAAAATTGACCCATAAAAGAATATGTTTTATAATATCTTATATAATCTAATATATGAACATATCAGAATTCCGAAATAAAGTAGAAAGCTCTACCAACGTCCTTTTAGTGCTGCCTTATTTGGTAGATCCGGATAGTATTGCAACAGCTTCTTTGTTGTACAGGTTTTTAATCTCTAAGGGGAAAAAAGTAGATATTGCGGCCGAGAAAGTACCTGTAACTATATTCAATAACATATTTTCATTGGCTGGTATTGAGGCTACCAAAATATTAAACAAAATTAGTCCTATACGTTATGTGATTAGTGTATCCAATGTAAGTGATAAAACTAGTATCGACTGGGAGCGAAGAGCTGATCAATTAGATATTAAACTTACTCCAGATGCCGGCATTGTTGATTTTGAAAGTATTACTTATTCGCGAGAAGGAGGTATTTATGATCTAGTCATTACTATAAATGTGGGTAGGTTATCTGACCTGGGCGAAATTTATACTTCTATACCAAAAAAATTTGAGGAATATGAAATAGTGTCTATTGGAGGAAATTTGAATCTAGAGGGTAGGGCAATAGTGTCCTTATCTCAAGATCTATGGATGTCTACAGAGCTTTTATATAATTACGCAAATGATTTGGATCTTGAGATAGATCAAGCTAACGCCTCCATCATATTACACGGGATTATAGGGCAGACGCATGGTCTACAAAAAGTGTATAGTAATAACACTTTTGCTATAGTGACAGATATCGCCAATAAATATCAATTAGATTTATCAACAATTATTAAGCAGTATTTTGCATCTGTTGGCATCGATAATGTAAGGGTGCAGGAGAAGATTCTAAATAATTTGAAATTTGATGAATCACGAAAGACAGTATATTCATATTTGACTAATCGGGATTTAGCTCAGTTAGGTATTTCTTTTAGTAACTTTGATTATAATTATTACTTACCATTTAGCGTAGATGGTAGAGAATATTATTCATTTATAGTTTTAGAATCAGGACTTTCATCTTTTGTTTACTTAGTTTCGCCTTTTGAATCCGAAGAATATATTGGGATCGTGAATAGGTCTAATGCTATAAGGAATAAGACTCTTGCATATATTTCTATTGATGCTGGTGCTATAGATGCTGCTAATCAAGTGCTTGGGGTAATTTCTGGTGGGACAATTTTACAAAGACAACAAGAAGAAAAAAAAGTATTTTCTAATGCATCTTCAATAACGCAGAACATTGATACTGTATCAGAGGGCTGGGGATATGATGATAATACTAATCAACAACCAATTTCAGCTCCAACAATTCCTTTAAATTCGCCGAACTCTGCAATATCAAGTAGTTCGGTGGGGGCATATATAATGACGAGTACTAACACTGTTTTTGATCAGGGATCTATTCATTCAACAGAGCATTCTGCTAATCAAGGCTCTGCTTATCCTACAGATCCGTCACCCTTCCAGAAAGCAGGAGATTCGCAAATTAATTCTGTTGTATTACATTCATCCAATTTGCATACACAAACACAACATATGAATCCCTCTGCTCCTCCATTTACGCCAGCTAATACGTGATGCAAAAATGTACAAGTCTCAATCTATTTTTGTCCTTTCTGTTAGTTTAATTCTGGATCTGTTATATGTGGTATATTAGTTTTGTATCTGAACTTTAGGGTTTGTGCTTTGTTAATCACTGCCTAATTATATATTCGTGTCACTCTTTACAAACCGTTCAAAAAAGTATATTTTTGACTATATTACAGATGAAGCGTACTGAACAGAAAGACGTGAGGTTGATCTATGATTTGGTTGATGTAGCAATATTGCCAGCAGCTTTAATGATTCTTAGTAAGGTCTTATCTATTACGGCCATCAATTATTTTCTTGGTCTTGACTGGAGCGTACGCAGTGTTGCAAACTCTGTATTCTCGATAGGTCTGGTTTACAATAGTGCTGAAGATGCTGTTTTAGTATCTAGTTATTCTAATCTGTTTATGTTTGTATCGGTTATTGCAGGTTGTATGGTTGTAACCGGCAAATCTTTACTTTTAAATCATCGTAGAGCATCTCCTTATTTCGTCTTGAAATTAGCGAAGTATGACTTATTACATCTGTTGAAGTCATCATTTCATATATATAAAGAAGCATTTGTCTGGACAACATTCTTAATAATTACTACTGTATATATTTTTGTTTCATTTCTTCTTGGTATGACTTATGGCTGGGTTGCTACGATGACGCTACTTTTTACTTTGATTTTTATTTGGATTATGGTACAAAATATAGAAGAAGAATTACTTTTTAATAATTACAAATAATAAGATAAAGCATGCAATCGTCCAAATTCATAAAAAAAATAAATCAGATTTTAAATGCTTCTTCAGAGAGCTTTCTGCTTATTGCCTTAATTTCATTATTTGCGTTCCCTATCGTTATAGCAAAAAGTTTGGAGCCTGTAGTTGCATCCGAAGAGTCTGTAGTTTCGATTCCTACAATTATTCATTATACAGATAAAACGCCTGATACAAATGGTCAGTTTGCTTCTACTGCAAACAATGAGTCCCAAAATGTTCTAGGCGCGTTTAATTCTGTTACCATAGATAGGATGTTGACTTTAGATGAAGAAATTCTGATGTCTTTTGATAGGGTGTATCAAAAGGTTTTACCTGATTTATATGTGCTCTCTGTAGAACAAGCCCCGACATTTAAAAAAGTTAGGCTCTTTAGTTTAAAGAATGAATTACCAGTAGATAAGAAGTTTTACATAAGCGTAACCGTACCAGATGGTCTAGCAAGTGTAGTGGGTAAGCAAAAGAACGTATATATAAACGATAAAAAGTATGTTCTTGGTACTGATGATTTACCAACAGATGGTTTTATTTTAAAGCCGAATGAGGAGATCTCTGTATATATTGAAAGCTCTCGTACTACTACAACAAAGTTAGTATTTGGAGTAAAAGTAGATTGAGTTTTATTTCTTTATAATTTCGATTATTACTTAATTTGTCTTTTTAGTGATTTGTATGAGATCAACGCATACTGGTTAAATAATTCATATAGGCGGTAATAGAATAATGAGCTATTAAAAACACAAAATATATGTTCCTATTCATTTACAAAATTTTTTCGGCAAAATATACTTTTAGTTCATTAACGTGTATTCTTTCCTGATTCATCGAGTCGCGATCTCGTACCGTGGTAGTGTTGTCCTCTAATGTTTGGTAATCTACTGTAATACAATAAGGTGTTCCGATTTCGTCTTGACGTCGGTAACGTTTCCCAATTGAACCTGATTCGTCATATTCACAAATATAAAGTTTTTTCAGATTGTTAAATATCTCTTTTGCTTTGCGTATTAGAACTTGTTTTTTCATGAGAGGTAGTATAGCTATTTTAACAGGAGATAATCTTGGATCGAGTCTAAGTAAAATACGTGTATCTTTTTTTCCGCTGCCTTCGTTGTCTGTTGTCAATATCTCTTGTTCATGATATGCATTGTCTAAAAACATCATTAACAGTCTATTTAATCCTGCTGATGTTTCCATTATATGAGGTATGAATTTTTCGTTTCTTTCTGGGTCAAAAAAGTCAAGTTTGATTCCAGAATATTTAGAGTGTTGAGATAAGTCCCAATTACCTCGAGCATGGATGCCTTCAACTTCGGCAAATCCGTCTAGAGAATCAAATTTATATTTAATGTCATAAGCATCTGTTGCATAGTGTGCGAGCTTCTCATGCTTGTACCATTGCAATTTATTTTCAGGTATACCGTATTCTAGATACCAGTTCCACCTAAACTGCTTCCACTCTTCATATTTTTGTTTTGTGTCATCTGGGTGATGGAAATATTGCATTTCCATTTGTTCAAATTCTCGTGTGCGATAAATGAACTGTCTTGCGACTATTTCGTTACGAAATGCTTTACCAACCTGGGCTATACCAAAAGGAAATTTTGGATGTAATGTTTCAACAACATTTTTGTACTCAAGATAAATACCGCCACATGTTTCAGGTCGAAGATATACCACATCTTCATCATTTAGTTTGTCAACGGTAGAGCCCAAGTTAGATTTAACCATCAGAGAAAATCTTCTTGCTGATGTTAATTCTTTGCTGTCACAATTAGGGCATTTCAAATTACCAGCATGCCGCAATGCATCAAGTTCGGCATTAATTTCATCAATTGAAGCTTTATCGTCAATCTTTATACCAAATTCTTCAAGCAAATGATCTGCTCTATACCGTAGTTTGCAATGTTTACAATCTACCATTGGGTCATCGAAGCTATCCACATGTCCCGAAGCTATCCATGTTTTTGGATGCATGAATATTGCTGAATCAAGTAAAGTGACATCGTCTCTATCTTGTATCATTGATTTAATCCAGGCATTTTTTATGTTTTCTTTAAGTAAATATCCGTAATGTCCGTAGTCGTAAATACCACCCAATCCTCCGTATATTTCACTTGATGGATAGACAAACCCTCGTGTTTTACAGAATGAAGTAAATTTATCTAAAGTTAATCTTTGCATGTGCATACAGTATTAATAAACTCACATATATTAGCATATATTAGCTAGTATCAATTAAATAGTATTACTCTCATTTAACTGATGTCCATAAATCATATTCACGGACTACACAATTTTAACATACAAATATATTTATCCAGAAGAATCCACTAAATAAGCGTAAACATAAAACAAACCACAATTCAAAACTAAATCAACTGACTATAAAATTTATCTAATTTGTGTAGAATAACAGCATTATTTGCAGCAATGTTACACAACAGTCAAAACCTCACAAGAATCCTTTTTACACACGATCATATCTTCTATTCGAATTCTGTGTTGTGACTTTGTTAGGATTTCAGGCTCTAATGTAAAAACCATATTTTCTTGTAATTCAAAGTCTTTATATTTTTCGGTCACTAAAAAGGGAGCTTCATGCACATCAAAGCCAATTGAATGGCCTAAATCCTGAAATTCCAAAGAATCTCCATTCAGTCCTAAAGCATTTAATTTCTCTATGTACATTTCCTTTATGTTTTCTAATTTCACTCCAGGCCTAAGAGTGGAGATAATTTCATAATGAACCTGTTTTAATAGGTCGTATTCGTTCTTTATATTATTTTCCGTAGTAAAAAACATTCGTGTAATATCGGTATACAGTCCTTTGTAAATTAGACCCATATCAATACAAATCGAACTACCTTTTTTAATGACTTTAGTAGTAGGAAATTTAACAGTGGAGTTTAGTAAGTCATCATCTGTAGTTATGGATACTGGGAATGCCAGGCCTTCTGCTTTGGAAAAAATATTGATCTTCAGTTCTCTTTCAATTTCCTCTTCAGTGGTATCTTTTTGTATATATGTGTTTACCTGAGATATAATTGAGCTAAGTATTTGAGCTCCTTCGCGTAATGTAAAAATTTCTTCGTCTGTTTTTTGCCACAAAAGGCCAGCGACAGAGTCATTTAGATCTACAAATTTATAATCATCATTTATGAGCGATCTAATGTGATGATAAGGTACATCTCCTATTAACCCGACAATTTTGGCTTGACCAATAGCTTTTTGAATACCAGGAGTTGGATTTGTCTCATTAATTTCTATTATTTCGACATCTCCTACTACCCTAGCAAGGTTCGCTACAAGATAGCTTATTTCGAGAAAACCATAACTACCGTTTTTATTTATAAAAATATAGTTATAGAGCAGGGGTCTAACGCGAAACAACCAATTACTGTATTTGTACTTTTCGTTAGTGGAGTAGATCAGTAAGCTATCAAGTTGATAATGACTAAGGATACTCTCCAATAACCGTAATCTATGCGAGTTAATCATAACTGGTAATTATTGTAATTGTTAATTAATTAGTCTGCAAGATGTACTTCTCCAAGTTGGTGACACATCGAATATATTTTACAAGCAGTCCTTATACTCCAGTCCGATTCCCGTGTGCATGTAAATTCTAATATTGAGTAATCTATACAATAAGTCAAAACCTAATGAAAGGCTATTTTGCTGACAGTGCTTACGTCACTTACTTCCTATTTCTTATGTTTAGGCAAAAATGTAATTTTCCAGCACTTTTAATTGTATTTTTCGGCAGTTGTTGGAAATGGGTTTACTAGCACCTCCGGCCGATCGGGAAATCGCCCTAGAATTTCTTCTGCTGCTTTGAGTACATATGTTCTTACGCCGTCATCCAATAATATTAACTTGGACCCACCATCAGATGATGTACCCTTCAAAACATCTCCGAACACACCCTTAATAAAGAGATATTCAGGACCTATATAAGGTGGATGCCCCACTATTAATCCTTCCGATGCATTTCTCTGTATATTATCTAAAAACGACATCAGATTCCAGGTCCATCCCTGAATTCGACCAGTGGTTTCTATATATAGCTTTGGTCCGCCATTTCGTGTGCTTTTCCTATTCAGATAAACTGTAGACAAACCTATTCCTGCATTATTAGGGCGCAATACAGGTATTCGCCAAAACGCAATAAGACCCTGATCCTGATTAAAGGTTTCCCCATCAGGATTAATTTTCTGCAGTTCCATGTGAAAATCTACAGCAGTTTGAACAAACTGATTTCGGTCATCAATACTTGCAGCTATACATCTGAATATATTGCTCACATCTATTATAGGATGCTTATACACCCACTCCAGTGCCCTTCCTATATTCGTATGTATACCACGATTTTCCTTGCTTTCCAACATCGCCCAGACCCAGACGGCAGCGAATGATGAAGCCACATATAAAACAGGTATCGAATGTTCAGGATCCTTCGGTGTCACATGTACTCCGAAAGAATCCTCCGAAGGATGATAATACAAAATACTTTTTTGTGGGAAATTTTGATATGTTCCTTGCTCGAGCTGTTGTAGCAGTAGCGCAGATGCTACGATCCTCAGACTATCAAATCTTTCCCGATTTTGTTTATCCTGGTATTCTGCAAAAGTTGGACTACCTCGGTACCGAGGTCCTCTTAATGCGTCGACTAAATTTCTCAATGCAGTAGGAGACATTGTAGCTGTTGATGCCATTGTCCCAGGGCGAATATATGGCAATAACCACTTAGGAACAAGATTCTCTCGGGTAGTCGCTAAGATATTACTAGAGAACTTTATTACACAAGGTTCATACCCTTTTGCCAACAAACCTTCCATTTTTTGTCTGTAGCATCCTACTGCTTGATCTCCGCTAAGATTATGGTACGCGCCGTTTACTGGAACCTGTTCGGAAGGCCACATTTCGGATACCCCCACGTACCCTCTATACCGATTTCTACGAAGATCATAACCCTTGTATGCCGAACCACCAATATTGTAATATTGCGTTTCTAGGATACCTTCTAGGAATTGTTCTGCGTTGATCCCCAAATAATTATAGATCGATTTCATAGCTACTCATGTAGATATCAACTACTCTCTAGTGATGTGGGTGGATTATAGCATGATTTTAGTAAGTTGTCTATAGGTATAACTATATATCGCATGTGCAATGTGTTAGTATAATAAAACAGTTAAAACGAGCTGTTTTGCTTGTTTTCTCGTTTTGATTTTACTATTGTGTGAATATGCATTTGAGTTTTTTTAAGATTAAAGATTCTTGCTACACTATAAATGTTCCGTACTATGAAATACTTGGTTTTTATGATGGTCCTACGATTTTTTTGTCATCAGGATTCTGTGCACAGGATATAAATAGTGTGGACATATTACGTAATTTTATACGTGTATTAAAAACTTCTGAATTATCTAAGAAGATTAAAGGCAGACTTTTAATTTTCCCTATTATTGATGTGATAAATTTTGATTATTATAAAGATCGTGATCTAAATAAACGCAGTGTTAAACTTAAACAACCTAATTTACAGAATAATTTATCACGCCAGGTTTTAGGAGAATTAAGCTATAACTTTTTTCGCAAAAGTGATGCTGGTATTCTTTTTGTTGATTCTCATTCATACTTACACGCCTTACCTTTTGTCAAAGCATATAAAAATAATGATTTAGATTTTTTGAAGACCTTCGGCAATAAATATATCTTACAATCAACAAAGAATAATTTCTTTATAAGTAATCTGTTTATCAGTTATGGCACTAGAGTACTTACTGTTGAAGTTGGTTGTGCAGGTTTTCTGGTTTTGAATTCTGTCAAAGATCTGATGCGAAATATCAAAATATTTTTGGCAGAACATAAGGCGTTGGATGCAGATATAAAAAGGCCAAATAATTTTATTATGTTAGATTCAAAAACTGGTATCAAAGCGAAAAAAAACGGGGTTATAAATTTAGATTGTAATTTAAAGCAAAAAGTACAAAAAGGGGATAGATTAGGTAGTATTTATTATCCTACTCTTCAAACAAGTGAAATAATAAAAGCAGATAAAACAGGGATAGTTTTTGCTAAGAGAATAAAAAACCTAGTACAAACTGGACAAACTATAGTAACTATTGTTTGAGTTAGTATTGATACATACTATTCAAAAATTCTTCATTAGATTTAGTTGTCTTCATGCGATCTATCAAAGCTATACTACCATCATCCCCCAACGCCTCAAGCATTTTTCGAATCTTCCAGGAATGATGTAGCATATCTTGACTTAATAGTAATTCTTCATTACGTGTCCCTGATTCCATTAAATCTATCGCTGGAAAATTTCTTTTATTCGCCATTTTTCTGTCTAGTTTTAATTCCATGTTTCCAGTACCTTTAAATTCTTCAAAGATCACATCATCCATCTTAGATCCTGTCTCCACAAGAGCCGTAGCAACGATAGTGAGTGAGGCTCCGTTTTCAAAATTTCTTGCTGCTCCAAAAAATCTTTTAGAAGGGTATAGAGATACAGGATCTAAACCTCCGGAAAGTGTGCGACCTGATGCAGGAAGAGCTACGTTGTATGCTCTTGCAAGTCTAGTCAGTGAATCCATAAGAATAATTACATCATGACCAATTTCAACAAGCCTTTTTGCTCTTTCTAGAGATAATTCAGCTACTAAGACTTGATCTTGCGGAGACTCATCAAAATTAGATGCATATACAATACCTTGGACAGATCTTTCTATATCAGTGACTTCTTCAGGTCTTTCGCCGATCAGGACTACCATTAATAAAGCTTCCGGGTGATTTGCATTGATACCTTTAGCAATGTCTTTTAAAAGTGTTGTTTTCCCTGCTTTGGGAGGTGCTACAATCATTGCTCTTTGTCCAAATCCTATCGGAGCAAGAAGATCAATAATTCTATTGGCTATTGGATATTGACCGCACTCGAGTTTTATTTGTTTATTCGGATAAACTGGCTTTAATTCATCAAAATTCGGGCGATCCTTTAATTGGTCGACTGGGATGTCGTTGACATTTTTTATCCATAAAAGGGAGTAATATCTTTCATTCTCTTTCGGAAGTCTTGCTATACCTGTCACAAGGTCGCCTTTTCTTAATTTGAGTTTTTTCACTTGAGATATGGAGATATAAGTGTCTTTATTTGATGGGGCTAGTTTCGAAGATCTTAGCACACCATGTGTACCGTCAGCCATTATTTCCAAAATGCCGCTTACTTCGACGGTTGGTTCGTTGAGTACTTTCGCATTTATGCTGTTAGAGTTAATTCCGTTGGTAGGATTATTTTGAGTAGATTGATGTACATTATTAGTTTGATTGTTGCTAGCATTGGTGGATGTCTGGGATCCTTGGACATTTTCAGCAGAAACTTGTGTTGATTCCTGTGCACCAGATGTCGATTCATTTGGAAGACCTATCGCTTCTTTGGCGGTAGAATCGCTTTTTTGAATATTTAGATTATGTAAATTGGGATCCGATTCATTAGCTATTTTTTTGATCTTGGAATTTGATTTTGAGTTTTTCGACTCTGAATCCTGTTTTGTTGATGACTGTTCTTTTTGTCCGTGTTGGTAGTCTTTTGTACTACTTTTGTCAGACGAATATTTTTGAGAAATCAGTTTGATGAGTTCCGTTTTTGTTTTTTTACTTATGCCTAGAATTTTGAGTGATTTTGCAATTTCTTTTAGTTCCTTTAGTGTTTTTGCTGACAAATTATGTACATCCATACAATTAATAACTGTTGGAAAAATAAATTTTTATAAAACAGGGGGAACTTAATCCACGATCGATTATATACATACAGAAACAAGCTGTCAAATAATAAGTCTATTACTTAGGTGTGAATAAATGATACACTGTACCATGTCTACGCGTCGTAAGATAAAAAATATTCTTATTCTCGCTGGTGGTGATAGCGGGAGGTTTTGGCCTTTAGATAATAAAATTTTATGGAAGTTTTTAGGGATGCCCCTCATAATACACATACTAAAACAGTTAGATAAGTATGGTGATAATATTTATATTATTGGAAATCCAAATAATATTGATTTGATACAAGAAGTTGTCCTTCAGTATGGATATGCTAATAGAGTCAAAGTTTTGATGCAGAATAGTAAAATGGAAGGTCAAGCTGGTGCGGTAGATTCTGTACAAAATGTCGTGAATGGGGAGCTTCTAATCGTAAATGCCTCTGACTATCTTGATTTTTCCGTATTAGAGAAGATTACCACAGAATTACACCGTGAACGTCGTATAGTTTTGTTTGGAAAAAAATATCCTGATTACTTTCCAGGAGGTTATTTTAAATTTAATGAATCGAATAAAGTTGTTGAAATCATCGAAAAGCCGGGCAAAGACAATATGCCATCGGATGTCGTTAAGCTAGTACTAGATTATTTTTCTGATAGTTCTATATTGTTTGAGTATTTATCCAGCACATTAAGCGACAAAGATGATATTTACGAACAAGCATTGAATCGAATCTTGAAGCATGCTGGATACGATAATGATTATCATGTATATGAAGGAGAATTTGTAAGTTTAAAGTATCCTTGGCATGTACTCTCAATGATGAAAACTTTTTTGGGGTCTATTAATGCTCAAAGTATTGCTTCTTCGGCAAGAGTCTCTCAAAAGGCAGAAATCATTGGTAATGTGCATGTAGGCGAGAATGTCGTGATCGGAGATTATGTCAAAATAGTGGGGCCTACTTTTATTGATGATAATGTCTTTATTGGTGATTTTTCTCTGATTCGTGAGTCTCATATAGGTAAAGAATGTTTAGTAGGTTCATATAGTGAAGTAACAAGAACTTATATTGGAGATAAAGTGTCCTTACATCGAAATTATGTGGGAGATTCTGTTTTAGGCAACAATGTATTATGCGGGGCTTTTGCCGTGACCGCGAATTTAAGATTTGATGGAAAAACAGTACATTCTATTGTAGGTGATAGTCTTATAGACTCCTATTTACCAAAGCTTGGTGCTATTATCGGACATAACTCAAAAATAGGAATTAATACGTCTTTTTTTCCTGGCGTAAAAGTAGGTAGAAATACGTGGATATGGCCAGGTGAAAAGGTGAGTCATGATATTGCGGACAATATGTTTTTTAAAGATGGTAATGCAATAAGTAATACTAAACAATAATAAAACCGATTATGAAAAAAGTTACTGTTTTAGGAGGCGGGACAGGAACATATGTTGTTTTATCTGGATTGAAAAATTATCCTTTGGATCTGGCAGTCATTGTTAATATGGTGGATTCTGGCGGGTCTACAGGAAGGTTACGAGATGCTTTGAAAGTACTACCTCCTGGAGATTTGAGACAATGTTTTCTTGCCTTATCTGAAATATCAGATTTATGGAGAAAGTTATTTTTGTATCGATTTGATAGTGGAGAATTAAAAGGCCATAATTTTGGTAATTTATTCTTTGCTGCTTTAGAGAAGGTTTGCTCAAATTATGATGAAGTTATACAAGCTGCATCTTCGTTTTTCAATATTAAAGGTCAAGTTATTCCGGTTACTTATGAAAATGTACACTTGGTAGCAGACTACACTGATGGCAAAACTATTATTGGTGAAGGTAATATTGACGAAAATAGGTCAGATGACGTCATAATTCAAAATGTATATTTATCATCACCTGTAAACGCTACGCAAAAAGCTATAGAGAGAATTCTTGAATCTGAATATATAATTATTGGGCCGGGAGATATTTACACGAGTATTATTCCAGTTTTATTACCACTTGGTATACAAGAAGCCTTTTTAAAGACTAGGGCAAAGATTATTTTTATTATGAATCTAATGACAAAAAAAGGACAGACAACCAATTTTACGGCTCAGGACCATGTCGATAGTGTAGAGAAATATCTTGGTAGAAGTATTGATTGTGTGTTATTAAACAGTGAGTCTATTCCACAAGATATACTGGATTATTATGCAAGTCATGGAGAAAAGACCGTGAAGGATGATTTGGATGAAAAAAAATACACAATTATTCGAAAAGATATTCTGGATAATAAACCAGTAAAATTCGATAAAAATGACATTCTCTATAGAAGTTTATTACGCCATGACTCACAAAAACTTGCACGTGTGCTATTCAATATATTCGAAAATCTATCTTGATAATCGCTTATAACACTATTCGACTGTTACTGATTTAGCAAGATTTCGAGGTTTATCTACATTTAGACCTCTGATGGTGCCTACATAATACGCAAACAATTGGAGTGGTATTACGCTTAGAATAGGATTAAATTCGTCGAATGTCTGAGGTATACATATATAATCATCCAATATTGTTGGTAAATATTTATCAGATTCACTAATTATCCCTATTGTTTTGCCATGTCTAGATTTGACTTCATTAATATTGCTCACACTTTTTTCATATAGATAATCTTTTGGAGCTACAAATATGACAGGCATGAATTCATCTATTAGTGCAAGTGGCCCGTGTTTCATTTCTCCTGCAGCATATCCCTCGGCATGAATATACGAGATTTCTTTTAGTTTTAATGCCCCTTCGAGAGCTATAGGGTAATTTATTCCTCTGCCTAAATATAAAAAGTTTGCTTTTGTTACATATTTATTTGCTAATACAAAAATAGATTCCTTTTGATCCAAAATTTGCTGTACTTTATTCGGAATGTCACTTAGTTCATTAAGCATTTTTTTCATTTTAGTAGTAGACAATAGCTTTTTACCATTAGCTAAATACAGACTTAACAATACTAAGATTAGCACAGTATTTGTGAATGTTTTTGTAGCTGCTACTCCTATTTCTTGATTTGCATTCATATAAATGATTCCATCGCTTTCACGACAGATAGAGCTATTTGGTATGTTTGTAATACTAAGAATTTTTGCTCCATTGCTTTTAGGAATTTTTAGAGCTTCTAGAGTATCTGCAGTTTCTCCTGACTGGCTAATAGCTATAATCATGTCATTTTGGTGTATTATTGGGCTACTATATCGAAATTCTGATGCATACTCGACCGAAGTAGGTATTTGTGCTAGTTTTTCGATTAAATATTTTCCGATCAAACCTGCATTCCAACTACTACCACAGGCTGTAATAATTATTCTATTTATTTTTTTGATATTTTCTTGAGAGAAGAAGTTAAAATATGGGAAAATAATATCATCATTATCAATGATTATCGATTTTTCTAATGCATTTTTTAGATACAGTGGCTGCTCAAAAATTTCTTTTTCCATGTACGACCGGTATCCCTGCAAATCGGAAAACATCAAGTCTGAATCTGTTACGACGGGTCGTATATCGATAGTGTTGCCTTCTAAATCATAAATATTGTATGCTAATCCGTCGATTATACCGATATTTTCATCATTTAAATAGATTACTAGATTTGTGTATTTTATGAATGCATAAATGTCGGAACCTACGAACATTTCTCCTTTTCCCAAACCTATTGTAAGGGGACTGCCTTTTCGTGCCACAAAAATTTTATTAGGCTCGTACTCTGAGATTAAAGCTATCGCATAAGTACCCTTGACTTGTTGTAATGCTTTGGTAAAAGAGGTGAGTAAATTTAGTTCTTCTGTCGTATAAAAATACTCTATCAAGTGTGCAAGAACTTCAGTATCTGTTTCTGATACTAATTTATATCCTTTTTCTTCTAAAAATTCTTTTAATTCGACATAATTTTCGATAATGCCATTATGTACTATGGCTATTTTCCCACTAGCGCTTGTATGAGGGTGAGCATTCTGTTCTGATACCTTACCATGTGTAGCCCATCGTGTGTGTCCTATTCCTAATTTGAACGAAACATTGCTAATATTTTTCAACACTTCCTTTTCAAGGACGGAAACCTTTCCTACTTTTTTGTAAACATGGATTTTTTCTTTTCTATCAATAAAAGCAATACCTGCTGAGTCATAACCACGATATTCGAGATTATAAAGCCCATTTAAAACAACAGACTTTACATCTTTATTTCCAATATAACCTACAATTCCGCACATTTTGTTTGATTAAGAAATATAATTAATGATTTTTATCAATTATAGGAGTTAACCAATTCGTGTATTTTTCAATTTTACCTTTTACTGCATCAAAATAGATTTGTTTAATTTGATTTGTAATAGGTCCTGGTTTACCAGTGTTAATTTTGATTCCGTCTACTTCTACCACTGGAGATATTTGAGCACCAGTACCACACAAGAATATTTCGTCTGCTATATAAAGTTCTGTGCGTGATATTGATCTTTCTTCTACATTTATATTTAAGTCCTTTGCTATGGTTTTGATAGCGTGTCTTGTAATACCTTCAAGTATGTCATCACTCAGTGAAGGCGTGATAAGAGTGTTATTTCGGACTATAAAAATGTTTTCAGCACTGCCCTCTGCAATATTCCCATCCTGATTTAGTACTATTGCTTCATCGGCACCAGCCTTTAATGCTTCAGTTTTTGCTAATGCGCTATTAACATATGCCCCCGCTATTTTAAGCATTGGCGGAATCATGTTATCTTTTAAACGTGTCCAAGACGCAATTTTTGTTTTAATACCATCGTCTGTATCTATGTAATTACCCAAAGGTAAGGTGAAAATAGCTATTTCTGCCGAGTATCCTACTAGTTTCGGACTTATGGCCTCATCTGCAAAATATACAATTGGTCGTATATACACATCTTCTTTATGTTGGTTTATTAAGACTAGCTGTTTCGTAATTTCAATTAGTTCTTCTAAACTTTCATTTATATTCATGTTTAAAACTTTAATATTGCGTAACAGTCTCTGGTAGTGTTCTTTAACAAAAAGGCCATACATCGTATCTGAATCTTTATTGTAATAAGCTCTTATACCCTCAAATATCGCAGTACCATAATGAAATGAATTAGTTCTGATGCTAATTTTTGCATCGTTGTCTTCTATAATTTTGCCGCGGAAATAAACTTTCATCGTCTTATTTTAATGGTTTTTTAAGTTTTTGTCTCACACTGTACATTAATTTAAAAGCATTTTGATGATATAAAAATTCCCTGATTTCACATGATTGTTTATTTAAGTTTTTTATCTCAATTTTCTCGATCAGAATCTATTCTTAAAAGAAAATCTTGTAATATTTCAAAGTATTGTTCTAGGCCTTTAATACTGACCCATTCTTCATCGCCACCTATATTTCCTCCCACTGGACCAAATTCTATACCAGGCACATTAATATTCATGTAATGACGAGCATCCGATGATCCATTAGCATATCTTATTTGTGTGGATGTCTGAATTATAAATTTAATGGATTTCGTAAGATTTTGGATAAATACATTGTTTTCCTCTGTATATAAAGATGGCTCGTTAAACATTATTTCAACAGATGTATCTTTGGGAAGTATTTGGTGTATTTCTTGCAAAACTCTGTCTTTATCTTCCGGAGTATATCGTATATCAAGCCATATTGTGCAATCATCAGGAATCTTATTAAAGGCATTATTTGATGTTTCTATTCTTGCTAAATTAATCGTTGTTTGCCATTTTGCTTCTTTAGGGTTATTAAACCTTTTGAATAATTTACTTAAAAAATTATGAGCTAATAAAATAGCATTTTTGCCTCGCCATGGATAAGCTCCATGTGCTGTTATTCCTTTAAAGTTTATTTTTAGCCAAATAATACCTTTTGCTTTATTCACAATATCGAAATTCGTAGGTTCTCCACATATTACGAAATCAGCAGTAACGCCATTTAAAATTTGATATTTAGTACCATTGAAGCCTCCAATTTCTTCATCTGTGACCAGTTGTAGTCCTAAAGGATACGATACTTTATCTACCATATTAAGAAATGCATAAATGAGGCAAGCGGCACTGGCCTTCATGTCCAATGCTCCAACTCCAATTAATTTATCCCCTTCTATTCTTGGTTCATAAAGGTCTTCCCGACCGGGTACTACATCAAGATGTCCGTTTAGTATAAGTTTAAATTTACTTGGTCTTGTATTTGCCTTATAGATAAGTGCGCTTGGTTTACCTTCATTTTCAAATCTTTCTACTGTGTAGTTGTTAAGATAACTTAGGGCTAGCTTGAGAATTTCATCTAGTTTATCTTTTGATTCAGCTGTAGATCGTATACGTATAAATGCTTGTGATAGTTTTAATATGTCTTCAAGCATATGGTGTTATTAAATCTTTTATATAAATAGCTCTGGATAAATACTTTTTGTTACTTCATCTATTTCATAACGTAATTGTGGAAAAGGTACACCTTCACGTGCTGGGACATTTTCAAAGAACCAGAAGTTGCGTTCTGAATGACCCCATCCAAAGGTTGGTGGCATACCATATTCAAGCATCTCTACAAAATCTATATCAAGCATTTGAGCTTCTTCATCACCTGCATCTCGTAGTTTTTGTTGTTCTTTAAATCTTTCTAATTGATCTAATGGATCATTTAACTCTGAGTAGCCATTGCCTAATTCGGATCCGCCGATGACAGGATGGATTCTTTGTGTAAGTTGTGGATTGTCGGGACATGTTTTGGCAAGTGGAGACATAAATGTCGGATCATGTAATAACCATACAGGGCCACCTATTGTAGCTCGTATTAATTTCCAAAGATGATCTATTCCTCTCTCAAGATTTATAGCTTTTCCAGGGGAAACATTATTAGCCTTGAGTATGTTTTTTATTTCATCAATATTAGTATTAAATATATCTATATTAAATCTTTGTTTTATAATAGTTGCATAGTCTATTCTTTCCCATGGTTTAGTTAAATCTACATCAAATCCGCGTATATTAAATTTTAATGTGCCATACACCTTTTCTAATACATAACGGAACATTTCTTCAACAAATTCTATGCCATCTTCGTAATTTGCATATGCCCAATAAAACTCCATAGCAATGTGTTCTGGTAAATGTTCGTCGCTAAGTCCTTCATTTCGAAATCGTGGTCCAATTTCATAAACTTTATGATAGCCTCCTCCGATAAGTCTTTTAAGATATAATTCCTGGGAAATACGTAGATAAAAGTCTTGATCCAAAGCATCCATATGTGTAACAAAAGGTTTTGCGTCTGCTCCTCCTGTGACATGTTCAAGTACTGGGATATTTATTTCTAAAAATCCATTTTGCTTTAAAAACTCTCTGTGATATTCCCAGAATTTTGCTCGTCTAATGAATCGTTCATAAACATCTCTATTGATATTTGTATCTAGATAACGCCTTCTCAATCGTGTTTCTTTATCGACTAAGCCATCCCATGAATTAGGTAATGGTCTTAGGGTTTTTGTTAAGATTCTAACTTTATGTACTTCTACTGAGATTTCTCCTCTTTTTGTTTTACTAACTACACCATGAGCCTCTATTATATCTCCAATATCAATTAATTTTAGATCATCAAAATTCAATTCACTATCTTCATAGTTTGCCCGTTGTACGTTTTCGGATTTGATATAGAGCTGTATTTTGTCTGTATGATCCTTTAAATCAATAAAATATAGTTTTCCATGTTCACGAATTGCAAAAGCTCTACCTGCAACTACAACATCCTTACCAGCTAATTCATTGAACCTCGTTTGTATATCTTTATTGTCTATATTACGGTATGATTTTGCGGGGTAGGGGTTTATACCTAAAGATTTTAATTGGTTTAATTTTTCTATGCGTGCGTCTCTTAGTTCTTTTAGTGTTGCCATATGTATCAAATCTAGTTGATATTAGCACATTAGGAAATTTATGCATAATTTCAAACTATTGTTGTTAGAATTATTCTTGTCTTAATGCATCTATAGGATTAAGTTTACTGGCTTTTATTGCCGGTAGTGTTCCAGCCACAAGGCCTACAAACATAGTACCAAGTAATATAGGTATAATTGATTGTACGGGAAAAATCATTAGCGTAAATCCTTCTAGATCTTTTAAAATAGTTGTTGATGCAAAATAATTGATTCCATATCCTACTATTATGCCTGCTATAATACCAAAAACCCCACCCCAAAAGCCAATTAAAAGGGCTTCAATTGCAAATATTATAAATACCTCATGTTCTTTCATACCAAGAGCCTTAAGAAGTCCGATTTCATTAGTCCTTTCGTATACGGACATTAATAATGTGTTGATTATACCTATGCCTCCTGCAATTATCACAATGATAGCAAATGCATTTAGTACCAACTGTATAGTATCAATCACTGTATTAATTTGATTAATCTGATCTTCTAAACTAGATCCATTATACCCTTTTTCTCTTAGTTCTTGCTTGAGTTTAGTTAATTCGTCTTTCGAGAGATTGGGATCAGTTTGTGCAAATAATATTGGTGAACCTTGTTCTCTTCCTATTTGCCAGTATGAAATTTCCTTTAACTCGTTCAGATTGATGCGAGTTACCGATCCTGCTAGACTATTTGCGGAGACTCCAACTATAGTATAGGTTCTTTCTTTAAGTTCTCCGAGAATGTTTTTGTAAACTATTTTGACGCTTTGACCTAAAGCATCGGAAGGCTCATTAAAATTTAGTACTCCAAGATATTTATATGATAGAAGTATTTCCTCATTTTTATTTGGATCAGGAAATCGTCCTGCCGCTAGTGGAGTTTCTAAACCTTCAATATATTGTTCCAGATTATTAATAGTATATTTTTTATCATTATCTCGAGTAATGTATTCTGCTTTTGGTCTATATACGGGATATACAGCTTTGATGTTTGTAATAGATTTAATTTTATCGATGTCTTCTTGCCCCAGTGATACCGTTGATAGAGTATCGTCTTTTTGATTATCGGGATTATATTCTTCAGGTTCACCTAGAGGATTTGAACTGAACCTTAATGCAGGTGTTATAGTAATAAGCCCAGGAGCGTTTACTGCAGATACTTGTTTATTTACAAAATCTTTTACACCTGATCCCAAACCATTTGTGAGAGTAAGTGTTAAAGTTCCTATAAATACTGCCAGTATAGTAAGAAAAGTACGTAGAGGCGACCGTAATAAATTTGTATTGGATGTTTGTATAATGTCTATGACTTTCATGACTCTTCGATTATTTGACCATCTTTTATATAAATTTTTCGCTGACACAAATTCGCTAGTTCAAGATCATGTGTGACTAAGATTAATGTGATACCTTTTGTTCGGTTTAGTTTAAATAATAGCTGAATGATTTTCTCTCCTGTCTCTGAATCTAGATTTCCTGTTGGTTCGTCTGCAAAGATGACTTCTGGTTCGGTGACTATTGCACGTGCAATACATACTCTCTGCTTTTGTCCCCCTGATAATTCGTTGGCTCGGCTATTACGTTTACTTAACATCTCTACATCTTCTAGTGCTTGTTCTGCCTTTTTAATACGTTCTGATTTTGAAACACCCCGTATCATGAGTGGTAGACAGACATTTTCTATGACATTTAGGTTAGGCTGTAAAAAAAACTGTTGGAATACAAAGCCTATGCGTTTATTCCGAAAATTTGCTGCTTGGATGGCTGTCATATCATGAAGAGTTATATCATCAAATAAGATTTTGCCGTCAGTGGGCTGATCGAGACAAGCCATTAAATGCATTAAAGTAGATTTCCCTGAACCGGACTTCCCTAATATAGCTACAGTCTCACCTTGATTAATCTCTAAGCTAACACCTTTTAATGCTGTAAATTCATTTTTTTTCCCTAGGTTATAGATTTTACGTAAATTTGAAACTTTAATCATTGTGTCATCTCTTATATCGTATTGGCTGTATGATACTAATAAAAAAGTTTAGATCTGTAAATTTGTCTCATTTCGAGCACTAATTTAAGCTTTAGGCAACGAAAACATTAATAATATAAGTTGAATGATTAAACATTCTGGGGGATTTACATTGTGTATTTGGAGCGAGCGATCGGATTCGAACCGACGGCCTTCTCCTTGGCAAGGAGACGTTCTAGCCAACTGAACTACGCTCGCACAGAAGCCTACTAATTCTAGCAAAAAAAACTTAATTATTGAACCTTTAAAATCTCTATCCCAGATAAATCCAGTTCTGTCTCTGCTTTTTTATGCGTACCAAAATATTTGATTATAATATTAAGTCTCGAATCTGTTTTAATTTCAAATTCCTGTACAAATTGATTATTTAAATCTGCGATTTCTTTTTCCGTCAGGTTCTCATCTAATAGTTTTACGCCTTTACTATTGTATATGAGAATTTTTAAAACTGAGAAATTCGATGTAAGAGGTGAACCGCTAGGGTGAATGTTAAATTTAATTTTATATGTCCCAGTTGGTAACATATTAGTTTGTAATATATCAACGATATTACCTTTGAGTCCTTGAGCGGATTCTATTGTAGATTTATATTGTTGATTTGATGACTTAGGATTAAGAGTTAATTGAGAAACTTGCTGTGTTGGTGAGGCTTTAATATTACCTATTTCAATATTTCTAATATCTCCACTTATTTGTAATTTTATTGTTGTGAAGTCGGCTTTAGTGTTTCTGATTATATACTCGAATGTTTTTTCTGAGTCTAAATTTATGTAAGAAATTTGATAATCCTTATTTGAATCATTTTTGTAACCGAAACTTATCTTTAACGATTTTGTTTTTTGTGTACTATTCTTTATAGAAAATTCAACCTTACATTCTGTTTTGCCTTTACATATTTTAATGTTTGATACTCGAAATTTTTCATCTGGATAAGTATCTCTGATGAGTGCTCCATCTGCTGTTGGTTCCAAGTATACTTTATCTTTTGAAATACGTATTATTTGTAATGTTTCTTGGTGATTTTTAGGATCATAGACTTCTACTTTTCCTTTACCGATGGAAGCATGAGCATTATTTAAAGTCTTAATCTCTAATGTTGTGTTAGCGTTTTTAATAAGCTGAAGATTAAAATCTATACTTAAAATATTCTCGTATATATCATCTACGGAGTATGTATTTGTTATTTGAATCTCGTTGTTATTGTAAATATTTACTCTTATCAGATCTTTGTTTGCTTCTGGTGTTGTTTCATAATTTCGAATATTTATATTAATTGATAGAACAGCATTCTTGTGAGCATCTAGGGCTGTCAATTCATTTAAGGACTTTAATAATACTATTTTGTCTTTTTCTCTAACTGTAAACTGAGAATTATCAAAATCGCCTTCAGAGTAATAATTTGATGGATTAAGTTCAAGATTTTCAAGGCTTGTATAGTTATCTAGTAATGATATTTGGATTGCTTGTATCCCAATACGTTCTGTAGTAAAGACTTTCAGATCAATATTCAATGAAATATTTCCTACATCATTAATAAAAATGAAAGAATTCTTCTTTTGTACGAATTGTTTATCATTATATATTTCTTTTAGACTATTATTCTGACTTTCATTCTGAGATGTTTTAATACTGAAAGCGTAATATGCGGGGTAACTTATACCTTCTACATTACTAGTTACATCAATGTTGTAATTGGTATTGGTAGTTATTGGAAGAGTCAAATTTAAAACTTTTTGTAAATCCTGGCTGCCATCAAAATACACAAGAGTTTCATCTTTGTTTTGAGAATCTAAAATGCTACTGAGTATTAAATTGGTTGATTTCACAGGGCTGGCTTTTGGTGATCCAAGGTCCAAAACAAATTCATTTTGTAGTTTTTCCTTAGGTCTTAAATTAATAGATGATTTTGCTGTTTGCCAGTTTGTAGCTATATTACCAGGGAAATACGTGTTGATGCGTTCCATACTTGCTTTCCCTAAATTGTTAGAGTTAAGACCAGCAAATGGACCTATAGAGCTAGTGTCAACTTCGTCTATAATTTCGTCTACAATTTGTTCATTATTTTGAATTCGTTTGATCAGAGATATTTTAAAGCCGTTGTTATTGATAGTTATACTGGTTGTAATATCAGGTGAAACAGTAAGCGCTGTATTTTTATTGGTATTATTATACCTTGCAATAAGAAAATACTCTTTAGGATTTAATATTCCTGTCAGTTGAATATCTTGATTATTGCTTTTTAGACCACGTAAAACGTAATGTGATAAATCTATAGGTTGCTTACTTATGTTTTGTATTTCTATCCATTCATCATATGAACTAAAGGATGATCCACTCCAGTTTATTTCCGTAATTGCAAGTTCTTTGCTTACTGTTGGTTCTGTCGATGTTTCTATTGATGCATAGATATAAGATTTTGGTACTAATATATAAGCAATGAAAACTACTACTATAATAGTTAAAGCGATCGTGTGAGACCTACTTAATATATTCATTTAATCTTAAGTCTACAACATGTAAAAATTTTTTCCACTTAATAAGTTGGTGAATGATACTTATAATATCTATCTTGTAATAAGTAGAGTTGATATAATACCGGGGTATAAGCGATAATCCATATAGAATTAAAATTAGAAATTAATATAGTTTCATGAAAAAGAAATCACATCAGAAAAAGAATGATAGTAAATTTAAACCATTGCAGGTTCGGGGCATAGGTCGTGTCAGTAATAACAGACCTTGGTACAAGAGTCCTATTCTATGGATTTTTGTAATAACTATACTTTCTGCATTTATATTTCGTTTTTTTGTATTTCAAAATACTCAGCAGGTCGATTATGCAACATTAATTAAGACCATTAAAAGTCAAGAATATCAAAAAGTACAAATTCAGGGTCAGATCGTCCAGATTTTCCCTAAAAATCAGGAAGATAAAGTGATCGTAGGTACTATTGCGGATCCTAATTCTTTCCGTGAAGATTTGCGTCTTGTGAATGTCGATCCTGAGACTGCAAATATTTATTTTTTACAAGAATCGAATATCGACATTTTTACCATAATAAGTGTTGTGTTGTTTGCCTTGTTTATAGGTCTTTTCGGGTATAGTTTAATTTCAGCCCGTAATATTGCTTCTTCCGGTCCTATAATGGGATTTGGGGACACAAGAGCAAAATTATTTGTAGGAGAAAAACAAGATATTAAATTTGATCAAGTCAAAGGTATAGATGAGGCAGTTGAAGAAGTAAAAGAAATCGTTAACTTTCTTCAAAATCCTGAAAAATACATCAAGATTGGAGCTCGTATACCAAAAGGAGTGTTATTAGTAGGGGCACCTGGTACAGGAAAGACTTTATTAGCACGTGCAATTGCTGGAGAAGCTGGTGTCCCTTTCTTTTTTACGTCAGGTTCTGAGTTTGAGGAGATGCTGGTAGGTACTGGCGCATCTAGGGTGCGTGATCTGTTTAACAAAGCAAAAGATGCCGCACCTGCAATTATTTTTATCGATGAAATTGATTCAATAGCTCGTAAGCGAGGAACTGTAATTTATTCTGGTAATACTGAACAAACTCTAAATCAGATCCTTGTTGAAATGGATGGTTTTGATAAGAACACGAATGTAATCGTAATAGCTGCGACTAATCGACCTGATGTGCTTGATCCTGCGATATTGAGGCCTGGTAGGTTTGATCGAAGGGTTGTGTTGGATTTACCTGATATTAAGGGTAGAGAAGAGATATTAAAAGTTCATGCTGCTAATAAACCTTTGGCTACGGATATCGATTTGCATATTGTCGCAAAACGAACAATTGGTTTTAGTGGCGCAGATTTAGAAAATATGTTGAATGAGGCAGCTATTATAGCAGTTAAAGAAGGCCGAGAAGAAATCACATATACGGATATTGAAGAGGCAGCAATAAAAGTGACAGTTGGTCCTGCGAAAAAAAGAGCAAAATCAGAGAAAATGAAAAAGCTTACTGCATACCATGAAGCTGGTCATGCAATTGCTGGTTATTTTATGGAGGAAGCAGACAGAGTGCACCGTATTTCTATCGTCTCGCGAGGATATACAGGAGGTGTGACAATGTATTTACCTAATGAAGATGTTGAAGAATTAAAGACAGAGAAAAAGTTTTTTGCAGAGCTTGTTGTACTTTATGGTGGTAGAACAGCGGAAAAGTTGGTTTTCGGCGATGTATCAACGGGGGCAAGTTCGGATATTCAAAGAGCCACTAAAATTGCCCGAGACATGGTTAAAAAGTACGGAATGTCTACTTTGGGTTACATTGATTTTGATGATACTGAAGACTCTTATGTTGGTCGTCATGTTTATTCGGATAGAACTGCAGAACAAATTGACCAGGAAGTTAGAAATATACTTACTCAAGCTCAGGAAAGGTGTGAGAATATATTAACAGCGCATCGTGATAGTTTAGACATGATAGCTGGGATTTTGATAGAAAAAGAAGTTATCGAAGGAGATGAATTCTATCAACTGATGGAAGGAAATGCACGGAATAAAGGGGATAATGAAGAAGATAATAAAGATAAATAGAATTAATAAAGGATATAAATAGTGCAAGTTTAATTTTTAGTTTTTTAATGTTTAAAGTATGCACAATGGGTAACGAGAATTGGATTATAGAAGTTAAAGCTATTTTACTAATATTAGCTATATGTTCGCTTTTTTATATTTTTCTATTTACGCTTGTACATTTGACCTCAAGCCCTGAGAAAAGACCACCTTACTTGTTTTGGGATGATAGAAGACAGGGTTATACTAAAGATATTCTGGAGGACAGATATTGGGAAATACGTGAACAAAAAGAAAAGGAAAATATTTACCAGGGACAAAATGAATAGTGAATATTTTTTCGTCAAATTAATTCTTATACTAATTAGCTTCAGTTTGGAAAATACTGCCACATAATTTTAGAATGTAGTGTTTTATACTGTTTTGTGCTTACTTATTCTTTGTCCTGCAATTCGATCTAGATCACTTGGGAATAAAACAGCTTCTCTGATGTTTTTAAGCCGAAATATTTGTTGTGTCATTCGCTCTAAACCAAATGAAAACCCTGCTTCATAAGGTATACCGTACTTAAATGCTTCTAAATAGTGTTCATAATACTCAAGAGTTAACCCTTGATTCTTCATATTTTCCACTAATTTATTGTAATCATGAATACGATGAGTACCAGATAACCATTCAAGACCTCTGCATACTAGATCGAAGCTGAGAGATTCATCTGGATCCTCCGGGTTATTACGAGTGTAAAAATTTTTGTCTTTCTTAAAATTTAATATCCATAAAAAATCAGATCCATATTCCTCTAAAGCCCACTCAGCAATCAACCTTTCATCTTGCGGGTCAAGATCTAACTCTGGCCTTTGAGCTGATTTTCCGGCCTTTTTTTCAATTATTTGTAACGCCTCTTTGACTTTGACTTTCGGGAATCTAGATGCTGGAAGTTGAGGCAAAGTAGTGTTCCACAATTGTAATTCCTTGCTATAGTTATTATCTAAGTGATTAAAAATTTTTCTGACTACACGTTCGATAATTTCTAGACATTCATCATAGTCTTCTATAAAACCTACTTCTCCGTCCATCTGCGTAATTTCCATCAAATGACGAGTAGTGTTATGTTTTTCAGCTCGAAAAACTGGCGTTATGGTGAAAACCCTTTCGAAAACTCCCACCATTATTTGCTTATATACTTGCGGACTTTGAGCTAGATATGCTTTATGATCATAATACTTGACTTCAAAGACCGAAGCTCCACTTTCAGATGGGGCTCCCATAAGTACAGGTGATCTAAATTCTATGAAGCCTTCTTCAATCATTGCATTTCTGAAAGCTGTCAGTATTCCAGCTTGTACCTTAAATATAGCCTTTTGTTTTTCATGCCGTAATGTTACTGGGCGGTGATCTATAATAGTATCTAAATGAGCGTCAAGAGAATCTTTATTTATTTCTACAGGCACTTGATCAAGGACAGGGGATATCACCTCAATCTCTGAAACATGAACTTCTAAACCCTCTTTATCAGGCTTTTTTATTACATACCCGCGGATGCTAAGAACAGACTCGACTTGTAAATGCTTGATAGAGTCTATTTGCTGTGCATTTAGTACACATTGTACAAATCCAGTACTATCACGCAATAGCAAAAATCCTAATTTACCTAGGATACGAAGCCTATGCATCCACCCAGCAACTAGTACATATTGATCGATATGTTTATTTAAGTCCTTAATTAGAGTTCTTTCACGCATAGTATATACATCCCACAATTGTACAATGAACATTCATCCAGCGCTGTATAATTTATTGGCTAGGTATAGCTTGTTGATAACCAATCATTGCTCCATATACACTATTAACAATCGTTAACAACAACCCAATTACAGATATTATAAGAGCGACGATTGCGATTGTACGTTTAGTTTGAGATCGCATTCCGAAGATAGAGCATGCGATTCCAGCAACAGCTGTTGGACATCCACATAAAGGAATAAGCCATGCCACTAAGGAAAATATAGATGCTATCAACCCGCCTATAGCTAATCGATCATATGTTAAAGAGTCGGATTGAACAGATTGGTACATTTGTGTACTGTTTACTACAGTTTGTTGCAGCGTAGGCGTCGTCGTGGCATTGTAATTTGGTGAATATCCGTTATATGCTTGATTTGGGTTTTGTGTCGGTATCTGAGTACCTTGTATTGACCCTGGTTGTGGATTGTTTTGTTGTTGGCTTGGTTCCATGTTCTTTGTTTAAGTTAATTAAAAATCCTGCATAGTCTAACATACTAATGGTTATTTGCAATATATTTGTGTAAAAGATGTATAAATAATTCTGTATTTATTTGTTCTAAAGCATCTTGTAGTTATTTTAGATTACTTAATAGGTGATCAATACAATTGTCATTGAATTTTGAGGTAGATATGATCCAACCGGTAGGCATGAATGTAGAATAAAGTTTATGCAACAACGAAAACCTACAAATATATTTGATTTAATGTCATGATATTTTGTTTCTTTTACGTCCTTTCAATCTCTGAAACTTGGACCTCTAAACCGTGTTTATTAGGACTTTTATTACACACCCACGGATGCTAAGAACAGACTCGACTTGCAAATGCTTGATAGAGTCTATTTGTTGTGCATTAGTACACATTGTACAAATCCAGTACTATCACGCAATAGCAAAAAGCCTAGGCATCGACTCTACAATAATGACTTCTCGATATACATGATGATTCAATAATTAGTTAAAACTAAAATTACACAACCTGAAAGCACGTTTGTGTAGTAAATGTGTTATCTAACATAAATGAGTCAATCCAAAACATGATCTTTATCTGCTTTGTACATGCTGCTGGTACATCTCTTCTAGCACAAGTGTATTAGCGAGTGAGTGAAAAATATGCTTCAAACAGATATTAATAAAAGTACTATGGTAGACAGCATAATACCAATAATCGCCAGTATGCGTTTTGAATGAGATCACATTCCGAAAATACAGCTCACGAGTGCACCAATTGGTATTGGAGATCTTAGTATGGGATGAAACAACTACGTTACTAATGCCACCATAGCGGCGTTTAAGCCTCCGACAACCAATTTATCATACATGGAAGAATTCGAAGGATCAGATGAGAATTCGGGGTCCATAGGGTCATTATTGTCCGTTAAAATGCATTGTTGTAGCATGTGCTGTGTGGGCATTGTCGTAGCGTTCGGAGTTAATCGAGATTTACAGGTTTGGTTCGTCTTGCATTGGCCTTCGATTGTTTTGTTCTGTTGTTTGCATATTTCCTTGCTAAAATCAATACAAATCCATTAAGTTAGCATAATACTGATTGTTTGTAATATATGCTGTCCTCAGTCCTGCGCATTATTCAAACTATATTCGAGCTTGTGTGCTGGTAGTGTAAATAATAGTATATTAATTCGGGATTGAGGCTTATTTTTGTTTTTTTTTTGATATTTTTGGATATATTTGATATAATAAGTGCATGAAGCAAACAAAATTTACAAATACCTTCAAGTTAATGTCTTTATATTCTGTGTTTCTTGCGTCCTTTGTGATGCTTATATATTTCGTTGCTGCTCGGTTTGTAACAAACGCATCGTCTAGCAATTACTCTATAAGATTTAATGGTACTGCTTCTTCATATGTCAGTATACCTTTAGATAACGCTCCGTCTTTAAATGTGGGTGCTGGCGATTTTACTATAGAGTGGTGGATGCAACCTGTATCAGTGTCTACTAGTACATCATGTAGTAGTGTAGCAGATGCTTTTACTCAGGGGCATCTTATATTTGATAGGGATATCTTTGGACCTGGAGACTACGGTGATTTTGGAATTTCTTTGATGGCAGACCGTCGGTTAGCTTTTAGCGCACATAATGGCACTAGTGGGATTACAGCATGTTCATCAGTATTGAATCTTAATCAGTGGTATTACATAGCAGCAGTGCGTTCGGGAAATCAGATCCGCATCTATGTAAATGGTACATTAGATGACACTCGTACTATATCAGGAGATTTAAGTTACAGGACTGGTAGATCTACTAGCTACTCGGCTGATCCTTTGATAGTCTTAGGGGCAGAGAAGCACACGGCTGTAGGAGGAGAAACATTCACCGCATACCACTATAACGGTTATTTAGATGAGTTACGCCTATCAAATATAGCTCGTACAATATCTGGGTCTCCCACAACTCCTTTCGTTGTGGATGGTAATACTGTAGCTCTTTTCCGATTTGAAAATAATGTAAATAGTGAACTTGGCTCAATTCCTGGTTTGACTTCGTCATCCGTGACATATTCTACCGATGTGCCACCTTTTGATACAACTCCAACCCCAAGTGATACTCCGACTCCAAGCGATACGCCAACTCCAAGTGATACGCCAACCCCAAGCGATACGCCAACCCCAAGCGATACGCCAACTCCAAGTGATACGCCAACCCCAAGCGATACGCCAACTCCAAGTGATACGCCAACCCCAAGTGATACCCCAACTCCAAGTGGCACTCCAACCCCAAGTGATACCCCAACTCCAAGTGGTACTCCAACCCCAAGTGATACCCCAACTCCAAGTGGCACTCCAACCCCAAGTGATACCCCAACTCCAAGTGGCACTCCAACCCCAAGTGATACCCCAACTCCAAGTGGCACTCCAACCCCAAGTGATACCCCAACTCCAAGTGGTACACCAACTCCAACCCGCACTCCGACTCACACAAACACACCGATAGCTACAATACCTGCCACCTCACCTACACAGGCCCCGACATATGTATGGAGACAGGATGATACTCCGATTTATTATTCCGATAACAATTCTAGTGTAATTTATTATTCCGATAACAATTCTAGTGTAACGTCTACTGTCTCTCCGACACATTCTTCTCAAACTCAAACCCCTACTGTTCCATCAGATCCTAATAGAGAAGATAAGTTAAGCGTTAGAGATGGTAGAGATGGTGAGGAACCTAATGACGTAGCTTCGCAATCTAACGGAAGCCAGGAAAACACAGAAAATAACGGTACGATTTCATGGCTTAATCCGACGTTTCTCACTATTGCTTGTGTGGTCGGTCTCTTGATCTTGCTGATAATTTTTATCATATACTACAGGAGATCAAGAGATTAGTTGGCTATTAGTTTTTATATAACGTAGCAGTTTTAATCTGATGTTATCATATGAAGGTCAAGGTCTGCATGTCTGTTACTACGCGGGTTGTTACAATTCTCCATAAAAGTCTATTAATGCAGGGTTAGCTTTAATCGGCATGTGAACAAGGTTAGAAAAATCAGAAAACATATCAAAGTGATAATAAGACTTATTCAGAAAAAACATTGAAAGCACTTAAATTTGCTTGTACAAAGTCTAATGTTAGTAAAGGATAACTATGCTGCATTTAAATTTGTTTGTATATAAAGACTTCTATACGGGCGAAAATGCCTTGAGGATGTGATGGGTGTATTAATCGTGGTGTGAGAAATATTTATAGTCCGTGCAGTACTAATAAAGCGGCCTTTCAATAAAGCAGGCGTTGAATCCGTGAGCCGGATTGATATACGTCTATACGAAATGGGTTATCCTAAGATGCTGTTCGGTGAGTTTTTCTATGAATTTGCAAGGATGTGGTCATAGGTGTTTACTTCCCACGTGATAAAAAGTAGTTTACGGTCCATAGTTCATCTCGTATAAATATTGATATTTGGGGTCATGTCACTGTCGTAGGAGTAGTCATAAAATAGACGTCTATATCAATGGAGTGACGTATTATTTGGGATAATCGAATGTCCTCTACACTATAATCGTAAAGGATACTTGTGTATATATATTTAACCGTTCGTACGTTGGTTCTGTGATAGACAATAATAGTTATTCAGATATCGGTATTAGAGAAAAAGTTTATAAAATAACCCATTACTGTCACTAGGGAAAAGCAAAAGAGTTTTAATTATGATTAGATTCAAAATTTCGCGGGTAGCTCGAGTCTTTGTTCAGATGATCTAAAGAATCATCTAAATATCGATGCAGATAAGTCTTCTCTATTCATCCGGACCCTTGTGACTTTCAGTGCTTATCTACAACAACCGATTTGTCGTTGATTTGGGTCCTACGAACTGGATGCTATTGCAAGTATAATATTGTCCGGATTAAAAACTGGTTGCTGAATGATTCCGTTGAGTTTCCATGTATATTCTATTTCCGTGCATTACCTCGCACAAATAGGACACCTCATTTTTCATTTTCTAGTCAATTTATTTGAGTTGGACACGTACCAATTAATCTAGTTTGTTTCTATCATGTATACAAATCTGCATGGTATAATTGTCGGTGGTCGATCTACATAAATTTGTATGGGTTGAACATGTATCTCCTATAGATAAAGTATGGGTATTATTCTAGGAATGGAGCCTTAGTTTGTGAAGTGATGTGGTGTCCAATGCTTTGGAGTTGTTTCACAGACAACAATCATATTTGGTCAGAAACATTTTTCTCTTATTGAATTTAAAGATTGGGTAGCATTTTTTGTTTTTTGCATGTGTTATACAGATATAAGAATAAATAACATTCTTATACGCCACGACTTTTTAGTACTGATAAGCTGTTCATTGCGTTATAATAATAATTAAAGAGTTGATTTTTGAATCTATGGAATGTATTACAAAAGGGTAAATATTAAAATTGTATAATCTTTAGTAAGAAGTCATGTTAAATAGATTGAGAAACTACTTGAGGAGTTTGTTTAGGAATCAATCTACACACATAAATATTGATTCGTCTATATACGATAACCTAGTGCTATTTTTACAGGTTAGTATGCATGATTTGATTAAATTTGAGTCAAAACTGTTGTCAAAAGCTTTGGATGACGTGGCAAATGACTTCCAACTAGGATACCAAATTTTGAATTATAATTTTGATGGTATCAAAAATAATAAGCCAAGCCAAATTATCTTGATTCCTCCAAAATATGAGTTATGGCCGTATTTATTTTTAGCAATTAAGTTTGTGTCTGTAGGTATAGAAGTCAATTTTCTGTATTTCGGTTGGGCTAAAAATATTATTAAATTATTGGAAAAACATAAAAAGTCAAAGGAATATGAATCATTGCGCTTTTTTGATGTGGAAGAATTTACACTTTCCCAAGGGCGTGGAACTTTGACTCTTAATTTTAGCGAGTCTATTAACGGGATTTACGCTAATATCCCTACTTTCTCCACTGTCGTTGTCAGTAAACATGCGGATATAGATTTTGCCTTAGCCTACATTCTTAATCATGCTTTCAGTTTTGCTGGGCTTAAAAATTCAAATATAAAGCGAGTGATACTTGATAAAGAGTGTGAGCAAACATTTCTTGATAAACTTTCAAATCGAATTCAATTTGGTATTGATACAAATTTGTCTCAGATAACCTCTCAAATATTTATCGATAAGATGCAACAAAGTATATTGGAGGCTATTTCGGATGGAGCTGAATTATTTTTTGGGACTCCTGAATTTATTGCAAAAAGTTATCCTCAGAATTTAATTCTGAATAAAATTACTCCAAATATGTCTATTTTTCAGAAAAAAATATATGGTCCTTTGCTTATGATTCTTGCTACTGATTTCGAGATATCACAGCTCGAAATGGTGCTGAAAAAGCAGCCATCAAAAGGTATTATAGTATTTGGTGACGAACAGCAAGTTGGCGCTTTCTTACCAAGAAATACAGAACTGTATTATGTATACAGATATCCTCATCAGCAATTAAAGCGTCATAATATTATTTTTGAAAATCCTGCATTGGAGTACGTATTCGAATCATTAGGCTGGTAGAACTGATCTTATGCATTAGATACCGGAGGTACTACGATGTATTTTCCCTTCATTTCCTGTAAGTGTATGTCAATATGAGCCTCATCTTTTCTTAAATCGCTTATGTTAACTTTTTTACGAAGTATGCTACCATTACTTGTGAATTCCGCTCTTTTGATCTTATCAAACATTTTCAGAATCAATAGTACATCTTTGTTAAAGTTTTTGAGATGAGAGACATGTATTTTGAGCATAGATAGAAGTTTTTGAATTTGATTTTTGTCAACTGTGTGCATAAATCTTAATCTCGTATACTTATAATAATAAGTAAGACTCAGCTATAGCTGGTACATAATAATTTAGAATGTATTTTTTGCCAAGATGCTGACACTCCACTATAAAAACATAAACTGGTTGAATGTATTTTGAAAATATCGGCTCTTCATAAAAGGCTAGCTTTACAGTGAGAACATCAACTAATTCTACTCCTTCAAGTGATTGGGGTTCAATATCTACACCAGTAGCTGAGTCTTTTGCGGATATAAGAAAAGCTTCATGATTGGTTAATCTTTTATATGCCTCTTGTGGAGTTATAATAGGGTAAGTTTGTATATCTTGATTTTTCATAGGATCAGAGGTGCTGATGGGCCATGCATATAATTTCAATTCGACTAATTGATCAAGCACTTTTGTGTTTTTTGTATCAAATTGATCTCGTAGATCGCTGTTTATTAATATTATGTAGATGTTTGAAACTCCATCTTCTGGGTAGACCGCATAAGCCTTTGATTTTGAGTCTCCCTTAGATAAGTTTGGATAAGACCTTATTGCTTCGATCCTATAATATGAACTTTGAGAGGTTTCACTTATTACGAATTTATTTTTGACAGGATCATAATTAAGGTATTGTATGGTAAAAATATATGAATCTAATGGGAAAGAATATTTAAATTCAACAAGCACTCTTCTGAATAAATTTTTAAGAATGTCTTGGTTAACGTTTGTCAGAATCGTTGTGGTGTACTGAGGTGTAGCAGATGTTTTAAGATTTTCATTAGAATACTCTATAGTCTTATATTGACCATTAATGAGTAGTTTTCTGCCACCTTCTTGCCAGAGTCGCGTAGTATTCGATATCTCTTGTGGAGATTGAGAAAAATTTAATTCTCGTGCAATTCTTAAGGGTTCTTGGGTAGTACTTAAGTCTATCGGTTGCTCTATTATACGATATACATTTGCAATAGGAGACTGCGTATTCTCTAACGGGTAGCCATTTTCAGCGTTTAAGTTTCCGGACACAGTACTTATCCGAAATCTACTTGGTTTGAAGTCTTCAAAGCCTGATTTAGTTTTCAAATTCAAGGGAGGTATTGGGCCGTACCCCACTTCAGGCTTTATTGCACCAACTTCTACATCTTTGACTGCTAGGCTGTCAGATACAAGTTGAAATATACGTATCCCTGTACATATTACTAGTATAAAGGCCAAAGCGACGAAAACTCTTTTTGTCCAATATATGTCAGTATATAAACTCACGTAATATTCTAACATACATATATGAAATGTGAATTTATATTTTGTGTTTTGTTTGTTATTCACAATGAATAACACTTTGATTCTCAAGGGGAAAGTGAATAAAAATAGAGGTGATTTGTTATAATCAGAAGAATACAGTATTATTCATTGAGTTTAGTAGTCTAATACAAAGTCTAATGTTATGAAGTTGAGTAGCATAAAAGGGGCGACTGGGCATAAAATAAGATCCTCTAAAAAAAGTAAGAAACAGAGTATTCATAATAATTATCGGAATAATATTCCTAAGGTCTCTTTATATAATTTATCAGGTTTATTTGCTGCTGCATCTAAAAATTCCGTTTTGCGTAAAGGTACAGTGCTTAGTGTGCTTGCAATATTAGTCTTTGTTATATCATTTAGTTTTTTCTTCGGTCTTCAAAAATTTAAAAATATTCAGTCAACAGGTATTGAGAACATTGATGTATTTGATCTTTTGGATATTGGTAATGCTGCATCTCATCAAGCCGGGAACAATAGCTTAGGTAGATTAAATCAAACAAATGGAAAAACTAATGTTTTAATTATTGGTGTAGATACGCGTTCTAAAGGTCAATCCCTTTTAACTGATAGTATAATTGTTTTCTCTTACGATCATAGAGATAACTCAGCTCTACAAATTTCAATTCCACGAGATTTAAGAGTTCGATACGGTAATGGTTATACCAAAATTAACTCTGTGTTCTCATTTGCATATTCAGATGGAGTAATGCCAAGGAATACAAATAACAATGATGCTTTTAAAAAAGGATTTGATGAGCTAATTGCGTCTATCCACGAAGTTACAGGGCTTGATATTCACTACGGGGTAATGGTAAATTTCCTCGCTTTTAAAGAAATTATTGATGTATTAGGTGGTATAGATGTTTATGTTGAAACACCCTTTACTGACTACACTTATCCAAATGATTATGATACTGGTGTGATGACAGTTTCTTTTGAACAAGGTTTGCAAACTATGGATGGGAAAAGAGCTTTACAATTTGTAAGGTCACGACATGGCAATAATGGTGAGGGAAGTGATTATGCAAGATCTAAAAGACAACAGATTGTGATTAATGCAATAAGGGAGAAAATAAACAAAACGGACATATTGTCAAAACCAGAGTTGATTTATGGTATTGTGGATAGTTTGCTTAAAAATGTGAGGTTATACAAGGTCGATAAAATAGTTATTGAATCAGTTGTTAGTAGTAAAAATATACTTAGCAATACTCAAATAATAGGTATAGTTCTGGATCCTTATGCAGGCAGTTATTTGGGGCAATTGTTTAAAACTGGGGAAATGGAGGATATTGGCTGGCATATCTATCCGACAAAAGGTGATTTTACAAATGTAAATAATTACATTGCTATCATTAATGGCAATAGAGGACTTGCTGCCGAAAAAGCTCAAGTTATGCTTATTTATTCTGATATTAAACGTTATAACGATTACGTTAAGATGAAAAAGTTATTCTTTGAGTACTATTTACCATTTGAATTCAATGACTATGTCTATAACATTGACACCATAGTCAACTCGGAAAACGATGATCCTTCTGGAGTTATAATCTATTCTGATGGGCAAAAGAACGCTACTCTCGATTTTTACAAATCTTTGCTAGATAAAGCCGGTATTCACTATAGAATCGAACAAAGCTCATCTGCTCCGAGAGATCTATATAAAATGACAAAAGAAAAGAATGTAGTGATTTTGTTAAATTAGGGTTGTATGCAATTAGTCCAAATGTTTTGAACCTCGTCTAGTTCTTCTATGGTTTCTATAAATTTCTCGACATCGTTATAATGTTGTGGGTCAATTGTTATCGGTGTAGTTGATTCCTTAATTAGTCCCGCTTCATAAATTTCGTACCCTAGTGATTCTATCAATTTTTTGATGTTGTGTAGTTTTGGATATTCAGTTTTTATTTGTAAACCTATTTCGTCAGCGATTACGTCAATGAGTCCTTCATGATCAAGCAAGTTAAGTATAAACTCTTCTGCATTTTCTCGTTTTAATCGTATCTTGTTATTAGTATTTCGATCTTTCCATGTTTGTTTATCTTCGTTTTGATCTTGTGTGGAGGCTTCGAATCTAATGAGTATGTTGCCTATTGTTCGAAATTGCCATGAGACTGCTCCAGATTCGGTAAATCTCCCTCCATGTTTTTCCACAGCATGACGAACTTCACTTAAAGTCCTATTTTTATTATCTGTAATGCAATCAATCAATATAGCTACGTTATGGGGACCATAAGCTTCATATGTTACTTCTTCTATTTTTGTACCTCCTGATGTATTACCTAAACCTCGGTTAATAGCTCTTTGGATATTATCGTTCGGCATATTTATAGATTTTGCCTTTTCGATAGCGAGCGCTAATGAAGGATTACTATCAGGATCGCCCCCCCCATTTTGGGCAGCTACGGTAATCATCTGTGCTACCTTAGTAAACATTTTTGCTTTTGCAGCGTCATTTGCTGCTTTTTTTCTTTTTATAGTGCTCCATTTAGAATGACCAGACATGCGTTTACATCTATCCGGGAATTATAGAATACGGTAGTTTAAAAAGTAAAGTTTGTATTAAATATTATCATGTTGATATTTACGAACCAATTCAATCATATATTTGCTTATTTTACCCCATCTTTGGAATTTATAAGCCATCTCTTCCACATCAAAGAAATCTCGTGCAAGGATATAGCCAGTAGCGGGATCCTTAGTTTGTGGTAGAATTTTTGCTATTTTTGCAACAAACCACATTTCCGTATGTTTTCTTACAAACCTTGTAATATGATTTATAAACTCAATTTCTAGAAATCCAATTAGTTTGTAATTTTTAATTTCTATATCAGCTTCCTCTTGTAGCTCCCTTTTTAAAGCAAGTATTGGATTTTCTCCATCTTCAACCGTGCCGCCTGGTACCATCCAATATACTATACCGTCATGTGATACCATGCATACCAAATTTTCATCATTTAGTGCAATGCATCGGACTTTTCTAATGTTGTCAAAGTATTTAGAATCTAACAACTCATTTGTTGGATAAAATTTATAGTGCATGATTTTACTCTTCATGCGTCGTTTATATTCAATGAACTTTAGTGACATAACTTAATAGTATAAATCTAATATGTGTATTCGTTAAGTTTTTTTGTGGTTATGAGTAGGTTCTTTTGACAAACATCAGTTAATGGACAATGACTACAATCAGGATTTTTAGGATGACAATATTCTCTTCCTAGCGCAATGAGTTGTTTTGGTAGGCTGGTCCAGTATTTTTTGGGTATGATATGTATGAGATCTCTTTCTATTTTTTCTGGATTTGTATGTTTTGTCCATCCCAGTCGATAGCTTACGCGTTTAATGTGTGTGTCTACGACAAAACCTTGTGGCTTTTTATAGTAGTCTGAAAGAATGACATTTGCTACTTTGCGTCCTACTCCAGGTAGGCTTAACAAGTCATCCATATTGTCTGGGACTTTACCTTGAAATTTAATGTTTAGTATTTGAGCCGTTTGGATAATATTCCGAGCTTTTGTTTTATAGTAATTTATAGATTTTATTATCCTAGCAACATCCTCAATCTTGGCGTTAGCCAGTGTTTCTGGATCAGGAAATCTGCTGAATAAATCTGGTGTTACTTTATTTACTAAATTATCTGTTGTTTGAGCAGATAAGATAACAGCAATAATAAATTCAAATGCATTTTGATGCTTAAGAAAGGGATGCACATTCCCATACTTTTTAGCAAGTATTTTAATAGCCGAATTGATTTGTTCTTGCATTTCTGGTATACACTCTTTAACTACTAGGCCAATTATACAGTGAAACCGATAATAGCCTAAGATTCTAAACGGAACAAGATAATCTATGGTTGTGTCATCGTATGTGTTTTTAAGCATAAAATGAAAATAATTGGCTATGTGTCTGTGCACTAAAAGAATGCAATAATTCAATAATTACTTTCATGAATGCATACAGAGCACAAGGTGATTCAGTTAATAAACTAATAGTGGGTTGTATTAGTGCTGACTCCGGTGGTGGATTCAGTGCTAAATTGGGTATTATTGAACTGAATAAACAAAATGAAGGATGTGACACAAACCTAGGAGGAGTCGTGGGTTTTTTATCTGATTTATCCAGTAATTTACACGGTGGCTTTGATGAAAAGCATGGACGAAGCCCGAAAAATGCATTTCATAATACATATCACATAATTGCTGTTTCTAATGCAGCGGAAGCGTTGTGGAGAGCAGCTTTTTCTACTGAACCCAAACGAGTGAGAAATAGAAGAGGTATCTATGATGGGCATGAGCAAATATATAATAGCAGAGATCCGTTGGATTTATCCGGTCAGCTACAAGAGTGGAATGAGAATCACGGTACTCAAATAACTCCTGAACAACTTCGCTATGCGATAAAAATTGCTGTGGCACTTCATGATATTGGAAATATTGCAGTCTCTCTCAAGGAAGATAGTAATGGTGACATCTCGATCGTATTTCATACAGATGGTGTGTATAAGGCTCAAGGAGCCGAAACACGCAGTAAAGATATAGCAGAAAAACTATTGACTTTATCAAAGGTTTCACCCGAGATCATAGAATTGGTCAAACACCTTATACTAGAGACGACCTATAATTATTCTGACCCGCAGTCTCCCGCAATCTTCGGAGTATTCATGAGGGTGGTGGATCAGATTGGTAATGCTTATTTCAATGAAAATCCCTGGCACGTCATTGGATTGTTAAGAGAGATGGTAGCTGAAAATTCGGAAACAGTGTTCGATCCCGAATATTTTTTCAATTTCCCAGTTCAAAGATTTCCACAGCTAGTAACTGATGAAAATGTCCGTACCGCTATAAATTTTATATTTAATAGCCATCGAGAAGCGTTGCAGAAGGGATCTACACGTGCAGATGAATCTGAGCAATCTACACATTCTTTGGGTAATGAAAAAATTAAGGTAAGAAACTTTTTAGCAGCATGGGAACATATTCTGACCAATAATGGTCTAAATCTAGAGAATTTGTCAGATCGACGACAATTTATGCGGTACGTGAAACAGGCTGTTGAAGCTTGCCGGATGAGCCAGAATTCAATTTGAGATTAATGTTATCAACTCTGTTTGTATTTGTGTTATAGTCAGTATGCTTGTTGGCTTCGTATGTTGATTGACTAAATATGTAAAATCTGTAAATTCTTCGACTTTTAGTGTAAATTAGTTTGTAGTTTTGATGATGAATCCATATTCAAACACGGGAAGTATACAAACAGGTAATACACAAGTAAATCCTAAAACTTATGGATCACAAGCCTTGCAGAATACGCAGTCTCGATATGGAGTAGATCCTCGCACTGTACAACATAAAGATCCCACCGATTTAAACGAGGTTTTAAGTTTTGATAAGGTGTTGCAACGAAAGAATGAGGTTTATGGTAATAAAACAGAGGCTCAAAAAGCTTATTTTCAGAACCAAAAGAATACTTCACCATCTTCCAGACATAAGTCACCTTTAGATGCATTAACGGACTGGATTTATAACAATTTATTCGGGAATCAGAAGAACGAAGATAAAAATCATCCTCAAAGTGGTGGGAATCCTAACCAACAAAATGATGTAAATAACACAGCAATGCAGCATCTTAGTACCAATGTAGCCAGTCATCAAGTAGCAGCACAGCAGATTGTTGGTCAGACGCCTATGCAGCGTCGAATCATAGAAAGTACAAAAGAATTACTTTATGACGAAACCATATCAGTACAGGATAAAATAGCTCCTGTATCGTTAGAAGTTGATTACAATGATTTGAAGATAAATGATATGTACTTGCGTACTATCTGCGTCATAGATTATACAAAAATGTATCCTGGCATTTTAGAAGGTTTGGTGAATTATGAGGAGCCTATAGATATATCTATGTATTATTATCCGATTGATACTGCTGAAATTATTGCAAAAATTCGTCGAAAAATCGCTGATCTTGAAGCGCAACTTAATCTAGATCTAGAAAGTGGTCGTGTGCCTAATGCGTATGTTAAAGTAGCTTTACAAGATGCTTTAAGACAGCAAGACGAGCTAGCTTCTGGTGTAGAAAAATATTTTCATTACGCTTTTTATATCACCATAAAAGCTAGTACTCTTGCAGATTTGAATAATCTGACTGCTCGTATTTTTTCAGATTTGGGATCAAAAGAAATGAAGATGAAGATTCCTACTTTGAAGATGGATAATGCTTTTAAGTCTTCGTTGCCCTATGGTTTTGATAGATTGAAATTGACACGTAATATGGACACTTCGTCCATAGCAATGACTTTTCCTTTTACTTCCTCAGATCTATCTCAAGACAAAGGGATTTTATATGGAGTGAATACATATAATAGAGGTCTTGTTGTCTTTGATAGGTTTTCTATGCCGAATGCAAACATGGTAGTGCTTGCATCTTCTGGAGGAGGTAAAAGTTATTTTGTGAAACTTGAAATTTTGAGGTCTTTAATGCTTGGAACTGAATGTATAGTGATCGATCCGGAAAATGAATACGAACAGTTAGCAAGAACTGTAGGTGGTGCATATATTTCCTTTTCACAAGACGGTGCTCATAAATTAAATCCTTTTGAACTTCCAGCTGGAGCTGATAGTAATGAAGATGAATTAAGATTGAAAGAATTATCTTTACAGGGTTTTTTCAAAATATTATTTGGTGCCTTATCCACTCGGGGAGTATCTATTTTAGATAGAGCTATACGTATGGCTTATCGGGAAAAAGGTATTACAAATGATAAAGCTACTTTTGTCAATGAGCCTCCGCGAATGGAAGATTTATACAAGATACTCCGAGCGATGGAAGAAGCCGAAGCTCAAGATATGGCTTTGAAGTTAGAAAGATTTTTGGTTGGATCTGCAGCTGGTATTTTCGATAAACAAACCAATATAGATATTAATAACAAATTCACAGTGTTTTCAATTCGTGATCTATCTGAGGAACTCCGACCTTTAGCTATGTATTTAATGCTTGATTTTATATGGACTAAGGTAAAAAGAAATCGTAAACGCAGAATTCTAGCGATTGATGAAGCATGGCTATTGATGAAATACCAAGATTCTGCTCTCTTCATTAACTCGATAGCAAAGCGGGCCCGAAAGTATTATTTGGGTTTGACGACTATCACCCAAGATGTACAAGATTTATTATCTACCGATTATGGACGTGCTATTGTCACGAATTCGTCCATTCAGGTTTTGTTAAGGCAGTCGCCTGTTGCTGCAAATACTTTAGGAAGCACTTTTAACTTGTCAGAAGGTGAAAAGGTGTTTTTACAAAATGCCCAACCGGGGCTGGGATTGTTTTTTGCGGGTAATAATCATGTTTCTATCCAGGTCCTAGCTTCTCCTTCTGAACATGCTATAGTGACCTCTAACCCAGTTGAGCTTGAGAAACTCAGGCAAGAAGGAGTTATTATTAATTAAGTTTGCGAAACCAAAAAATATATAAAAATACAATCCAGGAGATAAACATACTCAATGATGCAAACGATATTGGAGCCAATATATTGAGAATCATGAGAAATGAAGTTAATAAAGGCGTTATTGCTTCTACTATTGATTGAAGAGCTTGATTAACACCAAATGCCTCACCTTGTCCCTCATACACTCGTTGTGCGGTAGTTGATAGTAAGGCAGCAATATTTGCTTGACTCAGTCCATAAAATAGTGCAAGAAATGGCATAATACCATACATTGTAATAGAACGTTGAGGTATGACAGATAGTGCAATTGTGATAGCCATCCCTATAAGTGAGAAGGTAAGTACATACTTAGATTGGATTTTTTTAGTAATAATAGGATTAATTAATCCTAACGATATGACTAAACAGGTCCCTGAGAATGCAAAAAAATCTCCTAATTGTCTTGAATCCCACTGGAACTTGTGAAACAAATATATATTTAAGTGGTAGATAAAAACGTTAAAACTTAATGCCAATAGGAAGGTGATAATATAAATATAAAAGAGGTGCTTATTGGTAAGAGAATGATATAAAATTCTAAATGAGTCTAAAAATTCAATTTTATACTGATTTTTGGGGATTTTATGTTCCTTTAGAACAAATATAACAATTACTAAGGCTAACACTGCTAAGATTGTCGATAAATAGAAAGGAGTCATCAAAGAAGTCTTTAATACCAGATTAAACGGCAATTCAAAACTTTGATTTATCAGCCGACCACTCATAAACGGTCCTAATACAATACCTAACCCCATGGCAAGCCCAATAAATCCGTAATTACGAGCTTTTGTTTTTTCATCAGATAGGTCTCCCACAATAGAGTTCGCAATTGCAGCATTCCCACCCATAAATCCTGAGAACAATCTTCCAAAAACAAGTATATATAGGTTTGATAGGCTAAAACCAATGACAAAAGTTAAATTGCCAAGCACTGATCCAAATAATGTCAAAACCAGCATTTTTTTCCGTCCGAAATTATCAGATAATTTCCCAATGACGGGTGCTCCAATAAACTGTGCCGCTGGATACGACATATTCACAAGACCGAAGAGTAGAGTTCTGAGATTTTCGTCGTAATGTGTGGGCAAAAAACTTTGTTGTGAATCGAAAAATAACGGAGTTAAGATGGGAAATATAAGTGCATAACCCAGGAAATCTAAGAAAACAATTAAACACAATGTAAATAAAGAAAATTGCTTTTTTGTCATTATCGTAAATTATAACAGGTACTGTTTCCATCCGTCAGTACCCAAAAATTTACTACCTGGACATGTCGTAGATGGCTTAATTTCCCTATGTCCTAGTATATTTTTTACATTATATTTACGAATTATTTTATAAGCTGTATGTAAAGCTTTTTGAGTAGGAAGTTTATTTTCTAAATCATCATGAAAACATATTGCAATGCTGCTACAATTATAGTCCCAATTACCACAATGCCAACCTATGTATTTATCCTTTAGGGTTTGTCTATATGTACCATCTGTGAATATGATGTAATGGTAGGCAAAAAAAGTTTGCATTTTTTTATCAACATGTCCGGAAAAAATACTACGTCCATAATACTGACTTTCTTGGTTTATAAAATCTCTCACGTATAAGTTCAACAAATGGATTGTTTCTAAGTATCTAAGATCCATTGTCGGAGGTAGACTTGAGTGATGAATGACTATTGTATCGATAGGTTTTCTTTCAGTATCAAATATGTATTCCTGTTCTGCTGTGAAATTCTGTTTGATATATTGCAAATTTTCTGATACTAATGTGATGAATTTAATACGTTCCTGTCGGAATAATTCTAACTCTGTCGTATCTTTGAATTTGTGTACTTTATTATGATAGTCATGTACAAAGGTTTTGATTGCAGGCAATAATTCGATATACCACTGCGGATGTAAGAAAATTTGCGAAAAATCATATTGCACAGAGCATATATGTGTTTGGTCAGTCATGATTCACTTTTATAAAAACTTTGTCTATTGTAACATAACATGATATGGCTAAAATAAAAGATATTAAAGCTAGACAAATTTTAGATTCGAGAGGAAATCCGACGGTAGAATGTGATGTAATTCTTGATGATGGAAGTTTAGGCAGGGCTTCTGTTCCGAGTGGTGCTAGTACTGGTATCTACGAGGCTGTGGAATTAAGAGATGGTGACCCGGCTATGTATCATGGGAAGTCCGTACTAAGAGCTATTCATAATATTCACCACGAGATAAAACCCGCTCTCATAGGTTTAGATGCAGCCCATCAAGAAATTATTGATCATCATATGCTTAAAATTGACGGTACTCCTAATAAATCTCATCTCGGGGCAAATAGTATTCTTGCTGTATCCATGGCTGTAGCTAGCGCTCAAGCTAATTCTGAAGGAAAAGAGTTATTTGAATACTTAAGTAAATTTTCACCGAAGCATAATGAAGAGTTTGTTTTACCCTTTCCAATGATGAATGTGATGAATGGTGGTAGACATGCCGTCGGAGCTTCGGATTTCCAGGAATATATGATTATACCTGGTCAAACTACGACATTTAGAGATAGATTGAGGTGTGGTGCAGAAATATTTCATATGCTAAAACAAATTCTTGAAAAACATGGTTATCAGACGACTGTGGGTGATGAAGGAGGTTTTGCTCCTGCTTTAGGTTCTAATACAAAGCCTTTAGATTTTATAATTCAGGCCATCGAAGAAGCAGGATACAAGCCGGGCATAGACGTTTTTCTGGCAATAGATGTAGCGAGTAGTGAGTTTTTTAACGAAAAAGAATACGTACTTGCAACGGAAAATAAAAGATTAACTTCAATAGAATTGATCCACTATTACGACAAATTATTTAATCAATATCCGATTAGAAGCATCGAAGATCCTCTTGAACAAAATGATTTTGAAGGTTGGAGTAAGTTTACTAAAGAATACGGTTCGAGAATTCAAATCGTAGGTGATGACCTATATGTAACTAATGTGAAGAGGCTAAAAAAAGGTATTAATATGCAAAGCTCTAATTCTATTTTAATTAAGCTAAATCAGATCGGTACACTCACGGAAACTATAGATGCGATCAATCTAGCTCACCAAAATGGATTTACTACAATTGTCAGTCATAGATCTGGAGAGACCGAGGATACTTTTATTGCTGATCTTGTTGTCGCTATGCGTACAGGACAGATAAAGACGGGTTCTTTGAGTCGTACAGAAAGAATTGCCAAATATAATAGGCTTTTAAGAATTGAAGAAATTATTTTCTCAAGATAGTCGTTATTCGATACCATAATTTATCTGTGACAAATTTGTGTGGCTAAGAAAAAGAAACAACAATTAACAATAAGAGATCCTGAGACTCTTGCCGTCTTTGGTATAGTCTGTTTAGTTTTCTCGATATTGTTAATAATTAGTAATTTTGTAGATCATCCTGCTTTACATTATTTTCGTAGTTTATTTGGAGTTGGTGTTATTGTAATGGGCATTGTATTATTTTTGACAGCTTTACGGTTATTAGGATCTGAAAGACACTATAATAGTTTTAGAGTAGTTTCGCTTTTATTTTTATTTCTTTTGTCATTTCTTGGTTGGATCCATTTATTTGCAGATCCTTTAGAGGCTGAACTTTTAGCTCGTAATGGACAGTACGGCGGTATTGTTGGGTATATGATTTCAGAAAAAATGAAAGAACTTTCCGTTGAAGTAGCCTTTGCGACTCTATTTTTAATTATGATTTTTTCTCTCCTGTCGGCTCTAAATATAAGTTTGAAACAATTAGCTGAATGGTTAGCTCAACTTGTGGATTTTATACTTTATATATTCAAAAAGATATATGCATATCTCATAAGTATTATCAAATTGATTATTAAATCAAAACAAAAACTTGATCAATTAGAATTAAATTGGATAAATAATACTTTTAGTTCAAAGTCTGCAAATAAAGCAGCTGTATCAACATCTAATGTGAGTCAAGATGAAAAACAAGAAAGCGAAAATGTTGCGATTAAGATGGTTAGTGACATTTCAAGCCAATCAGATTCAAATTTGAATCCGATAAATGATTTGAAAATTTCAGTCAATAATCGAGTTATTAAACACCCACATGACACAAATACATTAAAAGATAACGATATACGCGATGGTAGTTTATCGAGTCATTCTGATGAACCCTTAGATTTAACAGTACGTCATTATGCTGATTGGAAATTGCCTCCTCTTGAACTTTTAGATCCATTAAAGCCAAAACAACAAGAGTCAAAAGCTGTTATTGAAAGAAAAGCTAGAGCTATTATCGAAACATTGAAGAGTTTTAACATAGAAGCAAAAATTCTTGGATATACCGTCGGGCCTACAGTAACACAGTTTTTTATTGATCCTGCGGCAGGTATTAAGTTTTCTAAAATAGCTAATTTATCCAAGGATTTAGCGTTGACATTAGCCTCCCCATCTGATTTACGTATCGAACTAGTACCAGGTAAATCTTATATAGGAATAGATGTACCCAATGATGTACGTCAGAGTACACAGATGATCGAATCAATTAAACCTATATATGATCAGCCTTCAAAATATCAATTGGGTTTAGCTGTAGGAATTGATACTCAAGGTAACCCTGTATGTAGAGATCTCGCAAGTGCTCCTCATATGCTTATTGCAGGGGCAACTGGACAGGGAAAATCTGTTTTAGTGAATGCTTTTATAGTTAGCCTTTTAATGCGTAAAACACCAGATGAACTTAAGTTTATCATGATTGATCCAAAAATGGTTGAAATGGCTCCCTATGAGGGAATACCGCATTTATTAACAAGTCCTATTACTGATATGTCAAAAGCTGCTAATGCTTTGAAATGGGCTGTGAACGAAATGGAAGAAAGGTATAAAGTTTTAAAGGATGCTAGAGTTCGTAATATTGAAGATTACATCAATTTGACAGGTAGTTTAATGCCTTATATTGTCATTATTATTGACGAGTTTTCTGATCTTATGATGCAATATAGACAAGATGTTGAAACTTCTATCATAAGGTTGGCTCAAAAATCTCGTGCGGTAGGGATTCATTTGATTATCGCTACACAAAGACCTACCGCAGATATCATAACGGGACTTATTAAATCTAATGTGCCTACGCGTGTTGCTTTAGCAGTAGCCTCGTCTGTTGATTCGCGTGTGATTTTGGACTCTACAGGAGCAGAAACTTTATTAGGGAAAGGAGATCTTCTTATCAAAAGCGCAAATGATCTCAAACCTGTTCGTGTACAAGGATTGTATATTGACGATAAAGGCGAGAATAGCGAGTTTTATAGAATACTCAATTTTATTAAAGATCAGGCTCTTGAAGTCTACTACAATGATGCAATCCTTAAGAGCCATTCTGAAGAATCAGAGAATACTGGTCCATTTGAATCTGAAGATCCCTTATTTAGACAAGCTGCAGAAATTGTTATTAGTGCACAGAAAGGTTCGGCATCTTTGTTGCAGACTAAAATGAAAATTGGCTATGCAAGAGCTGCTAGATTAATTGATGAATTAGAAAGGGCAGGTATAGTAGGACCACAGGATGGACCTCGACCACGTGAGGTTTTGGTAAGTGATTTAGATGCTTTTTTTAGCAGCAGAAATGCCGAAAGTGAAGTTGTTGAGTAGATTTGAATTTTAGTAGTAAAATAGATTCTATGAAGCGACAGAAATTACCTCAAAATGATTCACAAGAAGGTCGGGGTGATATCAATAGTGCTTTAGATCCTCAAGAGAAAAACTTAGATGATACTAATACTGAGTTTTTAGGACAAACACAAGCCACAGTTTCACAAAATAATGGAGTTGTTAACTCCAACAGTCAAGATAGTCAGGTTGATTATAAAGATAAATATTTAAGACTTTTAGCTGAGTATTCAAATTTTGTTAAACAAAAAGAAGCTGAGATACAAAATGTTGTTAAATTTGCTAATCGTAACTTGCTTTTGAAGGTACTTGACGTTCTTGATGATATTGAAATGGGATTAAAACAATCTATGATTTCAGAAGATACAAGAAATATTTTAAATATTTTGAAGGTAAAACTTGAGCAGCTTCTAGCGCTAGAGGGTGTGTGCGAGATTGAATTAAAAGTTGGGGATAAGTATGATGCTAATAAATGTGAGGTAGTAAATTCTGTCGATAATCAGGCTATGTCGGGGAAAATAATTGAAATCTTGCGGAAGGGCTATACTATCTCTGATCGTATATTACGTACAGCAAAAGTAGTCGTGGGTAAATAGATGTTGAAGGCTTTTAACAATCTTCTCGCCTCCAAAGTATTGCAGCCTATACTGACTATAGTATTAGTCATTACTATTGCATGGGCACTATTTCAGTTTACTAATACTCCGGAAAATCAAAGAGAGCAAGTCAGAATTCTCGAAAGAGAAGTGACTTTTGACGAGGCAGTAAATAATTTATTGAACAATACGTATGAGGTTTATACAAGTGGTTCACTCTTTGTAAAGGCAAATATTACATCATCGATTGGTCCGGATACTCAAGGTAATCTGAATAGTCCCAACCCTTCTGTCGTTGATATACCAGTAATTGAAAATAAATATGATGATATTCTGTTTACTGTTCAGAGAAATAAAGTGATACGCATTGATACAAAAAATCAAGGTAGTGACGAGACTTTATTGATCAACAGGAAGGGAGAAATAATTTATATGAATAATCTACTAAAGAAATATATGGTATATGAAATTCCAGCAGATAGTGACAAGGATGCCGTATCTCTTTTCGTTGCGCTAAACAGCTTATTTAGAGAACAGATCTTTCCGTTTACACCATTATTGAATGACTATAAAGACAAGAAATTCCACCCTGTTAGAAGGGCCTACAATGTTTATTCTGGCAAGTGGAGGCATAAGGTATATACTAGTGATGAGTTAAAAGAAGTTATAATAGAAACCGATCCCATTACAGGTGTATTTAAATCTATAGCCATCGCAAGTTCTAATCCACCATCTGTCATCTATTTTGATTTTAGAAAACTAGATGACGTAGATCATTATGATAAAATAGAAGATGACTTTGAGCAGGTACCAGTACCGAAACCTTATAAGACTAAGGATTAATGTTCCACTAATAAATATACGGTTGCTTTTCCTTTTCCATGTGGTTTCAGTAAACCTTGTTGAACAAGTAGATTGAGATCCCGGTATGCAGTCATTGTTGATACTTTAAATATCTGCATATATTCGTCCCGTTTGATACTCTTCTGAGTTATTAGTATTTGTAAAACCTTTTTTTGTCTATTATTTAAAGATGATCTAGAATGTTGGCCTAGAATAATAGGTATTGTGTCGATTTTTATTATTTTGTTTTTATATTCTTCCAGTACAATTTTTAGGTTCTGGCTCACAAACGCAAGCAGGTGGGTCATTTCCGTTAAAGAGTTTTGTAGCGATTGTATAAGATGGGATAGCTCTTTTTTACGAATTAAAAAACATTTGAGGATAGGAAGATTGTAAATGCTATCGTATCCATACATATCAAGTATAAATTTAAATAAAAGAAATGATGCTTCGTAATTTAAACCAGTGAATGGCAAATATTTATTGATGAGTGTAAAAAAAATGCAAGCTTTTATTAGAGGGTGCTTAGAGTTGTCTTGTGTAACTTGTGATATTACATCGCCTAGTTGTAATGTCATATCAGGTTGATCAAGAGAGATCTCCTTAACATTATTTCGTTCAAGAGGTCTTTCATTTCTACTTCGTATGCGGCCAACTTCCCATGGCTCAAGAATATTGTAATGTAAAAGCTTTAATATATGCTGTACAAACTGAAAGTCAAATTTGTATAGATTTTGATGGAAAATTTTTTCAGAATACTCGTAAATTTGTCGTATGTTGACTAGTACTTGTGCTGCCTCCCCTACTACATCATAGCCTGTGGTAATTTTTTTTACATCTGTATAGGAAAATCCAAGATTAAACAGTTCATTGAAGCACAACAGATGTTCTAATTTATTTTCAGAGTGTAATTTATTGACAAAAGCTTGATAAATATCAGTACTGTTATTTATGATCGCAAGCAAATGTTCGATTGTGGATATATTTATAAGTATGTCATCTGTTATATCATAATGGGGTATCATAAAAGCTATCTATTTCTATTTGTTGGGGTAGGAGTAACTGATATTGTAGGCACTATTGAAGATTGTGGCGATATCGTTGGCTGAGATTCTCCTGTCGATTCATTGTTTCTCCCGCTTTTTATCTCTTCAATCTGATTAATTTGATTTTCGATTTGTTGGTTCTCATACAGACTTTTGATAATTGGATTATCTGGATTGGCGTCTCTGAGTTTCTTGATAAACTGATAGATTTCTAAAGCTTGGTCGTAGCTACCAAGGTTTTTTAGTATGTCAGCGTATAAAGCCTGGTAAGATAAATTAACCGGTCTGTAGCGAAGAGCTAATTCTATTGCGTTACGCGCCACTATATGATCTGACTCATCTTTTGCTGATCTGTTTATTATTCTTGCTATTTGATAATAAGATTCTGGGTGATAGGGGTTTCGTTGAACTGCGCTCTGGAAGTATTGTATTGCGTTGGCGTCAAGCTGCAGTTCCACTAATTCAGAAACTCGTGAAATCATCAGACCTTCCAAGTAGTAATTTTTATACTCCTTGGGATTTTGGACTCTCGCTATTTGTAGATCACGAGAAAGTATATTTTGTCCAGACAATATTTTGTTGATCTGTTGATCTAAATTATTATTATTCGATCCGTCTGTTTCTTTAATTTTTGCTAGCAGATTGTCTATATCATTTGACAACTTTACAGCTCTTGAAAATACGCTTTCCCTTATAAATACATCTGACAGAGGAAAGGTATTAAAGGCTAAATTAGAGTTTTGTATGTATGCTTCTAAGTTATCTGTCTTTTGAGCTACTTTGGCTTGGTATGCATAATAATTGGCTAAGAGTATTGGTGAAATCTTAACTAAGGTATATACCAATCCACATAATGCAAGTATAGGTAATATGTAGGTGAAGTTTGTATTGAAGTTTATGTGTCGTCCTGCTAAGGCAATAACTAAATTCCGAGAAGGTTCGTCTACACTCGCACTAATTATAAACATGCCAAGAGATATCCATACAAGAAATAGAGTTGTAAAGTCCTGTTTCGTTATTATGAGGAGTAATATTCCTGTAATGAAAGCTATAAAAGAATGAGTACCTATTACACCCAAGTTTTCTATTTTCTTACTAATACAAACGTACACTGAAAATATGGCAATTAGAATTATTGCTACAATTCCGAATATACCTTGGGACATTAATATACCTAACATTATTGAACTGGGTTGATAAACACGAATCTCCTCAGTTGATGGAGATTGAGCATTAATCGTGAAATTGGTTAGGATAGGCTGCCCATCACGATTATTAATAGGCAATGCAACACTTTCGTTTTTAAATTGATCGAATGCATATCCAAATGATCCATATCCGATACCAAATAGTCCAGATTGTATTGAACCTTTTATTGAGTCAAGCGTGATATTCCATGCAGCATCGAGTGATACTGAAGGATAAGCGACTGGTTGGGCTGCGTTTTTTGTGATTCCATAGTATAAAGCAGTCCCTAATATAACACCAAAGATAATAATACCGATAAGCGGTACTAGAGCTTTTTGGATCCGAGAATACGAGATGACGATATAAACTACAAGTACTAAAGCTATGATGGCTGATATGAGATGAAGATATTCTGGCCTTTGACCTCCTAGATTGATAGATATAACAAAAGTCGTCACGTGTATTACCGTGGTAATTGTGTCTACGACTATAGAAGTTAATTTACGTTGATAAACGATATCGGTTATTACTAATCCTAGACTTAGTATGATTCCTAGTAATGCCAAAGTCGGTAAAGCAGTATACTCTCCAGTTGGGCTGAATGTATTGCTATTCACGTAGTATCCAAGTAGCTCATCGTTTATTGTCCAATTAGCCGAATACCGAATGATTGTATATACAAATGAAACAGAGATACCTATAAGAATACTTCGTATAATTGATTCCAAATCTTCTGTAGTACGAATATTGTTTATTAGAATGATAAGAAAAACAAAGATCATCAAAGCTTCAACAAAAGAGTTTTCAAGAGTATAGTTCATACCATAAAACGCTAAATTTCTATCAACCGACATAAAAAAACGTAGATACTATGGATATTAGCCATAAAAATAGGGGTATGTACATTATAGAGGGTGTGACATTGAGTTCTTTTGTCTTTTGAATTTTGATAATCCAGAATGCTAATAGGACAGTATTAAGAATTGCGACTAAATATATTTTAAATGTCGCTACAAAACTAAATGATCCTGTTGAATCTATATACAGTCCAGGAAACGTGAATGGATTGAATATGCAAACGACTATGAATAGTCCTATGTGCAAGATTCTGTGAAATAGCATCGTCAAGTTCATGCTAAATCATAAGTCTTATCTATAATTTTTCAAGTATCAGTTCACACATATTTGTATATTACTCAGAGGAATGTATTAAACATATGTTTTATGTTGATGTCTTACGCATATGTTATAATGTGTTGATGCAAGTCAGTATACAAACCTGATTATTTTGCTAGATGATATGAGGAAAGAACAAACACAAAATTCTCGTAGTAATATAAGTGATTTTGGTATATCTTTAAGAGATTTGACGGATACAAAATCCCGTAGGAAATTTATCAAAGTCAATGTTTCTCCAATATTTAAGGTATTAAGCTTAAAAAACAATGTATTTTTACTATTTAAGTATACTTCATACAAATTAAGACAAATCCGTTCAGCTGTCGTACGTTCTAGTTTTATCGGGAGGGGATTTTATTTCAAATATATATCGAATTTTGCTTTGATTCTGATCATTGGGTTTGGTACATTCGTTTACCTTGGTTATGATAAAGATTCTCTGAATCCTTTTTTATCAAGATATTCAGGCATTATGGCGTCTAATCCTGGCGTGCTATATGGTATTGGGGGTCAAGCATTTGTAGCAGAGAATCAGTATAGAATTACCCAGTATACAGTTCAGCCTGGAGATACTTTAGCATCCATAGCAGCCAAATATAGTACAGACACAAATAAAATAACTATCGATTCGATCATGTGGGCTAATAATTTAAACGAGAATGCTGTACTAATACCAGGTATGAAATTAGATATACCACCTGTTTCTGGAGTTCTACATGTTGTGAAGAAAGGTGATTCTGTCTTTACTATAGCAAAAAAATATAACTTGTTATCAGACAGCTCTTCCTATGAGGAAATTGTTGGGGTGACACAGAAGATAACTGATATTAACTATTTAAATATAAAAGTGGTTCAAGAAGGCGATAAAGAGGTGCGTGTGCCTGAGTTGATTGAAGGGCAGAAAATAATAGTGCCTGGGGGTATTAAAGTGACACCAACTCCACCTGTATTTTATGCGCGTGAGGATACGGGTATTTTAGGATGGCCTGTCGCTGGTTGGGGAGTGATCAGTCAAGGATGGTATCCTTGGCATCAGGCTGTTGACGTGGCAAATAACTATCGTCCTAAGTTGGTAGCTATGGATGATGGTATCATTGTTAATTTTGGAATACTTAAAAATGACAATGGTGCTGGACTTGGGTGTGGATTGGCTGTACTAATGCAATATAAAAGTGGTTATGAGGTTTTGTTCTGTCATTTTGATGCATTTGAGCCAGGTCTGTACCCAGGTATGCCGATTTCAAAAGGACAGGTTCTTGGTCAAATGGGATGTACGGGAGTTTGTACAGGGCCTCATGTACATATACGAATCAAAAAGAATGGTAGAATAATCAACCCTTGTACTTTGGATATTTTCCGCGGGAAAGGTGACTGTGGTTGGTAGAATTATTATAATTTGTATATTTATCTCGATTAGTTATTTTAGTTTAATAGAATATGTTTTCTGTAACGTTCGGAGCCGCTATTGTTGGTCTAGATGCTTATACTGTACATGTAGAAGTAGATATTATTCGTTCCCAATTGCCCGGCTTTACAATTGTGGGGCTTGCAGATAAAGCTATTCAGGAGGCAAAGGAAAGAATAGTTTCTGCTGTTAAGAATTCAGGTCTTGAATGGCCAAGGAAGAAAATTGTAGTCAATTTAGCTCCAGCAGATTTACCCAAAGTTGGTAGTGCATTTGATTTATCTATAGCTGTTGGAGTTTTAGTGTCCGCGGGTGTATGTAAATTAGGAGATAAAAAATATCTTTTTGTCGGGGAGTTAGCTTTAGATGGGAGTATACGAAAGGTATCGGGTATTTTACCTATTGCTATGATGGCAAAATCAGAAAATTACGATGCTATTTTTGTCCCGGAAGCAAACGCTAAAGAGGCTGTGATCATCAAAGGATTGAATGTGTATGGAATTAAATCATTAATTGATCTTGTGAAGCATCTTAACGGTGAAATAGATTTAGCCAAAACAGACGTGATAGATGTCACTAGTTATGAAAATGAGTCAGTTCCTGAAGTAGATTTTGCTTATATTTATGGACAACCAGCATTAAAACGAGTTGCATTGATTGCTGCAGCTGGAGGGCATAATCTTTTATTAGTAGGCTCTCCTGGGTCAGGTAAGACTATGACTGCAAGAGCCATACGCTCAATTTTACCTAATATGACATTTGAAGAAATTCTTGAAGTAACACGCATTTATTCTGTAGCGAATTTGTTAGATTCTGTAAATAAAGGGCAGTTTATTATGAATCAAAGACCTTTTAGATCCCCTCATCACACGGCTTCCACAGTGTCTATAATTGGTGGTGGTAAAAATCCAAAGCCTGGAGAAGTGACTTTAGCGCATCGAGGAATTCTGTTTTTAGACGAATTTGCAGAATTCTCACAAAACACCTTAGAAGCCTTAAGGCAACCATTAGAGGATAAAAAAGTTTGGGTAACTCGTGTTTCTGGTAGTATGAGTTTTCCTGCTGATTTTATGTTGATAGCTGCAATGAATCCTTGTAAATGTGGATGGCTAGGAGATAAAGAAAGACAATGTACATGTACACCTGCCCTTATAGAAAAGTACCAAAGAAAAATATCTGGACCTATAATGGATAGAATAGATTTACAGATTAGAGTAAATAGAGTAAATTTAAGAGAATTAGAGAACCAAAAAATGCAAGATGGTATTGATTCGAATATTTTAAAATCACAGGTTAATACATGCAGGCAAATACAACTCCAAAGGTATAAGGGTTATGGTATTTATACTAATTCAAGTGCAACTACAAAGATTATTGATGAAGTATTTGAGGTAGAAAACGATGCCAGAACGTTTTTAATCAATGCTGCAGAAAGCTTGCAATTATCGGCAAGGTCTTTTTATAGGATACTCAAGGTATCCAGAACTATAGCGGATCTCGAAGCATCAGCAACAATTAAAAAGTCTCATGTGGCTGAAAGTTTGCAGTATAGAATAAAAATGTGAGACAATGAAGCTTTCTACAAACAAAAATAAACAGACACGTTATACTTCTATTAAAAACGATTTTAAAAATCTGCTGGGTCTGTTTCGTCGAATATCGCCTAGACCCACAACAAAAAATGGTAAGTTTGCACATCGTATAAGTAGGAGAGTTGGGAGTAGTAGCAACACATCACGGCTCAAATTGCTGTTTTTCAGGTTATCAATTTTTTTAACTCTTACTGCTCTCTTTTTATTTCTGTTTGGGATACTATTTTTGCTTGCTGTAATCTCAATGTATTCACGTGATTTGCCTAACATTGATACATATATAGAGAAGTCTCGTAATTTAGGTAAGGAAACTATATTGTACGATCGAAATGGTCAGGAATTATATCGCCTACGTGGAGATCTTGTAAATGAAAGGCTAACCTATGAAGAAGTGCCTGAAAAGTTGGAGTACGCAATATTAGCAGCTGAGGATGCAAACTTCCGGTCTCATAAGGGTTTAAATATGTTTGGTTTGGCCAGAGCTTTTTCTTGTGTAGCGATCAATTACCTGAGGAGTCAGACTACAGAATCGTGTCCTGGGGGCAGTTCGATAACACAACAATTGATCAAAAATGTTACTGCTAGGAACGAGAAAAATTTTGAGCGTAAGATCCGTGAGATGGTACTGGCAATGCGTATCGAGGAGGAATATACCAAGGATCAAATTCTTGAATTCTATATGAATATTTTACCTCAGGGAAGGGAATATGTCGGCTTGAAAACCGGTGCTATATACTTGTTTGGCAAGTCTGACTTAAGACAACTGACTCTCGCTGAAATTGCTTATTTGACAGGTATTCCAAATAACCCAGAAGTTTTTTCGCCACGCGGTTCGATATATGATCCAGAGAAGAGCAGGGAAAGAGCTAAATACGTGTTGGACCGCATGTATGAGGAGAGAGCATGGACAAAAGTGACTTTCGAAGAAATTGAAGCAGCAAAAGCTGAGTTACCTAATGTCCGGTTTGTAGATGATGAAATTAATATGAAAGCTCCACATTTTGTGAATTATGTCATATCTGAGCTAGATAAAGAGTATAAGGATAAAGTTCCGGAAGGGAAACGAGGAAGTGATTACTTTAGAGATAAAGGCTATAAAATAATTACCACAGTAGACCTGTCGACGCAGCAATTATTGGAAAAAATCTTGAAGGAGAGAATTGAAAGCCAGGAATTTCAGAATCAAAATGGAGCTCAGAATGGGGCTGGGGTAGTCATCGACAACGATTCTGGTGAAATTCTCGCTATGGTAGGGTCCCGAGATTACTATTGGGATGGTCCTACGGATAAACGTTTTTCTCCAAAGTTCAATAGTGCTACATCTCCGCGGTCCATGGGGTCATCTGTAAAACCCATATTGTACATGACTGCCTTTACTAAAGGCTACCATCCATCATCTATTCTTCCTAATTTACCGTTAGATCAAAGACCTGAAGGATCTTCTAGACAATATATACCTTTTAATAGTACTCGTGTTTTTATGGGTGTAAGGGATCATAGAACGGGTAGAGCTGATTTTATAACGATAAGACAATCTCTCAGTTATTCTTTGAATCAACCTGCAGTTTCCATGATAAACATCATAGGTGTAGATGCATTTGCTGATATGTATGTAAAGCTTACTGGAAATGAGTCGATAAGGGCGAATTTCACCGGTCCGTCAGCTACTCTTGGAGCTGCAAATATACCCCTGTTAGAACAAGTTCATGCTTATTCTACAATTGCGGACATGGGTATGTATAAACCTTTGAAATATATTTTGGAGATCCGTGACGATAAAGATAATGTAGTTTTAGATAACAAGGAAGTAAAACGCAGAAGAGTTGTGGATGCAAAATTTGCTTATCTGATTACAGATTTAAATGAAAATTATGCTACGTTTCCTGGTAGTCCCTCAATTAGAGAAATTAGAAAGACTACAGATTTTGCAGGAAAGACTGGGACCTCGGATAATTCTACAGGTGGAGTGGGTGATATTGTATTCATTGGATACACTCCAGATGTGACTGTAGGCATGTGGGCAGGTAATAGTTGTGGGCCTGAAGAATGTCCTTTGAAACCTACAGCGAGTTCAGATAGATTTATCGATCAAGTTTATGGTTATTTTATGAGAGAGTATGTAAAAACTTTACCCCCTAGTAGATTTAAGAGGAATGTTGAAGGTGTAAGAAGAGTCGAAATATGTTCATTCACTGGTAATGCTGCAAGCGAGGATTGTAACAAAGCAGGCGGAAGCATTATACAGGACATTGCTGCCGATACTGCTTTGCCGAAACCAGAATTTATGATTGAAAAGGTTTCGGTAACACAATGTGGTGATAAACTTAAGTTTGCAAGAGAGATCGATAAGTTGGCGGGTCTTGCAGAAGAACGTTATTACGTACGTTATGATAAGCTATTCGCTAGAAAGTTTCTTGCCGATCAAGTATATGCTTATATTACTGACGGTCTAAATGTTTTTGGTAGGTTGTGGCAAGTTCCGAATCCGATGCCTACAGCTATGTGTGATATCGATCGATCTCTAACTCCTCCTACAATTATTATTCATACACCTACTCCTGACGCAGAGTACAACACCACGTCAAACTTGAATGTCACTGCTACGGTGACTTCTAATTTACCTTTAGAAAAAGTTGAGGTTGCACTTGACGGTGTAATTCAAAAGGTTTTTTTACCAGGAGAAGCTATTGAATTGCTCATTCCATCGGAATCTCTTTCTGTAGGCCCCCATACGATTCAAGTTATTGCGAGAACTAAGCAAGGGATGGAAAGTACATCTACTGTTAGTTTTAAGGTTATTTCTGCTATGACTCCATCTCCTTCGCCTCCATGATTGACAATAGAACAACTTCACTGTTGAATTTCTATTCAAATCAATTAGAATTATGTAGTAGATATAATTTGTAGAGTGAGTAGCAATAGATTGGGAAAACGCACAAGTAATTTAAACTATTTATTCAGAGTGAATGAGAGAATTCCCGAGCAGGATATTCGATTAATTGATGAGAATGGCTCGTTTGTAGGTATTATGCCCACGTCGCAAGCCCTTAATATTGCCCGTGAAAAAGAACGAGATCTTATAGAAGTCGCTCCTAATGCAAATCCCCCTGTCTGTAAAATTACTAGTTGGTCGAAATTTAAATATGAATACACTAAAAAAAATAAGAAATCAGCAAATAAGGGTAGTCAAATTAAAGAAATTTGGTTGAAGCCAATGACAGGAGTGGGAGATCTGGATCATAAAGTGAGGAAAATAAAAGAATTCCTAGATAATAAATGTAAAGTTAAAATCACAGTCAAACCAGGAAGGGACCGAAGACTGGATAAATCTTTTTATTTTGAGCAAATTGATAGGGTGCTTGAAATGTTGGGAGGGTGTGCTGAGTTTGAGATACCGCCAAAGATGGAAGGCAAATGTGTTTATGCTATAATCAAGAGAAAGAAATGAAATTATGGGAAAAATAAAGAGACATAAAAGTGTATCTAAGCGTTTTAATATTACGAAACATCGTAAACTTTTACATGATGTACCCGGTGCTAGCCACTTGATGGTCAAAAAAAATACAAGGATGAAAAATCGAAAAAAGTTAAGAAGGCAATTAAGTAAGACTGCTGTTTCGACTATAATTAAAGGTATAATCTAAAGCTTCTTTTAAAAAATTAGAAAATATTTTACAATACAGAGTGTATTTTTAATCATGAGAGTAAAAGGCGGATTTACAACTCGTAGAAGGCATAAAAAAATATTAAAAAGCGTAAAAGGTTATCGAGGTGCACGTAGGAGATTGTATCGAATAGCTAAGGAGTCTTTCTTGCATTCTGGTCAGTACGCGCTACACGGTCGTAGAAAAAGATTAGGTCAAATGCGTAAATTGTGGATTCTGCGGCTTAATGCTGCATTAAGATCTAAAAGTATCAAGTATTCAGATTTTATTCATCGGCTTCGACTAAGCGATATACAACTAAATAGAAAAATGATGTCTGAACTGGCTATTAATCATGCTAATGTATTTGATAAACTAGTAGATACAGTTATTGCTTAAATTTTTCCATGTGTTTTGTGTTTTCAATATAATAAGTAATTTAAAGTATTCTTATGTTTATTTTGAATATGTAATTGATTATGTCCGAGAAACATACATTAACAAAAGAAGGTTATGAGAGCTTAAAAAAAGAGCTCGAGAGATTAAAGACTGAAGTACGTCAAGAGATTGCTGCCAAGTTGGCTGAAGCTGCTAGTTATGGAGATCTTTCAGAGAATGCTGCATATCAGGCCGCTGTTGAGATGAGAGATATAAACGAAAATAGGATTGCTGAGCTGGAAGAAATTCTGGCAAATGCAAAGATAGTCAGGCCGAGGACGTCGTCAAAGAAAGATGTTGTGTCAATTGGTTCAAAAGTTAAGCTAAGACAAGAAAATGGGAAAGAAATCGAGTTTGAGATCGTAGGTAAAGGTGAAACAGATTTAGCTTTAAAAAAATTTAATGTAGATAGTCCTTTAGGTAGTGCGGTATTAGGTAAAAAGAAAGGAGATGAAGTAGAAATAGAATTACCTAGTGGTAAATTTAAATATAAAATAATTTCTGTCAGTTAGGAACACGCCTGCAAACATTAAAAGTATTTTTTTTGTCTTTGTGTTATATTTATTTGCCTATGTATTTTTTTCTCATTAACGGAACAAGCACTTCTGGCACTTTGATGGATCCGTCTTTTTGTTGATAATGTTCAACAATTGCGATCAGCATTCTATCAGATACGCCAGTGTCATTCACAGTGTGAGCATATTTTTTATTACTGTCAGTATCGATGAATTTAATATTCATGCGTCTTGCTTGAAAATCTGTTGTATTAGTATCAGTACCTACTTCCATGAAAGTTTTTTGGCTAGGTAACCATACTTCTACATCTGCTTGCTTTGCGGACGCATTGTATCCACTATCACCAGTACACTTTTGTATTATATGAAATGGTAGTTCTAATTGTTGTAACAACCATTTATTGATAGAAAGTAATTCTTCGTATACATCTTCGCTTTGTTCAGGCAAACATATGACATCCATTTCTAACTTATCAAATTGATGTACACGTTTCATACCTCTCACATCCTTTCCCCAGCTACCGACTTCTGATCGGAAACATGGTGTAATTGCAGCTAATTTTAATGGGAGTTCATTACGTTTAAATACTCGATCCATAGCAAAAGCAAAGTTAGACGGTTCTGAGCTACCTACGAGGAATAAAGGATCCTTTTCTTCAATATAATCAGTTTTAATTTCATATACCTGATCTCTACCTTCAGGAAAATGACTTGTTCCAAAGAGGACCTTTTCTTTAACTAGAATAGGAGGAATGATACGTACAAAACCCTTTTCATCAAGATATTTGAGCAAAAAGTCATGTAAGGCTCTTTGTAACTTTACTATATCGCCTATCAAATAATAAAACCTCGCCCCGGCAACTTTTGCTGCTTGTTTCATATCTATAAGCCCGAGTTGTTCTAAGATATCGAAATGATGTTTTGGTTCAAAATCTGCATCTGCGTGCATTGGCTTAGTTGGCATAAATGCAGCACTATGCATGTACAAACCTAACTTATCTTTTTCTAATTCTCCTTGACCAGGAATCCATGCGTAAATTTCAACATTTTCAGTTTCATCTTTTCCTACAGGAACATCTTCCAGTGGTATATTTGGAAACCATGAACTTATAGAATTCCATTCTGTTTCGACTTTATTTAGATTTTCGCGTAGTTCTTGTTCTCGTTCTTTTAATAAACGCCCTTCGCCAGTTAGCTTGTCATCCTTGATTCCTTGAGATATTAATTTTGCTATTTCGTTACGTCTTTTATTCGTCGAATCAATTTCATGAATGAGCTCTGTACGGATTTTGTCAAGTGCTAACCACTTATCTATATCAGCCTTTTCAGGACTAATTCCTTTGTTACGAATTGCCTCACGCACTTTTTCTGGATTTTCTCGTATAAATTTTGGATCAAGCATAAGATTGTCTTAAAAATATTGCAAACTAATTTATTCTACTCAAACAAATAAAATTTAAAACTGGTGTGTTATTCATTTTTATCTTTAAAAATAGACTCGAGATAATCTTTATATCGTGTATCTTTTTGCATAAGAAGTTCAATAGCCGTACGTGTCACTTCTGCTTTCGATATACCATTTTCCTTAGATTTCCATTCAAGATAAAAATCTATGTATGTAGGTAATATCAGGATAAATTTCGTATTTAATAATGCCTTGATTTCACCTAAAAATTGCGTGATTATAATTTTTAGATCCTCACAAGAAGAGTACATACGAACTTTGAGTAATTTAGAGGTATTACCTTTAAAGGGGGTGGAGATTCGTTTTGTCTGATTACTATTATAGAGTACTAGCACAGGTTTTTTCTCTCCCAGAGCCAAGGCAATTTCAAATCCTACTGCAGCAGATTGGTTTGTTAATTCGGCTACTATGAAATCTGATTTTTTAATTGCCTTGATTATATATTTATAGGCTTTTGCAATATCAGTATCACTTTTCTTTTCTAATGTTGGATCTTTTTGATAATTAAATTTATCTACTTTACATCCATTTTCTTCAAGAATCTTGTATATATTATCGACGTATACGCGTATCGACTCTATTGAAAGAACGTCCGTTGTAAAATACGCATTCATTTGTATATGATATAATAAATATATAAATAAATATGACTAGTGAGTACAACAAATTTGTAGTTAATTTTATCAGAATAGGCTATGACTAGAAAATATGCTTTCTCAAATGCAAGTACTGGTATTACTCTAGCTTTGATTACTTTGGAAGAGTTTTCGGAGTGGACAGTTGGAAAAGAAGAAATGTATATTCTTGAGACCCAGCACAAAATATATGCCGAAATCGCTAATATAATTCGTTCAATTCAAGGTTTCGTATTTTCTGTTAATTACGATAATTTGCTTGCCGTTATAAATAATATAGATGTACCTAAAATGGTCAAAGAACTTGAAAATATCTCAAAATCTTATGGTATCAATTTAATTATCACATTTGGATATGGTACTAGCGCTAAATCAGCTTTGGATAATATTTCACAGCATTACTTAAATAACAATGAATGTATCTTGTCAAATAAAGAAGTAATTTGTTTACATTTTGACATCGATAGTTATCTTTCGAAAACAGATTGTAATGTCCAAGCTGCGGATGAATTTTTACACAGATACTTGACCCTTATTAGAGATATTTATCCGGACTTTGTGGGATTTCACATTAGCGGTGATAATTTGATATTTTTCGGGGTAGATACAGATATAGAAAATATTAAAAGTAAGTTTATCAGTCTAAACGATGATAAACTGAAATTGGGAGTTGGTATAAGTAAATATCCGGCAGATGCTGCAACAAAATCAGCGTATGCTCTTGAGAATATCAGACACGCGCGAGATAAATCGTCGACTCCAATCGACCTAGAAAAGAGATTCAACGTAGTTAGCTAGCCACTACATGTTATGTGAATTTAAGGCGTAAGTCTATTTATCATTCTAGGGAATGGTATTGTGGTACGTATGTGTTTTGTCCCACTAATATATCTAACAAGACGTTCCAACCCTAAACCAAAACCAGAATGTGGAACTGTTCCATATCTGCGTAAGTCCATGTACCATTCGAAAACACTAGGATCCAGTCCAAACTCTTTGATTCTTTCGGCTAATAAATCTAAATCATGTATCCTTTGGCTACCTCCTATAATTTCACCACAGCCTTCTGGAGCTAAAACATCATTAGCTAATACTCTGTTATCACCTTCTTCAAAATCTGGCTGCATGTAAAATGCTTTTATTTCTTTTGGCATATGGTGCAGTACGATGAATTGATCTGTGATTTGTGTAAGGGCAGCTTCTTCGTCTGCACCTAGATCATCTCTTTCTCCGATGTTAATACCAATTTTCCGTAGTTCTCGTGTGGCGTCACGATGGTGTATCCACACAAAAGGCTTAAGGCCATTTTCTAGCTTTTTTAAGTCTCTACCAAGTATTTCTAATTCTTTATAGCAATTATCAATACAGTGTTTAATCACATAATGCACCATTCTCTCTTGAAGTGCTATATTGTGCTTTCCAATCATAAAAAGCAACCTCAGGTTCAAGCATCCAAAATTCCGTCAAATGTCTACGTGTTTTTGATTTTTCAGCTCTGAAAGTTGGTCCAAAGGTGTATATTTTGTTAAAAGCCATAGCCCCAGCCTCACCATACAATTGTGCACTTTGAGTGAGATAAGCTTTTCTACCAAAATAGTCGACTTCAAAAAGAGTGGAACCTCCTTCAACTTCATTGGCTGTGAAAATTGGACCGTCAAATTTTACAAAATCTTCTTCGTGAAAAAATTTATGTAACGCCCAGATGATCTCTGATCTCAATTTTAAGGTAGCATACTGCTTTGGTGATCTGATCCATAAATGCCTATTTTTCATTAAAAACTTAACTCCATGCTTCCCCCCCTTTTTTTTCTGAATCGGATAATTAGAGGATAGGCCTACAGTATGCCACTCCATAATTGTTATTTCAAAACCTCCTGGAGCTCTACTGTCCTCCTTTACGGTACCGGTAGCCTGAAAGGAGCTTTCCATGCCTAACGATTCTATTTCTTCAAACGTCTCTGGTTTCAACATCTTGTTTACTAACTACTGCCTGAATAAAACCTGTTCCGTCTCGTAAAGTCAAAAATAAGATAGAACCAGAAGATCTTCTGTTAACCAGCCATCCTTTTATCGTAACTTTTTCATTGTTATGATTAGAAATATCTTTGATTAGTACGTTTGACATATGCATCAACGAAATTATAGTAATAATATGTGCTAGTTCAAATCAGTATCGTAATGATTGCTAGTATTTTAATTCTCTGGGTCGTCACCATAATGATTGGCAGATGAACTTTTTAATTTGCTAATTTTTTATTATAATTGTCGTATCAGCATCATGTATAAAAACAAGTTTACTAAAAATGCTATTGCCGTCGTAGAGTCCGCCACTAAAGCATGTGTTCGGTTAGGTTCGAAAGTGATGACATGTGGAACATTTATTTATCGGCATTTTAAGTGTAAAAGAGGGTGTTGGATCCAGAATATTAGCTCGTTTAGGACTCGATCCAGATGCTACTTTAGAAAGCATAGAGAATGAACTGAAGGGTGAGCTCGTCATCACAAGACGTTAATTCAAAATTTGGATGAGGTAGTCTGATAGTCTTTGTATCGGATGATGTCAAATCAGGCATTCGAAAAGGCCTTTGACTATGCGATGAATGCGGGGCACACCTATATTGGGACTGAGCATCTATTGTTAGGAATTTTATCGATCAGCGATAATGCTTTTGTCAAGGAGCTTGATAAATTAAATATAAATTTCCGAAAAATTAAATCAGAAATTGATAGTTTTGTGCAGTATCCTGAGTTTACAAATACTGAAGTTTTGGATAGTTTGACAGGACAGCCAAATGTTCAGTTACCGGATCTACCTAATAAAAATTCATCGCAAAATCGAGGTTTTCTCGAGACTTATGGGCGAAATCTTGTTAGAGAGGCAAGACAAGGTAAATTAGATCCAGTAATTGGTCGAGATAAAGAAATACTCCGAGTAATGCAAATTTTAGCTCGTCGTACGAAAAATAACCCGATTTTACTCGGTGATGCGGGAGTTGGTAAAACTGCTGTTGTCGAGGGTCTCGCTCAGCGTATTGCAAATAATGCAGTTTCTCCCGTTTTAGCCGGTTTTGAAATTTGGTCCGTCGATACAGCTTCAATTATTGCCGGATCTCAATTAAGGGGGGATGTAGAGTCTAAACTACTAGACTCTGATATCTGAGATTGAAAGCAGACAAAACGTGATTTTATTTATTGATGAAATTCATACCATATTAGGTGCTGGTTCAACTTCTAATAGTCCACTTGATATTGCAAATATTTTGAAACCTGCTTTAGCTAGAGGAGCATTACGTTGTATTGGTGCTACAACAGTTGATGAATATAAAAAGCATTTTGATGAAGATCCCGCTCTGCAAAGAAGATTTCAACCTGTAGATATAGAAGAGTTATCTGAGGAAGATACACTAACCGTTTTAAAGAACCTGCGTCCTATATATGAAGCCTTCCATAATGTCAAAATTACAGACGGTGCTTTACAGGCAGCAATAAAGTTATCAAAAAGGTATATAACTGATCGTTATCTGCCTGATAAAGCTATAGATATTATTGATGAGGCTTGTGCTAGAAATAAACTTGAGAGAGTACAGTTAAGTGATGAATTCAAACAAGAATTAGAACGTTTACGACAAATAATAAAAAACAAAAATGATGCTTTGAAAACAAAAGATTTTGATAAAGCTGCCTCTTTATTAGAGGAAGAGAATCAAATTACTCAGCGACTTAATGAAATAGAAAAACAATTAAAACGCAGTTGGAACTCTTCAAATAGGTTTATTAATGAGAGAGATATAAAAAATGTCATTACACTGTGGACAAAAATTCCAATTGAGACTTTAGATCAATCTACTGTCGAAAGTATAAAAAAATTGAAGGCAGATCTATCACGTAATATCCTTGGTCAAGAGTATGCCACTAGTGTTGTCGTAAATGCTATTAAACGTACTAAAGCTGGGCTTGCCGGCTTTGATAGGCCTTTAGCATCGTTTCTGTTTGTAGGTCCTACAGGAGTAGGAAAGACTGAGCTTGCAAAACAGTTGGCAAAATCACTTTTTGGCAGTAAAGATGCTTTGATTCAAGTTGACATGAGTGAATTAATGGAATCGCATAGTGTATCAAAACTTATAGGTTCGCCTCCTGGCTATGTAGGTTTTGAGCAAGGAGGCCTATTGACCGATCGAGTTCGTCGTAGACCCTTTTCAGTTTTGCTATTCGATGAAATTGAGAAAGCAAGTCCGGAAGTGCTGAATATACTGCTACAGATTCTTGACGAAGGGCGTTTGACGGACAGTAAGGGCAGAACAGTTAATTTTAAAAACACTATTGTCATTATGACTTCGAATATTGGCGCAGAATACGTTCATAAAGACATAGCTATAGGGTTATATATTGGTGATAAAAAAAGAGATAATGAACTTGACCATGAGTTCGATCATGCTATGGCTGATATTCGTGAGAAAATCATCACGGAATTAAAAGACTACCTGCAACCAGAATTTTTAAATCGTATAGATGACATCGTAGTATTTAGAGAATTGACACAAAAAGATGTAAAAAAAATAGCTAGACTACAAATACGAAATCTAGTTAATCGGTTGAGAAAAGAAAATAGGGTCATTGTTCATAACGCAGATTCTAAAGATATTATTGACTATGTTACTAGAGTAGGCTTTTCTGAGGAATACGGGGCTCGCGAGATTAGGAGGGTGATTAAAAATACTATCGAAAACCTTGTCGCTGATAAACTCATTGATTTACATTGGGATAGCGATAAGAAGGGATGGTTACATCTAGAGGTCTCTCTAGGAAATAACAAGATATCTGTAAAAGAGATCAAAAGCATATCAAAAAATAATTCACGAGAAAGGCGTTAAGGAAGGGTCAGAATCTAGTATGGTTAATGAAGCATCTGAAAAGGTTGATGAGTCTGCTATAATGACCTAATGTTAGCAAAACTTATTAAAGATCCAACTCAAATAATACCATCTATTCTTACATGGGGGCTTTTTATATTTAATCTATTACCCATTCTAGCTCCTATCTTAGTAGCTATGGGAGAAAAAAATATTTCTAGTGCGATATATTGGATTTATCAATTTACTTGTCATCAGAAGGCATCAAGATCTTTTTTTATATGTGATAATCAGTGCGGTTGGTGTGCAAGATGTACCTTTCTATGGTTTTCAACTTTTATAACAGCCTACATTACCTTTATGACTCGTATTATTTGGTCATTTAAAGGTTTGCGTACAATTGTAGCTGTATTGCTAGTTTTGCCTTTAATATTAGATGGAGGTATTCAATTTATAGCTACAGCATACTCGTTGTGGGCAAGCGTCCCACCTTTTTATGAGTCTACGAATAGTATTCGCGCCATTACAGGCATCTTATTCGGCACGGGGTTAGGTTTATACTTTTTTCCGCGACTAAGGGACGAGCTCAGAGAGGATATGAGTAGCAACTAGAATAAAATTTGTGTTTGATGTAAAATCCTAGAGGGTGACGGATTCGTGGTGTAGTGGTCAACATGCTTCCCTGTCACGGAAGAGATCGAGGGTTCGAATCCCTTCGAATCCGCCACTTTACGTGATTTTAGATCAGGTATGTAGTTAAGTGTGTTTTTTATTTAGAGTTTTGTTAAAATCAGACGCGTTGGACTATATAGTTTATGAATTCGTTTTAAATGGCAAACTTAAGATCATCACAAAAAGATACAAGAAGGATAAAGAGACGGACTCTAGCAAAGAAAACCTTTCGCACGTAACGCGAGAGTGACGCCGAAAGAAAGTTATGAAGCTCATAGCTGCGGGCGATGTAAAAGCAGCTTCCGATTTGATGCCTCTTGCATTTAAAGCAGTAGATAAAGCTGCAAAAAAGAATATCATCCATAAGAATAAGGCTGCTAGGATTAAATCGAAGCTTGCGGAAGCCTTAAACGCTGCTATGTCGTAAATATTTGTTTCGAGTTTTTGTCTTTTTAGTGGTTTCTAATTTTCTATACGTTTGTTAGTTTGATTCTTAATTTCCATGTACTTAATTGGTATAGATGAAGCTGGTCGCGGTCCCTGGGCTGGGCCTGTATTTGCTTCTGTAGTTATTTTGAACCCTGAAGATGAAATAAAACTGCTGGAATTAGGTATTAAGGATTCAAAGAAACTGACACCATACAAACGCGAAAAACTTTTTAGTGTTATTAAAGAACTCAGTGTGTTCTTTAATGTCCTATCGAGTCCTGTGGCCTGCTATTGATGAATATGGTGTGTATAAGGCAACAAAAAGTCTTATTCAGAAAATCGTTGGAAGTATTCCACATGAACTGTTATATGGTCAAAAAATATTTATTGATGGTGTTTTTAAAGATTTTCAATTTCCAAACGCAGACTCTAACTTTCACTTATGAGTGTGTCATAGATGGTGATGCAAAGTATTCCAGTTATTTCTGCAGCTTCAATACTTGCTAAGGTAAGTAGGGATAAATTTATGTACGAGTTAGACAAGGAGTACCCAGAATATGCATTTGCCAAACATAAAGGTTACGGTACTAAGTTACATAGGGATTTACTCTTAAAATATGGACCTTGTAAGGAACATCGAAAAAGCTTTAAACCTATTCAGAAATTGATTAATAACCATAATAGCTTATAGACATTATTATTATTTCATTCGAGAAATTTGAGTGAAGATTTTCTTGATTTGCTATGACAGTGTATGAAAACGAATTTCGGCTGTTAACCAAAATTACTCCGTATTATTTAAAAATATCATATATCTTTTTAAGAGAATGAATAAAAGCATCTATTTCCGATTTTGTATTGTAGAAATATAAAGAGGCTCTTACAGTAGCAGGAATTCGCAATTTTTGCATGATTAATTGAGTGCAATGGTGTCCTGCGCGTACAGCTATGCCATCTTCATCAAGTAAATGACCTACATCATGTGCATGTACGCCTCTGACATTGAAACTTAGAATCGGCAGTTTAATTACCCGGCTGGTATCATGTGTAGTTCCATAGATATCTACGAAGTCTAGTTCTTGTATCTTATCGATTAAGTATTGGGCTAATTCTTGTTCATATGCTTGGATATTTTCAAATCCTATTTCTAATAAATATCTCAGTGATGCTCCAAATGCTATTACATCAGCAATATTAGGTGTACCTGCTTCAAATTTGTATGGTAGATCATTAAATGTTGTACGATATTTAGATACTTCTTTGATCATATCTCCGCCTCCTAGAAATGGCTGCATCTGTTCAAGTAAGTTTTTCTTGCCTATTAATATACCAACACCGGTAGGACCACACATTTTATGTGCAGAGAAAGTTATAAAGTCTGCGTCAATTTCCTGAAAATCGAAAATACTATGTGGAACGTATTGTGCGGCATCCACTAATACAATGATATTGGGATTTAATTGTCTGGCAATGCGTATAATTTTTTTTGCGTCGTAAATTAAACCAAATGTATTAGATGCCCATGTAAAACTGAGAAACTGTGTATCGCGATCTATAACGCGCGACAATGAATCAGTTTCTAATATTCCGTTCTCGTCAAATTCTAAGTATCGGATTTCAAAATCAATCTCATGACGTAATAGATGCCATGGTACGATATTTGAATGATGCTCAACCTCTGTAATAACTATATTAGATTTCTTATTTTTTAAGATTTGTTTACCTAAACTTTGAATAATCAAATTGATACTTTCTGTATCATTTTTGGTAAAAATAATCTGTTGCGGTTTGACTTTATATATTTGTGCAATAAGCTGGCGTGTCTTTTCATAGGCTTCAGTAGCTTTGTTTGCAAGAGAGTGAATACCTCTGTGTATATTAGCATTATAATTAGAATAAAAATCTACTAGCGTATCTATCATGACTTTTGGTTTTTGTGTTGTAGCAGCATTATCAAAATATATAAGTTGTCGTCCATTGACAGATGTGTTTAGAATCGGAAATTGTTTTCGTATAGTTTCTATATCGAATGCCATTATTACACTACGTTAAGTTATGTTATGTAAGACAATTAGCAATATCTTTATTTTAATATTGTCTCATGTTAATTGATTGAGCTATTAATACTTTCTTTATTGTATTTGTCAATCTGCGCACTTTAGTCTAATTCACTTACTCCAATGATTTTATTTCGGTTGAACAAGAAAAGTACCTTGTTTAGATATGGCTTAGTTTTAGTGATTAGGTCATCGATTAATAATACATCGTCGTCTTTTAAAAAGTTTTCGCTAAGATAGTAAGTCATTAAGATAAACATAGAGGAATTTATGGAAGTTAGCAAAACACCCACAACTCTAGTAGTGTCAATAAAGTCATTTGTATATTTGAATACTATTAAACCCAGAATTAGGCTAATAAGGCCACTAAGAAATTTTTTCGATATGTATGATTGTTCGTAAAAAAAGTTAATACCTTTTTTACGTAGTAAGAAAATCAGAATAGAAACATTAATAGTGGTAGAAATGCTCGATGCTAGGGCTATCCCTCCAATAGCTGCAGGACTGTTTCCGTTGGAAAAGTAGCTATTTATATTCGATATTATGAATATCGGATTAACCGAGAGACTCTCATCAAAATTGCTAAATAAGTTTACTAAAGCATATGTTAAGCTTATCTCAAAAAATATTATGAAAATACTCACCAATGTAGGTGTAACAGAGTCATTTAATGCATAAAATGTACGGTTTATAATACCTACTATCGATAAAGAAATAATACTTATTGCCAGGAACAGCAATGTATAAGAAACCATGTTTGTTCCCTGGAAATCGCCACTTTTTGAAAATAAGCCAAATATCAGCTGTGTCATTGGTGTGCGTAATACTATTACTACTACAGTTATAGGAATTGTCCATAATAACAATATTCTTATTGCCCTTGAAAAAACTTTTTGTAAATCATCAAGACGGTTACTTTGAGCGAGTTCAGATATATGCGGGAATATAGATTGAGCTATTGCTAGACCAAATACGGATGTTGGAATATCTCGTAAAGAAGTAGCTAATCTTAGTGCATTTAATGCTCCGGTAGTGATGTTTAAAGCAATAAAAGCTTGAAAGATACCAGCTATATATTCAGATGCAAGACCTATACTTCTTGGTATAGTGTTTCGGATGGCATTTATAACGTATGAATTATTAAAAGCAAATGAGAGAACCTGATAATGAATATTAGCTTGAAATATTGCCGGTAATTGAATTAGAAGATGTAGAACACTTGCAAATATAACTCCATAAGCCAGAAATTTAACATCAAGATGAAAAATACGTATAACAAGCGTTGTAATAATGATCCCTATATTGTAAAAGAGTGGCGCGAAAGCTGTTATCCAAAATAACTTCTTGACTTGTAAAATGCTTGAAAATATGGCGCTTAAGCACAATATGATTGGTGAAAAAATAAGTATTCTGAGTAAATCAATTAGCATATGATATTCATCTGGTGTAAGTTTGTTATTTATATTAGGTAAGTTAATGTTTACGACATAGTGTATTGCTTGAGGAGCAAATATATACACCGCTATAGAGATGAATAGCAGACATATCACAAAAATGTTTAAAATGCTTGATAATATCTTAGTTTGGATCTCGTAGGGCTCATCTAAATTTATTTTGCTAAATATAGGAATTAAAGCTGCGTTGATACCTCCAATAACTATAACCGAAAAAATAAAGTCAGGTATAACATTTGCGGCATGAAAAAGATCTAACTCTCTTGACCTGATACCGTAGACAGCTACAAGAAGTTGAGATTTAAGTAAAGAAGTTAATTTAGTTAGCAATATAATTATACCCATTCCGATCGCAACAATACCTAAAGATTCTTGTGCTTTAGATAGTTTAGTTTGCGTCGACTTCAAAATATTTCTTACATCATTCACATAGTAATTCTAATCCAAAAAAGCAATTTATCAAGAAATGAAAATAAAATCTATTTAATGTAAAAACAAATTGTTAGCTATCTATTTCTATCAAGTTATCAGAATTACAGTGAGGACATCGTTGAATTGGATTTATACCCTCGTGTAGAAACCCACAATTAAGACATTTAATTCTTCGGACATTTTCATACAGATACCCTTGATACTGGATAGGTATTTGTCCCCCTTTGGATGTATCTATTATTTCGATGTTGGAAAGATCTACATCGGGATAAGGATCATTAATGATGCCATTGCTAGCATTTTGATTTATAGAAGCATTCGTTGTATTGCTTCCTGTGTTATCCATCTTCGACGACTATTTACATAATCATATTATTAATTGTAGAATTTGCAAGTTATTTTTTATCAATTGATTTGCCAAAAGTTAATTGTTAATATCTAAAAGAAACAAAGTAAAGTATGGCTGAGAAAAAGATTAAAAAGCTTGATATAGCAAACATGTCTCGAGAAGAGCTAATAAAAGTGGTTGCTGTTTCTCCTACAGATACTGGATCGCCTGAAGTCCAAATTGCTCTTTTAACAAAAAGAATAATAGACTTGGTTGAGCACCTCAAAGTACATAAGAATGACAATCATTCACGTCGAGGTTTGCTACAAATGACAGGTAAGAGAAGGAGGCTTCTGGAATATCTAAGAAGAAAAGACGATTCTAGATATCAACGAATATTAGCCTTAATAGGTCTCAACAAGTAAAAATATTTGTTCATTAGTTTTTGGTATCTTATAATGTAATATCAGTTATGTATAATCAAAAGTTTGTTTACGAGTTTGTCTTGGATGGAGTGCCTTTCCGTATTGAATCAGGGGAATTTGGTCTTTTAAGTCATGTAGCTTTCTTAATTAGTTATGGTAATACTTCTGTCTATATTACAATCAATGTTGGCAAGCATAGTTCTGAGCTAGATTTTCTTCCATTAACCATAGAATATTCCGAGAAGTTGTACGCTGGCGGAATCATCTCATCTTCTCCCTATATTAAAAGGGAGGGGAAACCAACAGAAAGTGAAATATTGAAGGGGCGTTTGCTAGATCATGCGATTAGGTCGCTTTTTGATGATCGGTTCAAAATAGAGACTCAGATAATAGTACAAGTTTTTGCCTATGACAAAGTCAATGATCCATTGTATGCGGCCCTTGTCGGTTTGAGTTTTGCTTTGATGTATTCGGGATTACCATTTTTAGGTCCTTATGGTGCTACAAAAGTCGGATATATTGATGGACAGATAGTATTAAACCCAAATTTAGAGCAAATGAATGCATCTCTTCTTGAGATGTTTGTATCGAGTGTAGAAAAAGGCGTTGTTTCTATAGAAGCAGATGCGAATGATTTATCTGATAATATAATCAAAAATGCTATTGAGCGGGCCGTGCAACACAATCGATTGTTGATTGAAGAGCAGTACAACTTTATAAACAAGTATGGTCGAAAAAATTTTGCCTTTGTACAAGATGAACAAAAAGAATCTCTTTTAAATCAATTACATCAAGAAATCCTGCAAGTTTCTCAATCTGATATTGAAGATGCACTTTATTTAGAAACGAAGGCTGCTAGAACAAAGGCTATTGAAGATATCAAATTCTCTCTTTTGGTAAAGTATAAAGATCAAATTGAGAATGGAGTATACAGAGAGGACGATATTAGCCAAACCTTAGAAAAAATATTTAAAAAAACATTTCGTTCAAATTTGTTAAGATTTGGTCGACGTTTTGATAATCGTAAGTTAGATGAAGTACGTCCTCTTTCAATGAGAGTCGGTGTATTGCCTGGAGTACATGGATCTGCTTTATTTACAAGGGGCGAAACTCAAAGTTTGTCTATTGTTACTTTAGGCACGGACCGGGATGAGTTAATGTTTCAAGGTTTAGAGGGAGATTCCTCAAAAAGATATTTTCATCATTATAATATGCCTGGATATGCTAATGGGGAGATCGATAGAAAATTTGGCATGCCAAACCGTCGCGCCATTGGTCATGGAGCAATCGGAGAGAAAGCTTTAGATCCCGTTTTACCGTCCGAAGATGAATTTCCGTACACAATAAGAGTAGTATCGGAAATACTTACATCAAATGGATCTACATCTATGGCTGCCACTTGTGCATCAAGTTTAGCATTGATGGATGCAGGTGTGCCAATTAAAAAAGCCATTGGTGGTGTTGGACTTGGTCTAGTACTGGAAGAGGATACCGGTGAATATAGGATATTAACTGATATTATGGGAATGGAAGATTTTTATGGTGATATGGATTTTAAAATTGCTGGGTCAAGAGATGGTATCACTGCTATCCAGTTAGATAATAAAAAGGCAGGAATTCCATTAGAGATAATTCTTGAGTCTATTGATAGGTCGAAATTGGCAAGATTGTTTATTTTGGATGAAATGGAGAAGTGTCTAGCATCTCCTAGAGCTCATTTGTCTCATAATGCTCCAAGAGTAAGGATAATAAAGATTAGTCCTGATAAAATAGGGGAATTAATAGGTTCTGGTGGTAAAACTATAAAGTCAATAATAGAGAAAAACAATGTAGAGATAAGTATTGAGGAAGATGGCCTAGTCAAAATATATTCTAGTAATGAACAAAGTTGTAACAATGCTGTTACTATGATTTATGGCGTTTTACAGGACTTAGAGCCTGGTATGGAAATGGACGCAAGGATTGTAAGGATAGAAAATTACGGTGCCTTTGTAGAAATTCTAAACACAAAGATCCAGGGGCTGATACATATTTCGAACCTTGGTTTAAAAAGGACTGAGAGCATACGAGATAACTTCAAAGTGGGTCAGGTCGTTTTGGTGAAATTTTTAGGATGCGATGAAAAAGGTCGTAACAAGTTTGCTTTAGCTAAATAAATGATTATAATTAAGCTAATTGTTAGATTATGGAGACCATAATGCGATTAAATGCATATCTTGCTAAATTTTCGAAGTTTATATTTGCTATATTTTTGCTGTTTTTATTCATTATTAATTTTATAAGTGTTCCTGCTGTTGCTAAATGTCCGGAAAATGTTGTGCCGAATCCGCTAGATCCTAACTGTCAATTACAGCAACCCATCACTCTGGGCATGATTTTGAATCGAATCACTCCATTTATCCCAATTGCGGCAACAATTGCTGCAGTGTTCATGTTGATTGCAGGGGCGTTCGTGATGTTGACGTCTCAAAATGAGGAGGGACGACGTAAAGCGATACAGTTCTGGATTAATGCCGCCATTGGTCTGGTGCTTTTATTCTCGATATGGCTCATTTTATTTCTCATCTCGATATTTACTGGTGTGGATTTATTAAGTGCTGTAGGACAATGAGATTATTATTCATCAGAAAGTTCAAACGGTATTTATCTCTTATATTCGTTTTTATTTTATCTGTTTGTTTTTTCTATTTTATTTCGGTGCATGTTTTTCAATCAAATGTTTTCGTACTGTTTGCTCCATCGCCAGTCTCCGCAGAGTCACGTTTGGAATGTCATGATCCTGCTTCCGATGTGTATGATTCTGCAGAATGCGTAAGGGTTAGGTTAGGTCTACAAGAGATTAAGACAGAGTCATTTCTTATACCCAGAAATCCGAATGACATCATTACATTAGTTTTTATTGTTGTGTTGGCGATTGCTTTCATGGTTTCAGTATTTAGGGCTATACTAATAAGTATGAAGTTCTCTGCAGCTGGGGATAATGTGGAAAAGAGACAGGAAGCTCTAAAACAACTCGTGGCATCCCTAATTGCGGTGGCTGTGTCTTTTTCTGCTTTAGGTATAACTACGTTTATTGTAGTAGATTTACTAGGAGGTACGGTTAATAATACATTAGTTGATTGTGATAACTTACCAGCGAATGCCTCACAGGAATTAAAAGATAAGTGCAATTTATATATAAATAATGTAATTCCTACGCAAGATAGTGATCCTGGAAGGAGGCCTGTGGGTCCCACTATGAGGGCAGAATAGTTTTTTGTGATGAGTAGTATGGCTGTATAGGTTGCAAGTATACAAAAGTTGTAATGTATGCTACAATTGTTTTGTACATTTATATTATATTTATATTGATAGCTATGAAAATAGAATATACTAAAAATATTTCAGCAAAGATGGCTGTTCTGATATTTTTCCTTGCTGTGTTTGCTGTGGTGTTTTCGCTTAGCACCGTGGCGTATGCTCAGAATGCCAACAATAGTTGTGGTTCTGATCCATTAAGTGCTGCTTTCGGGTGTAACAGCATTATTAATAGTGGTAGAGGTATAGATATAGGTAGTATAATCACAATATTCTTTAGAGGTCTTTTAATTGCTTCTGGGGTATGGACTGTATGGCATTTTGCTCTTGCTGGCTTTAAGATTGGTGGTGCAAAAGAAGACGCTACAAAGAGGCAGGAAGGAATAAAGGCTGCTGTAAATGCCGTTTTAGGTCTTGTTGTCGCGCTGTTATCTTTTGGGGCGACTTCGCTTATTGCAGGTGCCGTAGGAGGAAGTGCGGCTATTTCTGCTGTAGGAACGCCGTGTACTGCTGTAGATGACCAAACTCAATTATTATTTACAGGATTTATGGAGCAGGAGGGAGGATCTGTGTATTGTGTTTTGAGGGATGCACAAGGTAACCAACTCCGTAGGGGCCCTGTTACTTCAAGGACATAACGTGGTTATATAATTGACCAACAAACCGTCTGGTCATATTGTCTTTTATCGCTGCGATTTCGTGTCAATTTGTGTTTTATGGCCCGCTAATGCCGGATTGATTAGAGCCATTAGCTCAGTTGGTTAGAGCACGGTTCTTATAAAGCCGGGGTCGCTGGTTCAAGCCCAGCATGGCTCACCACTTGTGTTTATATATTTTGTAGACTATTTTCAGGGTTTGACAAATTGATTGGAAGATCAACGTAGAAAGTCTAGCATTTAATGGTGAAGGTCATGCACGTCATTTACCAAAAATTCAATATCTGATATATCAAAAGATGGGTCGGTGTAAAGGAATACTGGTTCAAGGAGAGTGGAACCGAGGTAACACGCCTCTCTACCATTGCTTGGTAGGGGGGTTTTTTATTTTATAAAAGATTTGTAGAATCTAATTATTAGAACACACAGAATAATTCAAATAGCTATGAACGAGCAAAACCAAATATACAAAATTCGACATTCGCTGGCACATGTGCTAGCTCAAGCTGTACAACATTTGTATAGTAATGTGAAATTAGGTATCGGTCCTGTAATTGAAAACGGGTTTTATTACGATTTTATATTTGAAGAACCGATCAATGAAGAAGCTCTGCCAAAATTAGAAGATGAAATGCGCAAAATAATTACGAAGAACTACAATTTTGAGAAGAGTATAATGAAAAAAAGTGAGGCTGTAGAGATGCTGTATAGGGTCAATCAGCCGTTTAAAGCTGAATTAGCAAATGAAATTCAAGATGATGAGGTGAGCTTTTATACGGACGGTGATTTTATGGACTTATGCAAGGGGCCTCATGTATCTAATACTTCTGAAATTAATCCGGATGCTTTCAAATTAACCAGTATTGCTGGCGCGTACTGGCGTGGTGATGAAAAAAGACCTATGATGCAAAGAATTTATGGTGTTGCTTTTGAAACAAAAGAAGAGTTAGATGAATATTTAAGAGTGCAAGAAGAAGCAAAAAAACGTGATCATCGTAAATTAGGTAAACAACTTGAACTATTCACTTTTTCTGATTTGGTTGGCCCAGGACTGCCTTTATTTACTCCTAGAGGTACGTATATAAGAGATCAGTTAATAGCTTTTTCGGAGCAATTACAGCAAGAAGCTGGTTTTGAGCGAGTTTGCATTCCGCATTTAGCAAAAAGTGATTTGTATAAAGTATCTGGACATTGGGATAAATATAAAGAAAATTTATTTCATGTACACAGTAATCAGTCCGACGACGAATTTGTCATAAGACCGATGAATTGTCCTCATCATGCTCAAATTTATGCCTCTGCTAAAAGGAGCTATCGCGATTTACCTATCCGTTATCTTGAATCTACTACGTGTTATAGAGACGAAAAAACCGGCGAATTGTTAGGTCTTTCTAGGGTCCGTTCTTTGACACAGGATGATGCGCATATTTTTTGTAGAGATGATCAGGTCAAGGATGAATTGATTATGGTATTAGGGTTGGTACGCAAGCTATATCAAGCTTTAGGTATGAATTTTCGTGCTCGATTATCTTTTCGGGATCCAAATACGCCAGAAAAATATTTAGGTACTGATGAAGAATGGCAGCGGACACAAGATTTGTTAAAGGATGCTGTTGAAGAAGCTGGGCTGGAGTATTACATTGCTGAAGGTGAGGCTGCCTTTTATGGGCCAAAAATTGATATAATGGTCAAAGACGCTTTGGGTAGAGAGTGGCAGTGTGCTACTCAACAAGTTGATTATTTTCAGCCACAAAGATTCGGATTGACATATACAGATTCTGATGGCAAAGAAAAACCTGTGGTGATGATTCATAAAGCACTCTTAGGATCAGTTGAACGTTTTATGTCTGTTTATATAGAGCACACTGCAGGTAATTTTCCTTTGTGGTTGTGTTATGAAAAGGCTGTTGTTATACCGGTTTCAAATGAGAAGCATGTTGAATACGCTCATAAGGTTGCCAAACAATTAAATAATATGGGATTGCGTTCTTATGCGGATGATGGGAACGAGACTATGGCAAATAAAATACGTAAGGCTCAATTGACTAAGATTCCTTATATGTTAATTGTAGGAGATAAAGAACAAGACAATGATGCGGTATCTGTAAGATTGCGGAATGGTATAAATTTAGGTCTGATGTCAATAGATGAATTAGCGGAGAGAATGCGAAACGAGATAGCCAATAAAGTATGAAATTTTTGCTACAAACTCAGATAGGAGTTGAAAAGATCACGGTACGAGAGTTACTAAGTAAGATCAGGAGTACTTATAGTATAGATTTTTTGGGATTTGTACCACACAAAAATGGTATTGTGCAGATTGATTGGCGTGATAAGAGCCGTTTTGAGTATCAAAATCTAGGAACGGTCGAAGATGTATTTTTTGTAGTAAATTATGTAAAAAATATCCCGTATAGCATCCAAGCTAAAGATATTGTCAAGTTTATTGATTCTAGAGGACTAAGAAGCAATATTGACTATTTTTTTGATGTGTTGAACCCTTTCTCGAGCGATAAAAAATTTAGATTTATAGTGAGAAAAAAGTCCCCTCACAGTTTCCGACGTATTGACTTACAAGAGGTAATTAAGACACTTTTTAATAAAAATATTAAAAGAGTTCAAGTTACTGCAGAAGAGGGAGTGAAAGAGATTTGGGTTACGTTGTTAAAAAATCGCTTAATAATAGCAATAAGACTTACTACTAAGATACAAAGACAGGGAAAATATAAGACACAAGGCATTCCTGGTGCATTACGTCCTACTGTAGCGTATGCTATGAATTTTATAAGCGAAATACGTTCGAATGACGTAGTTTGGGATCCATTTTGTGGGTCTGGTACTATCCCCTGTGAGATGGTAGAACATTTTAAATTTAAAAGATTGATATGCTCTGACGTTTCTGAAAATGCTTTATTCATTACGAAATCTAATCTAGAAAATGTAGAAAACTATAAAAGAGTAAAAAGTAAAGTCTCACTACGTGTAGAAAATTTTTTTGCGTCAAAAAGTTATTCGGACTTAATTATTACGAATTTGCCTTTTGGAATACAACATGGCAGAGATGAGGATTTCGTTCGGCGGTTTATTGATAAAATACAAAGTATTAAAAATCTTCGGCAAATTACTGTTTTATTTCCAGAATTAATCAATATCTCAGGTTGGCAACGTACAAGTAAATTTCATTTACAGGTGAAAGGTAGACATTGCATATTGCAAGTTTTAAGAAAATTATAGGTTTGTTCACAAAAGCGTTGATATTTGAAGAATCAATACGTTTTTTATTGAATATCACAATCACATTATCTTAGCCTTATCAATACTGAATTTATATAGTATACTCCTAATGGGAATCCTGCCGTATTAGTAAAATAGTCACACGGAGGAGAGGTACCCAAGTGGCTGAAGGGGCGGGTTTGCTAAACCTGTAGTAGGGAGAAATCCCTAGCGAGGGTTCGAATCCCTCTCTCTCCGCCAGTTTAAATATGTTGATGCAGTTTATTGATGCTTGTTTTTGGTTGATTTAAAGTTTTGATTGTAAGTTTGTGTTGAGGAATTTTTGTTGTGCTATTTACTATAAAATTCTCGTTTATCTCAGCAAATCCATAAAATTTTCTCTTAGCACGTGGAGATTTTCATCTATAAATAAACCTAGGTCTTTGGACTCTATAAAAGAAGGGTATATGTTCATTAGTGATACGAGTATTACGTGCATCTAATATACCTATCAATTGAAAATTTAAATTTGTACGTAATAAATCCTGATAAACAAAAATAATATCGTCACGCACTATTTTAATATATTCGTCTCTAGTAATCTCGTGAGGTACTAATGGAACTTAGGCTTATTGACAATACTAATTCTTCAATACACGTAAAAGGATATAAATAGGAATGATGCTGTATGCATTGCCGCTTTAGTCAAGATTAATTGACAGTCTGCATCAAAGAATGTTTTATTGAGATAAAAAATGTCAAAAGTATTTGTCACCGTCTTTCGGTACATTTCTACTGCCTCCTGATTTTGTGAATCGATGTAGATGTGTTGTACACCAATAGATCTTTGAAAAAATCATAAGTGTTCGAGCAGGTAAATTGCCCTCCGAAGAATCTTTGAATCTTTTTTCGTAAATATTAATCTGACAATCAAAGTGATCCTTACAAAGTCTGAGTATTTTGAGAAGCAGGGAATGATCAGAATTATTCTTATTCTCGAGATGTAAGAGTACATAAAACTGAAATGCTTTTTATGCGTTTGTGCTGAAGTATTGAATTCAGCCGATTCAATACTCGGTCGACCGTCATGAAATCACAAAATCTAATATGGATCTAGTATAGATTGTTTTTGGCTTTCATCCATTAATTCCGCAATCTTTTTCTGCTTGTAACTTTTGTAGGCCCTCAAAGGTCCGTAATTTAGGTATTACTCACGTAGTGTTTTCCCATCTAGATTAAACGACTTCAAGTAGATCTTTTAAATCCTCCTCGTTGAAATTAATGCCTTGAGTATTGTTTATTACCAGTAAGCGATGTTTAGTAGCTTCCCAGAATATCCGCTAAATCATTGATCTCCTTAGCTACCATCAGGTATTCCGATGTCGGCCATGCGACTACTATAAGTCTATCATTGTCATTTCCGTACACACTACGGTTAATATGCTCAACACCAGCTTCCCGATCTATGAGAATATAGTCATATTCCTGAGTCTTATTTAGGTGTCTCAGCATATAATTGAGTGCATTATTATAAGAACATAAGCAAGAGTTTTTTTCATGATGGCCCATAAATCCATAATCGAATCTTGTTCCGTTATAACTCAAGTGTTGCAATATGATGTGTTTTAGATGAATTGAAAAAGCTTTCAGAATATTCATCCCAGTTTTGGGGTACTAAATTATCTAGCTTTCCTATTGGTTGAATATCAGGACTGTCGATTCCCATTGACTGCAACAAATTGGCTGATGGGTCGGCATCGATAACTAAGCACCTTTTTATCGGTCGATCCTTGCAAGATGAAATGTAAGGCTAGGGAAAATATCGTGGTCTTTCCCGCGCCACCTTTGCCGGAAAAAATTATTCTTCTCATCTTTACTCTAATATTAACACATTATTCTCAGATTGTAAATGTATTTGCGCGTTTATAAATTTATAACTTATGCTAAACGATCTCTTACTTAAGAATTCTATTTATTCACAAATTGCTGATTCAAAATGTTGTATCACCTATTTGTTCAGGCAATCTGTCGGAACTCTGAATATTAGCGCTTTACAAATTGAGAGACCTTTCTGTCTCACTGTCTGGAAGAGAACATAATACCCTGGGAAAAACACTATAACCATAATCAAACTGCTTAGTAGACCGAACACTATAGTAAAGGCTAATCCTTCCCAGAATGGATCGGATAATGCGAGAGGTAGCAAACTACCTATTGTAGTCAACGAAGTAACTATTATTGGTCGTACTCTTGACGCGGTAGCTTCGGCGATAGCTTTGGATATATTCCCTCCATTTTCTTTGAGTAATGCATTTGCAGTATCAACAAGAATGATTGTATTGTTGACTACTATACCTGCTAAGGCAAGTATGCCGATCACCACAAAAAAGCTAATTGGATTGCCAGTCAAGTACAGGCCCGGGAACAGTAATGGGAAGGAGAATGGTATTGCCATGAATATCAGTATAGGTAGTGAGTACGACGAATACTGTGCGACGAGGTAAGCGTACATCACTAACAAAGCTATATACAGACCAACAATGGCTGAATCAAATGATTCTCGATTCCTACTTTCGGATCCTAAATCTCTGCCTATATCCTTATTAATATCCAGCCCAAGCTCTGTTAGTTCATCTTTCGTTTGTCTCAATAACCTTCTTTCTGGATCGTAGTGATGTCGTTGGTATCTACCTGGGTGTCGAACTTAGCTTCTACTGAAGCAATTCTTTGATTATTCTCACGATATATCGTATCAACATTTCTGACCACTACCTCAGCTAACTCTACTTTTTCACCATCTCTGATTAGTGTATTCAAGACTTCTCTAGCGTCTCTTTGAGTTCGTTCGTTGCCCTTCTCAGAGTTTCAGTGTCGTCTGAATACACTTGAATCTTAAATGGAAATTGATCTCTTGGTGGTCCGGAAGAGACTTGTGAGACCGAGATCACAGAGTCCGGGATGTTTTTTAGCTCTTTCTCGATACTTTTTGCTAGTTCAGATGCGGTGACATCTCTTCTGATCAGACGGGGATAGCTCGACCGATCCCGTGGTCGATAGGATCGATCCTCTATATATAACTTTGTTGGATATCGGCCTGATAATTTTTCAAGGATGTTCGTTGACTGATTCTACAATTTGTTTTTGTTTGTCTATGCTTGGTAGGCCGACAGGTTGTATCGAAATAGTAAGTTCGTCACCGTCTTCAGCAGCAGGAAATATTGAGAATTTTAACTGACTGGCAAAAGATGATCCTAAAACAATAAAAACTAAACTCACAATAAGCATTGTTGTGAGAAATATAGGTTTACGTACATATGCATATACAAACTTCCCAATGATTTCTCCTAATCTGATAACAAGACCTCCTGTTACGCTTAATAGATTTTCGATTCTATCAATAAAATTCTGATTTTCTGGTTTCTTTGGTTGTTTTAGTATTAATGATGCCAATCCGGGTACTAAAGTCAGGGCAAGCAATAAGGAAAGTATCAGTGTAGTAATAACAGTTATAGGAATAAGTCGTATAAAATCACCTAAAACACCACTTATGAAAAGCATTGGAATAAAGACAAGGATGGTTGTAACTGATCCTGCTATTTTCGCAATTCCAATAGAGTTTATTGCTTTCTTCACGGATGCTATACGACCTAAGCCTTGAGATCTATATGTCTCGATAGCTTCTACTACAACAGTTCCATCATCAACAAACACACCAAGTACCAAAATCAAAGCGAACAAAGATATGATATTGAGAGAATTAACAGAAAAGTAGATATACAGTATCGAAGAAGCAATAACAATCACGACAAATGAAGCCAATACTACAGCGGATCTGATATTAATTAACAATGCCACGATTAGTAAAACGATAATTACAGCTCCTACCGTATTAGATTCCAATGAACTTATCTGCTGACGTATTGTTGGGGCAAAGTCCTGTGTAATTTCTATATTGTAATCTTTAAATTCATCTTTTGATTTCAGTGAATCTATGCTTTTTTGTACTGCATCAGAGAATTTTATAGCATCGAGGGATTCTTTTTTTATTAATCCAATTGATATTGCTTCGTAAGAGTCTAATTGATCATTATTTAATTTTACTATTCTGGTGAATCTTTCTTGTACTGGTATTTCCTGATTAGTAAATGGGTTTACACGTTTTTGTATGGCTTTTATTACTTCCGCTTGGATTATTTCATCTGTTTTTGCTAGTTCTGATGCGATTTTATCAGCAGTACTTTGTAATTCTGCTAAATCCGCATCACTTTGGTATACGTTAACGATAACGTCATATTTATTGTCGAACTTTCCTATATTAGGAGTTTGAACCTCGTATTTAGCCCCGTCTGGTATTTTAACTTTTTCAGAAATTGCTTCTTTAATAGTAGTTTTTACAGCTTGTGGGGAAGATCCTTCATTGAGAGTAATCACTATTACAAAACCGTTATCAGTTGTAGTGGATGAGATTTTGTTGACCTCTTTTAACTCGGCTAGTTGTCTTTCTATAGGTCCAGAAAATTCTTTATCAACCTTGTATTTATCGTTAACTTGATAATTTCCATTAATAATTAATATAGGATTCTGGATGCTTGGAAAGCCTTCTTTTCTTAGAAACTGGGTGTATGCAATCCAACCTAATGCAATTATTCCGACAAACAAAAGTAGGGTAAACCTAATATTTTTTACAAATGGAATACTTAGTTTTGTAATGAAATTATCTTTCGTTTTCATAGCAGTTACCTTGATCGTTCGTAGTCCATGTTAATAGGCCTCGGTATTCTATCCCATATGGGATACTAAGTCAACAAAGCCATTGTGAAACAGATTTCTTTATCTAATTAAAATTTAAGGATTCTACGTGTAGTTAAAAATTTTACTTTTATATTTATTGTTAATCTATTTATTGTTAATCTGAAATGACAGGATACTGCCTGATGTATCCAGGATTTATGAGCACATTCGTATATAAAATCGGCTATAAAATTTCTACTGCATTTCAAGGTTTGGCCTTTTGATCCAAGAGGACCTACAGCACGAGTACCTGTAGAACTTAAGCTGTGTTGTACTGGTGTGCGAACTATAGTCCAGTCTAGATCTGATGCCAAGAGCCTTTTTACCATCTCGATACCATCCTTGATACGGTGAGGGTCGATTAGTGCAGAGGGCCTTAGTTAGAATTCTATCTACCAATCTTGGTCTATCTCCATCAAGAAATATCCCCGAGCCTGTCAGACATATAATACGCTTGATGCCGTAGTGTCGCATTACTTTAATTACCATCTGTTATTGAGCGTGTTTGTAGATCGGGTGGGGAGTCAATTTTGTGCCCTAAAGCACTTATAACGACGTCAGTATCTATAATTGTTTTATTAATATCATTTTCATTTAAAGCATTACCTTTAATTAGTTTTAGATTTTGGTATTTGTTGAAGTCTAAAAGAGAATTTGGATTGCGAACTAATGCTTTTACATCATGCCCGTTTTCCAGAAATTTTCTTAATATAAACTTACCGGATTTCCCAGATGCTCCTAGTATTGCAACTTCTCATTGTGTAGACTACTTAAGTTTTATGTAAAGATATCAATATTTTTAGCACTTTCATATAGCTTTAGGGCTTTTTGCCGCTCGACTCTCGTGATTCACAATAGGAAAAGGATAATCTTGACCTATTACGCACCGATACTTTGATTTGTAAATCTTTCGGCATTGTATAAGGTTCATGTATAAATTCCTTGGGTACGTGTGCTTAGCTCCGGAATGAATTGTCGAATAAATTTGCCTTCAGGGTCAAATTTCTGGCTTTGTAATACTGGGTTGAAAATTCTGAAATATGGTGATGCATCTGTGCCCGTGCCAGCAACCCATTGCCACCCTCCATTGTTTGATGTTTTATCCCAATCTATTAATTTTTCTTTGAAATGCCTTTCGCCTTCTTTCCAGTGTATATGCATATCTTTGCAGAGAAAAGATCCGACTATCATTCTCCCCCTATTATGTAGCCAACCTGTTTGATTCAAACAACGCATGCATGCGTCTACTATCGGATAACCAGTTTGTCCATTACACCAAGCTAAAAATTTATCTCTATCAAATTCCCAAGGGAAATTATTAAATTGACTATTAAAGTTTTCTGTTTCTACATGTGGGAAATATATGTTTATATATTTATAGAATTCACGCCATATAATTTCGGATAAAAAAGTGTCTATCCCTTTATTTCGTCTGTTCATGAAACAAAATTTCACGATTTCGTATGGACTTATAGTCCCAAATTTTAGATGAGGCGATAATCTACTTGTACCATCAAAGTCAAGAAAATTACGGTTATTGTGATACCGTTCGATTTGATTTATTTTAAAATCATTCCATACTTTTGATGCTTCATCTTCGCCTCCATGAAATTCATCGTTTTTTTGATTAATGACCAATCGATCAATTTCTACCAAGTTATCGAAACCCTTGAAAATATCATCGATAATGCTACTATCCACAAATATTTCTTTAATGTGATAATGAAAATCTAGGATTTGAAAGTTCGATTCTAGTTTCTGTAACCAAGCTTTTTTGAATGGAGTAAATACTTTAAATGGAGCATTGTTACTATTAAGCAAGTTATCTTCTTCATCAAACACAATAAGATTTTTTATCGCATAAACTTTACCATTGTTTTCTTCAATCAACTTACGTACTTCAACATCGCGTTTTTTTGCAAACTTTGTGTAGTCCTTAGAATAATATAGATTATCTATTTTATATCTGGTTAGTATTTGACGAAATACATGTTTCGGGCTTCCTTCTAAAACTACTAGTGTAGAGTTATAGCGTTGCAGAGCTTTCTTAAGCGATACTAGACTTTCAATTAAAAAAGTTCTGCGAAAAGGAGATGTCTCTTCACTATGAAAAATTTTCGTATCTAGGATGTATATCGGAATGACCTTTAGAGATTGCTTATATACTGCTTCTAGGACACGACTATAGCGCAATCTTAAATCATTACGAAACCAGACAAAATTCAGCATAAGCTATTTTCTGAGTTATTTGGCATCCAATTGTTTTTGGAGTTTCCTCAAAGCTCGTTTAAACATTCTCTTATGAGCTTTTTCCCGAGCCATAGCCACTTTAAATGCTTTGAGGGCAGTATCTTTATTTTTAGGATTTTCTGATTCAGCCTCTGCTATCATTGAAGGATACATTTCGTCAATTTCATCTTGCTCACCGTATACAGCGTCTTGTAGATTTTCTAAAGTTGATTTAACGAATCCCATTGCTTGAAGATGGGTGATTCCGTGTACGGTCTCTGCTCCAGCAGCTTCTTCGAAAAGTTGCGCAATTTCTGGATAGCCTTCCTCTAGTGCCTTTTGTGCAAAAGCCATGTACTTCAGTCTTGCAAAAGCCTCACCTTGTGCGGCTTTGAGTAGGTTTTCATTTGTCTTTGACATCATTGAGAGTCTAACATTTTTTACGAAATTTAGAAGCATGGATTGAAGTTGTGTTTTGATTGAAATTTATCTACTATGAGATTCAATATTATGCAATCTAAAAACATTGTTAGGAAGGCTATAATACCAGTGGCAGGCTTTGGTACTCGCTTTTTACCGTATACTAAATCTATTCCAAAAGAAATGTTACCCATTATTGATAAACCGGTCGTGCAATTTGTAGTCGAAGAAGCGATAAGTGCAGGGATAGAAGATATCATTCTAGTCACTGGGCCAAACAAAAGGGCCATCGAAGATTATTTTGATTATTCGTATGAGCTAGAAAAAAGACTCATTGACTTTGGTAAGGAAAGTCTTATCCCAGATATTAATAAACCTGCTTCTCTAGCGAATTTTATCTATATTAGACAAAAAGGTCCTTATGGCAATGCAATTCCTATTAAGGTTGCTAAAAAGTTAGTAGAAAATGAACCCTTTTTAGTTTTATGGGGCGATGAGTTTCTTTTGTGTGACGGTAAGACTCGTGCACAACAAGTTGTTGAAGCATATGAGAAATTAAAAGCAAGTGTACTATGCGCTTTTGTATCTAATGATCCGGAAGATACTAAAAAATATGCCTTTGTTGACGGGTATGAAGTAGAACCTGGGGTTTGGAAGGTTAATAGATTAATTGAGAAACCTGGAGTTGGTAATGCTCCTACTAATATTGCAATTCCTTCGGGATATGTGCTTACACCTGATATATTTCCGATTTTAGATTCACAAAAGCCAGGCCTAGGAGGAGAATATTATTTATCTGAGGCTATAGATCAACTTGCAAAAAGCGGAGTGCCTGTCTATGCTGTTATAGTTGAATATAAGCGGTATTTTGATACAGGTGATAAACTAAAATACATGCAAGCTGTTATCGAGATGGCATTGCATGATCCTAATATCGGTGAGAATATACGTGAATATATTAAAACTATTCTAAAATAATCCGATATTGTCCGCATTAATGTTAATATTGTTTGGTGATGAGTACGATATCTCTCTCACTGAATAATTAATACCGATTTCTAAAACTACCGGGCAATGGTCGCTTCCCATTTGGTTTGTCAAGTGGTAACAGTTTATTATGTATTTGTCAAGAGATTTGGATGCGAAAAAATAGTCTATCCTCCAGCCTACATTTCTCTCGCGAGCACGTGACTTAAGATCCCACCAAGTGTAATTTCCTCCATCACTATTGAATTTTCTGAAACAATCTATAAATCCTGCATCTATAACTCTATCAATCCATTCTCTTTCTATCGGCATAAAACCAGATACGTTTATATTTTCTTTAGGCCTCGCTAGATCGATTTCCTTATGGGCTGTATTGACATCGCCACAAAAAATGACTGGTTTAATTTTCTCGTATGATTGGATAATTCTTAAAAATTCATCATAAAATTCTAATTTGTACTTCAGTCTATTTTCTCCCATTCCACCATTCGGAAAATATACATTAAATAAGAAAAAATCCTGAAATTCTAAACAGATTACTCTCCCTTCATTTCTAAGTATCGGATTATCGTTTATTTCTTCGATTTTTATTGGCTGTATGTTGGTATAGACAGCAGTGCCGCTGTATCCTTTTTTGTTCTTTGCTGATGACCAGAACGAGATGTAGTTTTTGTATTCGATAATATTTTTTGGGAGTTGCTCCACAGATGCCTTAGTTTCTTGGAGGCACAGAACATTAGGCTGAGCTTGTTCAAAAAACTCGAAGAAACCTTTGTTTACTATCGCTCTTATTCCATTTACATTCCAAGTCATTAATTTCATGATCGATTGTATCAGTATTAATACGTTAGTCGATATGTAAAATATTGACCAGACTTATGATAATTCACGATTTGAAGATTATATATCTGCTTGAATAATTATGAAATTTCCTTTCTCGTTTTAGAGTTTTCACGTAAAGATCATAGAGTGAGCTATCTGGTTGTTCTGCTATGTAGTTTGTAAGTTTCTTTTCGTGGATGATTTTGTGAAGAATTGATGACAACAAGAAGCCTACTATTTGCTATCAATATCACTAATAAGTCCTGTATGAGCTGTTTTGCTTTGATAAAGGTAAGTAGCCTGAATTGTTTTGTTTATGGATTTCAAGTATATATACAGAGTGTTTCAAATGAAAATCAGAATATCACATCCGATCTAGCATAATTTGTATCAAAAAATCGATCAGCACGAGGGCAATTACACCAGGTTTTTAGTTATTGGATATCAAAAAGCCGCTCGTGCTGATGATAAGACTAGTATTACATTTAATTTGCATAATGGTATTTCCGATTTGCCTGAAATTTTGAGTTTGCTGAGTAAAAATAATATAAGGTTACTGAATATAATTCACGTCCAGTTCAATATAAAATTTTTGACTTTGTTTTTTTATAGATATTCAAGGACATATTGAAGATATGACGGTACAACGGTTTATCGACTCTATTAGTACAAAGGTAAGTCATCTGAAGTTACTTGGATCATATGAGGCTGCATGGCATGATTAATATTGATATAATGAGTTATTGCGGATTGACGTAGTGTTTTTTATCGACTATTTTGTTATTTGATTCAATGATGGTAATACGATTTTGTTTGATAATATTGCAAAACAAATTCGTGCTATGGCTGATTTAGCTATCATTAAAAATAAAATTAGCAAAGAAGGGCTTGATGCTTTTCTTTTTAATTCTGAATCAAATGTATTTTACTTATCGAAATTTTCTTCAACTTACGCGTTTATTGTAATCACCCCATCTAATCAATATTTTTTAACTGATGCAAGATACTATGAAAATGCCAAAGCAAAATTACAAGAATTTGAGGTAGTACAATTACAACAAGGAACGAAAGGGTTAAAGCTATTTTTGAATGATTTGGGTATTAAGACACTTGGATTTGAAAAGGATCGAGTTACATTAGACTTTTATGAAAATTTGAAAGAAGGTTTGCAAGCAGAACTTTTAGGTTATACGAAGTTTTTAGAAGAATTTAGGACTGTAAAAACCGAAGAAGAGATTCAAATCATTAGGACAGCTGTTCATAAAATAGATGATATTTATAGTGGTTTGATTGAATGGCTTAGAAGTAACGATATTAGTCGACTTACTGAGTCCATGGTGAGACGTAAGTTGGTCGATTTAATACTTCAAGAGGGAGGTTCTGGCGAAAGCTTTCCATCTATAGTTGCTACTGGAAGTAATTCTGCAATTCCACATTGGGAGACAGCGGATCAGCACGTTTTGTCGGATGCTCCTTTATTGATAGATACGGGTTTGAAATATAAAGGGTATTGTAGTGATTTTACCCGTACTATTTATTTTGGTAGCCCAACAAAACAATTTGAGGAAATTTATAAAATAGTAAAAGAAGCAAATATTGCAGCAACTTCATGTGTAAAAGCTGGTGTTAGCGTAAGCGAGATAGATTTGGCTGCTAGACACGTAATTGAGTCATATGGATATGGTCAGCATTTTATACACTCGACCGGGCACGGAATCGGTATTGACATTCATGAACACCCAAGAGTACACAAAGATGAAAATGCTGTTCTACCGGAAAATACTGTTATAACAATTGAACCGGGTATTTATATACCAGGTTATGGCGGTGTAAGATTAGAGAATGTTGTTGTCGTAAGGAAAGATAGTGCTGAGGTATTGACTCGGACTTCTCTAGATATTCTTACCATAAATTAATATGCTGAATAAGTAGACCATTTTAAGACTTTTTTGTAAGAGAATATGTCAGGTTAGGGACTTATCGCTGTAAACAGTTATTTCACTGGTACTATCTAGTGAGATTATCTTTAATTTAATAACTTAGAATATAATTTTCAGATGCAAGATTTGTTTCTGCAAAAATACAATGAATTAAATGAGAATCAGAAAAAAGCTGTAGATAAAATCTATGGACCTGTGCTTGTGTTAGCTGGCCCAGGTACTGGTAAGACACAAGTTTTAGCTTTGCGTATTGCAAATATTTTAAGACAAACCGGAGATGATCCTAAATCTATTTTGTGCTTGACTTTCCAGGAGTCTTCAGTTTTTGCCATGCAAAAGAGGCTGGAAAAGTTTATTGGAGCAGCTGCGTATAAAGTACAAATTAGTACGTTTCATTCATTTTGTTCTGAAATTATTCGTACTTTTCCCGAATTATTTGATTTTTCGGATAAAGTTGAGCCAGTAAAAGATATTGATAAATTAAGTATTTTTGCTGATATTTTAGAAAGTGAGAGTTTGATTAGCTTGCAGATGCGTGGTGATAAATTAGGTTATTTTAAAGGAATTGCCGATGCTATCTCGAATCTTAAAAAAGAATTTATTTCCCCTAATCAGTTTTTAGAAATTATTCGAAGTTTTGAGGCATCTTTAGATTCAGATGCTTTGAAACGAGAACAAAAAAGACTTGAAAAACTTTACGATTTGCAAAAGTTTTATGTGAAGTACTTAGAGGTTATGCAAAACCGCAATCTTATCGATTTCGATGATATGATTTTTCGTGTAACTGAACAATTTTCTATCAATGAGTCATTAGTAAAATTTTTTCAAGAAAAATATTTGTATACTTTAGTTGATGAATTTCAAGATACAAATAACGCACAATTAGAAGTACTAAAGGCTGTCGCTCGATTTGAATACCTCGATACTAATGTTTTTGCTGTAGGTGATGATGACCAAACTATTTTTAGGTTTCAAGGAGTAAATAGTAAAAATTTTGAGAGATTTTTAGAGCTATTCCCAAAGTCAGAAATCATTGTTTTACAGACTAATTATCGTTCAAAGCAGGAAATTATTGATGCCGCATCAAATTTGATCGCTAATAATCCGAATAGATTAGTAGATCATGAATTATTGAAATCACGTAATTTAAATAAAAATTTTACTTCGGGATACAAAAATTCTGATTTTTCTGATGATATTGAGGTTCATATTTTTGAACATTCATTTCATGAAGATTATTGGATTGGGCAAAAAATTCTAGAATTATCAAAACAAGGGATAAAATTGAATGACATTGCAATTATTGTGAGGAAAAACAATCAAATGCCGAATATCACGAAATTTCTTGATAGATTCGGTATACCGTATACTATAAAACGTTCGGAATCATTGTTGGCGAGTAAGTATATAAGGCATTTACTTTTGATTGTTGAAGTTATTGCTTCTGCAGATGCTTTGCAGGATGATAATAAGATGTGGCAGCTTCTTTCTTTAGAATATTTTGGGTTCAATGCTTTTGACGTATTAGAGCTTTTACACAAAGCAAAAAAAAGCAAGGTATCTATTTACGATTTTGTCGTTAACGATACTACAGATCAATACCTGTCCATTCGAGAATTAATACATAAACTTATTGCTTTGCAGAATTACGCTTTGAATAATTCTTTTGCCTTTACATTTGTCAAAATAATTCATACTTTGGAATTATTGAAATTTTTTGAGAAGTTACCGGATCCTTATGTAGAGTTAAACAAAATATCCTCCTTATATCAATATATTCAGTCACGAACTAATTTCTTGAAGAAATACTCTATACACGATTTTTTGACAGAGGTTAAGTTGATGGAAGATAGAGATATTCCTCTTCCTGTAGATCCTATAGATATTGATTTAGACAATAAAGTCAATATCATTACTGCTCATTCAGCTAAAGGATTAGAGTTTCGTAAGGTATTTATATATCAAGCTGTAGAAAATAAATGGGAGAAATATCGTGGTTTGAATACAGGCATAAAATTACCCCCTTTAAATACTCCTAGATTTACTGATGATACTGATAATACTGAAATAGACGAAAGAAGATTATTTTATGTTGCTGTAACAAGAGGGAAGGATAGTGTATATGTTACTTATTCAAAAAGATATTTTGACGCCGAAACCGGCGAAGTTGATACCGATGAGAAAACACCTTCACGCTTTATTAGTGAAATGAATGTATCTAAGCATATTGAACATACAGACTTGGTCCAAAAACACCTAGAAATTACTAAGTTATTACTTGAAGAGAATAGCCCTTTACAAATATCTGATCAAAATAAGTCATATTTACGTAAATTAATTACTCAAGATTTGAGCCTCTCAGCTACTCGAATAAATAAATATCAGAAATGTCATTATAAATTTTTATTAGAAGATATTTATAAGGTGCCGGTTTATGACTCTGTACACGCGATTTTAGGGAATTTAGTACATGATGGTATACGTTCCATGTATATCAAGAGGAATCATGGCAGATTAAATGATGATGCTTTATTTGAGATCATAAATTCACAAATTCAGAATTTACAACATAGATTAGATTTAGGGATGATAATCGAGGAGCAAACAAGTTATGATGTTTTAAAGAATGATTTGGAAAAAAGTTTAAAAATTTACTACGAATATTTGTTACATAATCCTATCAAATATTTACGATCAGAACAGTGGATCCGAGGTGTCATCGATGGAATCAAAATTATAGGTAGGATAGATTTATTAGCAGAAGATGACTATGGGCTAGTTGTTATAGATTTCAAAACCTCACAGAACATACCATCTATTTATGAATTTCTCGGTTTAGGAAAGAGGTCAGATAAAACCCATTTAAGACAAATACTGTTCTACAAACTGCTAATAGATTCGGCTATTAATCATGTCACTTTATTCAAGAATAAAAGTGTTAATCGTTTACGACTAGAATATATCGATATTAAAGCTGGCACAGTTAAAGTTATTGAAGTGCCTACACAAGGGATTTTTGAATATAAATTACGATCTAATTCGAAGACGACTAAATTACATGACATTGATATGGAGATAAAAGTTTTAGAGCAAGATTTAAAGATGACTTATGAGTCAATCTTATCATTTGATTTTTCTAGAACAGAAGATCGTGGCATTTGTAAAAATTGTCCTTTTCGTAATCATTGTGGGAGATAATTTGTAATTATGATCTGCGAGTTGTTAAACTACATATATATTTATTAAGAATTAAATATGGGGAACGATGTGATAAATCAAAGTAACTCATTTTATTTGACACCTGAGCCTGAATCTAAGATAAAGATTTTTCTTCGTAGAATTTTTAGTCGAATAGGATGTGTGTTCCAGGTTTTGGTGATTTTGGTGTGTGTATTAGCTTTGCTGTATTTATTTATATTCCCTGTGAACATAGTTAATGGTAGATCTATGGATCCAAATTTTTGTTCGAATGATGTTTATTTGACTTATAAACTGAATATGTATTTTTCAGACCAGCCTTTACAGGTTGGTAATGTCATAGCTTTCAAACACTCGGAAGGAAGTTATTTTATAAAAAGAGTTATCGGTATACCTGGTGATGAAATAATGATCTTGAATGGTAAAGTCTATCGAAACGGCTTGGTATTAGAAGAACCTTATTTACCAGATGGCCGATATACTGCGACTAAACCGGGTGGTTTCATTAATGAAGGGGAAGTTGTGAAAATACCAAAAGGCAAGTATTTTGTGTTAGGTGATAACAGACAACATAGCATGGATTCAAGAGATTTTGGGCCTATTGACTTGCTAGCGAATGAAATAAATGGTCATGTGGTATTTGTAATTTGGCCTTTAAGTCGAATGCGATTTTTCAGTGAAAATCAAGCTTTTCCAGAGAACGAATGCGCTAATATCAATTGATATTTGAATATTCAATGTCTGATTTAGACCGGTTAAAAGGTATTGGTGACCGAACACTTAAAAAACTTGCAAAATTAGGCATCTTTTCGATAAGGGATTTGGTGTATCATTTCCCACGTAAGTTTATTGATCGTCGTCGTGGTTTGAGGATTGCTGATTTATTGTCTATCGACAATGAAGATTATCATAGTATTGGGCATATTATTAAGTTACAAGGAATACGTTCCAAAACAGGTAAACCTTTGACTAAAGCTATTATAAAAGATGAAACTTCCTCAATTAACGTAATATGGTTTAATAGCCATTATGTAAAAAAAATCGTTGATGTAGGTGATCGAGTAATCATCTCAGGATTGTGCGAAAAGGGGCGTCTCATCAATCCTAAGATTCGTAAATATACAAGTGATCAGGATTTAAAAGAATTTGCAATTCTTGAGGCTATTTATCCAGAGACTAAAAGTCTTTCTTCAAAAGTGCTAGCGAATTTAATCAAACATATTTTTGATTTTAATCTGTTTCGTGAAGATGAAATATTATCTCCAATGATAATGCAAGCAGAAAATCTAATGGATATTAATTCTGCATTAAGAACCATGCATTTTCCTCAAGACATACAATCTTGGCATAGGGCACGAGAAAGGATAGCTTTTGATGAGATTTATCGTATTTTATTAGAAGTGAAACAACGTAAGGAAGAAGCCGTAAAATATCAATCATTTAAATTCTCTATTGATGAGGTAGCTCATACAAAATTGATGGAGTCATTGCCCTTTACATTGACGGACTCTCAAGCTAATGCGATACAAGAAATATATACAGACCTACAAAAATCAATCCCCATGCATCGGTTATTAAATGGAGATGTTGGTTCAGGTAAAACTATAGTTGCAGCGTTTGCAGCAATGCAGGCTATTTGTAATAATAAGCAAGTTATTTTTCTAGCTCCTACTAGTATTCTTGCGAGCCAACATTACCAGTTTTTTCAAAAAATATTTCAAGATTTTGATGTAAATATACATCTGATAACCTCAAATACTAAATCAAACGTAGCAAAACTAAGGAAACACGGTAACCGTTTGGGGGACAAGGAGATTTTTATAGGAACTCATGCTTTGCTTTTTAATATGGACTTATTTCATAATGTCGGTCTTGTTATTATTGATGAACAGCATAAATTTGGAGTGAAACAGAGGGAAACTCTTGAGATGCTCAGATTAGAATCGAATCTAGTCTGCTTACCTCACGTCTTATCTATGTCCGCTACTCCTATTCCGAGGACTTTGGCTTTAACTTTATATGGAGATTTAGATGTTTCTATTCTTTATAAGCCTAGCGTCAGAAAGCATGTTATAACAAAATGTATTTATGATGAGGATATTCAAGAAAAAATGTATGAGTGGATTCGTCATGAAATTCGGACGAAAAAATATCAGGTATATGTAATATGTCCTTTAATTGAAGAATCAGAAAAATCGGATATGAAATCCGCGATACAGGAATATAACAATCTACAAAAACGCTATCCAGAATTCAATATAGCTCTTCTACATGGTAAAATGAAAGGCTCTGTAAAAGATCAGATAATTCAGGATTTTAGAGAGGGAAAGATTAATATTTTAGTATCAACGTCTGTAATAGAAGTTGGTATAGATAATCCTAATGCGGTAATTATGATAGTGGAAGGTGCTGATAGGTTCGGACTTGCTCAGTTACATCAAATTAGGGGACGAGTTGGACGTTCTGATATTCAGTCATATTGTTTTTTGAAGACAACAAATAATATCAGAGCACCACATTTAGAATTTTTTGCAGAAAACCATGATGGATTTATTGTAGCTGAATATGACTTGCAAAGACGTGGCCCTGGAGAAGTGTACGGCTATGTTCAATCTGGTATTCCAAAGCTTAAAGTTGCTAATATTTTGGATGTAGATTTTATTAAAAGGGTTAAACAGTATCTATAATGATTTATATATTTCAATTTGTTCGTTCATGTAAAGTTTGACTGTTCTTGCCCAAATTCTATTGTTTTCAGGCAATGCGCAAGGAGGACAGTATCTAGCCATCATTTTTTCTGGGTCGAAGTTCGTATCCGAATATCCTTCTGCTATACCACGCGAAACTTGGTCAACAGCGTCTTCCCAGGATGCAAAGTAACTCCACCTACCATATTTACTTCCTCCACTCCATCCCCATGCATTATATGATGAAATATTACGATAATAAGGTATTAATCGTCCAAAAGCAGACTCAATACCTGATATTGCTGGTAATAAATACCATTTATCGCCAAAACCATATTTATCTGCGCTTTCTACAAATGTTCTAGCTACACTTGGTTGTGCCATTGGTGATTTATATTTTTCAAGAAATATAAGCAATGCTACTACACGCTTATCTCCTGCCATATTTGACGTAGATATGTTGGTTAAGCTAAGAGGTACATTTCCAGCTAAACTTTGATTAAGCGCAATCACTTCTTCGTAGTTATTACCCAGCCCAAAACCGATTGCTTCAGCTTTCTCTGATCGATTGTAATAAACGATGGTAGAAAGAGAGACTAATAGAGCGAGCACAATCAGACTGGTTACAATCGAACGAACGCGCTTAGAAAACTGATTTTGATAGCGATGATTAATACCGTTCCTTATTTCTAGTAATTTGATTGGATTGACTCGGTCTTCAATCAAGTTATTCATATCTGTATATAATATACGATAGAGTTTTTTTAAAAAAAGTAAAGTATCTTATACTTTTGAAACATACGGCAATTTTGTATGATGGTACAACAGATTTGATTAGAGATTGAGAGAGTATGCAGCTATATAAATATAGAGTGATCAACGATGAAAATCTAATTTCATACGTTCAGGGTTTTACTTCAACTCAAGTAATTTGGCAGGATTACATGTATGTTCCGACACGATCTCTTTTTGGCCAGGGAGATTTATATGACGATAAACAGTTTGCACGTCTAATGTGTTTAACTGACGGAGAATATGCTCAATTAGTAGATAAGTTTTTGGGTCATTCGCAAAATAACGTCCACGATGATTTAGATTTACAAAGTAAAAGACATAAATTGGCGATGCTTGAGCAAAAGGCTAAATATAGCCGTTATCACATCAATAATCAACTTAGTCATATCTCTCGAGAATTAGCTGATCTTGAAAAGTATCTGCATCCTTATCTAGGCCTGCTAGAAAAGGAAAAACATATATTAAATGCATATTCGCGATACAGACATTTGTCTAGATTTAATTTACAAAAAATTTATGAAGATTTAGTATCGATAAATTCAAAAATATCCGCGCTTGAATCTCAGTACTTGGAGCTCAAAGCGAAATCGATCAAACAAAATATAGTTAAATTTGAATCCGATAAAGGCAAAATAGCCCTTGGAATAGGAACATTAATAGGGATGGGCTTATTTGGAAGCGTTTTCTACATTCTCCGGAGTTCGGTCTGGATATATATGGCGATTTGGTCTATTGGTATAGTACTAGGATTATTATTTATTCTATTTTCACAACATAAAGTTGAAGAGGTAAACTTTGATTTACGCAAGATAAATCCTGATTCAGTATTAAGAGAAATAGAAATGCTACAGGCTCGTCGTAATCAAATTTTAAATTTACTAAATTTGCATTCTGCGGATGAGTTTTTCTTTATTAAGGCTCAATTAGCTGGCATACAAAAAGAATTAGATTATATTAGAGCTCAGAAAGAGCTGCTGGCACAACAGTTCGATGCACAAAAATTGCTGTATCGAAAGAATGAGTTAGATAAGAGAAAAAATGAAATATTAATGCTCCAATACAAAGCCAACGATATTACAACTAAAGAAATGTATGAAGAACTACAAAAAGAAATGCGTACTCTAAGACTGGCATTATCTGCGCATGTACACATACAAACAAAAGAAAATATACTGCAGCGCCTAAAAGAAATTCGTAATGAGTTAAAAATGAATATGAGTGGTTTTACTAGAATGCTTCAGGATTTATTAGTAAATTACATTAACGAGATCAATTCAAAAATTATTGAAATATCTACATTAGGTATTATTAACCCTTTCAATATCGATCAAAACTTCTCAAGTTGGGATCAGTTGTCACTTTCACAGCGCGTCCTTTTATACTATTTACTTTCTAAAAGGCTATATACAGGAGTTTTGTTTCTAATTTTTGAATATTTTTTGGCTTCCAATGATGATCCCGAAAGGATCTATGTTGAAAAATTGATTAATTATTTCAATAATGATAGTGACTTAAATCTCGTTATGTTAGAAATTTGATTTTAATTTTGCCGATGGTACAGATGTATAAATATTTGTACAAGTTATTGCTGGTATTTCTTGTTTTGTTGGCTCCAGGATTACCTCATCAGGCAAAAGCAAATAGTATTGGAGAATACAGTGCTCGGATAGAAGAAGTTAAACGTAAGCAAAATGAAACTCGTAATAAAATAAATCAGATCAATAAGACTATTCGTTCGATCACATCAACCATAAATAGTTTATCTGCCCAACTTGCTGCGTTACGTGAAGAAAAAACTAAATTAGAGGAACAAGTAAAGCTTTTTAATCAGCAAATTGAAGATCAGGAGCGTAATATTCAGGAATTTGAAAATGCTATTAAGCAAAGAGAAGCTGACGTTAAAGCCAAAGTTAATTATCTATACAAACTCAGCTTTAACAACCCAAATAGCATCCTATCTGATGAAGGAGATTTAAAAGATTTTTTTGATAAGCAATTCCAAACTAACTTCTTAATAGATCTATATACTAAAGAAATTAAAGAATTTTACGAAAAACTCGAATATGCAAAAAAATTAAGGGAACAGTTAAGCGAGGATAAAAAATTCGCCGAAGTTTCTATAAAAGATCTAGACGAAAAAATAGCATCTATTAATGATACTATTGTGCAAAATCGTGTAGCTCTTGGTCAGGCTACTCAAACTCGCAATGCTTTGAATGCTGAATTAAATACTTTGTCTGGACAGTTGCAATTTTTATCTGCAGAGCGACAAAGACTGTTACAAGCAGAATTGAACAAAATGAGCTCAGTTGGTCAAGTTCCTAAGAGGCCTCTTGTTCCTGGTCAGTATTACTTTGAAGGTAGGGGAAGAGATCGAGTGGACGGGCATGGTTTAGGTATGTCTCAATGGGGAGCTTATGGAATGGCTGAAAAAGGTTTTACCTATGATCAAATCCTGACGTTTTATTATCCTGGTACCGTCATTGGTGATTATAATGAACCTGAAAAGGTTATAGTTGACGAAAATCGTGAATTATCTATCGATGAATATTTAGCTGGCATTGGGGAGGTCCCAAATAACTGGCCTGATGAAGCTATAAAAGCACAAATAGTTGCTGCGCGTACTTATCTGATGGGAGTTTGTGGATCACAAAAAGTATGTCGTATTTGTGGATCTGATAGATGTCAGGTATATGTGGGAGGTGAAGGTAAAATGCCTTTTGTACAAGCAACTAAAGGCAAAGTAATTTTATATAATAATGAGCCTATTGTTGCATATTATAGTGCTAGTCACAGGGGATGTAGTAGTAAAATAAGCACAGTTTGGGGAGGCAGTGATCTACCATACATACAGACTGTGAGGGACGATAATTATGCCGAAAAAGACTATTACACTGAAAATCCTTACCCAGGAGAACAAAATCGAATTTATCCATATAACTGGAAATGGAGGACTAATAGCTACACTTTTAGTGATTTGAAAGATGTATTTGACCGTCATGAAAAATTAAGAGTAGGTGATGTAGTATCTGTAGAGATTCTACATGTAGATGAGTGTGGTAGGGTTGGTAGGATAAGGATAAAAGGTACAGAAGGTGAGAAAACTCTAACTGGTTGGGATTTTCGAGCTATTTTTAATGAAGTCACTCCGTTTAATGATTTTGTCTACAGTACGGAATTTGTGTTTAAAAAAGTCGAGTAAAAGAGTTTGGAGTCCGATTTGTAGAAGTTTAGCTTGAAGAATTATGCTATAATAGATTATATGCCTGTGGATAGTAGTGGCAGAAAACTCGACTCTGGAGTTGACCAGAATGCCAATGTACAGTTGGTGTACCCTCAACAACTAAAAACGGTAGGCGGTCTGACTTCGTTAGCATCGTTTCCGTCCAATATAGGCATTGACGGACAAAATAAAGACGAGTACATATTACTCTTTATCCGTGAACATAAGGTAATATTGGTGATTAACTTAGTCATATACTTGGTTGTATTTACATTACCATTTTGGATTAAGGAAATTAGTTTATATATGGATAATAGTCTTTTAAATGGTTTTTTTCATATTGAAGCTTTCTTTAATACAAAATGGTGGTTGATACTGTTGATTGGATGGACATCTTATATACTGAGTGGAATTTTTAATATATTTTTTAAATGGTTTTATAATATCAACATATTAACAACTGAGAGGTTTATTGACATAGATTTTGAGAGTATATTTTCTAATCATATCGAAAGTACTCCTATACTCGAAATTCAAGATGTCAAAGATTCTCAGGTAGGCATTTTGCAATCAATATTTGATATGGGTAATTTGACTATGTTGACGGCGTCTGGAGGAACAGTATTTAATTTGAGCAATGTTCCAAAAGCTTATAAAATCCGTGATTTTATCATGGATGTGGCTATTTTAGTAAAGAATCTTAAAGGTAAGAATTAACGAATTATGAATCTTGGAAGGCTCGAAGATTTATTGATTAATCCTGATCAATTGGGAGGATTGTTATTCAGTGCTGTAGTAATCTTTTTTTTCATCTATAGTGTAATTTTGTCGCTATTGCAGGTTCGACAGATTAACATTTTACAACGAAAAGTCAACACGCCATTCGATAACGGTATAAAAATCCTGACCTATATCTATTTGTTCGTACAGATCTTGCTATTTGTAATTGTTTTAGTATTACTGTAAATTATACATAAGTTACAAATGGCAGGTGAAGTGGATCAAAATAAAATATTTCCTGTTATATTCAATCACAAGTTTACACAACAGACACTTTTTTCAGTTACAAATCTATTTCAGGCTGACGGTTATGAGGTGTTTGTGGCTAGCTAGCATATATACTAGCCAATATTATCGATCTTTGGCAGAGCATCTGGAGTTTGCGTTGAAAGCAGTTGGTTGCGTTCTTTACAGCGAGCGATACTAGACATTTTGGAAAGAATGAAAAAATCGATCTTTGACTCGGGTGATAGGCTAGCATCACGTCTGATCAGATCTCGGCTATCCAGTAGATGATGTCGATTACAGTGTTTGCATGATCGCTCTTTCGTGATGGGAGTCTTTTATGTGTGGTTAGACGGGGAGTTGAATGTGCGCATATATCGTGGAGCAAAGTTCTATATTATTAAATAAAGCAATTAAAGCCGCAGTTTTTTGGGAGCGGCACTGCCGAGCTCGGTGATATTTTTGCGATTTCATACAATGATTTTGTGCGAGCCGAAGATGACAATATTGAGGCGTATGTATTGGACAGGAAAAAACACCTGAATACCCTATATTTCTGTTAGATTATCAAATCGATGATACCCATTCTAGTCTGGACGCAATGCGTTGATCGTGTAGAGGCCGCACATGATGAATACTGGAGCATCCGTATTAGTCACAGGAAGCTGAACAGGAAAAAGTATCCGTCAGCATAAGAGTGTGGCTAGAATCCGACAACAAGGCTAATGATCTGAAAGCCGTCTGATAAGCAGATCTTTTGGGCAGTGTGCATACCCGTGACGTTTTACAAAAAGTAGTTGTGTATCTCTCCGAAAGGGATATTAGTGCTAAACTTTTGGCAATTTTTGATGTCTTTGGCTTCACACGTTGTTGATGCTATATTCAAAACGATATATGGCGGTAACTCACGCCAGATTTAAGCGTTTTCAGGTTAGCCCTCTGAAAGGGTTCAGTTGCAGTATGTCTTTGTTGTTATTATTTTTGATATCGGTCTGGGTATCTGATTGTTTTCTGGTGTGAATTCGTTTACTCAAACGAATCAAGCCTATGACTCAAGGAAATAACGTTATGACTCAAAACAATAATGGTAGTCGTGACGCAAGTTTAAGCGAAATGAGATCGAGCTCGAGATATTCCGCATTGAATCAATTTAGCTGCAGCTTATCAAGTAGATGAGTTTAACCAAAAATTAGCAGACTTTCGCAGTCTCTTGGAATCCGCTAGCGCACAAGGTTTCAAGGACGATCTGGAATATATCAAGCAAATGCAGGCGAATGTCACCCAACTGGAGGATTCTGTGTATAAGGTCACTCCGATTGCTCAAGATGGATGAAGTATTTTCTGCTCGCAAATATACCTAATGTAGATATTGTTGACTTTTCTCGGGTTGGCAATACCATTTATGCCCTTGATAGGGCAAATTCACAGGTGTCTGGTTTCAAATTCAGCTACACAACAGTTTGATGTCTTTGCTGCTGATCCTGAGCTAAAAGCTTTAAGTCATATTTCTTGTATACAAAGAAGTTGTTATCTTGTGGATGAGCAAGTAGGTATGGTCATTCTCAATCTTGAGACTCGGTCATTTAGTAAATTCTCCGCACTACGTGATGCTGGAAAAGGAGTAAAAGAAATTGCGACTTATCTAGCAGGAGATGTGGTATATATATACACATTAATCCCTGCCGAAGGAAAAGTTCTCAGATACCAGAGAGTCGGCGATGGTCTCAGTAAACCTGACGTGTGGAATAAGGATGCAGGTTTTGGTCCTAATGTGTCAGATATTTGGGTGGATGGCAGTATATATGAAATGTCGAATGAAGGATCCTTGAGGAAGTTTTATACAGGGAATGTCGATCCGATAAACAGTTTTGGAGGTTTAGGTCTTGCTATGTTGCCTTTGCGTGGGGACTTACAATTAGCCATGACACCTCCACGAGATCCAGCTCCTGGTGTGATTAATAGATTGTACGTAACTGATCCTACAAATGAACGCATAGTGGTGTTTGATAGAGATCTTGATCCTCAAAAGAAGCTGAGGTTTCTTGGTTCATATAAATTTAGGGGTTCAGATAGAATAAACTTCAGCGATCTTAGGGAAATTGACTTATCCTCAGATGAAAAATATTTGTATGGTTTAAGTAATAATATAGTTTTTAGATTCGCAGTTACATCTCTATAATTCGAGTTCTACACATTGTGCTTGCTACCAAAAAAGTCCTAAAAGTCAATAAGCATGCAATGCATAAATATGCTTCTGAATATATATTCACTGCAGGAGTAGTGCTAAAAGGCAGTGATGTGCGTGACTTCAAACATTATGACTTTGAAATTCGCGATGCTGTGGTCAATATTGTAGATTATGAAGTGTTTGTCGAGAATTTGATATTAAAATCTCATGGTACATTACCGCAATGTCGTAAATTACTGTTACAATCAAACGAGATAAATAGAATAATGCAGCTTTTTTCTAATAAACGAAATAAGGGCTTTGTTCGCAGAGTGTTTATATCAGATAAGAATCTTATTAAATTAGAAATAGGCATTGGTAAAGTTAGGCGCAAAGTGGAGAAGAAATCTGCAGAAAAGCGAGCTACTCAGAAGCGTGAGTTAGAAAAAACACTTAAAGAGCTATATATTTGATATTACTACATTATGCAACCAGATAATATAGAAGGTTTTAACCCAGCGGGAGGCCATATCAATGAAATAAACCCTAATTTACAGCCGGATTTGCAACAGCGACGGTATTATCAGGCAGAATATGGCGATACTTTTAATTCAGTAGGCAGTAGTACTCAACAAAGCAATAATGGTGTGTTACAAGGTGTACGAGGTCAGATTCAAACTAATGTCTCACAAGGTCAATTGACTACAAGCAAACCTGTCGATCCTGTAAAAATTATCGGTGATATGATTTCTGCTGGCTTCAAACCTACGGCCTACCAGATCAGTCAAGCTCAAAATTATGTCAATGGTTCATCTGATACGGTTAAAACATGGTTTGCTGTGTTACTTATGAAGATGTTACGACAATTACGTAAGCGTAGATCGTAAGCACATGTTATTAGCCACATGAGTGATGATTATACCCCAAAATTAGATAAGGTTGGTGAGTTTGGGTACGGTAAAACGACTATATGTCTCATCTCAACATTAGGATTATCTGCAACAGTAGACTTTCCGAGAATAGATTCAAAACATCACAAACTATTTACTTATATATTAGATTTTAAAGATAAGATAACAGTATTAGAGGGTAAATTGATTAATACTGTTAATTATCTGAGTTTTGCTGGTACTATTGTTTGTGATTATCCTGCTTTTATCTTACTTATGCATTTATCTACAAGTTTAATCTCGTTTCAAAAAGGTTTGGATCAAATCATTTTATTTAATCCAAAGATACATAAAAATAAGTTCTTAAGTGGCATGGTGCGATACCGATTAATTAACCTAATTAATCAAAACATATATGTTAATATACGAGACATAGAAGCGTATATCTTACAATATCCACCCGATATAAAGGTGAGGAAATCCGATGTCATTGGATTAGAAAGTCGGGATAGCGCTGTTAAATTTGCTACATTACTCGAAAATTCCAAAGTTCATTTCGCTTTTGATTATAATGATGCCTTAGATATTCTGGAACAAGTTTTGAATGGAAATGCTTAATATTCGTGTTATCAAAAAATTCTTGAATACACAGGGACAGGTAAGTTGCGTAGCCTTATTATTGAGTATTGTAACTTTTTTGTCGGTAATAGTAGCGTCTTTTGTTACTGAGCAAATAAGCACATTCATTAATGAAGCTGCGGCCGGTTCGGATGATTTTTATATCGCTGTTAAAGTGATTGATGGTGATACAATAGAAGTTGAAAATAATGGTCAACGTCTAAAGATTCGTTATATCGGAGTCGATACTCCTGAGTCTGTCAAACCAGATTCTCCAGTGGAATGTTACGGTCAAGAAGCTAAGGAGTTCAATAAGAGTTTGGTTTTAGGTAAAAAAATAAGAGTAGAATCCGACGTTACAGATACAGATAAATATGGTCGTAAATTAAGATATGTTTATTTAGAGGATGGACGTATGGTTAATGAAATACTGCTAGAAGAAGGATATGCTCGTTTATTAACTATACCGCCAAATGTGAAATATGTTGACAAGCTCAGAGAAGCAGAAAAGAAAGCTCGGGAAAATGAACGGGGTCTCTGGGTAAAGTGCAGTCAATGATTGACACTATAATGAATTTATATCACTATATTATGAAGGTTTTAAAATGTTTCACTTTAATAAGACAGAGAACCACAATAAAAGATATTTGTGTCTTGATATTGGTACGGAATATTTAAAAGTCATAGTTTATAGAATAGTTGATGAAAATCTTGAGGTTTTAGAATATTTGAGAGCACGCCAGCATAATACAGCCATGAAGAATGGTACTGTGACTAGTATTCGTCGTGTGATTGAGACTGTGCGTGACACCATTCGGAACTTACAAACAAAGAAATTTGAAGGAGCGATAATGGGTATTGCAGGGGAACTTGTTAAAGGTGTTATGGTTGAGGCAAGATATACTCGGAATAATCCTAGTCAAGCAATCGATAATGATGAGATAGATCTTATTGCTGGGAAGATTTTGCCAGAAGCTTATAAGGAAGCCCAAAAGCTTGTATTCAATCAGGTAGGGGATACTACAGGAGAATTAAAAAATCTAGAAATGCTTAATTACATTATAGTGGATGCAGAAATAGATAGTTTTCGGGTTGAAGACCCTATTGGAATGACTGGCGTAGAAGCAAAGATTAAGTTTTATTGTACTTTTGCTCCTGTGTTGCATGTTAACTACTTAAGAAGTATCACTGATTCGATCGGTGTGAGGTTAATTGCTATTACTCCACAGCCTTTTGCAATCGCTAGAGCTATTAATGGGGCTAGAAGTTCTTCTTTTTCCGGTATTATTATAGATATTGGTGGAGGTACGACTGATATAGCAGTCATTCAGAATGGGGTTGTCGTGGGTACTCATATGGTTGCTTTTGGTAGTCGTGTTTTTACAAAAAGAATTGCGGCAGATTTAAATTTGACATTAAATGAAGCAGAAGAATTTAAAATAAAGTATTCGAAAAATGAGTTAGCTCAAGGTCGCGTTCAAGAAGTAAAAAATGCATTGATGAAAGATGTTCCGTTTTGGACTACTCAAGTAGCGATTGGGTTAGAGGAATTTTTGCCACTAGTCTCTGGTTTTCCTCACCAAATTTATTTGTGCGGGGGAGGAAGTTTGTTACCGGAAATCAAAACAAGTCTGATAGAGTTTCCTTGGACTAAAGAACTTCCATTCAATAGATCGCCGAAGATAAATTTTCTTTATCCCTCTGACTTATATGGTATTATAGATCCAAATAATTTATTAACTTCGGTAGAAGATGTGACACCTGTGAGCATTGCACGATTCACATTAGAGTTAGACAAAATTAATAAATAGGGTATATGGACTCTGCAAAGATATTTATAGATACAGATAATGAAATAACTTTTATAATCGAAAAGATTTTAAATGCTAAATCTGAACGTGTGTGCCTGGTTGTACCAGATCGGGCATCTATTTTTACCTCTATATCTACTCTTAAGCTATTAAAGAGAGTTATTGATAAATCGAATAAATTATTAATTTTAGTCACCTTAGATGATAATGGAGTAAAATTGGCTCAAAGGGTTGGTTTTGTCGTCGTAAGAAGGCTAGGGGAAGTGAATGGTGAATCATGGGAAAAAGTACAAAAACAGAAATTTGAGTTACTAAAGAAAAATAAAAGTAAAATCTATTATACACCTGAGATTCCTGAGTTGGATACTTCTGCAACCGATGAAAATACAGAGGATAATAGTGAAAAAGCAAATGTTTCAATCTCCGATATCGAAAGCTCTGATTTAGTTGGTCTGGATTATACCGCAGCAGATACAACAATCGCCTCGGGTACACCTCAATTGACTATTGATTTGCCCAGCAATGATTTGCGTAGACCAGTAGTAGAACAGGTGACTACAAAAAGTATTAATGAAGAACGAACGAAAAGTCAAGGAGACAATAATGAGAACACCGATAAAATATTCTCATTCATGCTGTCACACGAACAGATTTCAGGTAACACACAGCCTCAAACACTATCTCAAGGCCCTCATACACCACCTAAAAGGAGACGTAAATCAAAACATAAAACGAATAATTTAGAATTTTTTGAGGGAAAGGATTTACTAAAAAACGCTAGAGATATATAGTAAATCAGTATTTATTTGATATTCGTGTGATGATGAACAATGAGCGAGCGTCTTTATCCAGATTTTTAAAATCATCTTCTACACGTCTCAGATCTGCCAGACCGATAAAATCAAGACGCACAGCTGATTTTTTATCGATGTCTCACAATCAGGGTAGTTTATTTATAAGAAGAAGAGTCGCGTTGGAAAGACGAAGTTTGCTCTCCAGAATCAAAAGTATTTTTAGTACATCAAATAGAACTTTACCACAAAGAAGAACGTTTTCAGGCACTATATCGAGTAGTAAATCAAACTCATCACATGACTCATTTAAGTTACATGGTAAAAAAAGGTTATTTTTTTATCTGTCAGCTATTTTCGGTGTGCCGATTTTATTGATAATAATTGCTGTTTATGTATTTATAGATAATTCGGTTTTATACGCCGTTACGTTACGATATAAGTATCAAAATCTACTGCTTGAAAGGCAAATCCAAATACAAGAGGATTCACCATTAAATCTCAAGATTATGAAATTGACTACTGAAGATGGTGTAACAGTATCCAATTCTACGACAGGTCAGAAAATAGTAGGCGAAAAGGCTTCAGGGTATATTTCAGTGTTCAATTCCACTGCAGAAATAAAAGTAATTTCAAAAGGTACGGAAGTACTGTGTATCTCGCCATCGTGTAATGGTCTTGTATATATTGCTAATTCTGATTTAAATCTTGGCCCTGGAAGTTCCTCAGGAGATTTACAAATTGTAGCATCTGATATTGGAGAAAACTATAATGTTAATGTAAATGCAGGACGTTTTAAAGTTGGCAATTTCGATCCTAATCTCGAAATTATAGCAGCTAATGTAAGACCAATCACAGGAGGCACCCCGAAAAAAACCGTCAATATTGTCTCTGCAGATGATATAAAGGCTTTAGAGGAAAAAGCCCTCAATTATCTCAAGGGTACCATTCTTCTCAAACTCACAACAGATCCTAATCATGTGAATAAATATTTATTTTCAGAAAATAGCCTGAAAATAGAAAAAATTAGTGTTCAGGGAGATCAAGAAGGTCAAGAAGCTGATGTGGTGAATCTAACGGTAAGGGCTAAAGGGACCATAGATGCTATTCCTAAGGACAGTATTAACAATATTGTGGAGGAAATGAAAGCTTCTATGGTCCCTGATGGATATTATTTAGATGAAAAGACATTTAAGCATAACTTATCTGTTGCAAGTACAGATAACGATTTCATTATAACTATTACTGCGACAGGTATAGGACGAGTTAATCTTAATATAGATGAGTTAAAATCAAAATTGGCGAATCAAAGTTTGCATGAAGCGGAGAAGATTATTATATCAATCCCTAATATTCATGGTGTAAGTATTTCGTATGTACCAGATTATATTCCTGAGTTTTTCAGAAAAGTTCCTAGTAACCCAAATAAAATACAAATTCGCTTAATAGCTGAAGATCCTGAGTCATGACTCTAGTTAGTTCGGTTATACTTTCAATCGCTCAGAAAATATGTAAAATAGATAGATTAAAGTTGTGTTAACTTTTCAACAAGTAACAAAAAAGTACTCAAACGGACGTGTAGCTTTAGATAATGTTTCGTTTCATATCGATGAAGGTGAGTTTGTGTTTTTGGTAGGTTCGTCGGGTGCGGGGAAGTCAACAGCTATAAGATTGATAATCAGACAAGAGACACCTACGAGTGGTGATATTTTATTTGAAGGTATTAAAGTAAATAAGCTTAAAGGAGATAAACTGGCACGTTATCGCAGAGATATCGGGATTGTGTTTCAGGATTTTAAGTTATTAAGTGCACGCACGGTTGCTGAAAACGTAGCGTTTGTACTCGAAGTCAGCGGCAAGCCTTATTCATTTATTAAAAAAGCGGTCGACTATATTCTAGACTTAGTAGGATTATCTGACAAAAGAAATGCATTTCCTGCTACTTTATCTGGCGGAGAGCAACAGAGAGTGGCTATTGCTAGAGCTATTGTAACTGAGCCCAAAATGCTTATTGCGGATGAACCGACAGGCAATCTTGATCGCAGCAATGCATGGGATATAATTCAGCTTTTCAATAAAATCAACAATTGGGGAACAACAGTAGTTATAGCTACACATGATACTGAAATAGTTGATTCACTAAATAAAAGAGTAATCAGATTTGAAAACGGGCGGTTAGTTCGAGATAATGTAGGAGGGTATCACTTTTAAAGCTATGAGAAAATTTTTTCGTGCCGTAAAAATTGCTTTTCAATATATCTACCGTAACTGGGGGCTGAGTGTAGCTTCTACGCTTGTTATGACTTTATCTTTTTTGATAGTTTCGGTTTTCGGAATAGCTTTTTATGGATCTACTTTATTAGTCCAGTATGTGGATTCTAAACCTGCTCTAACTATCTTTTTACGTGGAGATCTGAGTGATGAACAAAGAGTGAAGTTTGAACAATTGGTGACCCAGACTGGTCTGGTGCGTGAAGTTTCTGTAAAGAATCTTGAATTTACCAAAGAAGATTTTGCAAAAAAATATCCTGACCCCGAATTAATTAAACCGTTAGAAACTGAAGAAGCTAAATCTTTCATGCCGATAATCGCCTTTATTTATAGTGATTCTCAAGATAAGTTACAAGAGTTAATAAATTATCTCGAGAAAAATGAGGAGTTCATGAAAGATATGATAGATACTAAAAATGTCGATAGAGTAGGGTGGTATAGCTTTAGCGAGACTCAAGCCAGCATTATTCGAGAGACAAATCGATTTATTTCCATAGTGGGAACTATAGTGACTATAATGCTGTTTGTAATATCTTCTATTTTGATCTTTATTACAGTGAAATTAACTATTAACTATCATCGACGTGAAATTGAAATTATGGATTTGGTGGGGGCTGATGGCTGGTTTATACGATTTCCTTTTGTACTAGGAGGAATTATATATGGGGTGGTCGGTGCTGTTTTGTCTACAACATTAATTATAGTATCTCGTAATTTATTATTCGAAACATCTCAGTCACTTGTGCCTCGTTTACTTGAATTTTTCGGCGAAGTACCATGGCCAACTATTGATAATTATTTGATAATTGATTTCTATATCTTCACCGTAGGAGTAGGTGCATTGATTGGTGCTCTGAGTAGCTTTATTGCAATTTTAAAATATGTTAAAAATTAAAAATATGACTGCCCAACATCATCGAATCCAGAGTTTGCTCTATGTGCTCATTGTGTTATTTGCTTTTGTGTGGGTATTTTTGCCGACATCAATACAGGCCCAATCTCAGAATCGATTAAAAGAGATAGAGGAACGAATAAATGAACTAAAACGTCAAAGGGATGAGATTAATGCACAAATTCAAGCTGCTCAAAACGCACAAGAGTCTCTTGCTCAACAAGCTCAGTTATTAGATGCAGAAATTGCACGTTCTGAAATTGCTATTCAATCTTTTCAATTAGAGTTAGATAAATTGAATGTAGAATTAGAAGTTTTGCGTGATGAGCAAAGAAAATTACAAGAAAGGCTTGATCAAGTAAAAGAAGAGTTGAAAACAGCTGAGACAGAACTAAAAATATCGGTTAACCTACTCTATAAATTGTCAAAAAATTCTCTTTCTATCTTAGATAAAGATATGAATTTCAGGGAGGTAGTTATCGGGGAGGAGAAAGAGCGTACTACCTTAAGGTTAATTAAGGCAAAAATCAAAGAAATTGAAAACTTAAAATCACAAATTGAACAGAAAAAGTCCGAAATTGATGCTAAAGAAAAACAAGCATCAGAACTCAAGGATCAATTAGAAGGTCAAAAAAACCTTTTAGACTTACAAAAGCAAGCTTTAGCAATACAAAAAGAATATAAACAAAATCTTATCATTAGATACAAACGGTCTCAAGAGGATCTTAGCAATAAGAAAAATGCATATGAGAGGCGCATTCGTCAGTCTGAAGAAGAAAAGGCTATGATAGAGGCTGCTTTGCGTAATAGTATAGTTTCTGGTACTCGAGTCAATGCTGGGGATGTAATAGGTTTTCAAGGGCGGACAGGTTTGTCGTGTAGTAGTCCGATACCAGGAGCTACCCCGTATCCTGATCCAGAAAGCGATCCTTGTCGTAAAGTACCGTATACTGACGGATTTTATTATTATGATCCTAATACGTATCCTGCTGCAGGCTCACATTTACATTTCGTATATAATGATACGAATGGCTATCGTGTTAACTTGAATCAGTATTTCCCATACGGAGGACCTATCATAAAACCTCCATTTTTTGACGTTTTACCTATAAGTCGTTTTGTTGTAACACAGCAATTTTATTCAGGGCATCAAGCAATAGATATGGATGGGGGACATGGGGCACCTGTATATGCAATCAAGAGTGGGGTTATAAGTTATTTTTGTTCTGCTTATAATCGAAGTGATCCTGTTTTATCAAAAGATCCTGGATTTGGTGCTATCATAATACATGATGATGGTTCAAAGTCCGTTTACTACCACATACAAAGAAATCAACCTTGCCCTCAATGGCTATAAAGATTAATTTTCCTGGATTTATGTGTTTGGTAATTGTTGTGTAAATAATTAATCATGGTTTCTCAAATTGGTTTTTATCAATCTGAGATTATATTCTTCTGATGAGATTTAGTTGAGTATTTAGTGTTTGGCGTGTGGTGGACCCTAGCGGATTCGAACCGCTCACCTCTTCTATGCCATAGAAGCGTTCTAGCCAAATGAACTAAGGGCCCTACAAAAAAATTATATCATAATGCTAACTTAGATGGCACAACGTTTGAATTTCTTGAGAAGTTCGTCTGTATTTATCTCTATCATAATGGGTCGTCCGTGTGGACAATTGTAGGGATCTTCACACTCCATTAATTGTTTTAGCAAGGAAATAATTTCTGGTTTTGTGATCTTATCTCCAAATCTTACAGCCGTATGACAAGCTAATTTTGCTGCTATATTATGATAGATTTTATGATCGAGATTAGTAGAGAGATCATGTTCTGTAAGTTCGTCAGCTATAGATATAAATACTTGTTTGAAATCATCCATTCTGATGCCATCTGGTACTTGTGTTATCTTTATTGATTTACTACCAAATGCTTCAAAGCTAAATCCAAACTCTGAAAAGGTCTCCGAATGTTTCAAAAGTTCTTGAATAGTAAATTCATCAAAATCTATAATTTCAGGGACTAGTAAAACTTTTGCACTTACGGTTCGAGATTTGAGTTGGTTCATATACCTTTCGTAAAAAATTCTCTCTGATGCTGCATGCATATCGATAATCAGTAGAGCTTTTTGATTCGCTGTAATAATGTAGGAATTTAGAAGTACTGTAGCATTATCTAAATCGCATAAAAATTTTTGTTCCTTATGGGATATGCCTTCAATTTCAAAAAGAGTTGGTCTTTCTGTGTCATCTCTCTTTTGTATTGCTGTTTTTTGGGATTTTGTGTGAGTGTGGTCAGTATTTGTAGTATTATCTCTATTATCGTCAGAGATTATTTCTTTATTGAAATCTAATGCTTTTTTCGTAATCCAGTCAGAAATGTGATTTTTACGTCCGAATGATTGTTGTATATCACTGCGTAAAAAGTCTTCAAACTCGGCTATAGGATCGGATGGTTTATCAATATTTGATTGTGAATTATTTGGTTTTGTATCAAGCTCTGAAATTTGTACAAAATTGCTTCTCGTCTTTTCGCGAATTGTACTTGTTAGCCGATGATTCACTGTAGAACGCACTGCTTTATAAACTTCACTAGCATTAATAAAGCGTACTTCAAGTTTACGAGGATGTATGTTGACATCAACTTCATTTGGTGGGACATCAACAAAGAGCACATAACCAGGAAATTGATTTTTCATCAAAAATGTATCGTATCCTTCTAAAACAGCTTTGCCTGCAATTGGATCATTCACTGGTCTAGAATTTACAAAAATGAATTGATTCGCCTTATTTCTAAATGTGATGCGAGGATGGATCAAAAAGCCGTAGACTTTGACTCTCCCTTCACTTTGAATAGGAATAATGTTATCTACATCTATATCTAGGACTGCGCTAATTCTTTTGATATGGTCAGTTTTTAGAAAAGTTTTTAATTGACCATCTATATTGATTACAAAATCAACTTGTGGATTGCTTACAATAAATCGATACAGCACATCTTTTATGGCTTTGTTTTCTGTAGCTGGAGACTTGAGAAATTTACGGCGTACAACAATTTCACCAAATAGATCTTCAATAATAAAATTTGATCCGATAGTAATCGAACTTGGTTTAACCCTTAAATTTCGTCCAAACTCAATAGAAATTTCAGAACCAATGGGATCGTCCTGATGATGTGTCTGTAATGTTACTTTCGCTACAGCTGCTATCGAAGCCAGAGCTTCGCCACGAAAGCCAAATGTTATTATGTTTTCTAGATCCGCAATAGTATTGATTTTTGAAGTAGAATGTTTTTGAAATAAGTGCTGAAAATCTCTTCGTGCAATACCAGTACCGTTATCTATGACCTGGATTTTTCCTATGCCATATTTTTCAATGTTCACGCGTATTTCAGTAGCTTTAGCATCAAGACTATTTTCGACTAATTCTTTTACTACGGATGCAGGCCTTTCTACTACTTCCCCAGCTGCGATTTGATTGATGACTTCTTTCGGTAAGGGTTTGATCATTATGAATACCAGAGGATTTTACGATATATTCGTAAAAAGTTTAATTATTTGTTGCTAGGCGAATCAGATTTTTAATCAATCCATACACTGTCATCGGTCCGACTCCGCCAGGAACAGGTGTGATATGTGCAACAATACGCGATACTGTCTCAAAATCTACATCACCGCATAGTGTATTATTTTGGTCACGATTTATTCCTATGTCTATTACTGTTTGGCCTTCCGTAAAAAATGATTGAGTGAGAAATCTAGGTTTGCCGACAGCGGATATGACAATATCAGCCTCACGTGTCAAGTTAGATAAATTTTTGGTATATGAATGGCATATAGTAATAGTTGCATTTTTTTGTAATAGTGCAAAAGCAAGAGGTTTGCTGACTAGATTACTACGACCAATAATCACAGCATGTTTTCCCGCCACATCAATGTTGTAATAGGAAAGAAGGTCTACTACTCCTTGGGCTGTAGCTGGCATGAAGTCAGATTCCCCAGAATAAAAGCTTCCGAGATTTTGAGTATGTAAACAATCTACATCTTTTGTAGGATCTATATGATTTATTATTTTTCTTGCGTGTTGTATCAATGTTTCTGGAAGAGGAAGTTGGATTATAATGCCTTTTATGTTTTGATCTTCATTGAGCTTTGTTATTTCTTCGAGTATTTTTTCTAAAGGGGTGTTTGCTGCAAGATTTATTAATCGAAAACCTAATCCTAGTTCATTTAATTTTTTGGCTTTAATACGTAAATATACTTGTGATGCGGGGTTATTACCGATTAATAAGGCAGCAAGCTGTAAATTATCGCCAAATTTTGGTAGTTTTGCATATAAATCATTTGAAGCTGCTATTCCTGACAAAATCATGATATGTTTACCTACTAAATAGTGCCGAACTCCCTAAAAATAGTGAAATGACGGTAATTAATACTACAAGAATCCACAATATTTTGAATGCTAGACTTGCAGTGTATTTCTTTAATTTATTTATTAGCCTTTTTAGCCAAAGATATAATCGCTTTTTGTCTGTTTTATGTATATGTATTAGTAATGACTTCATATATTTAAATTGTCGCAAAATTTTGAGAAATAAAGAGCTTCAAGTATTACATTATTCACCACATGGATCATTTCTATCGAAAGTAAGGTTAAAAACTATTGTATTTTGACAGATAAAGTTATATTCCTTACGTTCCGTATTTGCAACTCCAAATCCAAGCACCCCAACTAAGAAAAATACTAAGACAGGATAAGCGAACAAGAAACCAAACGTGGAGACGATTGATGCGACAAGACCTTTTACTGCTGTTTGTCTTTTATCTGTATTGTCTCCTGCCGTCATTATTAATACAGCAGCCTTTCCAATACTAAAGGCTAATACTAGGCCAACAATAGCGTATAGAATCATAACTATACGTACGATGATTTTTTGTAGAGTAGATGCGGAAGCACATGAGATGACCACTGGATTAATAGGATTACCTGCACTATCGAGTTGGTAACCGTAAACAACGGAACCGTTTACTCCTACAGATACTTCAGGTCTCAGTGTAGGATTACCATAGCCATCTAAAGTTATATAAATGTTTTTTATGACATCGGGGCAGCCAGAGTTGTATATACGTCTAGCTATTTCTTCAGCTTGGGGTGAGCTTCGATCTACCGGAGGACCATAGCTGTAGGCATATGCCGTGGAAATTTTACTTACTGTTGGAGTAATACCAAGACAAGCTAATATATTGAATATTACGAGCAGTAAGTATTTTGAATATTTACTTATATGAATTCTCATGATTGAATTTTTCTATATACTATATAATTTGATAATCTAATTATTTCGAGTATAAAAAAGAAATGTATATAAAGCAATTCTAACATTAATTTCTCTCTTTAGTCATATGCAAGTTTTCTGTAATTTTCTTTACTTTTTTATGGACATAACATTATATTTACAAAATTTGTACTAGGTACAAGATTTATTGTTATTTAAAATAAATTATTCTATAATAAACCATGTGGTGTGCACATAAAAATCTCCTCTTTGTTTTTTCTTTTGTTTTTATGAGCGTACTTTTTGGTGGGGTTGATTTTTCGCGGGTTTATGCACAGTCATCATTCACCGTTAATCCATGCAAACCAACTGGTACTCAATCCAATGATGTAGCCTGTCGCTGTAAAAAAAATCAGTGTAGATTATCCAGTATGAATGCAGATGTTCTATACGTCAATTCTTCCAATTTGAGCGCAGCTGATTTCGACCCGAATTTGATAGCTGATGGGACTGTCTCAGAAACGACAGCTCTTGTAGTATCTATGCCGGGTTACGTATGTATTGACGGGGTAGAAAAGTTAGATGCAAATACTTTTAGACTCGGAGAAGAAGGTAATAATCAAGTTCTTTCTAACTTTACCATATCTAACGTGTATGAGACTCTGGAAACAGGTTCTGCTTCTTTACGTGCCGATTTAGATCCTAAAAATTCAGTTTATGTGGATGTCTTTGCTGATGATGTCAATAGATCATCTATACCTAAAGGTTCATTTTGTAAGCTAGATCCACAGTCGGGTGTTGCATATTGGTATTATCCGGGTTATTTTTCTGTGATTGGATTGAATCCTTCTGGTAATTCTGAGATATTTGGGCCAGGAGGTTTATGTGAAAATGTACTGTTTTCCTCAAGAGATTTGTTTGGTCAGCAAATTACTGGAACTCAAACTTTTTTTGGTTGTTTGCCGAATTCGCCAAATGGGTTAGTTGCGTTTATAGTGAGGTTAATTACTGGGTTAGCAGTTATTATAACATTTTTGATTATCCTAATTAATTTGTTGCAAATTATCTCAAATTCAACAAATCCGGATATCGTAGCTCGGGCTCAAAAGAAGATGACGAGTGCAATTATTACCTTAGTTGTAATCTTGTTTACTATTACTATATTGAATATAATCGGCATTCAGATTATTGGTCTGGATGCTGGGGGAATATTCGGTCTATTTACGGGAGGCTAAGGGTTTTCATGTTGTGGTAACAGTTTATAAGTAAAGCATATATGATTTTGTTTGATATGAGATATTTTGTTAAAATGGCTTCTAATAAAGATAAAAATATATTGAATAAGTTAAAGAGGATTTTTTGTGCAGCATTGCCAAGTAGAGGAGATTTAGTACTTTTCGGTAAATCTCTAGTGTTTTTGTTTGCAATACTTCTTGGATTGTCATTATTTTCACACCTTGCATCACCTGTAAAGGCTTTTAACTGGCCATGGGTGGAAGAAAAGGAAGTAGATTCTGCACCTGATGCTTTTTTTCAGTATATGAATTTCCAGGTGGCTGGTTGTTTCGGGTTGTCACAAGCACGTGACATAAAATATTCTGCTTTTACCGAGAATTTAGGTGTTGGTAGGAAAGTTGCTGAATATTGCCGGCAATTATCGGGTCCAAATGCTGCTTCTTCAGATCAGAAAAGTGGAATGTATGATACGGGTTTAGGGTGGATACAAATAGATTACGGAGCTACTGGTAGATTGATAAATGCTACTGCATCGGTATACGGTACGCAAGCTGTTCAGCCTGGTATGACGGTAGAATACTATGCCAAAAGGATTAGGGGGGAAGTGCTTGCTGCTGACAATCCTATGAGTGGAAGAAGCGTGTTGGCTCCTATTCTAGTACTTAATCAGAATTTGGTTAATCTTGCATACGGTTTGGTGGTTGTTGTGCTGCTTGTTTCATCTTTGAACATTTTGCTTAGCTCATTGACTGGACAGGAGGAAAAGGTAACTATAGTCCAATTAGTGATGAACGCAGGGGTAACTCTTTTGATTATTACTTTTTATTATGAGATAGCAGCTATAATCTATGATCTAACTGTGAATTATGGCAATGCCCTGGTTGCTTCAATGATGGCCCCCTTTATCAACTCAAAAGTCATATTAGAAAGACTCTCACCTGGAGGAGATTTAGCTGTTATAAATTTACTTAATGTATACCAGTTTGTTGGTGTATCTGATGCTTTGCTCGTAGTACTACAAAGTATAATGTCTGGTTTGTATCCTGCAATCGCACAGTCAACATCAGCGATAGGCGCTTCTTTGGGTGGTAGAGGAACTATTGATTCTCCATTCAACATCTTTGCAGGAATCTTTCAGTTTGCAGGGGGGTTAGGAGCTACAGGAGCTAGTATCTTCATTTCATCTTTTTTAGGTAATGCCGAGATATTCCAAGCTATTATTTCATGGACCATTTTTGGCATAAATATAAAAATATTTATTAATCTATTAACTTCTTTTGTTACATTTACTATTTATGTTGGTTTTGGACCTTTGATTGCATTAGGAGGTATAGATGGTGGGTTTGCAAGGATATCCGAATCATTTAAAAAATTATTTGCATTGGGACTTGTTTTTCCGATGACCTTCTTATTTATTCTCTTAGGAGCTACGGCACTTAATCTGTCAATCAGAGAAAAGCCTTACGATGCCTCACAAGATTCTGTCAAAGCTATACCGTTGTGTAAGTATTCCCCTAGTGATCCAGCGAATACTGAGAATTCCATAATAGATAATGCTGGTTTGACTCAGTGGCTGCAAGATAGCATTGGTGGTAATCCAGATGTAGAGGATCCTGCTCGCTTTCGAAATAAAAATTTTGTTAATCAGAACATATTCGATGTAGTGCCAAAAGGGTATATAGATGGACTGAGAGATTGTAGACCCTCTTTATTTCCTGTTCCTTGGACCTTTATCCCTGCACCTTTTGGGACAGTTGGACAAAGACAGCTTCAGATACAGACAATAGATTCTTTAGTAAGAACATTCTTGGCTTTAGTGTTTATAATACTGGCAGCCAGAGTTCCAAGTATTGTAAATGAAGCTTTGGGGGTTAGGGAAATGAATTCTTTGTCTAATATTACTTCAGCATTTGGCGCAGGAGCCAAAGGTGCCTTCGGTGCTGGAGGTACTATTTTCGCTACGGGTTTAGGTATGCTGTCTGCTGCGACTTCTGCTGCGACTAGAGTACCTATTCCTTTAGCTGGTCATTTAAATTCGGCGCGGGGGCTTGGACAAAATAGCTATCTTCAAGCTGTAGGTGGAGTCCTAGGTAGAGTTGTGCAACGTCTAAACCCAAGTTCTGTCCAGGATATAATAGCCAACTATTCAAAAAGGCAAAGTACTCCTGCTGAGATGGTTAATCAGTTCAATAGTGTTCGAAATTCTTTCTTAGGTGCTACCCCTGGGGCAGCACCTGCTGGAGTACCTACTCCTGGTACACCTGCCGCCGCTGCGGCAGGTGCTATGGATCCTGCTTATGCATCTCTGATTGCAGCTGTCCAGTTAGGTACAGCTTTCAAAGACTTGTCACAACAGACTACCGCTTTAGGGACTGTATTTAGTACATTTGGTGGTTCTATCGTTGCATTAACAACACAAATCCAAGCGTTTGCTAAAGAATTACGAGGTTTCATTGCTACAATCTCTATTGATGACGTATAAGATCTTCTATGAATCCTGCTACAGGTGGCGAACAAAATGGTAACCCGATAGGACCTGCACAGATTCCTGGCGGAGTATCGGGTTCGAATGTCGGTAGTCAGCCAAAAGGATGGAGTCCCTGGGTTAATTCAGGAGGACTAGCGGCTGGATCTGGACAAAAGAACTCACCACAGGATAATCCCCCCCAACAGAATACACCACAAAGCAACTTTACATCAGCAGTGTTACAGAAGTTGCAAGAACAAAATGAGCTACTTGCAAACTCCGGCTCACCAAATACTGAGCGACCAGAGACTCATCTATTGAACAATTCTCTACAAGGATCTGGCTATCCATTCGGGTCAGGATGGGGACCCAATGACTCTGCACCAAAAGGATTAGGGGTTGATTCGTCGCAACCAAGAACAAGAGGGCGTCTAAGTCCAGAGGTCCCATCTAATACATTCGGCACTTCCATACGACAAGTTCCATCAGTTACCGGCCTAGGATTGCAACCAGCAGCAAGCTTGCAACTTCCAACTGTTCGTTCGGGAAATCCTCCACAAGCTGAAGCAAATACTCAAGGCGGAGATACTAAGGATCCATACAACGTCGCATATCTGCAAAGATTAAATCTTGATGGACTTCGCGGCGGAGGATCGGCTGAGTCAAGATTTAAACGTTTTGCTTCTGCAGCTAATCTTGGTGAAAAACCACCACCTATACTAAGATCATCACAGATCACCTTAGAACAAGGACAACAGCCATCTGATACACATACAACTAATTCAAATGTTTCGAGTGTGGGGGCGTTCGGTTCTGAATCAGTTGAAGCAACAGTTAATGCTGGGTCTCTTGCGGATTCTATTGATACTAAATCTGAAGGAGATGTTGAGAAGCGTAGAAGTGCAGGATCAGCAAGAGGGAGACAGGTAGCAAGAAGAAAAAGATCAGCAGCAAGCAGAGTGGGAGTAGCAAATACGGTATATATGCCATCACTTAGTCCACACGGTGGTACAACATTGGGGGGGCAAGGAGTTGATACACCTACTGTAACGAGTTCAGAAATTCAGGGTACAGGTAGGCAACGTTCTTCTCTCCTTGTCCAGGGTGGAGAAGCAAGAGCTGGGTACGGGCCTATGTCAGACGTTTGGGAAGAGCCCATATCTGAGGCTTGGAAACAGCCCGAGTCGGACGCTTGGCAACAGGGAGATCCTAAAACTGTTGCAGGACAGTCTCCTTCGGATGCTCCTTCCCGGGATGTAGATGTACAGCAACTTAAGACTCAAATCGATGGTGCGCAACAAATTGGACAACGGACACGATCAACAGCCTCCAATCTAGGTCAAGGTCTTGCCTCTACAGGAAATAAAGCATCCCGAGCTCTTAAAACCGCAGCGACAGCTAGTAGGACAGCGCTTGTTGCAGGTAGGGCAGCGGTCTCCGCCATCGGAGCTGCACTAGCAACTCCTCAGGGTTGGTTCATTTTACTAGTGATTATTGTGTTGATACTTATAATAATAATTATTATAGTAGTGATCATACAGAGCTCTCAATCGAATTCAATTGCTGCAACTAATGAGGTAGCTCGCGAAACTGTACAAGCAACTATCAGTTCTGCTGCTTTTTCTGTTCTTGGCCCCAGTATCGGGCGTAATATACAGGTCCCCTTGGTTGCTAATTCTGATGGTGTAGAGAAAGACTCGAGTGATGCTGTCAGAAAAATATATGTTAGAGCTTTCCATCAATTAAGCGCTGATTCTAAAATTCAAGATTATAAGCTGACTTTACGAGTTAGTTTTCCTAACTCCTTAAATTTGTTAACACCGGAAGGGAAAGTTCTCGACAGAAACTCAAGTATCATGACATTTAATGTTATAGGTGTGAGTAGTTTTGCTGTGATTGGCACAGATGCTGTGCGATGGGAATGTTCAAATGCTTGTAAAAGTACTGATATCGAAATTATATTTACGAGTCCTATCGATCTTGCTAGCAGTGGCGGGCAAATATTACTGACTCTGGTTGCTTCAGATTTAAAGGATCAGCAAGGGGTTGTACTGCCAACTACACAGATACGGGAGCTATGCTATGATGTTACTAATGTAGCAGGGTGTACGACAGCTACCCGATATGGTTCGGGTTCTGTAAGTGGAGGGGTATCAGGCCAACAGAATACCGGTTACACATCTGATGGTGTGTTACAGGTATGTCCTATGGATGTGAAAATCAATACTGGTGGCATAATATGTACTTCTGGAATGAAAGATAAAAGAGGCAATAAAGATCATAATGCAGTTGATATCGCTAGTGCTGATAATCAAGGGTTTTTGACGCAAGATGTAGTATCCCCAGTGACAGGTATAATTGTGGCTATGTCTGATCCAAAATCAGAATTGCGTATAGGAGGAAGATGGTATCAGATTCAGGACGCTCAAAGGCCAGAATATACTTATGTAATTGCTCATTTACAGCCTAATACAGAACCACAAGGTAGAGCATTTAATAAGGGAACAAGAATACAAGCAGGACAAATATTAGGAAAACCTTTTTATGCTACATCCGGATATGACCGCCAATATTGGTCTGGACCTCATGTACACTTCCAGGTTCGACGAAATGGACAGGCCATCGATCCTGCTCCAGCCATAAGAGAAAAATGTGGTTGGCAGAATTTCAGATGTCCTAATTAAAAAATTCACTATGCCAAGTACGCATGTTAAATTAGATAAAAAAATAATACTAGGTTTAATTGCAGTATTTATACTATTTTTAGTGCTTTTACTACAGTCGATTTTTGTAAGGCCGTCATCAGATTCTAAACCTAAGTTTGATACCATTGAATTGCAATCTTTCTCTAATTACAAGTATGGCGATTACTTTACCGTAAATAGCGACATTGAATTCAAAACTACCAGCAATACTCTTGTATATAAAGTATCTGGTATTAATTCTGGGATAGAATCTGTCAAAAATGCAGCTTTGAAGTTAGGTCTTAGCAAGGAAATTCCTAACGTAAATACAAAAATCACAAAATGGGTAAAAGACGATGATAATGTACGTGCTCTGAATTCGGTCACTTTAGACAATATAAAAGGGACAGTTAATGTCTTTTATGAAAATGGTATCAATGAGAAGCCACTAGAGAGTGAAGATTATCTTAATTATTTGAAGAGTTTTTTTGGTTTTCCGGATATGTATGAGATATATTTGATTAGTAAGGAAACTCAGCAAGATAGTGAGTTTTTAAATTATGGGGTCAAATGGCAGGAAAAAGATATCTATTTTGATCAGGCAGATAATATTTTTCTCAGCGTAACTATTGTCAATAAAAAAATCATCAGTGTATTTTTTCACTTGTTACCTACCGAAATTACCGACTTTAAAAAGTTGAAGCCGATTGATAGGGTGACAAAAGATAATATTGCTTCTTATTATTATCAATTAAGTCTGAAACCGGAGGAAATTCATAGCGCTTCAGAATATGGTAGCGAAACAATTGTTGTACCACCTGTGAAAGTTGGTTTAAGAGACCAAAAAGACGCATATATTTTATTTAACGATCCTACTTTGTCGTGGTTGCTTATACCTGTAATCGATTTTAACGGAGTATTTTTGGATGCAAATAACCAAAAGGGTAGCGCGAGTCTTTTGATAGTTAATCAAAATAATCGATAGTTTCCAAAACGATTTTCATTATTTATGAATTCCTTTTAAAATTATCTTGCGTCTATGACTCCAGCAATGCAACAGTATTTGAAAATTAAGTCTGAATATCCTGATCATATAGTCTTGTTTCGGATGGGGGATTTTTATGAGACTTTCTATGATGATGCGAAAAAAGCTTCTGTTATCCTTGGGATTACTTTAACAGCGCGTGATCGGGAGAAGAAAATCCCGATGGCTGGAATTCCTTTTCATTCATTGGATACTTATTTAAATAGATTAATCGAAAATAATGAAAAAGTTGTTTTAGTAGAACAATTAGAGGATCCGAAAAAAGCTGTAGGTGTAGTCAAGAGAGGCATCGTCCGTATTTTTACTCCTGGTACCACTTTTGATACCGAAACGAAGCAGAATAACTATCTTTTTAGTATTTATAAACATAAGCAAACATTTGACTGTGCTTTTGCCGACCTTAGTGAAGGTATAATTTTTATCATTCAATTTGATAATTTCAATGACTTACTTAGTAACCTCATTATTACCTTACCAAAAGAAATTATTACAGTACGAAGTTCTTTTACAGATCCACAGCTTCATTCTATAAAAGCTCACCTAAAAAAGACATTGTTAAGTGAATTAAATGAAAACTATTTTTCTGAAAAATGGTATGAAGAAAAAATCACTCCTATTTTAAAAGATAAATTATTACATCTAGAATCACACAGTGTGAATGGTCTTTTGAATTATTTCGTAGAAACACAAAGGACAGATTTAGGACATATTAATGAAGTAAAAATTTTCGGTTTAAAGGATTTTATGAAATTAGATGCAAATGCGATTGCAAGTTTAGAAATTTTTGAAGGACAAAGACAGGACGCTGTACCACTAATTCGAGTCATTGATCATACTGTGACACATGGAGGTGCAAAGCTGCTGAGAAAATGGTTGGCATCACCTTTAGTTAATGTAGAGAAAATAAAACAAAGACAATCTCAGGTTTTTGCTATAAAAAACCTTGGACAAGAGATTATTCTTAAACATCAACAAAAACTTGCCGAGATTCACGATTTAAATCGTATCGCCACAAAGATCGGTTTAAAAACAGCTAATGCGCGTGATCTAAGAAATCTTGTAGATTCAACAAAAACCATATTTGAGTTTATCTCTGATCTTAAAAAATACGAAAATTTGGATGCTATTGTAGAAAAACTAGATAGAATAGAGAAAGAAATTAAAATTTCTCAAGACATACTGGCATTGATTCATAAAACTATAGTAGACGCTCCTCCTCTATCTATTCGTGAAGGCAATATGATTCGGGCCGGTGTTTCTAAAGAATTAGACGAATTACATGATATTAAGACTGGAAGTAGTGAATGGTTACGTACTTTCGAGCAGCAGGAGATAAAAAAAACTAATATATCAACATTAAAGGTGAGATATAATAAAGTTTTCGGATTTTATATAGAGGTCTCAAAAGGTCAAAGTAAAAATGTCCCATCAAACTATATACGTAAACAGACTTTAGTGAATGCAGAAAGATATATTACTCCAGAACTCAAAGAATATGAAGCTAAGTTTTTAAGTGCAGAAGATCGTATAAACGCTTTAGAATATGAGATTTTTACAGATTTGCTTGAAAAAGCTAGTCAGTTAATCATACCTATTCAAAATATTTATCAAATTATTGCTGAACTTGATGTCATCTATGCTCTTGCTTTAACTGCAATTATGAATCATTGGACATTGCCTTTGGTTAATGATGGTTTTGCTATAAAAATCGAGAATGGTAGACATCCGGTCGTCGAACATATTTTATTAAAACAAGGTAAGCTTTTTGTGAAGAATTCTTATGTAGCTGATGAAAATGCAACTCTCACCATAATCACAGGTCCAAATATGGGTGGCAAATCTACATATTTGCGTCAGGTCGCCTTAATCGTCCTTTTAGCTCAAATAGGGTCGTATGTTCCAGCAGATCAAGCAGAAATCGGTGTTGTAGATCAAATTTTTACACGAATTGGTGCTTCGGATAATTTGAGCATGGGGGAAAGCACTTTTATGGTAGAAATGCTTGAAACCTCGTCTATTCTAAACAATGCTACCAAACAAAGTCTTGTTATACTAGACGAAATTGGCAGGGGCACAAGTACATTCGATGGAATGAGTATTGCTTGGGCCGTTTGTGAATATTTAGCTTCTAAAGGGTGTAAAACCTTGTTTGCTACTCATTATCATGAATTAACTGACTTAGCAGATAAATACCCGACAATCAAGAATTTATGCGTAAAAGTGACGGAATATGAAGGAGAAATTATTTTTTTACATCAAATAGTGCCTGGACGCGTTGATAAAAGTTATGGTATACATGTAGCCAAGCTTGCCGGTATTCCTAACAAAGTAATCACTACTGCACAAAAAATCCTGCATATTCTTGAGAGACAGAAAGATCGTTTACAACCAAAGCCTTATGATCTTTTTTCTGGGGCAGAAAATAAGGATGACGAGTCTATAAATCAAGATTTTATACATGTGGACAAGATTATTGATATATTGGAGAAAATTGAGATTAATACTATTTCACCTCTTGAAGCCTTACACTTATTACAACAGTTACAAGACATGGTCAAAAATAAGTAGCATACTTCTTATTTGTTTGCTAATATTATTTATATGGAGTTAACCAAGAGGCAAAAAGATATTTTATACGCAATAATAACTGAATTCATTGAAACAGCTATGCCTGTAGGCTCTGGCCTTATTTGTGAGAAATACGCTATAGACGCTAGTCCTGCGACCGTAAGGTATGAAATGGTTAAACTAGCGGATGAGGGTTTGATTTCGAAAGCTCATTCTTCATCTGGTCGTATTCCCACCCTATTAGGATATAAGGTTTTTATCAAAGAATTGATGCAACCAGAAGATGTGAGTTATCTAACAGAAATAAGATTAAAGAGAGAACTAGATAAATTGAGACTTGAGCTCGACCGTATTCGATTGATCAAAGGTATTGCAAATTTATTAGCTGATGTAACAAAATATACTGGTGTAGTGTTTACTGAAGAAAGTATTTATTATTCTGGTTTGTATAATCTACTTGATTATCCTGAATTTGCAGATAAAAATAGTTTTAAGAATATTTTGATTGCCATAGATGATATTAACACACTTGCTAACGTTTTTCGGCGGACATATACAGATGGTAGAGTAAAGGTGCTGATTGGAAATGAACTGGATGAAGAGATTCTTCATGAATGTTCAATTGTGTTTACCGAAGCAAATATATACAATGGTGAGAGAGTTGTACTGGCTATCATAGGTCCAAGAAGGCTAAATTTCCCTAGAGTCATTCCTATAGTTAAACTAGTCAGAGATATTATAAAAAGACTAGTAGGCTGGGAAGGTTAGCGTCCGATCATTTCTTCGATTTGCGGTTTCATGGTCGTCTCGTAGTTTGCATTACCTACTATGCGTCCTAATTGCGTGTAAAATTTTTGTATTTGTTTTGTATTATCCGGATTTATTACTTCTTTTTCTTCAATCTTAAAGATTGTGAATGTGGGAGTGCTTGTTGCTTGTAGTTGGTTGGAATTAAAGTTGCTAAGATTCTTAATACGGTCTAGATATTTTTGTGATCTAAAGCACTCCACAAACTTATTTGTATCCAGTCTTACCAAGGCTGCATATGTTGTTGCTCTTGCTTCATCGAAATTTTCATCAAAATTTTTATACATGAGCTCCTTATATTCAAAAAAGCTTTTAGGATTTTGTTCGCCAGCACAGTAGGCAGCTATGTGTTTTTCTGGCCCCTTTAAAAACTGTAAATCTATGAAAATATAGTCCATTACCCCAGGCCTTACGAAATCTTCAAACATTTTTTCAAAAGAAGATTTTACTGGTGATTGGTATCCGTGGAATCTTGCGCAATTAGGACAATCAAAATCACTGCTCTCTACGATAACAAATTTGGCTTTTGAATTATAAGAGAGAGAAGGCTGAGATGACAGCACATTTTCGATTTTTGAGTAGTCTGATATCTCTTTAATCGAGCCGTAGTATGGAAATTTCGGCAGCAAAGAATCAATCTTTCTTCCTAAGTCTTGAAAACCCCCACCTACAGCAAGCACCGCCGAACTGATGAAAACACCAATTAATAATATTGATATTGATAGCAAAAAGTTTTTATTGTGAATTATCGCTTTCTTTCTCATAAAATAAATCCTTAGTAGTATAAAACTCCTTTAAAGTTTGTTCATCGTATCGGTTTGGTATCACAGTCTCTGAAGCGGAGCTTAATATCGGGTCAATATCGACATCATTTTGTCTAGCATATAGCTCTATAAACAACCATGCCACAATGGTAATAACAATTACGCTAAGATACACAATAGTATTGATTTTAAATTTAAATATATTCATCTTCTTTCCAGTATTTAACTAAAATGAACGAAGTCTAACTTAAAATACTAACCCAGAGCCAAATTGTCACAATTAACCATATGATGCCGAAGACAAAAACACCTAATATTGAGACTTTTGATTCCTTCATCTTAAGAGAATTCATTATACAAATTAATTTACTCTTTTTCATGTTATCAAAAGACAAGTATTATTCAAATAGACTGTTTATATAAATCTTACATTGACATCTAACAGTTTTAAACCGATCTGTCCGTCAATATATTCTACCAATTCGACTCTGTTGTTTTGTATCAGATCTATGAGATTTATTAGCACACATGGTTTGCCAACAGCATGTTTTTTCCCTGTAGGAGTGTAAGCTATTGAATAGTTACCAAAAATCAGTTTACTAACACGGGACTGGTTAGTAGACCTAATGAAATCAGGCATGTATATTACGGTTTTTGTGTCTTTTAATGCATCTGTGAACGTCTTACGTTTGATACCTTCTATTTTTAGATTACTAGTGTGTTGGATTTCTACTGTCGGAGATTTGTAATTAAGTTGCGAATATGTATACGCATCAAGTACAGGCGTATCTAATTTACCGAACCTAATAAAGTATTGTTTTGCGGGTTTCAATCCGTAGGTCGTAAATTTATAAGAACCAGGTTTTAAGTTGATTAATGGATCATAACTGAGAGACAAAGTGCCCAACACTTTTGATTTTTGCTCAAAGTTCTCTTTTTTAAAAATACTGCGTCCCTGGAGTATGGTCTTACCGTTAATATTTTGAAGAACCTGTTCCTCAAAAATATGATTAAATACATGTGGTGGGAGAATAAGGTGATATGCGTCGTCCTTTAGCTTATGTGCCTTCTCGGAGTTAATTAGATTGTATATGTCTCCTAGGAAACTGAATATTTCCTGGAACTGATCTAGAGAATAGATATCAGAGGATTCGATAGTCCATGAGAATTTATTCTTAAACACTTTATGTAGACGAAAAAGGCTGTAATTGTAATACTCATCCAGATAGCGGGATGAATAAGCATATTTTGCTCCCTCCTGAATTTCTATGTCCGCGTAGCCATTCTTGCATCGTAGCATTTGGTCAAGTTCTGATAATAGGTCAGAGATTTTCAGTGCGTATTCTGGGATATCAATTATGTCTGCTAATGTTTTGGAATAAGCCCTGACAATAGGGTATATGCCTCTTTCTGGAATAAAAATGGGATAGTGAAATGCGTGAGACGTCCGAAAAGCATTTTTGATGAATTCCTCAAAATTATTTAAGTCTGTATTACTAATTTCTCCATGAGCAAACCTGTTATTAGCAAAAATAATCGTGAAATATCCATTATTGTACTCTGAATAACTAGTAGGGTTCTGGTATTTACCGACAGCATTATCTTCGACTCTTATATTTAGTGACCTAGACTCATTGAAGAATAGAAAATAGTCTATGATTTCACCTTTAGATTTGAGATTACTAAACTTTTGAGCTAATTTTTCTGCAATAATCATATCAAAGTAATATTTTCTGTATTCGTGATAAGACCATAAGAGAATCCGTAAATTCCTACATAGGTCTGGTATACAGGGAGTTCTACAAGTTTATATTTATTACCTTTAATGAGCTTTAATTGAGATGCTTGGGGTATTTCAATATAATTAAAATCAATTAAAATCATATCTCTTCCATTTGGGCTATATATACCATGTAACGGGTTTAATACTATATTTTCGTGAGTACTCTCTTTTATATATTGTGCATCATAATGTTCTCCGTATAGAAGTAAGATATGTTGAGACTGAAAATGTTTCGATAGTGTCATAATTAAATTCTCTAAGTCTTTGTCTAGAAGGTCAATGTCTACACTATCTTTAAACATCAAGCATCTATGTACGAAAGATGGTTTCTGGTAAAATAACGTTTGCCTTAGTGTGATATTGCTGCTTGATGATGCAAAATTGTATCTACCAAATTTGTCATGACGTTCGGGGTAGTACTCAGCGTCTAGGAGAGATTCCGTGTATTCAGATATACTGGGGATTATATTGTGTGACGCTTGTTGATATAGTTTTATCAGTATTGATGCAGTAATGTGTTCGTCAAGTACAATAAGTGAAGGTGATACATGATTTTCTACACCATATCTATTCGTAAGACTAGCAATAGGTGTTGGGTTGCCAAATTGGTTGATTTCCTTAATTATGGCCTCAACATTTACATTTTTGTTTTTGATTTCATTCTGTTGTAGTGGAATGACTTTTTCGAGCAGATTCCCCGTATGTCTATCCTCCAATTTACAAATAAGATATGATGTACATTCAGAAAATTGTTGGTTTGTATTTTCGTAAGATATTTGCCAGATACTAGATAAGGCATTGACATTTATGTAAACGAAATATTTTTGCTTGATATAATCATTTAGGGATTCATATATTTGAGTAGTAATATCGCGAATGTAACCAGTATCTAATTCACATATGTCCACTTCGGTTATTGAACATTTAGAATCCAACTCAGTTTCAATCTTTATTGGTGTTGTATGCACTTTATGTCCTTTATACGACTTTATAATATTATCTAGCTCCTGGTACAAACGGGTAGCAACATCTTGTAAATGCATTCTATCGGATGATGCGAAGAGTGTAAAACCATGCTTCGAGAACTTATGTAAATTGATACCCTCAAACAATTTTATAAATTCTCTCTCAATAATCCCATTAAATGTCAAAAGAGAATAAATGTTACCCTTTTGCAACCTTACAAAAATTTGGCTGTGTTCTTTACTGGATCTTTTAAATAATAGCCGTATATGATCTGCATAATTTTCAAAAAAGTCATTTTGCATTTGGCGCTGCCTCTAAAGGTAGTCCTACTGAATTTAATAATATGCCTATGATACTACGCTTTATCTATCCTTGTAAACACATTACCTAGAATTGTTCTTTTAACAGATTATTTTGATGTTGTTATCTGTTGAGTTGGGACGTTTCTAAATCTCTGATGTATTGTTTGACTTGGTTTGCAACTGCAAGCTCACATACTATTCCCCAGAATCCACAGCTTGAAACATGTTGTACGACTTTTTTTAGATTATTGAAACAACTAATATCCAACAGACTTTTGTGTTTGCTTCTTAATGTTTCGCTAATGTACTCGACTAAGTTTCTCATGCCTTTTAGGTACTTGGTAGACGCAGTTTGTTTTTCTATACCAAGCATATTCATCTTTATCCGAAATAAATCTATATATACCCCATCTATTATATCTGGATGTAATTCATATAATCGGAAAACATTAATCGTTCTTGAGACATTTGCATATATTCTAAAGGATGTCGATCGTGTTAATCCAGCTGCTGCTATTCTCTTTTTGATTGCTATTATGGAAGATTTATTTCGATAATCTGGAGTAATCAGTGAAAGATTTTTGTATCCTTGATTGCGTAAACGATATATTTGTTGCAGTAAATAATCTAATGCACTAGTTTCATATGGAGGCAAGATCAACAAAACTTCTTTTTCTCTGACTCTTTCTAGAATCGTCTCCAACATTGTAATGATAACTTCTGGCTCCTTCGTCGACGAAAACACGATGCCATCATAGTTTTGTTTTTCTGTGGGTATTAATTCATCTATGAGATGTATATACACTTTCGTTGCTGTAGGAATGAACTCTTCTGGTTGAGAGGATTTTTTATGTCGATGGTGCATTTTCTGGGATATATAATCTTGTTCGCGGTCAAACTCTAATTCTTTTGACGTTTGTTGAATTCCACTAGCCTCTTCTATGGTGCTTTCGAGTACTTCTAAGGCTACGTTTTCAGGTAATTCCTTCGAAGAATTAATAATTTGCTCCAGCGACCTCCCCCACATTTTCATTTGATCCTTTGTTGAGACTCCTTCTACTATTGAGAGTTGTGGATTTTCCTGGTTTACATCATATAAATCAAAGTCTTCTTCTATTAAATTTAGGATCTGAGATAAATCTTTTTTCCGGGGGGAAGATGACTTTACGTGGTGAGAGTATTGTAAGGGAAATTTTCTTTCAATTCGAACTTTTGAATCTTCATATAGAACAGCATGGGAAGATTCTTTATTGGTATCTAAATGTTGTTGCCCGTGTCGCTTACTGTCGAACGACCAATTTGCTTTATCTTTCTGACTCAAACTAACGTCATTTTCAAAATGATGTGGGTTTGTAGTAGTTACGTCACCAATCTCTTGGGACTCTGGTTTTTGCTGAATCTGAGCTGAGGTCAAATTTTTATTTGTCCGATATAGGTCAGCATGATGGTCATCGGGTATATCCGTCGCAAACTTCATTTGCGAGGATTCCTCCTCTGGCTCAATCTTTGGCTCAATGTTCTTTTCAGCTGACTGATAATTAGTCTTGAGATAATCACTTCGAATGAATTCAAATATCTGTCCTGTTATTGGATCTATAGCTATTTTTTCTCCTTCCTTAATAATTTTATGAACTAGAGGAACTCCTGTAATCACAGGAGCCTTAAAATATTCATATAGTCTTTGAGCTAATATGTCAGAATCTTCTTCTATGATTAATCCAGCTACTTTTAGATTAGATAAGATATTCTCATCTCCGTGTAAGATCAATATATTATGGGGGCCAGCATTCTCATGAGAAAATGTAGCAATTCCCTCTGCCTCCTGCATTCCTGCATAATGTTTGCCTTCAAGTAGGACGGCTTTCCTTTCATGAGTGACATTTGTATTTTTTTGATAGTTATTTAAATGTTCTTGTTTTTCTTTTGTTGTGTCGTTCATATCTTTATCATTGAATACAAAATTCACTAATACATCTTTACGTTCTTCTTTAGTAACTGGCATCTTGAAGTTGTTTGGGTTCTCTGGGGCATTATTTGTTAAAACGACTCGCTTTTGGATAGAATCTGATGTTTCAATTGAATGTTTTTTATTTATACTTTGTACAAAATGTATCCATATTTTTCCCGCTTCGTAGGACCATATTACGTGCTGTGGGTTTCCTAATTCTTCCTCAATGATTTTTCCTGTTTTGGCTAATATTATGATATGTTTATCATCCAATTTTTGCTTTTTTTTCCAGGAAGGAGATATTACGACTTTCTGAATAGGTTCAGAAACACTCTGGTGTCGCAAAAACATATGTTCCTGGTATGAAACATATTTTTCTTCTATTTTGTCTACTGTTTTATCGTAAATATAAAGGTCTGGTTGTATACCAAGCTTTTCTGCTTCTTCGTAAAGTCCAAAATATGCTTCTATGTGCAATTTTGTATTATCATGTGTAACCATGTCGCTTGTGTAGACATGACCGGATATTTCACACTGAATTGATTTCTGGACTATTACAACGATTTTATAAACATTGTCAAAGAAGAAATTCAATTTTGTTTGTTGGTCTTCTAGAATTTGTACATAAATATCATGAATAGATTTAACTAAGTCTTCGATTCCTTTGACACCATAAACTTCATAAGGCTTATGTTCCAACTCTTCAGATTGATTATTTAGTATCAATGCTCTTATATTGACTGTAGCATCTGAAAATCCAGATATTTTAGAATATAATGCGGAAATATTATTGTGTATCGTTTTAGGAAATGATGTGTTTTTAATTACTTGGATGATATGAGATGAATCTTCTTCTAAACGTGCCTTTTGATAATATAGCCTTATTTCGGTCAGATCAAAGTAGTTTTGTAATACAAGATAGCTTAAAACAAAACCAGCAGGAATCGGTAATTTTTCCCTTGCGAGATGCCCTAATAGTGCTACTGAGTCGCCGACATATTGTGAGTCTTCGATTATGATATTTTGTAACAGATCTGCAATGTTAGTATTCGATATCATATCTCTTTACATTACATTCTATATTTTTTAATTAATTTTGAAAGTCATGCCATTAATGAGTGTGAAGAGAAAAGATACACGGTTGTTTGGCAGTCGAAGATAAAATTTGCTAAAATAAACTATGGACCAGTATTTTACAAACAGTGCAAAAAATACTCTACAAAAAGCTGCAGAATATGCATTTACTACGGGAACTACTTATATTGATACGGAGCATCTGCTAAGAGCTCTAATCGATGATGATGTAGCAAGTAGAGTATTGGATAAACTTTCTGTTGATATACAGAGTCTAAAAAACGATATGGAAGGTTATTTGCCTTATCGTCGTAGTATCTCGGGTCTTAGCAGTGCTGATCTGACACCAAGAGCCAAGCAATCTCTTAACCTTGCTTTTACTGAGGCACAAAATTTAGGACATTCTTACGTAGGAAGTGAACATTTACTATTAGGTTTGATTCGTGAGGGGGAAGGTTTAGGTTATCAACTTTTGACACGGTATGGTGTAGATTACGATAAGGCAAAAAAGGCCGTTATTGATGTTGTTGGTGAGGGTTCAAGGGATGCGACTAAATCTTCTACACCAACATTAGATAAATACTCCAGAGATTTGACTAAATTAGCAAAAGAAGGAAAGATCGATCCAGTAATTGGTAGATCCAACGAAATAACAAGAGTAATACAGATACTATCACGTAGGCGTAAAAATAATCCCGTTTTGATTGGTGATCCTGGTGTTGGTAAAACAGCAATTGTGGAAGGACTTGCTTTACGTATTGTTTCTGGGAATGTTCCAGATGTGCTGTTAAATAAGCGTGTTTTAGCACTTGATATGGGAAGTTTAATTGCCGGTACAAAATATCAAGGTGAGTTTGAAGAGAGAGTAACAAATATTATTAAAGAAGTTGCTAAAGCCGCAGGGAGTGTAATTTTATTTATTGATGAGCTTCATACTATTGTTGGAAGTGGGGCAGCCGAAGGTAAAACTGATTTATCCAATCTTATTAAACCAGCTTTGGCACGTGGAGAACTTCAGACTATTGGAGCAACAACTCTGACAGAATACAAAAAGTATATCGAAAAAGATCCTGCTCTAGAAAGACGTTTTCAACCTGTTTTAGTTAACGAGCCTACTATAGAACAGTCGATTGAAATTCTTAAAGGACTACGTGATAAATATGAAGCCCACCATAAAATAAAAATCAGCGATGATGCAATAATCGCGGCAGTCGAATTATCAGAAAAATATATTAATGATCGTTTTTTACCTGATAAAGCCATTGATGTATTAGATGAGGCCGCTTCTATGTTGAGATTACGTACATCTAGTGAGCCGGATAATATTCGCGAATTAAAATTGAAAATTTCTAATTTAGAAAAGGAAAGGGAAGCTTTGACAAGAGCCCAAAAACATGAGCAGGCGGCAATGGTTAAACAAGAGATCGAATTATTAAAAGAGGAATTAATGCCATTAGAGGTAGAGTGGCGTAAAGCAGTAGGAACTGGCACTCCTACATTAGGTGTAGCTGAGATTGCTGAGGTGATTTCAAACATGACAGGTATTCCTGCAAATAAGATTAATGTAAAAGAGAGGGAGATGTTATTAAATCTTGAAAATATTATTCACCAGCGTGTCATTGGTCAGGAGAAGGCTGTATCTGCAATATCTGAAGCTATTCGAAGGTCGAGACTGGGACTGGCAGATGAAAGTAGACCTATTGCATCATTTATTTTTCTTGGGCCTACGGGGGTTGGAAAGACAGAGCTAGCTAAAACCATTGCAGAAGTAATTTTTGGTTCAGAGCAAAACATGATCAGGCTCGATATGAGTGAATATATGGAAAAGCACTCCATTGCAAGGCTAATCGGAGCACCGCCAGGTTATGTTGGATATGAAGAAGGAGGACAATTAACTGAGAAAGTCAGACGTAAGCCATATTCGTTAGTTTTATTAGATGAGATAGAAAAAGCCCATCCTGATGTAACCAATGTCCTATTACAAATTCTTGAAGATGGTAGACTGACTGATGGTCAAGGGCGTGTTGTCAACTTTAAAAATACTATTATCATCGCAACTTCTAATATAGGCTCAAATTTGATTTCTCAATTTTATGATAGGAAAAAGGAACAGCCCCAAAGTAAATTAATTAAGTTTCAGGAAGAGAAAATAGATACTGAAGATTTAAAGAAATTAGTAATGAATGAGCTGAAAAAATTCTTTAGAGTTGAGCTTTTGAATAGATTTGATGAAATTATTATTTTTGAACCATTAAGGCATGATCAGTTAAGAGATATTGCAAGACTACATTTACAAAAACTTATAGCTAAACTCAGTAAGACTGGTATTCAGCTACAATATACGGATGAATTACTAGATTTGATTGTGGAGAAAGCCTACAACCCACAGATGGGAGCAAGAGAGATTCGTAGATTTATTCAAAAAGAAGTAGAGAATAAGATTTCTTCTACTATACTGCGTGCCGCTAATACGAAGCAACTTAATTTGGTCATTAAAGATGGACAAATCGAAATAATTAGCCAGGAGTGATAATGATTCACGATTGACGTTAGAACTGATAAGTCAGATAATTACTAAATGTTTACGCCAATCATAGGTCTTGAAATACATTTGCAATTAAAGACAAAATCTAAGGTCTTTTGCTCCTGTCCGACTAGTGAAGCAGATCCTAATACTAATATTTGCCCTATTTGTTTGGGATATCCTGGAGCAATGCCTAATCTTAACAAAGAAGCTGTGCTACAAGCGATACGTATGGGTTTAGCATTAAATCTAACTATTGCTAGAAAAACTAGTTGGGATCGTAAGAATTATATGTATCCTGATTTGTTCAAAGGTTATCAAATTAGTCAATTGTATGAACCTATTTGTGGAGAAGGATCGGTAGAGGTAATAGTTAGAGACCGTAATAATTATCATTCAAAAAATTTTTATACGAAAAGTATTGGTATTTTCCGGGCCCATTTAGAGGAAGATACTGCCAAATCAATACATCAGGATGATAAGACTTTATTGGACGGAAATAAGGCGGGTTTACCATTACTTGAAATAGTATCGAAACCGGAAATGTACTCTGTGGATGAGGCTGTATCTTTTGCAAAAACTATTAGAAATCTTGCACGGTGGTTTAATGTATCGGAATGTAATCTTGAAATGGGTCACATGCGATTTGATGCTAATGTTTCATTGTGTATTGATGATGTAGACATTCAAAATAAAACATATGAACAATGGAAAAATACGATTAGATTTACTCCTATAGTAGAGATCAAAAATTTAAATTCTTTTGGTAATTTACAGTCCGCCCTGGAGTATGAAATTAATCGACAGATCGACGAGTATAATCGCACAAAAAAGATTTACTCGGTTGGTAGCAAAGAAACACGAGGGTGGAATGAGCAACTGCAAATTACATATTCTCAAAGACAAAAAGAAGAAGTCAATGAATACCGTTATATTCCTGAGCCTGATATACCTGAATTACATATATCTGACGATGACTTGGAAAGTATTAGAAATGAAATGCCAAAACATCCTAATACAGTGAGGCAAGAATTGTCACTACAAAATATTCCTTTACAAGCGATTGATGTATTAACTGAAGAAAGAATCTTTTACGATATATTTGTCAAAATTACTCAAGGTGATGGATCCATCAGTCAAAAAGTTGCCAATACGCTCACCAATGACTTAGCATCAGAGGTACGAAGTTTGCATGGTTCTCAAACACTCGACGAATGGATCGAAGGATTAAGAAAAGTATTTGAAGCCTTGAATAATAACACGATTTCTTCGACGGAATTTAAGACTATTTTAAGAAATCACAAATCCGGAGAGAATGATTGGTTGACGTTATTAGATGAAATAGGTAAAGCAGAGTCTATTGATGTTAAAGAAATTTTAAGAGATGCATTTCAGAAGCATGCTCATGTAGTCGAACAGATCAAAGCAGGTAAAGAAAGCGCGAAAATGTTTTTTGTGGGTATAGTTATGCGTGAGACGAAAGGGAAAGCTGATCCTAATCAAGTCAAAAAATTACTTGAAGAAATGTTGTCCTAATAATATTTTTTTTTGGTATCTCGATTTCGTCTGACTTTATAAATTAGGATTATCTCAATATAATTGTCAATATGGAGCAAAATTACATCAGAAATTTTTGCATAATTGCTCATATAGATCATGGTAAATCGACGCTAGCTGATAGATTACTTGAGATAACAAATACTATAGATAAACGTAAGTTACATGATCAATATCTTGATACTTTAGAGTTGGAGCAAGAAAGAGGTATTACCATTAAATTACAAACTGCACGTATGCATTACAATTTGGATGGGCAGGAATATATTTTAAATTTAATTGATACCCCAGGACATGTTGATTTTGCTTATGAAGTTTCACGTTCGCTTGCCGCTTGTGAAGGGGCTGTATTACTAGTAGATGCAACTCAAGGTGTAGAAGCTCAAACTATATCAAATGCTTTTAAAGCTTTAGAACACGACCTTACAATTATACCTGTAGTAAACAAGATTGATTTACCAAACGCGGAACCAGAGAAAAGAGCACAAGAAATGTGTGATTTACTGGGTTTTCGCATGGATGAAATCATTTACACTTCTGGTAAGACCGGCATTGGAGTCGATGAATTAATTAGAGCTATTATACAAAGAGTACCTCCACCTAAAGGTAGTAAAGATAATCGTTTGCAATGCTTGATTTTTGATTCGTTTTTCGATGAACATAAAGGAGTTATTGCTCAGGTAAAGGTTGTCAATGGAGAAATTAAACCTGAGGATTTAGCAAGAAAAAGAAAATTAAGGTTCATTGCTACGCAAAACGATATAGCACCGTTAGAGATCGGCTATGTTACACCTATTTTTATAAAAAGTGATGGTTTGAAAGTAGGTGAGGTAGGATATATAGCTACCGCCCAAAAAGATATACAACAAATTAGTGTAGGAGATACGGTGACGTTTGCGGATGAGCCGGCTGATGCTTTGGTGGGTTATCAAAAGCCAAAGGCAATGCTTTTTGCCAGTTTGTATCCGACAGACGCTGATCGATACTCTGATTTTCGGGATGCTCTGGAAAAACTTGCTTTAAATGACGCATCTTTAAGTTATGTTCCAGAAGTCTCTACTGCTTTGGGTGCTGGTTTTAGGTGCGGTTTTTTGGGGCTTTTACATATGGAAATAGTTCAAGAAAGACTTGAACGAGAATACAATGTAGATCTAGTAGTTACAGCACCGTCAGTAGAGTATAAGGTCAAACTGTATAAAGATAAGGTGGCTCGTAATAAAGATAAATATCATATTTTTGAAGAAAATGGAGAATATTATGTTAAGATTACATCAGCAGCGGAGTTACCGGAAGAAGCTTTAATTGAGGAAATTCAAGAACCTTGGTGCGAAGTCGAAATTATCACACCACAACAGTATATCGGCGACATAATGCAATTATGTCAAGAAAAACGAGCGATATATAAAGATACTGTCTATGTACACACTTCGAGTAATGTATTAGCAAGTAATAGAGTGATTATAAAGTATGAAATGCCTTTTCATGAAATTATTACAGATTTTTTTGATAGATTGAAATCTATATCGCATGGTTACGCTTCTTTGGATTATAGATTCAAGGGTTTTATTGCTTCAGACATTGTTAAATTAAGTATATTGATCAATGGGCAAGTAATTGATGCCTTATCGATGCTCATTGAACGCAAGAAAGCTTTATATGAAGGTAAAAGATTAGTAGAAAAACTTAAAACTTTAATACCTCGCCATCAGTTTAAGATTCCTATTCAGGCCGCTATCGGGTCAAAAGTAATTGCTCGAGAAGATATACCCCCTTATCGTAAAGATGTGCTCAAAGGTTTATATGGTGGAGATCATCGTCGTAAAATGAAGCATCTTGAACGACAAAAAGAGGGTAAGAAAAGGTTAAAACAATTTGGTTCTGTGACCATACCGCAGCAAGCATTTCTTGCTGTATTAAGACAATGATACACGCCGTACATGTATTTGCATACCTATAGGTCCGTCTTTGCAACGTAAATTGTAAGTCCCGGTTTGGGAAATACGTAAAGGTATTTTTTCAAGTTGGTTATTTATTTTTGTGTTAATGTTCAATGTCTCGATTTCTATCTCGTCACATTGAACAAATAATCCTTTTCTAATAATAAGTACATATTCTTTAATTGGTTCTATTTGTATCGAATTTGGTTGAAATCCAAACAGATTGATGTTGATGTTTATTTCATTAGTTTTTGAATAATCTATTGGGGAATTGTCTGTCCAAATTAGACCTCCCGCATAGGCTAAGAAAGCTATACTCAAAGCAACAAATAAAAAATAAAATAGATATATCTTGAAGATAGTTTTTTTTATAAATTTTAATTTTTTTGGTAATCTCAAGATGTAAATATACTAAGTAAAACTCTAAATAGAATCAATCTGAAGACAATTATGGACGTGAAAATTCATCCGAGCTGGAAATCTGTTTTGGTTGAAGAGTTTAATAAGCCTTATTTCAAGAACCTTGTAGAATTCGTCAAATCGGAATATGCTACGAAGACAATTTTTCCCCCAGGAAAATTGATATTTAATGCATTTGAACAAACTCCTTTTGATGATGTCAAAGTTGTTATTATCGGACAGGATCCGTATCATGGACCAAATCAAGCTATGGGGTTATGTTTTTCTGTACCTGAAGGTATTCCTTTACCTCCATCTTTAAAAAATATTTATAAAGAAATCCTTGATGATCTTGGTAGACCTTCAATTACACATGGAGATTTGACTCCATGGGCTAGACAGGGAGTATTTTTATTAAACTCTGTACTTACCGTAGAAGCAGGTAAACCTGGCTCACATCAGGGTCACGGTTGGGAAATATTTACTGATGCAGTAATACGTATTTTATCAGATCAAAAAGAGAATTTAGTTTTCATACTTTGGGGAGCGTATGCACAAAAAAAAGGTATTCTAATTAATAAATCGAGACATTTTGTAATAAGCTCAGCCCATCCCTCGCCTTTATCTGCACATAATGGTTTTTTTGGTTCGAGACCTTTTTCTAAGACTAATGAGTATTTGGTAAGAATAGGAAAGAACGAAATATCTTGGTAAAATCTAATGCAACAAAGCCTGGCAAAAGCTACCATAAATATGGTAGCACCTTGACGTTTACGTGCTATCCTTCGCAGAACCACCATTTGTATAATAATAGTTTTGATATTGAAAAAGCTTAACTAGGAAGTAGATCGATATAGGAAGCAGGAATATTATGGAGACACCTAATGACAGAGATGTCATCAATGTAAACACTACCTGTAACAGCCATACTCTTTTACTCAATTTTTTGTTAATAAAACTAAGATAGAATCCTATACCAAATAGTGATCCAAATATTATTATACCAGCACTAAATAAAATAATCGCCGAAAAAAGTATAGCGTTAGTAGCGAAATCACTCGTGACCGAGTTATCTGAACCACCTAATAAAGCAACCGTTAAGGTAGTTAATAAGCATACATCGACTAATAGGAATAATAAAAGTAATATTGTAGAAGAGATGTTAAATATACGTAATCTTTCAAAAAATTTTATATCATTCGAATCCATTTCACACTCTTCATAGCTATTTTACCTTAATTGCGTTCAAAGTGAAAGAATTTTCATGTACAGTATTTTGCAGATATAGGAAAGGATTTGGATATACATAGACTATGGAGTTATATTTAAGACGAATTATGTGAATAAAATATCTTATTTTCTTGCCTAAACTAGCGAACAGAGTGTTTGGTAAATGTGATGGAAAAACTAAGTTATATTGTTATTATATCAAATTTATTAAACTATCTTGGCTAGAGATCTATCTGTACTTTGAGCTTATGTTAAATGTTGAATTTTATTAAATAATGGTTGTGTGTTTTCGGATAAGCTTATGGAGTGAAACTCGTTTAAATCAAGTAAAAAATAATTTTTAACTTGTGTTTTTGTCGAATCTAATTTTTGTAAACCTAGAGCATCGCTTATACGATCGCTTGCGTCCGGTAGAAAAGGATTTATAAGTATTCGTAGTACGTAGACTAACAACAAACTATTATAAATAGTTTTCTCGCATTCATCGGGATGTTCTGATTGTAATTTCCAGGGAGCCTTACGGTCAAAATAAACATTACTTATCTTACTTAGTAGAAGGACTAATTGTAGTGCGTGTTTAAAATTCATGTTTTCTAAGTTTTCTGAAAATAACCTAAAAATATTTTGATTTTCAGAGTCACCGAGTAACAATCGTTTGATATTAAGCACATTCCCAATTGTTTTGTTATCGGTAGAGATTTCAAAAGGAGATTCATCAATTATTCGATTTTCTGGTTTGATTTGGTTTATAGATTTAATTCGCAATTTGTTTTGAGCAAATGTAGTAGTCCTATGAATAAAATTACCTATATTACTTACCAAATCATTATTATAGACAGAGAGGAAGTCGTCCCATTTCCAATTAGCATCACTGTTTTCTGGCATTATTGAGGTAAGATAAAAGCGTACTGCATCCAGCCCATATTTTTTCACTATTTCTTTGGCATTTATATAGATTCCACGACTTTTTGAGAATTTTTGCCCTTCTAAATTTAAAAATTGGTTTACAGGTACATTATCTGGTAGTTTAAGATTTTCATTTTGGCCTATAAGTAGACTCTGCCACCAGATAGTATGGAAAAATAAATTATCTTTGCCAACAAATATATAGTGTTTTAAGAGAGCATCATCATTATTCCACCATTCTTTTATGAAATCTTCATAGTTTTTCCCTATAGATTCAGCAAAAGCTATTGATCCACTAAAGTATCCGATAACTGCGTCAAACCAGACATAAAACCTTTTATTATCTACATTGTCTAATATTGATTCTTCTGCAATATTTTCTTGAGGAATTTCTACACCCCAATCTAAATCCCTAGTGATTGAACGAGGTTGCAGATCTTCTAGCCATGAATATGCTTCTTTCCAGACCCATTCCCGCCATACTTGTGATTTGTCACGTATATACTTTTCTAGAAAAGATTTAAATTTCGGTAAATCTACAAAATAATGTTCAGTTTCTTTAAGCGTAACGGGATTTTTTGTAAGTTTAGCATAAGGATTTATTAACTCTCCCACTTGTAAGCTACGGCCGCATGCTTCACATTGATCGCCTCTTTGTTCTTTTGCATGGCAATAAGGACATTCTCCTTCCACGTATCGATCAGGTAGAAATCTATCATCAATTTCGGAATAATATTGATATGTCTTTTGCTTTATTATATAGCCATTGTTAAGTAAATTTGTAAAAAATTGTTGAGTGACTTTACGGTGTATGTCAGTATCAGTTTTCGTAAAAAGATCAAAAGATATCTTATAGACGTCAAGAAGTAATGAAGTTGTACGAGGTCCATACTTTTCTACGATATCCCTAGGTGTGAGACCTTCTTTATCCGCTTGTATGGTGATCGGTGTGCCGAAGCAGTCGTTTCCGCTTACCATAATGACATCTTCGCCACGGAGTCTTTTGTACCTAGCGAATATATCAGCTGGTAAATAACATCCTGCGATATGTCCGGGATGTAATTCACCATTCACATAAGGCCACGCTACACCAATAAAGTTTTTTTGCCCTCCCATCATTGTTGAGAATTAAGATAGAAAAACGCTTATTTGAGTATATTATCATATCGTTTACAAATATTATAGTGTGGTAACAACTCAAACCGGCGAGAAAGACAAAAAGCACTTATACGACTTATCAATTTTCACATTAATCACATTATTTTTTATCTTGTTCTATAAAGCTTGAAGCTATGTCGTATACCAATGGTATTTTATGTTTGTTTCCTAGATAAGCTTGAGCTCCAGCATAAATCAAGTTTGTAATACATATGACGTTCCATAGTGTTGCCAAAGTAAATCCATTACCTGCTATTAATGGTGCTCCCGTACTATTGAGAATATATAGCACTAATAACCAAAATATTTGGGCAATGACGCTTTGTCTTGCATGCCACAGGACTTCTTCAGAATTAGGAGCCTTAAATATAATTATGAATACAGCAATTACAGGTAGAACGTATAACACTAATTTTAAAATTTCATAAGTATCAATCTCAAGTTTAGTATTTTGTTTTTGTAATTTATTGTACTGTTCTTTGTAGACTTCTGTCGCTTGTGTAGGTAATGGTTGATCGTTTTCTATAGCTTGTGTTTTTAGATCTGCGTAACTTTCGGGTCTATGAGGGATTTTAATATTATTTGGATTAATATACTCGATTTTTGGTAAGGTACTTTGTGTGTTTTGCGTATGGGGCGTGTTTTGCACAGCAGATTGAATATTCAAAGATGATGGATTTTGTGTTCCTTGCTGAGTGGTATTTGCTTGAGCAACGTTATCAGAAATCGGGTTTGCGGCAATGCGAGAATTTGTATTTGTTGATGATCCTGCTCTGTTGGATACATTATCGAAATAGCGTGCATAGTTGTTATTGTTTTGCTTTGTATGATTGACGAGATGATTGACTGTGGGGTTAGGCTGTATTGATGGCGAAATAGAGGCATTCGTGTTAGAAGTATTGATCGTAGAGTTGTGTGGCTGTTGTAGTGTGTTAGATACGGCAGTATACTGTGGCGATGTGGTTGAAGCAGGTTGATACACACTTTGTGAACTAATATTTTGCCCTGGTATTGGGTGCGTTTGATTGCTTGTTGCAGTAAAATTCGTACTTTGGTTACTTAAATAACTGTGAATTGGTAGTGAGTTGTTCGGTGCTGGTTGTGGCATCTGGTGGGGTTGCGAATTATTTATGTTTACTTGTCCAGGAGAACTTACTCCAATTTGCCTGCTTTGTACTACGTTATTATTGCTACTAGAATACCGATAATTAGCCTGGTTATCATTCACGTTTTGTGTTTGATTGGGCATTATCGTATGCCTAATACAACAAGAATATCTTCATTAATATTCGGGTCATATACCGCCTTTGCTGATGGATAACGGTTTTCTATAAGTTTGACTATTTCTTCCGCTAGATTTTTTGACCTTTGATCTTTAAAACTGACGGTCGTGGTAGGGACATTTCGTTCCTGAGCATTATCAGGAGCTTTCGTGATAAAACCGTTCGATTGAAGTATTCCTGTAACAAGACTAGCCTCGCCAGGTCTATTATTACCATTTAAAACCAAAACTTTTACATCGGACTTGGTAAACATTGGAGTAGGTGTTGCTGTCGGAGTAACCGTTTGTGTCGGAGTAGGTGTCGGTGTATTAGTTTGAGTTGCTGTGATAGAAACATTTGTTGTGGGTGTTGTGCTACTGATTATTGGTAATTGGTTTCCGTTACTTTCTGACCTTTGTGCTACTCGTTCTGCTATACGCCAACCTGCGTAGGCTATTGAGCCTAATAGTACAATACTTAAAAGTATTGATATAAAAGTGGTTTTCAGATTCCAACGATTTTCCATCATGGAAAGATTTTTATACTGTGTGTATCTGTTAGACATTGTCGTTAATGTATTTGCAAAAGTACTTGAATGCATTGAATTTTCAAGTTGAGATTTGTTTTTAATCTGGGATAAGACGCCTGGTGCGGACTGTTGTTGTTCGATAATTCGTGTTTGGAGAAAACCTTTGTTGAAATCTGTTCTCATGGAGCATTTAATGAGTCCTTTTAAAACAATTAGTGAGATGTAATCATGTTCTGGGACTACAGGAGCGTCAGAGGGTATCCATGCAAAATCCAAACCCGTTCTACGTAAGTACATTTGTAAATTTTCAGAATCATGATTTGGAGACTCTAGTACGAGAACTTTTTTTACACCTAATGCTATATCTCTGGATTTCTTCGCAAATTCAACGATCTCAAGAATCGCTTTGTCAAGATTCGAGTCTGGTTCTATCAAATTATGGCCCCATATCGAATCTAAATAAACTCCATTTTGATCTGCAATAAAGAATTTATAACTTTTCCCTGAGGGATAAAGTAGTAGGGTAGGAGCTACAAATTGATCTCTTAATTCTTCCCATATGCATTGAAATGTTGGAAAAATAGCTGTAATAGGAATTTCCAGAGGTTCTAATAACTTCAAGAATGGATCCAGATGTTCAGTCCTGATGGCATTAGCTAGATAAAATACTCGTTGATTCAAATCATGGATGGGTCTGTTAATAAGATATAGTTTCGATATTGGACTATTAAATTTATCCTCGATAATTTTTTGGAGTTCATACTCGTTGGTATGATTTTTTTCTTTTATAATGTCAAAGTTTGTAATTTTAATTTTATTATCTGGGATAGCAAACCAGGCTGCATCTATTTTGCTTTGATTTCTCGAGACCGAAGTGATAAGGTTCTTAACAATCTTTTGTAAATGTTCTATATCGTAGATAATACCTTCCTCCAAAATACCACTTTCAACGCTTATCTCATCAAATGCGAGTATGTCCACTCTGCGCCCTGTGATTTTTGAAAGCGCACAAAACACCCTGGTTCTTGTAAATTGCAAGCACGCTATTATTCTAGGTGTAGAGAACATAGTTTGAATCAATATATTTTTTTAGATAGACTTTGTCAATTCATTTTTATGACACATTACTTAACAGATGAAATCAAATGTCTTGTGAAATCAAGTACATTGGTTTTCATGAATTCTATAGGACTTTCATCGTGTCTACAATAAATCGATAATTCTGTGTTATGAACAAAATAGTTTGCTATAGATGGGGCGTCGTCTATTTCCTGTTGTGCAATTTGCATTCGTTGATCTAAATTGTTTCTCTGGGAGTCAAACCTATTCATCAAGGACTGAATACTATCAGGTAGTATAAATAAAATAATGACGTTGGCTATACTGTTACATTGCTGCTTAAGCGCTCTAGCGCCATTATTCTCTACACTGATTATAGAATTACCTTTTTGTAGGGACTCTACAATGTTTTTTCGAGGAGTGCCATATACATTACCTGCAAAAATATTGTATTCCAATAAGTCGTATTGCTTTTGAATTCTATGCGCGTAGGATGATATATCCTCATTTGGCAAGGGTTTTTCTGTTATCCATGTATATTCGCTTATATTTTCATTGTCACGGGGAGATCTGGATGTTGCTGTGATAACTCTATGATAATATGACTCTAGATGGGTTAAAAATGTGGTTTTTCCACTGCGGGTGGGTCCGGTAATGACAAACAAAAAAGGCAAGTTAGCGTTTAATACCAGGTTTTTCTTTCTATTTTTATAAATGCCTGGAAATTCTGTTTCCTCACAAGTTTGTAGAAGATGCAAGATCTTTTCGTCGATATTACTTAATAATGCCGAAGTTAGCATGTGCTTTACCTGTAATTTCCTTTTGGATTTTACATTTTAATTATTCAAAAATTTTTTTACAATAAACCATGTTAGTCAGTATCAATCCAGCAAACGGACAGAAAAGAGCAGAATTTCCCGAATTGTCAGACGAAGAATTGTCATCTAAGCTAGATTTAGCAGCTCAGGCCTTTTCAAAATGGAGATTTTCAAGTCTTGATACTCGCAAGGATTTGATGAATAAACTCATACGGAATTTAGATATACACAAAGATTACTATTCCAAATTAATTACGACAGAAATGGGCAAACCCATTAGGCAGTCGATTGCTGAGATCGATAAGTGTATAACTATGGCAGAGGTTTACACTAACGATATTGATCGTTTCTTACAAGATGAATATGTAAATACGGCCCATAAGGAAAGCTTTATCACATTTGAACCTCTCGGAGCAATACTTGCAGTGATGCCTTGGAATTTTCCGTTTTGGCAGGTTCTGCGATTTGCCGTGCCAAATGTCCTTTTAGGTAATGTTTGTCTTTTGAAACATGCCTCGAATGTTCAAGGTTGTGCCAGAGAGTTAGAAAAGCTTTTTGTAGAATCAGGTTTTCCATTAGGCGTATTTCAAAATTTACCAATTACTGCCGCTAAAGTCGAAAAGGTAATAAGGAATCCTCATGTAAAGGCCGTTACTCTTACAGGAAGTGAAGCTGCTGGAGCAAGTGTTGCTGCGATTGCTGGAAGTGAGATTAAAAAGACCGTTTTGGAGTTAGGTGGTAGTGATCCTTTTATCGTTCTAGCTGATGCGGATTTAATGCCTGTGTGTCAGAATGCTGTACATGCACGACTCCGAAATGCAGGACAAGCATGTACATCAGCAAAAAGGTTTATTGTGGTAAAAGATGTTGTTGAGGAGTTTGCGCTTAATTATGCTAATTACTTCAGAAACGTTGTAGTTGGTGATCCCATGGGTGATGTGGATGTTGGACCTTTGGCCTCGGAAGCTGCTTTAAGAGAAGTAGAATTAAAAGTACAGAAAAGTGTAGAAATGGGAGCAAATGTTTTGGTTGGAGGTAAAAGAATCCAAAGAGAAGGGTTTTACTTCGAGCCAACTATTCTGACTAATGTACGTAAAGGCATGCCTGTGTATGAAGAGGAAATTTTTGGGCCCGTTGCCTCAATCATTGTTGCAGAAGATGAAGATGATGCAATAAGAATTGCTAATGATACTAAATATGGTTTAGCAGCATCTATCTGGACAAAAGATATTCAAAAGGCGAAAAATTTAGCACGAAAAATCGAAGCAGGTAGTGTGTATATAAATGCTGTAGTTTCTTCTGATGTACGAATGCCTTTTGGCGGGATAAAAAAATCTGGTTATGGAAGAGAATTATCTTTATATGGTTTAAGGGAATTTGTGAATATAAAAACTATAATAGTAGAGTAGTAAGTATTTAAACTGAGTATTGTTTAGCCAGGTTTGTTAACATGTCATATTTTTTTTGAGGATTTTTTGTATTTGATAGGTAAGATCCCACGTTCAACACTTTGGGTTTATATTCCATAATATGATGGATAGTATCGGTTCCTACGTGTCCATCAATGTGGATGGCGACATTACCTAATAACTTTTTGATTTCGGGTATGTATTTTAGATTTGTATCGTCAAATTTATTTCCTTGTTTGCCTATTTTTACCGTCATAATCTGAAGATGGCTATACATTTTGAGTATTTCAATATAATCTAAAGGATTCTGATGAATTTGGATGACAGGTACAATTTTCGGTGAATATTGTTCCAATAGGGAAATAAATTCTACGTGTACATATATCCAATTAATATTACTAAGTTCAACTAATTTTTGTACTTCAAGTAAGGGGTTTTCACACATGAGATGGATATTTTTAATAATACTTGAGCCGGTTTCATATATAACCTGTTTTAGAGGTGGTGTTTTGGTAGTAGCGTATATACCGTCCGATACGTCAATATGCAAGGTATCACAGAAAGTCGAGAACTGCCGTGCTAATCTGGCGTAATCTTCAAGGTTTGTGGAAAAGATTGCTGGTATAATTTTGACCATTTGTACAATTATCTAAAATCTAAAAGAAAAGAAAATATTTAGCCGGAATTTGTATTGCATCAGCTATAACTAAAAACTAAACTGATATATCAAAACCATGGCCGATCCTAACATAGAGAAAATTCGTAAATATGTCAGAGCTGCTAACTATATTGCAGCGGCTCAAATTTATTTACAAGCAAATTTTGAGTTAAAAGAGAGATTGTCGTTTGAACATATTAAACCAAGACTACTTGGGCATTGGGGCACATGTCCTGGTATTAATTTTGTTTACGCGCACTTACAATATTTTGTCAAGAAGACTCGAGAACATGTTTTATTTGTCAATGGTGTTGGTCATGGATTTCCTGCATTACAAGCAAATTTATTTATAGAAGGTAGTCTTACACATTTTTATCCTCATATTTCGCGCGATGCCGTAGGACTTGCTTATATAATACGGAATTTTAGTTGGCCTTATGGTTTTCCAAGTCATTCGAATCCTGCTGCACCAGGAGTGATACTTGAAGGCGGTGAATTAGGTTATTCGTTAGCAACAGCATATGGAGCAGCTTTGGATAATCCCGATTTGATTGTTGTTTGCCTTGTTGGGGATGGAGAAGCTGAGACTGGACCTTTGGCGACATCGTGGCATCTAAATAAATTTGTACATCCGAGAACTAACGGTATTGTTTTACCGATTTTGCATCTAAATGGTTATAAAATTTCGGGACCTACTATCTTTGGTCGAATGTCTACATCTGAATTACTTTCTTTATTTCAAGGTTATGGTTATGATCCAATATTTGTTGAAGACATTCCGGGTGATGACATTTACGTTCGCATGATTGAAGCTCTGGATAGGTCTTACTCTAAAATCAAACAAATACGCGAACGTGCTCGATCAGGTCAAAATGTCGTTGCACCAACTTTTCCGATGATCATACTTAAAACTCCAAAAGGCTGGAGTGGCATTCGATACATAGGTAGTAATAGAATAGAAGGAAATTGTTTGTCTCATCAGGTAGTTGTCAATAATGCAAAGACCGATATTCAGGAGCTGGAATTGTTAGAGGAATGGTTAGGCGCTTATAGATTTTCAGAATTATTTGACTCTGAAAAAGGCTTTATACAAGATATTTTAGATATAATTCCAGATGATGATTTGAAAATTGGTTTGAGCAAGTATGCTCATTTTGATCGGCAGAAAATCAAGCTCATGGTCCCTAAAGCTGTGGTATTTAGCGAGGATGCTGCTCAACCAGGGACATTAGGATCTAGTTCTATGCGTCGTACAGGAGAATATTTAAATGAAGTAATCAAATTAAATGAATTTAATAGGAATTTTCGTATTTTTTCTCCTGATGAAACGTATTCAAACAAGATAGATAAAGTTTTTGACTTTACGACAAGAGCTTTTGTGTGGCCAATAATGCCTTGGGATAAAGACATAAGTCAAGATGGCCGTGTAATTGAAATGCTAAGTGAACATGCTTTATTTGGGCTTTTGCAGGGGTATGTGTTAACAGGTAGGTATGGCGTCTTCATATCGTATGAAGCTTTCGTACAGATTATAAGCAGCATGGCTGATCAATATCTTAAATTTGTTAAAATCGCGCGTGAAATACCCTGGCGCCCGTCTTATGCATCTTTGAATATAATCCTGACTTCTTCGGGTTGGCGACAGGATCATAACGGTTTTTCTCATCAGAATCCGGGTTTTATCAGCGGCTTATTGGAAAAAAATGATCCTTGTGTGAAATTTTACTTCCCTCCGGATGGAAATACTACGTTACAAGTTCTTGAAAAAGCTTTAAATCTTGAAAATGGCATCAATGTTATTGTAGCAGGTAAGACTCTTGAGCCGAGATGGCTTACTCCGGAGCTTGCCTATAGACAAGTAGAAGAGGGGGTGATGATTTGGGATTTTGCTAGTGACGATGATCCTCATTTGGTTTTCTGTGCTATCGGTGATTACATGACAAAAGAAATGATGGCTGCAATTGATTTGATCAAGCAAGATTTGCCTTTTGTTCGTATTAGATTTGTGAATATCACTGACTTAACTGTAATAAGACAAAAAAACTTAGACGATTATTTTACGCATGATAAGCCTGTAATAATAAATTTTCATGGTTATCCTGATAGCATTAAAAAACTTTTGTTCGACTATAAGACGAGTAATAGGTTTGATATTAGAGGATTTGTAGAAAATGGATCAACGACAACTCCTTTTGACATGCAGGTAAGAAATATGACTTCTCGTTGGCACATAGTCTTATCTGCAGTGGAGAGACTTAGAGATATGCAAATTATTTCAGCCAATGAGTTTCAATACATCACCAGCAAATATCATCAGAAGTTGAATTTACATAGGGAGTATATAATCCAAAATGGAGTAGATTTACCAGAAATCAATGAATGGGAGTGGAGGAAAGATCATGTGGGGTCAGTCTAGGTGATATGGACTAAATGTGAAGCATGTACTTTTCTTATATTCTTGCTTGCAATAATTAAATTGTGATTAGTGAAGGATTGTGGTTTTGAATTACTATGACTTGATTGTGATTAATGCGTAGGTCATTGAGGGCGTCATTCTTTGGTTTAAAAAAGTATTTATAGGCAGCAATCATTATTCCGTGATGTGCGATGATACAAATATCTTGTCTAGAATTTTCAATTTCCATAAATAATGGCTTGACCGTGCAATACAGCTCTTGATATGAACCTCCTTTTTTGCCTTGATACGTACCTGGGTGTTTGAATTTAAAACGATTTTTTTCTCTTTGTTCTAGTAGTGTTTTCTCAATCTCGCTTCGATACTTACCTTCCCATGATCCATAGCATACTTCCTGTAATCTATAGTCAATAATTGCTGGTTTTTGTAAGTTTGTGTTGAGAATTTTGAATGTCTGAAGGACACGTGGCGCTGGGCTAATATAAAACAACTTGATATCAAAGCTTTTCTCTATAAAATCTCTTAATTTTTTAGTTTGTTTGACACCTTTGTCTGTCAGAGGACTGTTAGAAACTCCTTGAAATCTATCTTCTTTATTATAGACAGTTTGTCCGTGTCTACATATTACAATAGCCATATTTGATTATTACAAAATAATCACAAAATAAGAATTGATGGGAGAACAAGAATTGTATATATTGGATTGATGTAATTTTTTTGAGTATGGCTAAAGTAATGTTTTTTGGATTGGGGGCTGTTGCTTCGGTAATGGCTACAGCTTGGTATGAACTTTGTGAGAAATACGGTCTAGATAAACCTACTTTTATCTTCATTGTTCGTAATAAAACAAAATCTATAGAGTACTTGTGGAAATCTCTCAAAGTACTTGAAAGATCGGTTTTTATAGAAATCAGGGATTTTAATAATTTAGAAGCAGAAATATTAGAAAATAAAGATGCATTTACAGATGTAGACTTATGTATCAATGCATCCTTACCTGATTTCAATGCAACTATCCAAAGAATATCACTAGCTATAGGAGCAAATTATTGTGACCTAGCTTCCGACATGTACAATCGTGAGACCTTAGAAACATTGAGTTTCTTGCAATTTCAATATGATGATGAATTTCGTACTAAGAGAATTTTCAGTTTAATTAATCTTGGCGTATCTCCTGGACTGACAAATTTCTTAGTAGGAGAAAAAATTCTTGCTTGGCAAAAGCTTTCGCCAGCTGTCGATATTAGAAGTGTTGATATATTTTTACTTGAGGATATAGTTTCCGAAAAAATTATATTTTCCTGGTCGCCTAAAGTTGCTATTGAGGAACTAAAGCAACAACCTCGATATCTAGAAAAGGGTAATTTATCCTCAATTGAGCCTTTCTCACAATCACAAGATTACCAGTTTTTGTTTAGAAATATTTTGACAACGGAATATCCAATTTTTCAGGAAGAGGTTTTGTCTTTACACAGGTCATTTCCTAATATTCCGAATATAAAAATATATACAGGAGGAGGTGAGATAGAAATTATAAAAACTTTGTATCAATTGAATTTATTATCCGAGGCAAATGTGGATTGTGCAGGAAACCAAGCAAGTATTGCTAGAATATTAGACTCTATTTTACCCGGGATTTTGTCTCCTAAACAGGTGCATGAGATTGTGATGCAAAATCTTATCAAACATGCTCAATTTGCAGCATCAATAGAGCTAGTATTTAGTATTTCAGAAAAAGGTTTCAGTGATAAAGATGGATTGATAGTAGAAAAGTTAGGAGTTTATTTTAATGATTATATGCAATTGAAAGATACAAACTACGCAGGTGCGACTTATATATCCTATCCGACTGGAGTGAGTGCTGCAGTTCTACTTTTTCACACTTATCTTAGTTGGCTAAATTCTAATCACAAGATAGTTGGAGTTATGACATCTGAGGTTATACCTTCCTTGCTAAATCCAGATTCTATAGAGAATATCAAGAAAGATTTAGTTAGCTACAGATTGATTTTTACTACAGAATTATCTAAAAAATAAGTACTTAATTAATTGACGAAGGTCAGAATTTGCTATGGATTTTATAGTAAATATATTTTTTATTGCTGTTGGCTTTATTGTTATATGGATTGCTTCTGGTTTTGTGATTAAGGCGATAGAGTTCATTTCAGCTAGAAGTAAGATTTCTTCTTTTGCTATCTCATTTTTTGTTTTAGGGCTACTTACCACTGTACCAGAAATAGGAATAATATTTAGTTCTATAAACGCTGGGAGTCATAGTATAGCCATAGGTAATTTGATTGGAGGAATACTTATCCTACTTTTTATTGTAATTCCTGTATATGCTATTTTATCTAATGGTATCGCTCTAAATGAGAATGAGGAAGGAAAAATTTTTAATAGTATTGTATTGGTCATCTTACTGCCTTTCGTCCTAATATACGATAAAGTAGTGAATAGTTTTGATGCTTTGATTTTAATTGGAGGTTATGGATTCTTGGTCTATCGTGCTTATGTAAGGCGAGATAAATCTTTGGATGCAGAAATACGTAGATTAATGAAGGATAGAGTATCTATATGGGACTATTTAAAGCAAACTCTTTCTATACTTATTGGTATTGCTGTAGTCTTGATCAGTAGTGATTTTCTTATCAATCATGCGATAGAACTTGCTGATAATCTTGGTTTTTCAACTTTTTTGTCAGGACTATTGATTTTAGCAATAGGAACTAACCTTCCTGAATTATCGATGATGTTTCGGGCGATTTTGGATAAGAGACAAGATATAGCTTTAGGGGATTATTTAGGTTCGGCTGTTGTTAATGTTATTCTAATCGCGATGACTGTATTCTTTGGGGGAGAGGCGAGGTTAGACGGGAATGTAAATGTATTAATAAGCTTTTTTACAATAGCCATCTTAACATTTTTCTTAACTTTTAGGTTAAATAATAAATTAAGCCGTTTTGAAGGAGTGATTCTAGTTGGGATGTATATTATGTTTCTTACTCTTGAAGTATTTTCTATACGTTGAGTTGTATTGTCCGTATATGATAAGATCTTTGGATGAGTAAGCGTAAGGGACAAAAATCACAACCGAAGAAAAAAACAAATATACAGTTTATATTTGTAGCTATTAGTGGGGCTCTAATACTGTTCTTGCTTATTGGAATTTTTATTTTGCTTTTCCCAAAAAGTGAAACAAGAGAAATAGTTGTCGTGGATAGTTCGGTAGTGCAAATTGAGAATGGCGTACAAATAATAAATATGAAGGCAAAGAATGGTTTTACTCCAAGCGATATTGTCGCATATGCGAATATGCCTACTATACTTCGAGTTCAGACTTCTAATACTATTGATTGTTCAAACACTGTTAGAATTCCGAAGCTTGGTATCTCACAGCCTCTGACTTTCAATGGTACAACCGATATAAATATACCACCTGCAGAGAAAGGGCAGGAGTTAGTCGGGACATGTGGTATGGCGCATTATGTTTTTAAAATTAGATTTATTTAGTACATATTTCACACAATGGGAACTAAATCAATTAATCATAAGAGCAATACAAAGTGCTATGAGTTTAAAGTACATGGTATGCATTGTGCTTCATGTGAATTAACTGTCGAAAGAGCCATCAAGAAGTTTGAAGGAGTAAGTAAAGTAGATGCAAATTTGGAAGACCAGACTGTCAAGGTTTATGGATATTTCAATGATGACAGGGCTCATGTAGCTCAAAAATTAACACGATTGTTAGAAGAATATGGGTATTCTCTCGAATCAGCCGGCTCTATACATCATCAGAAATTAAACAAGTTTCAGAATTGGAAGGAATATGTCCTGGCAGGTGGTATTGTTGCTATTTTAATGTTCTTGTATTTGGTGTTAGAAAATGCTGGTTTATTTCGTTTAGATCTTGCTACGTTAAATTATACGTATTATTTTGTGATAGGAGTTATCGCTTCTTTATCTTCATGTGCTGCATTAATTGGTGGTGTTTTGCTGTCCATGTCCGCAAACGAAGTTAAAGAGAATGTACCTATAAGCAACTTACGCTTACAACAATTAGTTTTTCATGTTAGTAGGCTTCTCAGTTTTTTTATTCTAGGGGGGGTACTAGGTTTTGTAGGGAGTATTTTGCCTTTTGAGTATATTGTGACGACTATTTTGGCTTTACTTATGTCTTCTCTTGCTCATCGTTTTATCCTACGACGAATTAAGAAACTGAAAGATTGGTATTCTGCAGCATTGTACTTTGTTATGATTGGTTTATTCTGGTTTGTAAGTATAGGCTTTTTCAACTTGCTTGCTATCGGAATGAATTTGCCTGTTTCAGTTATTGCACAGGCTATCATGATGGTATTAATTGCTGGATTTATTGGGATTATGGCGATGAATTTATTAGATTTCTTCGATATAACGAACTACTTTCAGTTAAAATTACCAAAGAGTGTAACAAGAGTTTTTTTAAAGTCTGAAGAAGTGAATAATCTTGCGGGTCCTGCTCTTTTTGGATTTTTCAGTTTCTTTTTCCCATGTGGTTATACTTTGACTGTGCAGGGTTTAGCTTTAGAATCAAAATCTTTTCTAGAAGGTGCTATCATGATGTTTATTTTTGCACTAGGGACTTTGCCAGTATTGGCAATAATCAGTTTTTCATCTCTTAATCTGGGAAGGAATAATAGATATGCTGGGGTGTTTTTCAAAGCTTCCGGGATATTTTTGATAGTATTAGCAGTTACAAATCTTGTTGCTGCTTTTAGGCTGCTTGGGATATTTTTATGAAATAATCAATATTTGCAATCATTCAACTTTTAGAACGAGATAGAAACATTTATCTGTCCTGAAGCCTTTAAAGATAAATGTATGTGAAGGCCATTATCTATTAATCAATCGACTGTATTGGTAGATAGTTAATTAAGTGGCTCGAGAGGTGGGACTTGAACCCACGACCCAGCGGTTAACAGCCGCTCGCTCTACCGACTGAGCTACTCTCGAATAACTTAAATAAATACCTATTATGATATATTGAGTTTATGTTTTTTGCAACAATGATTACACCTAAATATTATTGTTTTTATTATTTTACATGATTAGAAAGTTTGAATGGAGATTGTACCTTTGTTACTATGAAGATGTGTAATTGTGCATTGTTAGTTATATGCATGCATTAGATGGTAAATTTGCCGCTGCTAATTCGTACTCACATTCAAGGGCTGTTAGTTCTGCAAAATCCGCATAGAGCGCATATAAGAAACCCGTAGAGGGGCGACTAAGTCTCGCTGCTTCATCTCGTGAAAAGGCAAATACTTAGACACAAGAATGTCTAAATCAGACACCAGTTGAGGATACTAGACCTGTCGAGTCATTTTCATACACAATGATGTAGTAATGTATTGACTTTCTAGATTCGTTCAGTAGGTAACGAAATTGATATCGAAATAACCTTGTGATAATAATCCCCGTAGGGATACAAATTTTCGGTTATGTGGCATTATCCTAATCATTAGGATTAGAAAGTATTTTTTGTAATCCGCATATTGATCAATATGCTACTTTTGTCTATAGTCGTGCCATATTACTTACATAATGCAGGACTTTGCTCATCTAGCTATGCTGTACACAACAGTAATTTTGTTACTCATATTGGGAGTGTTGATTACATTTTTTGGATTGCGTTTGGTTAGAGTTTTCTCTGTATTATTAGGTTTTATTATTGGTTTTACGCTGGGAACCTCGTTGACTGGGACAGATTGGATATTTCTAACAAATAGTGACAAGGACTTAGTACAAATCGCTATTGCAATCACTGTACCTTTAGCTTTAGGCGTTGTGGCAATGCTAGTGGCGATTTTGTTCTTAAGATTTGGTGTAGCCTTAGTCGGTGCAAATCTGGTTTTCACTTTGCTTACCAATTTGGCTGTTATTATGGGGTTTTCTTCAGATGGTGTCAACTTCCTGATAGTTCTGATTTCAATTCTAGTTTTTATTGGGGTATTTGTTTCACACTTTTACAATACTGTGGTGATATTAATCACTTCGGTATATGGTGCTCTATACATCGTAATAGCTATATTTTTGATTTTAGTACAAGATATGAATATTTTAAATGTTCTTGTTGCAAATCACTACATCGATATCCTAAAAAACAATAATGAGATTAATCGTTGGTACCTGGTCGTGTGGCTTGGTACATGGGGAGTATTTAGTTTACTGGGAGCACGGTATCAACTCCTATCTAGTAGGTACAAATCACATAACTCGCATAACTCGCATAACAAAAATTCATCAAATCCTTTGAGATAAATCTCGCTTCTGATTCAACTCCTTGCACTAAATAACTCTTCTCGGTAATATTGTTATATAAGACGGACACATACGATTCAGGAGATTTGAGAAGTGCGTACGGGCATATTGAGCTGACAGCAGAGGAAGCCCTAATCACATCTCGGTTTATAGACCTCTTTTTTTATAATACTCAATACAGATAAATTAAATCCCATGGTGTGATCTGTCAAAAAAGACCCAGCCCTCGAGAGTGTTTAGAGGGCTAGGCATCTATATACGTCATATGATGGCCCCGTACCTTCTCAGTAGCATATTTGCAGCACCACTTAATATCAAAGTCAGAGTAGGTATTATGAGGTTGAGAGTCATATCTGCCCCTGTATTTGGAGCTTCTGATATTGTTATCTCTGCACAAGCCTGTGCTTCATTCGACCTTCCCCCCTCATTACGACCGTCTTCTATATTAGCATAAACGGTATCACATGTTCGACCACTAGATATTGGTCTAAACACGATTTCTAGAGTGTAACTCTGTCTACTAGCCAAAGACCCTAATGGCTCAGATTCAGTACATGGGGTGCGCGCATTTGTTCCTCCGGCACATAGGTTTTGAATATCTGGTATCGATATGACCCCATTATTACCGAGGTTATTCACCGTTGCACTCCTGCCTGCTGGGTTCGTGATCTCAACTCTCACAGGCGTCAATACACGAGCATCGTACAGATCTGTGAAATCAATGTCCGTATATGTTCGATTCTCAGGATCCGTGTTTCGAATGACAGCTCTAAATCTGACCTCATTCGGTGATACAACAGAAGGAGTCAAAGCGCTCTTTTCTACGGTAACTTGCAGTGGTCTTCGGGTTTCAGTATTGAATTCAACACAACTACTTCGCGGAGGATTGAGTGAGTCTTCTCTTTGTTGACCTAGATTATCTCGGTAACTTATTGTGGTAACTACTCCACAATTATCATTTTCACGTGCTAATTGAGGTGTGACTTCGCGTAATATTCTGAAAGTCAAAGTTAATGTAAATACTTCACCGTTATTGTTAGGTCCAGCAAGAAGCACTCCATCTTCTCCATTGATACGATTGGGCTTAGGTGGCATATTTGACCAAGTAAGTCTTCTTCGTCCTTCACTTATCGGTATACCTGTAAGAATATCAGGATCTAACCTCTGGCCTCGATAAGATGCAGATACAAATTCAAGATAGTTAGGATCATATTCATCACTTAAAGTAAAGTTGTTAATATCAACGTTTCCAGTATTTTGAACATCGATATTGAATGTAATGGTATTATTTACAGGTTGATAATTTGGACTGACCAGAGTCTTAGTTATGTTTATATTGGGTCTGCTGTCTGGTGTCCTAGAAGGTGTTGGAGTAGGTGTTGGAGTGGGTGTTGTGGTAGTAGTGTCTCGCGTTATGAATGTAACACATCTCGCATCGTAACGTGGTTCAACCGTTCTCGTACCTATGAGGCCATCGACAGCACCGTTGAGTTGGACATTTACAAGAGGACTTCCCGTGTTTGCATCGATAATCGGGTTATTTGGATCTCCGTATAAATCAGCATATGACACTTCCCAAGTGTATGTCATAATGTTGTTTGCTGTATCAGTTAGATTACCATTCACGTAAAAGTATCTTCTGTCGCCTCCATCTAATCTAATTCTTTCGTTAGTTCGTATAGCTGCAGGACAAGGAATTCCACCTCCATTACATGTAGCATTATCGCGATTATATATGTATAGGTTACCATTATTATTTCTTGGGTTTTGGATTCTCATTGTAATAGTAGTGGATTCTCCGGGTCTAAGAGTAGATCTCGTAGACGAAATATCCACACATGCTGATTCTGGTTCTCTTGATGGAGTAGGTGTTGGGGTGGGTGTCGGGGTAGTAGTAGTAGTGTCTCGCGTTATGAATGTAACACATCTCGCATCGTAACGTGGTTCAACCGTTCTCGTACCTATGAGGCCATCGACAGCACCGTTGAGTTGGACATTTACAAGAGGACTTCCCGTGTTTGCATCGATAATCGGGTTATTTGGATCTCCATATAAATCAGCATATGACACTTCCCAAGTGTATGTCATAATGTTGTTTGCTGTATCAGTTAGATTACCATTCACATAAAAATATCTTCTGTCACCTCCATCTAATCTAATTCTTGCATTAGTTGGTATGGCTGCAGGACAAGGAATTCCCCCTCCATTACATGTAGCATTACCACGATTATATATGTATAAGTTTCCGTTACTATTTCTTGGGTTTCGGATTCTCATCGTAATAGTAGTAGATTCTCCGGGTCTAAGAATATATCTAGTAGAAGAGATATCCACACATTCTGGTTCTGGTGCCCTTGATGGAGTAGGGGTAGTAGTTGGTGTGGTTGTGATTGTGATTGTAGTTGTGATCGTTGTGGTTATACCAGGGCACCTATAGTCCCATGGATTTCTGCATAGAGTAGCAGTTGGCATACCGCGAAGTATTTCACTTACTAGGCGGCCAGCATTAGCCGGGTTATTACATACGCTTAGATCTACACCACAGTCCCTGTAGTTATCTATTGATCGATGTTCCGTATCTCCATAAGTCCAACCATCTACACCTTGTATTTGTGCTCCTGCACATACGCAAATTTGCCCTGGCTGTGGGTTACAGCCACTGTAAAAAGTTGCTTTAGCACATTTACCACCACCAGTAGCATATCGGCAGCTTTTATTTGGGTATAGTCTGGGATCTCGGTCATCTGCACCTGGGTAGTCTCGATTATTTCGAGACGTACATACAAAAATGTTATTTGGATCACATACAGGATTATCTATATAACACACATTACCACCACATTGACATTGTCCTCTTCCATAATTCCCATCGTTACAGGAAGGTAATTGGGGTGTTTGTTGGTTACACCTGCTTTCTGCTTCTCTTACACATCCGGGGACATCTTGAGGTAGACATATTCCACCTTCTCCAGGGTTATTTCCACTTCCAGGGCGGCCTGCGCGTGTATTGATCGCTAAGCAGCATTGGGCATATTCGCGATCTATACATGACTGTGCTTGAGCTGAGTCAGGTTCGGGGAGTACTTGGTTGTTTCCCACTTTCATAAATAGGAAAACTAGTGCCCCTGATACGATAAATAATGTGAGAAGGAGAATCTTAGTGACTAAAGAGGGCGTTCTTGTCTGTACTCTCATTATACTTGTATTGTTGTGTTGTCTTATGCCTACCATGATTTTTGATAGTTTTATAGTATTACTACATTTTATCACTTAGGTATAACTTTGGTCAACAGTTTATAGGATAAATTATTCCGTGCATAATTTTTACGAAAGACTACGCTGGCTTTCTTTTTTTTTGAATTAAGATATATTGGTCAGTACGTAACAAAAACTGTTTTCAGATCCTTACGATATGAGCAAATCCGTGGGTTGTTTGTACCATCGAGATTTCTGGTACTGATGTTTGTAATCCAAGAGTAATCTACTCAAGATGGAAAATATTCAATCTACGTGCAGTTGAAGATCTATTCTTTCATTTCTCGGTTACTTAGTCTGCGTGAATAAATTGCCATCCCAGTGTAAAAGAGAGTGATATCTCAGTTTATAGAACCATGGCGGAGAGTGTGAGATTCGAACTCACGAGGGTTTCCCCAACTGCCTTTCCAGAGCAGCGCCATAGACCACTAGGCGAACTCTCCGTCCGCTTACAATTTTAGAGATAACAAAGTAGTTTAGTCAAATACTGTCTTGACTTGTTTATTGTTTGACCATGTAGTCTCTAGACATAAGTTTGATGCTTGAAATAAAAAAATCCTCTGATACAACAGGGGATTTACCAGTATTCGTTTATTTAAATTAAGGTAACGAGAATCTACTACGCAGAACTGCTAGCGCCACAGCAACTGCTCCACCCAGTGTGATAGCTGATAATCCTGGAAGTAGCGGTCCTAACGCTTCTAAATTTAACAGGACTGGAGTGTCAATGTATACACATTGTTCTCCATTCGCCGTTGCATTCTGTGATTCATTTTGTCCTGTAACAAATACGGAAGTCGATTCACAAACTCTGCCACGTTCTTTTGTAGCAAATGATACTTCAATAGTATAGCTATCTTCGTATTTTAAGCTCCCTAAAGTGTCTGACTCATTACAATCCGGAGCGCGCAAATTAACCATTCCATCACATAAGTTCTGTATATTTTCTATAGAAATCGATCCACTATTCGCTATATCGTCAATAGTTGCACTTCTTCCTGTCTGTTCATGCTTAATAAACAGTCTTTGTGGTATCAATTTTGAAGAGTCGTACACGTTTAGAAAATCTATCGATTGATAAATCTCATCAGGACTATTATTTGTAATTTTAGTAGTAATTTTTACATCATTACCTAAGTATACAGAAGAAGTCGTGGTGCTTTTTTCTATCACAGGCGACAGATGTGTACCCCCACCCCCTCCCGTATCTGTAGGTGTTGAAGTGTCCTCTAATGTAGGTGTTGATGTCGGTGTCGACGTCGGTGTTTGGGTTGGCGTTGAAGTTTGTGTTTGTCTTGATGTTGGGGTTGGCGTTGGTGTTGAAGTTGGACTTGATGTTGGGGTTGTACTCACTATTGGAACGAAAAAGTCTGTTCCAAAGTACGGAGTTCGAATGACACAAACATTAGGTTTCTGACATCGAAAACGTAAATCATATGCACCTAAATGTAACGAACTATCTTTCGGTGTCGGTCCTACATTACGGCACCACAACCCACCCCATCTGTCGGGATCTTGCATATAATCAGCTCCAAATACTACACCTTTTGAGTAATCAGCGAAGCAATCACCACAATAGTATCGCTGATTATCTATCGTTATGTAACCGTTATTATCTAAATCATTTCGTTGAAGAGCTTCCATATTTTCCGGCAGTGTGAAGAACCAATTAGGATTACCCCCAACCCAGAAATTAGAATCTACCCCTTGAGTATATCGAGGATATGGATTGAAAATGTAAAAAGAGCAGACAAATTCACGTGTCCCTTTTTGATTGACTGGATGATTAGGATCAGGTATGTAGGGCCTCATCCCGTATGTTCGAAAACTTGCTAGAGGACCAGTGGAACCCGATTCAAACTTTATGACTGTTGTTGGAAAAGGGCCCGGTAGATATGTTCGATCAATTTTTAGAACGTAACCAGCCCTATCGAGAGCGTACCCAGGAGAATCGTCATCGCTGTTATTAAGACTATTGCTATCGACCTCCGCTGTAATGTAATTAGGACTAGGGTCGGAAACTGTTTTAACAGACACTTTCATGCGAGCACAAGTATCAACTACAGAAGATTCCTGATACTCTGCCTTGACTGTAGCTACATCTAAAGCAGTTTCGGTGTTTTTGATAGCTGTATAACGAGTACCAATAGAGATCCGCATGTTATAAGAAGCGTGAGTACAAAAATTTGAATGGATTTATGTACAGCATAGTATTCATTTTGTGTTTGTGGTGTCATATGATTTATACTAGAGACTATTATAAAAATCAGCACTAGTCCATATGTTTTGATTAGATTTAAATGTGTCTAAGTAAGATTGATTTCTAAACTTTTTTGATAACTTTACACTCAACTCGGTTCATCTATAAAAAAACTACGGATTTGTGTAGTTGAGATGCTGCGATGAAAATGCCATTGGTGGATTATGGAACTCTTGTATAGTTACACTAACCAGAGTCTGTATTGTTATCTATATTACATCTTTTTATATATATTTTATATTTTGAACAATTTGAATTTTTTTAAATTTGTGTTAATATTCGATAGCTTGCCCGATTATAAACATACCGCGGGATGGAGCAGTGGCAGCTCGTCAGGCTCATAACCTGAAGGTCGCTGGTTCGAATCCAGCTCCCGCAACCAATATTGATAATTATTGGGTTTCTCGTGCTTATTATTATAATCAGGATTATATGAATCCAAATGCTCACATGCTTTTCTGTTGTTGATTGTCGTGAATCCGGTCTTGATAAAATGTGTGTATGTAGTAAATAGTATCATGGTGTATCCAAACGTCATATAACCAATAGAATTGTGTATAATGCAACTGTAAATGCAGGTAAGTCGGCAACAACGTAGAGATCTCTCTTTTTCTATGAAGGCATCCCCTTATTATCAAAAGACTTCTAGGATAACGACTGTATTACGATGGATAACGATAATACTGATTATTTTTGCAATAGTATGTGGAGCCGGTGCATCTTTTTATTTGACACAGCACCGTAAGTGGGATTGGATCTTTGTAGGAGATGTTGCTGATGCAATCGTATATCACGCAAATTCATTACTTGATCGGGAAGACTTGTTTGATGTTTCATTACAGTCGTCAAGTAGTATACGAGAGTTCAATGAAACTAATCTCAGTTATTTTTCCAACGAGGAACTCGCCAAGTTAGGGATCTTAAATCTACCAGAAAATTTTCAAATTCAAGATACATATAAAGGTATACGTTTTGTAAGGACAGCACAAAAAAGTTTTAGTGAGATTCAATTAGGCTTACTAAAATACTTTATAGATATAACACCCACAAGATTACTTAATCCAGGACCGACTGCTATAGTGACCTATGCTCCCGGTGAGATCGCTAATGTAGCGAATTTAAATGATCGTACAGCAGCTTTTGCGAGTGGTAGTTATATGTTTTTTAATGATCACTCATTTAATCCGGTATATCCCCTAGCAGATACTTCCGTAGATGCCGCATTTAGAACATTTATTCATGAGTTAGTTCATGTTGCTCAATTTAACTACATTGTAGATAGGTTAGATCCTGCAAGTATAGATGAATTTTATAAAGAGGGTTTGAGTTGGATTGATCTTGTGGTAAATTCCCAATTGATAGCAGAATTTGCACTATATGCAGGTTGGCAAGTTTATTCCGAAGGGTCGAAATTATTATATAAGTTACCTAATTCTGTACTAGCGCAGACTTCGGAATATGGAAAATCAAAAATCTATGAAGATATGGCAGAATCCGTAGCGGCATTTGTGACTACCAATACTGTAGGGTTTTCAGGTGATCGTCTAAAATGGTGTGTACAGTTTTTAGGAGATTCGGATATTCAAGTCAAACTTCACAAATTTCCTGTGCCTTTCAATATGCAATCTGTGAACATAACTAATCCAAGTTACGACAAAAATAAGGAATCATCGATGAAGCAGAGATATAAATATTTAGATATACAGTACTTTATCACTGAAGATGTCAATGTAATAAATGATATCCAGTATTTTTTATCGGAGGAACTCAGTCAGAGAGGTTGGAAAGGAACTTTTACTAGGTATCGGGACCAGAATGGGGTAGTATATATAAAAGGTGATTTTGACGGCACATATAGAGATTTGTATCTTGAGTTATACACTTACGACCATGCGCATGGCTTTCTAGTAAAACCTCGTGGTACAATTATGGTAGTGATGAGTGGTTATTTATTGAAAGACTGAAAGATTTGTCAAATACGATCATGCTTGTATCAAAACGTATTCATACAGAAGCTCAGGGTTCTAACACAAGTCTTCCAATAGGGAAGCACGTAGCTCTTTCTTTTTTTCTAACCATATTAGGATTTTTTGTGGCTTTTGGGATTTTTCTAATATATCAAGATGATCAGCAAAACAAGTACAAGCGTGAATTAATACCTAGAGCTCGTCTTGCCTATTTGCAAAAAGATTATAGTCAAGCTATTCAGTTATTTTCTGAAGCTGATAAAGAATTCCCCGACAATCTGGAAGTCAAAAAATCCTTAGCAGATTTGTATTTTTTAAAAGGCTTTTATGGTGATGCAGTGAAGTATTATGCTGCTGCTTATAATTTAGATCGTAATTTTACAACACAGGAGATTTCTAATTATGGTGTAGCTCTACTAAAAACTAACAATATAGATGCTCTCGTGGAGTTATGGAGTAATCAGCAACTCAGTCCGGAAGATTCCTATCGGCTTGCCGAGGTTTATTTGCAGAAAAAGGAGTTCGACAAATATAAATTGGAACTCGAAAAGATCAAAGGCTTTTTTGAACCTTTGATAGCATTGCAGGTGTTTAATAAGGATCTAGAGGAAACTTATAATATGCTTAATACTATCGAACACGCTCCTAAGCTTGGTCTTAAAAGCTACAATTTTGAACTTTTTAAAAATCAAATTATTGAGGCAAAAAAACAGTTTGATCTAGGGAAAATCGAATATTCAGAATTAATTACATTAGCAGCCTTTGCTAATATTGAACAGTGCCAATTCATTCAGTTACGGATCGAGAATCTCAAAGAAAAATTAATTAAACAAAATATACCGATATATCAAGTAGAATTCCTTGAAGGAAAATGTTTAAACCAACTTGGGGATCCTGATGCTGCGATTAACTTAATTAATAAAGCAATTGAAGCTGATAAATCTAATATTGATTATCTCGAAGAATTGGCTAATAGTTACTTTTTAAAGGGGGATTTAAATACTTTGCATAAGATCTATAACGAAATTTTCTTAATCTCTCGTAATTTCAATGTTCTTAATAACTATGCAGGATTCGTGTACAAACTTGGAAAAAAATACGATGCCGTGAAATATTATCTTGAGGCGTTTGATGTTGGAGGAACGAGTTTGCAAAAAAAGTCGGTTGCCAGAACTATCTTACAAATTCATTTTATTGATCTTAAAGATCTTGAGGTGTGTAATAACGCCAATTTATTAGAAGCTCTCAATGAAGATGATTTTGACGATTATTTCTTACTGAGTCATTGTAGAATTTATAAAAACATACCTATCAGTGAAGTCACTAGTATAAATCACGAAAATCTAGCATATAAGTACTTGAATGCATTATCTCGAAAGGATAAGGCAGAAATAGAAAAATTACTAGACCAAGATCCTGATGGTCTTATAACGACCTATTATTTATCAATAGGACAAAAATTATTTGAGTAACAATCTGTTTTTCAATTCATGTAGATCTGTTTTCCACTGGTTAACTTTTTCATCAAACCATTCGATACCTCTAAATTGTAGTTTGTATCTAGCTTTTTGATCGTGACAACTTCCAAGATAGATATATCTATAGCCTAATGCCTGGAAGTATGTCACAGCAAGTGTCATCATAAACATGCCAAAGTTAGAATTTGCTTTTTGTAATTTATAGAACGGGTATGCGTAATGTATTATTCTAGTACCTTCGTATTCCGCTTGTAGACTGATGCAGAAACCATCTGATTCGTTGGAATCGATATATTTTAACAGTAGATTAAAGTTAAATTGCGTCGTTAATATCTCTTTAATCTTATTTGCACTAAATATATCTTTTCCGAACTTGTTTTCGTAAAACTCTTTTCCGATCTTATGGATATGCCAATCATATTCTTGTAAGGGGACAGGTTCAAGAAATAATAAATGATTAAATTTTTTTAAAATACGTTTATTTTCGGAGCTTTGGTTATACTGACTTAAATCTACTCGAATACTGCGGACCTTTTCCATATGCCCTAAACTTACTCGAGTCATGACAAAACCATTATTGTAGGCATCCAATATAGACTTAGAATCGTGGATATCTACATTTTGTGCACCAAAGTTTAAATATTTCATATATTATGCTATGTATATGTTAATTGTATATGAAAAGAATTCTAATTTTAATCATATTTGGTGTATTGTTGAGTATTTTTCTGTCCCCAATTTTGTTCACATGGGTATATTCAGGTCGTGAAGAAACAGAAGGTGTTAGTATATTCAAATTTGTTTCCCTAGCAGGTGATTACAATATTTTCATTGATGATGTTTTTCTTGGTACTGTACAACATCAGAAGGAGAAGGTTTTTACAGGGATTAAACCAGGTAAACGTATGTTAAGAGTGTATCGGTTGAGCGAAGTAGATAATTTCTACTTTTCATTTGTGCGAGAAGTGAGTTTTATGCCTTTTACTCAAGTCGAGCTTGAATGGGAGGCAGGGCCGACTTTAGAGTCATCGAATGGTGTCTTGAAGTATTTTACGGAGGCTTTTCATTCTAATAACGCTGAATTATTGATTGATCCGTTCCCACAGGATGCAACAATATCTATCAATAACATAAGTATTCAAAACAGGTTAGTAGAAATAACTGATACTCAAGAAAAAATAATAAGAGTGAGTCATAGTGACAGATATGTTCCAAAGGATGTCAAGATTTTATTGATCAATCCGAATACAAATGCTGTTCCACAAAATGTAAGGCTGAATATAGAAGTGTATCTTTATAAACGACCGATCTGAGACCTTCTTGCAAGAAGATTAACATTTGACCGATTATCAAGTATATTAGTCTAAGTAAATGTTAGTGGGTACTCCGACAATTCTAATAATTAATGGTGCAAGGACCTTAGGCTCGGCTTTGGTGCAGGTGCTGATCCAGAATGGTGCAAAAACAGTCGTTGTAGATAACTTTAATGAGAACACTGTAAGATTTATTAAAAGGTTTTCGGGAATACCTAATTTTACGTTTATAGATAGGTCAAAAATCGAGTCAATTAATGAGACCTTTAGGGATATAAAATATGTAATATATTTAGCAAATGACTTTAATCAAGAAGATAATGAGGTATCGAGTAAGCTTTTTCTCTTAGAAACTAAGTTTATAGACTACGTGCTAACTTTAGCTTTAGAGAAGAAAAGCCATTTTATTCTGGTGACTAGCATGCATCTACATAAAGATTTTATTCTGAAAAGGAATCATATTCGTAATGAGCATGTTGCATATACTGAATCAGACTTACAGAATTATTGTGAAAGAATAGTGTTAGAGTATTATCATAAAGTCGGTTTAAAGGCTAGAATCGCTCGACTCGCTACAGTTTATGGCCCCGAGATGGACTTAGACCAAGACATTGTCTTAAAGTCCTTGTTATTTGACGCTTTTAATAATAATCACATTCGAATTAAAGGAGATGGTTTAGAGTATAAATACTATATATATGTTTCTGATGCTGTGAGAGGTATTTTGTATGCATTATTCACACCAAATGTGACAGGACAAATCTTCTCGATTGCAAATCCTGAGGAAATTTCGGTTTTGTCACTAGCTCATAAGATATTAAGTTGTAATGTGCAGGCTAAATCAATTAAATTTATTGCTACAGGTCAAGAATCGGAGCCACTATATGAACATGCCTATATTCCTGACCCGAATTTGAGTGAAATAGGTTGGAAGCCTCTAGTGCCTTTTGAGAAAGGTTTGGTGGAGCTAATCGAGTTTTACCGGCCAGCGTTTACTCAATATAATAAAGATAACGAACAATTAGACTCCTGGTATAAGGGTAATTCTTGGATTTCTGATCTCAAGATGAATTTAGATTTTAATGATACTTTGAATCTTGCAGATAGCATATACGGCTATGAAATTGATAAGAAATATGTGCATCGAGATATTGATAGACATTTAAGACAACCCTTAGAGATGTCAGAACCTCCAATTTATCGTAATCGTAATGATGTGGCTTCAACGGCTAGTATCGAAGAACAATCGAAATACAGCCCATCTGGAATTGTGCAATTTGCGATCAAACTTATTTGTATTATTTCTGTCATAGCCTTTTTTATTATTCCCCTAGTCAGAGTGGGTTTAATATATTATCGATTAGAAGGCATCTTGGACAAATTCGCAATGAATTCATCTAATTACAAGGAGTCCATACTAGAAGATCGGTTTAGTGAAGATTTCGATCAGAGTTTAAATACGGTTCGTTGGGCCTTATCAATGACGGGCTATGAAAAAGACAATCAAAAAATAATTACAGGTTTGCGAGGGATTGAAGATGCTATTATGCTTTATAATAAGATCCGGCAGGACGATTTGTATAATCTACTGAACTCGATAGGATACGTTTCTGAGAATGAGTATCTGCAATTGAAGGATATTTCGCAGCGTTCTACAGAAGCTTTAGATAAAATCAAAAATCTTGATAGTGTTCCCTTGCCTGATTCCTTAAAGACACGTATAAATATGATCAAAAGCTGGTTAGAAAGCAATATTACCTTAGCAAATGCAAAAATAGAAGCAAGGAATGACTTGTACTAAATATATTTACAAACATAGTATATAATTGTATCTTTTTTCGTGTCGATAAACGCGTTTGTTGAATTTAGTGTAATTTTAACAGTAGCAGCATTATTAGGATCGATAGCAGTAAAGTTTAAGCAGCCACCTATACTTGGCTATATTTTAGCAGGTTTGTTATTAGGACCTCTGACAAGCTATTTTGATCCGAGAAGTGATTTAATAGAATTACTTGCTAGTATTGGTGTTACTTTCCTATTATTTACATTAGGACTTGAGTTAAATTTTTCAGAATTAAAACACGTAGGAAAAGTAGCTTTTGTGACTGGTATTGGGCAAATAGTTTTTACTTCTGTTATAGGTTATATTATTGCAATTTGGTTGGGCTTTTCTTCAATAGCGTCTTTTTTCATAGCGATTGGTCTGACTTTTAGTTCTACAATCATTATTGTCAAATTATTAGCAGCAAAAAATCAGCTAGATACCTTATATGGTCGAATTAGTGTAGGTTTTCTTTTGGTTCAGGATTTCATTGCGATATTAATTTTGATAGGAATTTCTGCAATTAAAAACGTTGACGCGTCATCGATAGTCAATGTTGGTGTTAGTTTATTTTTAGCTTTAGTGAAAGCTATAATCGTTTTGGCTATAGCTTTTGTACTTACAAGATATCTTTTAAATCCTTTATTAGATTCTTTAAAGAATGAAAAAGAAGTAATTTTTTTAATAACACTTGCTTGGGCGTTATTTTTAGCTGCTGTATATAATTCTGAGCACATTGGTTTTACTAAAGAAGTTGGAGGTTTAATTGCAGGAATTTTATTATCAAATAGATTTGAGCAACTACAATTAGAAAGTTGGACAAGACCATTACGCGATTTTTTTCTTGCATTGTTTTTCGTTTTATTAGGAGCAAATATTCATGTGTCATCATTATCTGATGCGTTACTACCCACTATAATCTTTTCTATATTTGTTTTAATAGGGAATCCGCTTATTGTTATGATATTAATGGGATGGTTAGGTTATACGAAGAAAACCAGCTTTCTGACAAGTCTTGCCGTTGCTCAGATATCGGAGTTTAGTTTGATTCTCGTCGGTTATGCTTATACCTCGTTAGGTGTCGTTGATAATGTGACTTTGGCTATAATGGCACTTGTAGGTGGTATAACAATGACGCTTTCTTCATATATGATCTATTACAATGAGAAATTGTATTCGGTTTTATCAAAATACTTAGGACTTTTTGAATTTAAAAAAACACTCATATCAGCAGATAGCGATTTGAAAAATACAAATTTATCAAAGAAAATAGTACTTTTTGGATGTCATAGAATGGGACGTCATTTTCTTCTAAACCTTGACCATCATAAAAGCGACATTTTAATTGTTGATATTGATCCTCAAAATGTTCACGAATTAAAAGAAATGGGTTATGACGTGATTTACGCTGATATGTCAGACAGCATGATGTACCCTTTTTTTCATTTGGATAATGCTGAAATTGTCATTTCTACAGTACCAAGTATAAAAGAAAATCTAAAGCTTTTGGACTTCATAAGGGATTTACAGAATAAACCTATAATAATAGTTACCGCAAATAATAATCATGATGTTGTTAAATTGTATGATGCCGGAGCAGATTTTGTAGTGTATCCGCATTTAGTTAGCAGTGAGTTATTGGCTAAAATTGCGAAAAAAGGTAAGCTCGATAAGAAACTTGTAAAGTCTAGAACAATGCATATGGAAAAATTATCAAAGATTGTCTAGATACTCTTGTAATAAAATTCTAGCACTTTCACTGTCGACATTCTTTGTTATGTTTTTTTTGGATATATTCATACTTTTAAGGTTGTGGATAGCTATTTGTGATGTTAAAGTCTCATCTACATATTCTATTGGGCAGAATATTTTTTTTGACACAAGAAATTTATTAAATGATTCAAAAAAACGACGTATAACCTTGGCTTGTCTACCTTCGGTAATTTGTTTTGTTTGGGGATCAATAATTTTAGGAATCCCTACAATTATTTTTTCTGGGTAATAATAGTTTATGTAATGAAGCATTTTATTGAAGAGTTTTTGTTTTTCTAATTTAGCTGTGGATCGGAAAGACCGAGTAGTTTGTGTTGTTGTGTTGCTAACCTGAATATTTTTTTTGTTACGATTTGGCGATTTTGATGGTATATTGTTACTAATGTATTTTAAAGCAATTGCGTACCTTTGAGTTTCATTACTCACTGCCACTCCTATTCTTTTTTCACCATAATCAAATGCGATTATCATATCTATAATTATATCTTTCTCAGTTTTCGCGCTAGATTTTCGGCTTCATTTAATAAATCCTCAACTTCGGTAAGTCCTTCGTCCCAGAATCGTTTATCGGATATATCTATCCCTATATCATTAAATATTGCTTTTGGTGATTTTGAAGACCCAGCAGATAAAAACGCTTTAACTTTATTTATTTCTTTTGGATTGTTTTTCACACGGCGTTGTAGAGCCTTAGAAATTAAGCGTCCAATTGCGTATGAGTAGTATTTGTAAACATAAAAATAATACCCTTTGAGCCAGTATAACCACCAATTCTGACTATACTTATCAAACAAAACAGCATCTCCCATATAATCTCGCATGTTTTTGACAAACAGTTCTCCTATTCTTTGAGAAGACAGGTAACCTTCTTTTCTAAATGCGTTATGTAAATCTTGTTCAAGTGTGTAGTATGCGACTCGTGGGAATATCGTACTAATTTCATCGTTTAGTTTGGACATTATAATAGCGAGGCGTTCTTCATTATTTGCTTCTTTTAATATAGCTGGGAATACGAAATCTTCCATGAATGTACTTGCCACTTCAGAAGTCGAAGTAGGAGTTTCAAAAATTAAAGCATTTTGTGTTTTTTTGCTTAACTCATTATGAATTCCGTGACCTAACTCATGAGCAAATGTAAGAACATCGTTTAATCTGTTGTTATGGTTCAAAAGTATGTATGTAGGATCATTTAAAAGATTGTGCACGCAGAAAGCCCCGTAATTTTTGTCTTTTTTTGGGTATACGTCAATCTGACCGTTCTGATTGTACATTTCCAAGATATCACCAAACTCTTCATCAAGGTTCTGTAGTACATTCTTAACAAGAGTAAAGGATTGTTCATATGTGTATTTAGTCTCTTTAGATCCGTACTCTACGTTACATTCGGCAAAAGTAATTTTTTCCACTCCTAGTAACCTTGCTTTTAGTTCATAGTAACGCCGAGATATGTAATATTTGCGACGGACTGATTCAAGTAGTGTGTCAATAACGTCGGTTTCTATGTCACCAGCAAGGAGTCTACCTCTGTCGGGACGGTCAAAACCTCTTAGTTCATCATTAATTTTTGCATACTGGAGTATAGCGTTTACTACCCTTTCAGCAATATCGACGTATTTTTGCTGAATTTTATTAAGAGCCTTAGCAGCTGACTCTCTGGTAGCTTTGTCATTATCTGATAGTAAGATTACTATTTGAGACAGTGGTAGCTTCCTTTTGCCATCCGTTGTTACAACATAACGCTCTTCTTGGTCTAAGAGAGCCTCCATCATATCAACCCAATCGAAGTAGCTAGATTTCTTAAATAGATTAATAATCTGTTCTTCTTTTTCGGACAGTATATAATCTGCCTGAGTAAATAACTTCTCAAGGTAGTGCTTATAAGGTTTTAGCGTTTCTGATTGTAAAAATTCATTCCGTTTATCTTTAGGAATTTTGCTTATCGATAATTGAAAAAACACTAAAGCGTCACGTTGATCTTCGTTGATAACCTTATTTTCTAATGCTTTGAGCGTGGGATTGCTCCGATCTAAAGCCCTGCTAAGTAGCACAAAATAATTAGCCTTTCCTGCTGTGCCATAGTATCGCATTAATTTTTCATAATCATCTAATGCTACTCTAAGAATATGAGGATTCTCTAGATAATCAGATCGATTTTTCCACTTTTCTACAAACGCATTTACGTTCTCAGAGACTTCTTTTAGGTGAGTTAATATATTGTTTTCGTCAATATCTTTAAATAGGTGTGATAAATCCCACTGTGTGCGAATTTGAATTTGTTGATGCATACTTTTTCTAGTCTAACATGTTAATTGTTATATTAACAACATCTGTATTGACATTATGACATTAGAAACTATTATTTAGCTTACTTGTTATTTACATGCAATAAAGTAAACGATTTTTGGTTCATGTAAGTTCTGATTTTTTGTACAGCATTTATAAAATTGCTTCGATGCTTATATGAGTACATCTTTTATTATGTTTTTTCTGGATAGATTCATACTTTTAATATCGCGGATAGCTATTTCTGATGTTAAAGTTTCATCCACGTATTCTATTGGACAGTTTACGCTTTTTGATAAAAGAAATTTGTGAAATAAGTTAAAAAATCTGCGTATCGTTTTTGCTTGTCTACCTTCAGTGATTTGTCCTGTGCGAATATCCCAGACTTTAGGTATTCCTATAATAATTTTTTCCGGATAGTAATAGTTGATATAGTAAAGCATTCTATTGAGTAACTTCTGTCTTTCTATTCTTATTTGAGCTCTCAGGGATTATGTAATTTGTGCTGTTGTGCTACCACCTTGAAACTTTCTTACGCTATACTCTTTAGACGTTACTAGTATCTTGTTGGACATGTATTTTAAAACAATCGCATATTTACCTGTTTAATCACTTCCCGCTACACCCATTTTCCTTTCACCATAGTCAAATGCTATTATCATTATTTATGTCTATATCTTTTTTAATTTTATCGCTAATTGTTCAGCTTCACCTAGTAAATCTTCTATCTCGGCAAGTCCTTCATACCAGAATTTTTTATCTGATATGTTGATACCGATATCGTTAAATATATCTTTAGGCGACTTTGATGATCCTGCAGATAAAAAGTATTTGACTTTATTTATTTCTTCAGGATTATTTTTTACTCGGCGTTGGAGAGCCTTGGAGATTAATAGTCCGCTAGCGTATGAATACACGTAAAAATAGTATCTTATATGAGACCAATACAACCACCAATTTTCACTTCCAGCATCAAATGAAACTGCATCACCCATATAGTCTCTCATATTTTTAATAAATAACTCTCCAATTCTTTTATAGGATACATAACCCTCTTTTCTAAATGTTTGATGCAAATCTTGTTCAAAAGTATAGCAAGCTATTTGTCGAAATATAGTACTAACTTCATCATTAAGTTTTGACATGAGGAGAGCAAGACGTTCTTCATAATTTGCACCTCTTAGTATTGATTGAAGTACAAAATCTTCCATGAACGTACTGGCTACCTCTGCAGTAGAAGTAGGTGTTGAAAAATTTAAAGCATTCTGGGTCTTTTTGATTAATTCATTATTTATTCCATGGCCTACTTCATGAGCCAAAGTTAAAACATCGTTCAATCGGTTATTATGGTTTAAAAGTATATATGTTGGATCAGTTAACAGATTGTGAGAACAGAAAGCACCATGCGTCTTTCCTTTTTTTGAATATGCATCAATCTGACCATTCTCATTATACATTTGTATTATATCTCCAAATTCTGGATCAAGGTTATGAAGTACGTTTCTGACCATATCATAAGCTTGTTCATAAGTGTATTGAGTTTCTAAAGTACCATATTCGACATTCCGCTCTGCGTAACTTATTTTGCTCACTCCTAATAATTTAGCTTTGAGTGCATAATATCTTTGAGAGATAGAATATTTTTTTGTTACTGCATCTATTAGAGCATCTACGACTTCGCTTTCAATATCGTCATTCAAATGTCTATTTTTGTCGGGGCGTTCTAATCCTCTTATTTCATCCTCAATTTTTGCATACTCAAGTACAGCATTCAGTTCTCTCTCTGCAATATGAACATATTTTTGAAGAATATCATTCAAAGCTTTAGCCGCAGAATCTCTGACGGTTTTATTTCTGTCTGATAAGAGACTTGTTATTTTAGAAAAGGGCAATTTCTTTTTGCCATTTTCTGTAAACACATAACGTTGTTCTTGTGCCAACAGGCTTTCAATCATATCGACCCAATCCGAATAGCTAGTTTTTTCAAAGAGGTTTACGATCTGCTCTTCTTTTTCAGAAAGCATATAAGCAGCCTTTGCGAATATTTTCTCGAGATAATGTTTATAATTTTCTAAGGCTTGCGATTGTAAAAATTTATTTTGTTTATCTTTTTGAATTGTACTTATAGCTAGTGTAAAAAAGACTAAAGCGTTTGCATTTCGTTGACTTTCATAGACGACTTTATTTTCTAATGCCTTTAGTGCAGGATTATTTTGATCTAAAGCCCGACTCAGATGTATAAAATACGCCGCTTTCCCTGCCGTACCATAATAATGCATCAATTTCTCATAATCATCCAGTGCTTCTCGAAGAATCATTGGATCCTCCAGAAAATCAGTACGATTTTTCCATTTTGCTACAAATGCTTCTACATTTTGTGTCACTTCTTTCATGTGAGCTAATATGCTTTTCTCATCGATATCTTCAAACAGTTGTGATAAATCCCATTGTGCCCTGATTTGTCGTTCTTGCCTCATGTTCAAAATCTAACATTTATATGAAAGTCTGTAAACTGATTCGAATTTTATGAAAATCTTTGCATCGCAATATATAGGTTTCTTAGCTGATGAAATTTCTCTTTTTATAATAAAATTAATAAAATTAATAAAATAAAAAGCCATTTCTGATGAATACTAAAATCAGTAAAATTCATGGCATAATTTTGAATAAAGTTCCTTTTGGAGAAAAAGATATGATTTTTAATTTATTGGACGAAGATGGTGATCGCAAAGCTTTTTTTGTGAGAGGAGTGCAGAATCTCAAAAGTAAGTTTGTCGGATACATACAAATTGGATATGTTTTACACATAGTCTGTACGAAAGGAAAAAATTTTTTCTATCCTCAGGAAATGCATTTAGATCTAGGGAACATATTTGATTTTTATAAAAAAAGTATCGATCATCTCAATTGTTATTTAGACTTGGTGAATATAGCAGCATCCATTAGCCGGGATATACATTCGAAAGATTTGTATCAGAAATTATTATCATCGTTATCAGCTCTGCAACAAAGTACAGATAGTTTAGAAAAAATATATAATGATTACATTGAATTCTGCATCAAATCATATGGTATAAAATTAACAGAATTAGAATTAATTGAGCAACAGGGAGGATATTTTTACTATCATTTTGCCTCTAATAATGTTTTTTTGCATACTCATAAGCCAGCATCAATAGATGTTCAGTTAATCCGCTTTGATTTGAAATTTAAGAAATTCTATTTACAAAAATGTTTTTATAACTACATAGATAATCATATCAAATTAAAATTTTAGTTTAGAATTTATAATCTGCTATAATTAGATGTCGATGAGTATACGAACTATTGGATTAAGTGGATTCATTATTTTGGTCGGCGTATCTGTGTTATATCTCATACCACCATTCAGTATAGATTTTGCTGGTCGGAGATATTTCTATGAAGGTTTACCAAGTCTGTTTGATCCACGCTCTTTGCAGTTAAATATTGATTCTTCTGGTAATACAAATAGCTACAAATATGTAGTAAAGTCAGTGTCAATTCCTGATTCGAAAAATGATGTGCATCGACTGGTTGCAAGAGATTTGCATATATTTGAAGAAAGACTGCGTAATTATGTAGGTAATAATTTTGAAATAAGGACTGATATAGGAAGAAATGAGGTGACTCTGACTTTTTTATTGAATAAGAGTTTGGAGCAGTCAACAAATTTGTTAACTTCTACTAATGCAGATTTTGAGATTCGTACATTAAAAACAATTACTGCTTCAGAATCACAAGATGAAGGTTCTGCTCCTCAATATGAAACGTTCAATTTACAAAGAAATGATTTTGGTTTTGCTGAGTTATTAGAGCAGCAATCTGCAAGTAATTTATCAAAGTATGACATTGCATTACCATTAAGTCTTTTTATTACTCCAGAAAAGATTAATTTGATTCGTAATCAATTGAATAAACCTTTGCAAGTGTCTGTTGCAGGGTCGGAGTGGCAAGCATACTTTGATTACAATCAAAATTATGTACCTACAAGGCTCATATTAACTAGTATACCAAACCGTGCTCAGGCTACTTTAATAAAAGGTTTTTTAAATACTGAACCCACTAACTTAGCTTATAATTTAGAGGCTGTCTATTATGTAGAGTATAAGTGGTATCAATCGTTGATCCCCTATGTTGTAATGATAATTGTTGTGATTTTAGCTGTCTTACTTGACTATTGGCGATATAAAAGTATATCCAAAACACGTATTTTCTCGATCCTAGGTTTGACATTAATATGTTTGGCTTCAGTAAAGTTTCTCAACCAGACGTTTTCTGTAACGACATCTCTAATTTTGTGCATTCCTCTTATTTTTGTCATTTTATCTACTCATTACACATATATCTTTTCTTTCATTGGTTTATTATCATTTATTAAATTACTTACCTTATTGAAGGGATTTGATATATCGATGGCGAGTATGGTCTTGATGGTTGTATTTACTATATTTTTATATCTAGCGAATTATATAAATTTTGTTAGAAGACATGTTTCGTCTAAAATCAATCCGACAACGATTTAAAGTTTATACTAATATTAAGTTAAGTTTACGCAAATTTGACTATTTTTTAATTTTTGTATTTGTGTTACTTAACTCTCTTATAATATTTTTATCTATTTTCTATCAATTGTATGAATACATATGGCAATTTGCACGAGCTAATTTATTTACATTAATTTTTATTATCATTGCGGGTATAACGTTATTCTATTTCTCGTATCGGCAGTTTGTACGCAAAAAGCCTAATTTCATCAGCTTACTTATTTATTTCTTTGTTTTATCTCTTTTTATTTATTGTGTAATAGGTATTAATTTTTTGTTAAATAATGTTTTAGAAAAAGCGTCTTTTACTAATGGTATTAATATTTTTATATTTACTACTTTGTTTTTATGTGTGACAATGTTGTCAAAGTATGATTTCCCTCAAATATTTAAGTTGGTTGAGCTGTATAAAGCATCTCAAAATTATTTTTATGCTAATTTAGGAGTATTTTTAGCTTTTGCTCTAGTTATATCTGTCATTGGTTATATGAATGTAACTTTTGTATATGTTATTGCATTTTTTGTTGTGCTAATAATGTTGTTTACAGCAAAAGCTTTACTTGCAAATATAAGAAGTTAGTTTTTGTAGAATATATGCGAAGTTAATCTATATAAATATAAATGTCAAAATTAGTTATTAAAGGGAGTACACCGATAAACGGTACTGTATATCCCGAACCAAATAAAAATTCTATATTGAAGCTCATTCCTGCAACTATTTTGTGTGAAGAACCAGTAACGATTAGAAATGTACCAATGAGTTCGTCTGTGTTAGTTTTTATAGATGTTTATAAATCTCTAGGTGGAACAGTAGAATTTTGTGGGCCAGGTGTGGTACGTTTTGATCCGAGAACAATAAATTCATACGTTATTCACGAGGATTTAGCATTAAAAGAAAGAGCAACTTTCGTATTCTTAGGCCCTTTATTAGCGAGGTTTGGCAAGGCCGAAATTTCAGATCCAGGAGGATGTAAATTAGGAAATAGACCTTTAGATGCTTTGTTTCAAGGACTGTCGGAGTTAGGAGTAAAGATTGATAAGGATAATGGTTATAAAATGTCGGTTGATAATTTGAAGGGAAAGGACTTAATTTGGTTGATAGAGGCTTCTGTAACTGGGACAGAAAATTTGATTCTTGCTGCCGTAAAAGCAAAAGGCAAGACTGTAATTTATAATGCTGCTTGTGAGCCACATACGCAGGATTTGTGTAACTTTTTAGTATCTGTAGGAGCAAAAATCGAGGGTATTGGTTCTAACTTACTAACTATCGAAGGGGTAGATTATTTGGCGGGTGGCGAATGGACTGTCATTTCTGATCATATAGACATTGGAGGATGGATTGTTGCTGCTGCAATAACAAATGGAGAGCTTTGGATAAAAAATGCAATTCCTCATCACATGCAACAGATATTGAATTACTTTAGAAAATTAAATCTTTATGTAGAGGTTAGGGGTGATGATTTATTTGTACCTAATGGTCAAATTTTAAAGTGTCTTAGAAATGTACGTGGCGATATAGATAAAGTACCAGATCAGCCTTGGCCTGGTTTTCCTGTAGATCTTATCCCTCAAATTTTGGTTTTAGCACTTTTAGCAGAGGGTAGCATAAAGATTTTTTCAAACATGTATGAAACGCAGCTGTTTTTCATTGAAGAATTACAGAGGATGGGGGCTTCCGTGATTATGGCAAATCCTCACCAAGTTATAACTTTTGGGCCTTCGCGATTTCATGGAGCAATAGTAACTGCTCCTAGTATACTGCAATGTGCTCACGCTCTTGTGCTGGCGGCTTTAGCCGCGGAAGGATCTACGACCATTTTAAATGCCGAATCTATTTTTCGTAGATATCCAAATATAGTAAGAAATCTACAGCAATTCGGTGTTGATGTCTGCATGGTCGAGTAATAAAATATTTAAAAATTGTAAAAATAGCACTTATGAAATCTGTAAATAAAGTGATACTAATAGGTAATATCGTACAAGATCCAGAGGTTGTACAAATAAGCCAGGATACCGAGTTGGCAAAGTTTACTATCGCAATTAATGAGTCTTATAAAAAACCTGATGGAGAAGTTAGTGAGGTTACCACATATATTGATTGCGAAGCTTGGTCTGGTATTGCAAAAGTTGTGAAAACTTATTTAAGAAAAGGTTCGAGAGTTTATATAGAAGGCAATCTGAGATCTGATAAATGGACCGATGCCGATACTGGCAAATCTCGAACTAAACATAAAATTCGTGTTTTAGATTTAGTCATGCTAGATACACGGAAAGATGCTAATAGTGTAGATTCTTCCAAATCCATAGACGATGCGAATGTACGCGTAAATGTCGACGATGAGCTACCATTTTAATTTTAAGTTTTGATCAGAAGTAAGAAAACCTGGTATGTTATACCAGGTTTTTAATTTTAGTGGGTGTAAAAAAATTTTATTAAAAAGCTACTTTACTACTATATTGACTATCTTATTTTTAACATAGATGAAATTTTCAATTTGTTTGTCTTTTATCCATTTTTGAACTGCAGGTAAATTGAGTGTCTTCTCTCTTACGCTGGATTCTGCTTCATCACGCTCAATCTCTACTGTAGCTCTTAATTTCCCATTTACTTGTACTCCAATTGTAATAGTCTGATCTATAACCATGGCTGGATCGTAATCAGGCCAGGGCTGCACATGTATAGATTTATCTTTTGTGAATTCTTCAAATCGGTAATTATGTAATGTTTGCCATAATTCTTCTGCAATAAACGGAGCAAACGGAGCTATAACCTTTAAGAAACCAGACCATTCATCTTTGCCTATATACTCTTCTTTCTGAGCAATATTCACAAAGATCATTATTTCACTCACAGCTGTATTAGTCTTTAGGTTATCAATCATATCACCTACGTTTTTAACCATTTTGTTATATGCAACCTTTAGAGGTCGACTTGACTCTTTATCTGAAACCTTTGAAGAGAGAATATATATATCATCTATAAGTTTTCTACATGCTTTGAGTCCTCCTTCTTGCCAAACTATCGTTGCATCATATGGTCCCATAAAATTAATGTATAAACGTAATGCATCTGCTCCATAAATTTCTATTTTTTCGTCTGGATTGATTACATTTCCCCGTGATTTGGACATTTTTTCGCCATCAGGTCCTAATAGTATTCCCCCGTTCATGCGCCATGCATATGGTTCTTCTGTAGGAACTAGGCCAAGATCGAATAAAAATCTATGCCAAAACCTGGAATAAAGTAAATGTAAATACGTATGCTCAGCTCCACCAAAATACATATCCACTGGCAGCCAATACTTCATCTTTTCCATATCAGCGAAGGTTTGAGAATTATGGGGATCTATATATCTTAGATAGTACCAGCAAGAACCAGCCCAATTAGGCATGGTATTAGTTTCTCGTTTGGCTGGAGTACCATCTTTCGCAACTGTATTAACCCATTCAGTGTTTTTCGCAAGAGGAGATGTCGCATCAGAAGATGGAGTATAGTCAGGTACATCAGGCAGTAGAAGAGGAAGCACTTTGTTATATTCGTCAGGATTTTCAGTACTGCATATGGCTTCAACTTCGCCATTTGCTTTGTGAATCAGCGGTATAGGTTCCCCCCAATATCGTTGACGCGAAAATAGCCAATCTCTTATTTTATAGTAGACTTTCTTTGCACCAAATCCTTCTCTTTCTGCTTTTGTTATTAGTTGATTTGTAGCTTCCTCGATAGTTAAATTGGAATACTCTTCTGAATTTATTAAATATCCACTTTTTTGTGTGTATGGTAATTGAATTTCTATAGGTTCATTTGGCTTAATGACTTGAATAACTTCAATATTAAATTTTTTAGCAAATTCGTAATCTCGTGCATCATGTGCCGGTACCACCATTATTGCCCCCGTTCCATAGTTCATTAATACAAAATCCGAAATCCATATAGGTACTTTTTTCTGATTAAACGGATTAATAGCATAAGATCCAGTAAACACTCCAGTTTTTTCTTTAGTGTCTGCTAACCGCTCGAACTCGGTTCTTTGCTGAGTTTTTGCCAAATATTCTTCAACTTGTATTTTATATTCTTGTGTCGTTAATTTTGTTACTAGCTGGTGTTCTGGAGCTATAATCAGGCATGTTGCACCATAGATAGTATCTATCCTAGTCGTAAAAATTTTGATTTTGTCTTTCTCTGGATTATCTACTGTAAAATATATTTCTACACCTTCGCTTCGACCAATCCAGTTAATTTGCGCAGCCTTGACTGATTCTGGAAAGTCTACTTTGTTTAAACCTTCGAGCAATTTATCAGCATAAAGTGGCATCTTTAACACCCACTGTTTGAGCATACGTCTTTCAACAGGACTCTTACCATCACGTTCAGCAACAAGGTTACCATTTGCATCTTTAATCACTTCTTCATTTGCTAGTACTGTTTTTAAACTTTCGCACCACCACACTGGTTCTTCTTTTAATTCAGCAAGTCCGTGTTCATAAAATTTCAAAAAAAACCATTGAGTCCATTTGTAATATTCAGGATCCGTCGTATTAATTTCTCTTTCCCAATCAAAACCATAACCAGCTTCTGCAAGCACTCTTCTATATGCATCTGTGGCCTCTTTTACTATTTGAGCCGGGTGCACATTCGTTTTAATAGCAGCATTTTCTGCTGGAAGTCCAAAAGCATCCCAACCAATGGGAAATAACACATTATATCCAGACATTCTCATTTTACGAGCAAGAACATCTGGTAGAGTGTATCGCATCATGTGTCCGACGTGCAAACTCTTTCCAGAAGGATATGGAAATTCTGCGAGAATATATTTTTTTGGTTTCTTGCTGAAATCTTCAGCCGCATACACTTTGTGCTCCCGCCATGCCTGTGCCCATTTGCGTTGCATTTGTTTGAAATCTCTGTGTTTCATCTTTCTTATTGATGAATAGGTATATTTTAATACAAAATTAACATTCATCAACAAAAGTGAATAGAAATATTCTTAAAGAGAAAGAAATCCGACACCCGTCAAAAAAGATAAGCAAACAAAGCTATATTTTAATTGAGGATTTATTACTATTTAGAACCTTCCGGCCATGTATTGATTAGTAAATCCATTCATGTATGTATCGAGAATTACACGAATGTTAGGGATATTAGCTAATACAAAATCTTGGATTCTTTTTATTGCTTCTTGTTGCTGACTAGGATCGTTGCCTGACTGTTCGGCTAAAGCGTTTAACTCGTTTCTTTTATCTTCAGGTAAAAGAGACAAAGCCATATCGTATATTTCAGCCTCCAACTTATTATATACTCTTGCAACTTCAAAATTTACCACATCTTCAGATACATCTGGGCCTTGGGATTTAATACTATTTATGGTCTGAGGGTCAAGAGGAGGATACATATTTGGATCTGTTGCAGAGAGTTGCGAATAATGAGCCAAAAAATAGTTCGGTCTGTACTTACGATTCACTAATTCGAGTATATACTCTCTGAGCTTCACATCATAATCTCTCGGTAAGTTTGCTGGGTAAGCAGCAAATGGCACAACATTTTTTGTGTTGCTATTTGGTTGCATGTTTTGATTTACGTTGTGTTGATTGTTCATGGTATTTTAAATATAAATATTATTTGATAAATGTCAAGCTGTAATTACGCGCTCTAATGTAGCAATGCGTTCTTCTATAGGAGGGTGTGTTGAAAACATTTTACGTAGAAAAGACCCTGATTCTTTTAGAGGAAAGTCAATGAACATGTGAGCATTACCTTCGGTTGCGTGTATCACTGGTGTGTCATCTGCTGCCAATTTTTTTAATGCGCTAATTAAACCTTGTGGATATCGAGTGATTTCCACTGCTGACATATCAGCTAGGAACTCTCTACGTCGTGAAATGGCCATCTGGATCATTAGAGATATAATAGGAGCAAGTATTAGTAATAACAATGCAATGATTACCATAACAATATTTGCACCCTCATTTCTTCTATTTTTGTTATTATGAAGAGTGCCTCGTAAAATTGCATCTGTCGCATAAGTTAAAACACCAGCCAATACCGAGACTATCAACATTAATCTTATATCATAATTTCTAATATGAGCTATTTCATGTGCTATAACTCCGTCAAGTTCTTCTGTATTTAGTTTTTGTAAGAGGCCCAGTGTAATAGCTATGTGTGAATGTTTAGGATCACGTCCTGTTGCATAAGCATTAAGGGCATCTTCTGGTAGTATATGTACTCTTGGCTTAGGAATACCCGCCTTTATAGCTATGATTTCAACTCTGTCATTTAAATATTTAAATTCAGGGTTATCTGTCACATCAATGGCACCTGTCATCTTTAAAACCATTTCGTCCCCAAAATAGTAAGTAGATAGTGTGCCAATTAGTGAGATTGCAAGAGATAACAATCCATAAAATATACCTACTGACCAGCTTTGTGTCAGAGCATAACTTAGAAGCATGACGCTGGTCACAATATATACAATAAATACTACCATTAAGATAAAACTAAGCCGTTTGTTTTTATCAATTTGGGAGTACATAAAACATCAATTTATTAATTTTATCACATTTACCAATCGCAAAATTTCCACATTTAAACATCATTTAGGGAAATATTACTATCAGTAAAAGATGTCATGTAGAAACGTTATTGTTTTTGTAGATAATCAAATCTATTAGTTAACATTATCGCAAAGAGTATCAGTAAGGGTAAGTAAAAGCCGGCATATGCACTTATTTAGGTCTAGAGTTAGCATTTGAATCTGTATTTTAATATTTCAAAGTAAACTCGTTTTTGTTTGAGATCAAGAATCTTTACCACAAATTGTATCTATTTTAAACGTTTGGTTAAGATATATGTTACCTATTCGTTTTTTATGGTTTGGATACTGATGAATGTAAAAGTTTTGATCGGTGTGTTCTGAATATATTGGTAGGCTGTAGTTGAATATTGATAAAACGATTAGGTTGATATTATTCCTTGCGTATTTCTGGCTGTCATCCCCACTGTGGAGCAATATCATATTTAGCATGTGAGCCCCGTTTGCTGGCGCACTCGTATTTGTATTTTGATCTTGTCCGATTATTTGATTCGGGTCGTTTTGTGGATACATAATCTAACAATGACAAATATAGAATATCGTATTAAAATGTCAGCCATCCGTTAAACGGTTGAGAGCAGTGATACGTTCTTCGATTGGAGGATGTGTTGAAGATAATTCATCTATTTTATCGAAAAAACCGGATATCTGTTTAGATATTCGTTTAGATATGGATATTCGTTTAGATGCTTGTTCAGATGTTTGCTTGGATTTTAGTTTAGATCTTCGTTTAGGAAAAACAATAAACACATGCGCGATATTGCCTCCAGCACGAGTAACCGGAACTGTGCTTGCTTGCAATTTCTTCAAAGCATTAATCAGACCCTGCGGATGTCTCGTAATTTCTACTGCAGTCATATCCGCTAAAAATTTTCGACGTCGCAAAATAGTATTTTTAATTATCGTTGACAAAGTCGTAGCAAGGATAATAAGTACGATAGTTATCAAGAGCAGTATACATCCACCTTCAATTATATAATGTCGTCCCTCTCTACTGTTAATAAGCGCCGCCCAAAAGATAAACATGGTGTAAGCTAAAACGCCTTCTGTCGCATCGACAATCGACATCAGTCTGGTGTCATAGTTTTTTATATAAGCCATTCCGTGGGCGATTACACCATCTAGTTCTTCAGTATTTAATTCTTGTAAAAGACCCAATGTGACAGCTATATGCGCATGCTTAGGATCACGTCCTATCGCATAAGCATTTAAAGCTTTTTCTTGTAGTATATAGACTCTGGGTTTAGGTATACCTGCCTTAAGAGCTATGATCTCCACTCGGTCATTCAAATATTTGAATTCAGGCTTATCTGTCACATCGACAGCTTTCGTCTTCTTTAAAATCCTTTTATCCAGAGAAAAGTAAGCACGTAGTACGTTAATTAGCGAAGTTACAAAAGCTATCACTCCAACAATTATGCTTAGCCACTTGTTTCTTGTGAAACTATAACTGATAACCGCTACACTAGCCGCAATAAACATCATAAAGACTATCAATAAGATAAAGGTACGCAAGTTGTCTTTATCAATCTGAGAGTACATAAGCACCCTAATACATTTCTATCCGGCTATCCGAATATTTCGGAGTCAAAACGACATATGGCATTATAAACCGACGCACAAGTCGAAATGAGATGTATGCAGAAACAAGGCCGATATTACTCCTTGCGTATTTCATACTGCCCGCCCCATCGTGGCTCAATATCATATTTAGCATTTTCTGATGCCTCGAAATAGCTTACTGGCTTATAGCCCATCAATGAAGCGAGTATATTATTTGGAATTATAGAGATTTTCTCATTATATTCACGTGCGGTAGTATTGTAAATCTGGCGTGCTGCAGCTATTTTCTCTTCAATAACAGCATCTTGATCCATGAAATTCTTAATTGCTTCCTGGCTTTTTAACTCAGGATAAGCCTCCAATGTAACTCTTAAAGCCTGTATCGCGCTAGTCAAAGTATGCTCTGCAAGAGCTTTTTGATTAGCATGGGAAGCATCTGATTGTGTAGTTCTTGCTACGTCAGCAGCACTACGGAGTTCTGCAATTTTTGTTTGAATTTCTTTATCTGTTGAGATTGCTTTTTCAACAGCCTGTATTAAATCAGGTAATAGATCATAACGGTTTTGAAGTCGTACATCTATTTGTCGCCAAGTCTCGTCTACACGAGTTTTCGCCTTTACTAAAGAGTTGTAAATAAATATAACTATTAAGATAACTAGCCCTAGAATACATATGACTAGAACTGGTATCGATATTGAGTTGAGCACATCAGACATACACCATTCTAACACATTAAAGGCCAAACTCAAACATTCAGAGATGCGATCATAATTATGCTGGTATACTGGCATTACCATGGTGTTGACCGCTGACGGCTAACTTTTTTGAGTCTGTGTCATAAATTTAGATTTGGAATACTAGAAGAAACTGCTAGAATGAGTCATGGCAGATGATGGAAATAATACACTAGAGCAGGGTGATGGGAAAAATAAGGCATCGCAAAATAGAGCATCTGGGAAGAAATCAGGTAAAGATGTTTATGATGCAGGAACTGATTCTGTTGAGACGCTAAGGTCAGATGTAAACACCAGCCATGATTTTTCAGATAATGAATCAGGGATTGAGCCAAAAATAAGCGAGAAAGAAGTAGATAATGCAAATACAGGGCAGGTTTTTCAGGACGAAGAGCAAAATGGAAAAAGAAGAGTTTGGTTAGTCAAACTAACACTATTTATAATTGTAATTGTTTTCCTAGCAATGTTGTCATTTATGACTTATTCGTACTATCGCGAAACTATTTTTTTAAAGAACTTATCTTCCGTAAAACAAGATAACATAGTTTTCTATTTTCCGAAGGAATTTAAACATAACCCCTATAGCGATGTGTATATAGATTACAGAAGTCAAAATCTAAATCAGAAAGGTTTTTATAATAGTATACGTCTTTTTTCCTTCGAATCTTTGAATAAAGCGACAAAAATTACGGATAAAGAAACCTGCAGATTATTTGTTGAGGATAAAATTGATGATGAACCGAAAGATGCGAATGACGCAGAGGATAAAGGTTACATATTAGAGAAGCTTGAGTTTAATAATTTCTTCGGGAAAAAGACTTGTTATTTTGTTATCAAATACGATCTGGCTAAACTCGTGAATGATAGTACTCTTGAAGGTCAATATGTTATAGCTGAAGGAAAAGTAATTGTGAGGGGGGGGACTGCATTAGGGGTGTTTGCAAACTACGATGATGGCACGTCTGTGGAAGAAAGAGATAGAATTCATCGGTCTGTCATTTTTTTTGATGTAAAGTAGCATCATTTCTGAAATACGATTGGTAAACATTTTCACACATGCGTTCGTATTTAATAAAAGTTAGTCAAAATATAAAATTTGGAGCAAAAACCGCAATCTACTATATTCAATAATTCGGGTTAATAATCACGAGTGATGAGCTGTCTTAAAGAAATCATGTTATTTGACTGGCTTACTCGGATTGGGCTGTCGTATAGATTGGAATTTTCTATTGTATCAAGGTTCTTTTGGGTGGGTTGTAAGTGATCATGTTCTATATATTTATTAAATGACGTAGTAAAATTACTGTAAATGACATTCGTGTGTTTTTGGTGGCTTCGCCAGACTGTAGATATTGGACGAATATGATTGATTCCGAATTTGTTCATTATCATACGTCCTAAAAATGTAATGTGAAATATAAGTAGAGATAGATTTATTGGTATAGATCTAATATTGTCAAGTTTAGCCTCGCCAATCATTAAAATTATCAAACCTAAGATCAAGAAATGTGATACAATTATGACTTTACCGATTTTAGCTTCTATCTTCTGATAATATGTATAGTAAATTATTGATATCAGAAAGCCTAGAGATGGCAAGAGTATAGTAAATAGTTCTTGTATCTCTCGTACAGGTTGGGAAATTTCTAGGACGGCATAGAAAAAAAATACATGTGTAATCCCCAAGTGGATTAACATATCCGCAATGTTTTGATAATGTGCAATAGATGAGACAAATATAATGTTTTGTTTAATATGTGTTGCTTCTTGTACTAAATTTAGAATCAATTTTGTGGCTAAGGCAAATCCAACAAGAAAAGTTAATACATAAAATGCAAGAAAAATTAGTTCACTAGAAATGATAAAAGAAATATTTCTATCTATATTGATATATTGGTGATTTAATATATAAATCAATACAGTACCAATAATGAGTATTTCAATCATTATTATTCTTGTGGTCGACAGTTTCTCCAGCAAGAACAGTCTGATGCGAGACTGGTCCCATACTGATAAGCGTAATATTGCTGGTAAGAGAAGTCTTATTAGTATATATAAATACAGCAATGAAATAAGGAAATAATGCATGATTCTTTCTATAAAAAATAACAAAATATAACTTTTTAAACAAATGCCGTTAATTATTGTCTACAGTGCTATTTTGTTCGCTATCTAGTCCCAATAAATCGATTTTCTGGTGAGGGCGTTTTGAAAATTGTGTTGTAGGGAAAAGATGCTCATCATCTACTTGGCTAGAAAACAGGCTGTTGACTGTCAATGAATCAAATTTAATATCTGATGCTTTTGTCCTTCTTTTTTTACTTTTATACAAAATATACAAAATAATGCTTACTATGATTACTAGAATACTCATTGCCACAATTAATAAGATTGTTGTCAAAGGATTAATGGGCATCGATATGGTGGTTTGTTCGTTAGAAACTTCCGTAGGTGTGGTTTCGGCTTGTTCGGTAGATTTCACAATAATAACTTTAGAATAACTCTGATCATTATGAATTGTGGCGGTTATCTCAACTTGTAATGATGGCTGGTCCAATTGAATAGGTATAGTAAATTCGCCACTATCTAAATCAATTACGAAGATCTTATTCTCTTCAGAATTCGGATTTATTTTATACGTGACTTTAGCACTTGGATCCGACACATAAGCTTTGATTTCGATATTTTGTTCAGTGGTTTCATAAATAGATTTATCTGTTTTAATATCTGGAATCAGTAAGGCCGATTTCATTTGGTCAAAGTACATTGAGACTTCACGAGCCGAACGATTTAAGCTCCCTTGTACTTTAGTGATGTCTTCAATATCATTTCCGATTTTAATTTTCGGTTCAAAGACGAAGTTCACTTCTTTAAAGGTAATTTTGACAGGTATATTTTCAAAGAAAGTTATATTTTTTTTATAGATCAATTTTGCGGGGGAAGATTCGAAATATTGATCTAAATTAGAAAATACATTTGTCGCTTCGGGTGATGATAGATCTATTGGCTTTTGCCATTCCAGTAAAACATGTTGAGTTTCCAATTTAAAGTTATTTACAGAATTCAATGTCTGAGGATCTAACTTTGATAAATCAGTGGTTCTTGATCCCTCGAATACAAATTTGTCACTTAGTTTTACTTTAGCGAATGGATTCGATTTGTAATCCAGTCGTGGTAATTCTATATAGTTAGAATTTTGATATATCTTATTTATGTAAATATCCGCGCGTAATGAGTTTAGAGTGATTTCACGGTTTGAGTCCAGACCTGCTGGATCTACCCATGTTATTGGAAGAGTAAATTTTGTGGTTAGACCATTTTCATCTTGTGCAGTATCTAATACTGTATAAGTAATGCTGAACGTTTTTGTTGCTCCTGTGGAAAATGTATTTATAAGCCAACTTCGACTATTAAAACCTGTAGGAAATTCGAAACCATCTAATAATTTATTGAAGGATGGAGATTCAATATCAAATTTTACTTCTTGTACATTACGGATAAATGGTATTCTGATCTCAAAGTTATTTATAGTCGTTGTACCTGTGTTTTCAACACTCATAGTTATGATAAAAGTATCGCCAGGTTTCACAGAAGTTTTATCGACAGATGCTTGAAAAGAGTAAGTGGGTGTTGTAGTAAGTGTTGGAGTAGGAGTTGGAGTGGACGTTGGGGTTTGTGCAAGTAGTATGGTAATAGAATAAAAAACTAAAAAAGTTATCGTAATAATACTGATTGGTAATTTAGCAGTATATCTCATGCATTATAATACCATGAATTTGCACAATTTGTATTTCTTAAATTTCTTGAAAAAAGTATTAAATAGCTATATTATTGAACCAGTCAATCTTTGAGCTCATAGCTCAGTTGGTTAGAGCGCTACATTGACATTGTAGAGGTCACTGGTTCGAGTCCAGTTGAGCTCACCATATAGTAATGTAGATTGTTTTTTCGTTGGATTTTACTTTTAAATAATGATTGAGGAATTAATATTTCGAGTGTAATCGGGTTTGTGTTGTATTTTGATGAATTTTAGGTTCGAATTAATAACTACTTTTCGAGCTCATAGCTCAGTTGGTTAGAGCGCTACACTCACATTGTAGAGGTCACTGGTTCGAATCCAGTTGGGCTCACCACTTTTAACGGTGTATAGTTTGATGTTTTGTGTTATTCTTTTCAAGAAATTCGAGGTTTTACTATGAAATTTAATTTGTCTGTACCATCAAGAGATCTAGAATTGTTTGATTGTTTATATGCGCCAGAAGTATTTTTCTGGCTCTATGATTTGAAAGCCTTGTATAGGTATACCTTCCATCTCTAAAAGCTTTTTCTGTACAACTCCTTTTTCTCCTAGTTTACAAGCACTAATGAAGCCCTTCCTGTTAACTACTCTATGCCAAGGATAAATGCTCATTTCAGCTTGGTTCATACCAGTTAATATAAATCCTACTATTCGTGGATGCAGATGGATTATACTGCCTATTTGGCTAAATGACACTACTTTACCCCGTGGAATTAATTTTAAAAAATTCAATACCAATTCTTTGTTTGTGTTGCCTGTTATTTTGATTTTTGCCATTGAATTTTTATCACTTCATTGAATAGAGAAAGTATATGAGATATTATTACAAAAGATAGATTGTTAATTTATTATATCAACTCATGAAAAAAATTAGTTTTATTATTCCTTGTTATAATGAGGAAGAAAGTCTAGAGACTTTATATTCAGAATTAGTGAAATTATTTACTGAAATAGAAGAAAAATATAATGTTGAGGCTATAATGGTGAATGATGGCAGTCGTGATAAAACTCCAGAAATGTTGCTGGATATACATGCTAGAGATAGAAGGTTCAAAGTAATTAATTTTTCCCGAAATTTCGGTCATCAAATTGCTGTTACCGCTGGTCTAGATTATGCGAGAGGTGATGCTATAGTGATAATGGACGCTGACTTACAAGATCCTCCTAGTGTAGTGCTCGAAATGATCAAAAAATGGGAAGAAGGATATGAAGTAGTTTATGGCCAACGTAAAGAACGTGAAGGTGAGAGTATGTTTAAAAGATTTACTGCATATGTTTTTTATCGTATTTTAGATTCACTAGCGGAGGTTCGCATTCCAAAGGATACCGGGGATTTTCGTTTAATGGATAAAAAAGTAGTTGATGCAGTACGTAAATTTCGAGAAAAAAATCGCTTTTTACGTGGTATAGTAGCATATGTAGGTTTCAAACAAACCTCAGTGCTTTTTGATAGACCTGGAAGCATCCGTTCCGTAACTCATTATCCTTTACGAAAAATGATGAAATTAGCCTTAGACGGCATTACTAGTTTTTCCACTTTTCCTTTAAAAGTTATATCAACTATAGGCTTTAGTGTGTCAATGTTAAGTTTGCTAGGTATCGTTTATGCCGTGTACCAAAAAGTCATGTATCCTGACATAACCGTCGCAGGCTGGACATTTACTGTAATCGCTATATTTTTTATCGGTGGCGTACAAATGCTCATGTTGGGTATTCTAGGAACATACATAGGTAGAATCTATTCTGAAGTACAAAATCGGCCTTTGTACATAGTATCTAGTATATTAGATGACTCAAATACTGATTCCTGATAGTTGATGGTGGAACTATCATATCAAGTCATTCAGTATCGTACTTGTTGGGATTTTGTTATTTCTAGGTTGTGGTAATATTCGTAGTATTATGAGAATAGCGATTATAGGTGGAGGATTTACAGGGCTAACTGCTGCTTATGAGTTAGCGAAGTCAGGGCACAAGATTTATATTTACGAGAAAAACGCAGAACTTGGTGGTCTTGCTTCTGGTTTTTTGATACACGGAGAGCACCTTGAAAAAACTTATCATCATATATTTACAACAGACACAGATATTATCGATCTAGTTAAAGACTTAGGACTTGAAGATAAATTAGAATGGAGAAGCAGTTCAGTTTGTATTTATCACAATAAGAAAATTCATCCTTTTAGCGGTCCTATAGATTTAATTAGGTTTTCACCGTTAAGTTTTGTATCAAGAATTCGTTTAGGTTTAGTATTGTTATACTTACAAAAATATAAGAATTGGCAAAAATTACAAAATATTTCTGCTTACGAATGGATGAAAAAACACTGTGGAGCACAAGTGATGCAAGTTATTTGGGAACCACTTTTGAAAGGTAAATTTGATAGATTTTACCGTCAAGTATCCATGGCATGGCTGTGGGCAAGATTACATATCCGTGCAAATTCACGTAAATTGGGTGACGGTGAAAAATTGGGATATTTTAATGGTGGTTTTCATGTCATTATCGACGCTTTACAGCAGAAATTGTCAAATTTAGGAGTTAATATATTTATGGAGGTTCATATCAAGGGTTTAGAAAAAAATGGCAATCTAATCAGAGTTGTAGACACAAATGGCCAAGCACGAGACTATGATAAAGTGATTTGTACTGTTCCATCTTATATATTTGCAGATTTGGTTTCTGGTAATTCTGGTATTTCTAATGAATATTTAAACAAGTTGAGGTCTATTCATTATTTGGGGGCTATATGTGTAGTGTTTTCATCGAAGCAAAAACTTTCTGATTATTATTGGCATAATATTAATGATTTAAACTCTCCGTTTTTAGCTTTTATTCATCATACTCAAATTGCCCCTAAGGAAAGATATGGTGGACATTATATATATTACATAGGTGCGTATTTGCCACATGATCATGAGCAATTTTCTTTAGAAGATCGTGATTTAATAGAAAAATGGTTTAATTATCTGCAGATTATTTTTCCTGAATTTGAGAGAAAAAAAGTTGTAGAAATACATGTTTTTAGACTAAAAAATGCTCAACATATCGTTGATCTTGAATATTCTGATAAAATTCCAGAAATTAAGACACCTTTAGATGGCGTGTATTTATCAAATTTTTCGCAGATATTTCCAGAAGATAGAGGTACAAATTACGCAGTACGAGATGGTAAAAAGGTCGCTAGACTTATTTTAGAAGGTTAGTTGCGATCAATTTTAATTAATACAGAATTGCCTTCCTGCATGACCAATCGACCTAGCTGGTAAAATTTTTCTTCTTGTACTTTGTACGCTTCTCTTTCTAGATCACCGATGTAAACGTATTCGACATTATATTTGTCTAATATTTGTCTAGCTTCCTCTAAGCTTGATGTTTCATAGGCTTTTTTTACTTGCTCCTTGGTTTTAGCTATAGGACCATAACCAGTCTCAGGGTTAGGAATTTTTATCAAATCTTTCCAGTGTTTAAACTCTTGGGGATATTTAAATCGCCATGTCCACTCGTGAGTTTCTACATTTAAAATATTACCCATTCCCGTATGTACACCGATGCGACCATAGTAAGTATAGGCAGGGCCTGCTGCTTCTAAGATAACAGCACGAGTAGGTTGGTTGTTATTTAACCATTGAATAGCTTTGTAATCAGCAATCTTTGTATTTTGAATAAATTTGCTTCCGTCCAAAGTGAGATTCATAGATTTTTGTTCGACTTCATGGGGCCATTTAGGACCAAAAGCCTGTTGTACTGCAATAATCGGATAAATGAAGACTGCTGTAAAAATTATTGATATTACAATAAGAAATGTTATATCTAGTAGTATGCCTGTAGTTTTATTTTGAACGGAGATCAGTGTATGCCATGCGAAATAAATAAATACAGAAGTGCATAGTCCGAGAAGTATCCATGCATGATAAGTTAATTTAAATACAGTATTAGCTCTAAAGTAAGGTGGATTCATGATATGAAACAAATCTTGAAAGAAAAAGATTTCTGTGAACGCAATAAGTCCTACAGCAACGAGATTAAAAACAATAGGTATCACTAATCTTTTTAAAGTAGATTTTTGGAGTACTAAAATTACAGTTATAGATATAATTATCGGTATGAAAAAGCTTCCCCAAATCCCAAAGAGAAATTCCGGTGTTGATGGGTATTGGGTTTGATCATAAGTTAGACCTTTCTCCTTTACGTATTCTGGAGCAAAGGCTATACCAGCCACAGGACTTTCAAAATGCGCAAAAAATGGCCAATAAAGTATAAATGGCGATATAGCGAGACAGGCCAAGGCTAGTATATGCTTAGCAATTTCAAGATAGTTTTCTCTGAAAAATTCTTTGATATTCCAATTATACTGAGGTAGTAACATTGCTAATTTAATCATGACTAAAGCTCCACATGAAGCTCCGAGTGTCATAAAATCCCAAAAATTTATTAGGCCCGCAGTTGCTAGAGTTATAGCAGTGATTAAATATAAGTAAAGATTAAACTTTTTGCGTTTATATAGAGTAATAATGAGGTATACCCCCAGTAAAAAAAAGGGTATTGCCATAACGTGTGGGTGTAAATCTCCCAATATAAAACTGTAAGATGGTATTTCATTAATTATGTATGAGGGATCTAATATACGTGTTGCTTTTGGGTAAAAGCATGATTGTACCAAATCCCCGTTGAGATTATTTATTACACAACGGGCATAATGTAGATTACCTGCAAGACCTACTAGTCCAGCAGCAGCTAATGCGGAAACATAATTTCGTGTAAAATGGAAAGCTATAGATGCAGCAATCACTAAAGTTTGTACGAAAATAATACCTAAACTCAAATTATAAGCTATTGAGTAAGGTACTCCTGAAATCTTTGTCAAAACTGCAAATAAGTAAAATCCATAATAATAGTAATTAACAGGCTTTTCAGACCACCAACCATCAAAAAAAGGAAAAAAATCCGTCTTTCCCGCGCTCATTAGAAGGTGCAAATCCATAAATTTTTCGGTGCCTTCAATTCTTGGATTAAAAGACTTAATGTACAAGTAAATCCAATATACAAGAAAGCTTAATATTTCGATGAGAAGCATTGTAAAAATAGTTTTTTTATTATTTTTAAAAAAGTTTTTATTATGGGTACTTTTACGAAAGATATGTCTAGCAAAAATCGCAGATGTGATCACAACTGTAATGATGAAAAATATACGTACGTGAAAATCTGGGTTGAAATTTAATATTCTAAATGATGCTAAAAGCCATATAGGATAAGCAAATAAAATAAGTCCGAATGGCTTAGAGACAAAATAAAGAAGTGTCTGGTGTCGCTTGATGACAAGTCTTAAAACAAGAAATCCTACGAGTCCAAATGAAGTAAATACTAAGTAAAAAACTGTTGCATAAAGAATTTCTATCGTTGGTAGCATGTACAATTGTAAAACACTTTGAATTTATAATACAAATTTTTATAACAATATCGTCTCACATGAACAGTTATATCAATTTTTACGTTGATAGTTTGTTATTGTCTACATATCACTAGAGAAACTCAAATCTTTTCCTACTTTATAGAGATACTTTTAGTGGTACGTCCAATTTGTAAGCATTCTCCATAATTTGTGAAAACTGTGACAAATACTTATCTAGATTTGATTCGTCCTCTATTGCAAAAATTAATTCGTCATGGATTTGTAAAAGCAGTTTGGCATTAAATATTATTTTCATTAATAAAGTCAAAGACTTTTATCATTCCGATTTTTCATAATGTCTGAGCTTTCCACCTTGTATTGGCCATTATTTATGGCTTCTCTAAAGAGAGCCTTTTTTTGCATACCACTCGCGTTTTTTCCAATTGTCAAAAAATCTTTTTCTATTAAGAATTGTATGAACATAGCCTTTTTCATCTAATTCTTCTATGATACGGTTAAAGTAACGACGTACTCCTGGGAATTTCTCGAAATATTTTTCGATGAATTCTTTTGCAGCTTCTGGTGTGATATTTAAAGCCTGTGCAAGGCCGTAACGCCTCCATTCCGTAAACTATACCGAAATTAATACGTTTAGCATATTGTCTTTCCTCTTTGGAAATTTCTTGTTTGTCAAAAATGAGCTTTGCTGTAGCAGTATGTATATCTTCGTCGTGTAAAAAAGCTTCTATTAATCTTTCATCTTGTGATTCATGAGCCAATACTCTTAGATCAATTTGTGAATAATCTATGCTGAGGAATACTCCTTTTGGTATTCGAAAAGCCTTTTTTGATTTGTGTGCCGATTTTTTCGTCAGCTGGCAAATTTTGTAGATTGGGATTTATTGAACTTAGTCTACCGGTAGCAACATGATCTTGTAGATAAGTGGTAATGAATTTTCCCGTCTGTATAAATATTGTCTTGTAGTCCGATAATTATACGTTGATAATGTCTTCGAATAAAGTCTAAATTTTTTAATTAGCGGTATAATTTCACTC